>CANGHK010000014.1 GCA_947453625.1 Burkholderiales bacterium
CGCGGCCCCGCTCGCGCTGCCCGCATTGCGGCCACCAACTGGCCTGGCACGAGAACATCCCGCTGCTGGGCTGGCTGCGGCTGGGCGGCAAATGCTCGGCCTGCGGCAGGGCCATCTCGCTGCGCTACCCGGCCGTCGAGTTGCTCACCGGCGGGCTGTTTGCCGCCGCCGCCTGGCAGGCCGGCCCCACGCCCGCCGCCGCAGTGTACTGCGCGGCGCTGGCGCTGCTGGTGGCTGCGGCCTGGATCGACTTCGACACCACGCTGCTGCCCGACGACCTGACGCTGCCGCTGATAGGCCTGGGCCTGCTGGCGGCCTGGCTGCGCTGGACGCCGCTGTCGCTGCCCGAAGCCGCGCTGGGGGCGCTGTTCGGCTATGTCTCGCTCTGGGCCATGGCCTTTGTCTACAAGCTGGTGCGCGGCGTGCAGGGCATGGCCGAGGGTGACTTCAAACTGCTGGCGGGGCTGGGCGCGCTGCTGGGCTGGCAGGCCCTGCCCTCGATCATCCTGCTGTCGTCGGCTGTCGGCGCCGCGGTGGGCATCTTCATGATCGTCGCGCGCGGCCATGGCCGCAACGTGCCTATCCCGTTCGGGCCCTACCTGGCCGGCGGCGGCGTGACCACACTCTTCTTCGGCAACACATTGGGCGGTCTATGGCCAGGGCTGTGACATCGATAGGACTGACCGGCGGCATCGGCAGCGGCAAGAGCACGGTGGCGACCTTGCTGGTGGCCCAGGGCGCCACGCTGGTCGACACCGACGCCATCGCCCATGGCCTGACGGCGGCTTTCGGGCCAGCGATGCCAGCGCTGCGGCAACGCTTTGGCAATGCCGTGGCCGGCCCCGACGGTGCGCTGGACCGGGCGCAGATGCGCAATCTGGTGTTTGCCGACCCACAAGCCAAGCGGGCGCTGGAAGCGATACTGCATCCGATGATTGGCGCGGAGGCGATGCGCCAGGCCGGGGCTGCGACGGCCGGCGGCCGCGACGGCGTGGTGGTCTTCGACGTGCCGCTGCTGACCGAATCCAGCCCCTGGCGCGCGCGCTGCCAGCGCATCCTGGTGGTCGATTGCCGCGCCGAGACGCAGGTCGCCCGGGTGATGGCGCGTTCGGGCTGGTCCGCGCTCCAGGTCGAGCGGGTGATCGCGCTGCAGGCCTCGCGCGAGGCGCGCCGCGCCATCGCCGACGCGGTGATCTTCAACGACGGGCTGACGACCGCGGCGCTGGCCGCCGAGGTGGCCGATTTGTCGGCGATCTGGGGCTTGCGCGCCGACTCGTCGCGACGTGGGGAACCGGCCTGAGCGCCCTGCTGTGAAACAATCTGACTGTCCGCCGCAGACCGCTGTTGCGGCCGCCTGTCGAGCCTGAAGTCACAAGGAAGCGCATTGGTCTTGTACGAGTACCCGTTCAACGAGAGCATACGAACGATGCTCCGTCTGGAACACCTTTTCGACCGGCTCGGTCAACTGCTGCCGCGCGATGCGGCGATGGACCACCACTTCGCACTGCTGACGATGTTCGAGATCATGGAAGTCGCCTCCCGCGCCGACCTGAAGTCCGACCTGCTCAAGGAACTGGACCGCCACAAGGCCCAGTTCAATGCCTTCCGCAGCAACCCGCAGGTCTCGCCCGCCGCGCTGGACGCGGTGATCGCCCGCATAGACCAAGCGTTCAACGGCTTGAAACTTCAGCCCGGCAAGGCCGGCCAGTCGCTGGCCGGGCACGATTGGCTGAACAGTGTGCGCAGCCGCATAGGCATCCCGGGGGGCACCTGCGAGTTCGACCTGCCGGCCTACCACGCCTGGCAGCAGCGCGACCCGGTGCGCCGCCGCAGCGACTTGACGGCCTGGGTGGCCACGCTCGAGCCGCTGGCCGATGCCTTGCACACGGTACTCAAACTGGTACGCGACGCCGGCGTTCCGCACAAGGTGGTCAGCAACGCGGGCCAGTTCCAGCAAAGCCTGCCGCCAGGCCGCAGCTACCAGTTGCTGCGCGTGCTGATCGACGACCTCGAGAGCCTGGTGCCCGAGATCACCGGCCACCGGCTGCAGGTGTCGGTGCGGCTGATGCGGCCCGACGCCGACGGGCGGCTGAGACCGGCGGCGGTGAACATGGCTTTCGAACTGACGCTCTGCGCATGACCACGCCAACCCAACCCGAGCCACGGGCCGAACCCCGCCGCGTGCCCTGCCCTACCTGCGGGCGGCCCGCGCTGTTTGCACCCGAAAACCCGTCACGGCCATTTTGCAGCGCGCGCTGCCGGGGCGTCGACCTGGGCGCCTGGGCCAACGAGAGCTACCGCGTCGAGGTCAAGCCGGTCAGTGAAGACGACGACACCCTGCCGGACTGAGCAACGGCAGGAACGCCCGAGGCAAGGCGAGGCCTGAAGCGCTGGCCGCGGCAGGCGGGTGCGCCTTGGCAGTGACAAATCTCCCGGTCGCCGCAGCGGACCGGCCTCTTGAAACGCGGAATACCGCCCCTATAATTGACTGCTAGCACTCATCGGTAACGAGTGCTAACAACTGGCCCGGCACCGCCGGATCCCGGTCCCCGCATGTGATGGGGTGCCCGCAATGCGCTGGCAATCCTCGCTGATGTGAAATCCCTAGGAGATACGCATGAAACTTCGCCCCCTGCACGATCGCGTGATCGTCAAGCGTCTGGAACAAGAAACCAAGACCGCCTCCGGCATCGTCATTCCCGACAACGCCGCCGAAAAGCCTGACCAAGGCGAAGTGCTGGCCGTCGGTCCCGGCAAGCGCAACGACAAGGGCGATTTCATCGTCCTGAACGTGCAAGTCGGTGACCGCGTGCTGTTTGGCAAGTACTCGGGCCAGACCGTCAAGGTCGATGGCGACGAACTGCTGGTGATGCGCGAAGAAGACCTCTTCGCGGTTGTCGCGAAATAAGGCGGCTGCGCGCCCGCCAGGCGTCGTTGGGCGGTGCTCGGAATCCTCACATGGCGCTGCCATGCTCCGGTTCCTGCGCGCCGTCCGCCTAGCCTGACAGGCGCTCGCTACGCCTTCTTTCCCGACAACCCGTGCGGCGAAGGAAGGCCTGAATACCCCCCAATACTGAATTCGGAGATTTACACATGGCTGCAAAAGACGTCATTTTTGGCGCTGACGCGCGTCACCGCATGGTCGAAGGCGTGAATGTCCTGGCCAATGCGGTCAAGGTCACGCTCGGCCCCAAAGGCCGCAATGTCGTGCTCGAGCGCTCGTTCGGCGCCCCCACCGTCACCAAGGACGGTGTCTCGGTCGCCAAGGAAATCGAGCTGAAGGACAAGCTGCAGAACATGGGCGCGCAGATGGTCAAGGAAGTGGCTTCCAAGACCAGCGACATCGCCGGTGACGGCACCACCACCGCGACGGTGCTGGCCCAGTCGATCGTGCGCGAAGGCATGAAGTACGTTGCCGCCGGCATGAACCCGATGGACCTGAAGCGCGGCATCGACAAGGCCGTCATCGCCCTGGTCGCCGAGCTGAAGAAGCAGTCCAAGGCCACAACGACGAGCAAGGAAATCGCGCAAGTCGGCACGATCTCGGCCAACAGCGACGAAGAAGTCGGCCGCATCATCGCCGAGGCGATGGACAAGGTCGGCAAGGAAGGCGTCATCACCGTCGAAGACGGCAAGAGCCTGAACAGTGAGCTCGACGTCGTCGAAGGCATGCAGTTCGACCGCGGCTACCTGTCGCCTTACTTCATCAACAATCCGGAGAAGCAGTCCGCGATTCTGGACAACCCGTTTGTCCTGCTGTTCGACAAGAAGATCAGCAACATCCGCGACCTGCTGCCCACGCTGGAGCAAGTGGCCAAGGCCGGCCGGCCGCTGCTGATCATCGCTGAAGAAGTCGAGGGCGAAGCCCTGGCGACGCTGGTGGTCAACACCATCCGCGGCATCCTGAAGGTCGTCGCCGTCAAGGCCCCGGGCTTCGGCGACCGCCGCAAGGCCATGCTCGAAGACATCGCCATCCTGACCGGCGGCAAGGTCATCGCCGAAGAAGTCGGCCTAACGCTGGAAAAGGTCACGCTGGCCGATCTGGGCCAAGCCAAGCGCGTCGAAGTGGGCAAGGAAAACACCACGCTGATCGACGGCGCCGGTGCCGCTGCAGACATCGAAGCCCGGGTCAAGCAGATCCGCGTCCAGATCGAGGAAGCCACCAGCGACTACGACCGTGAAAAGCTGCAAGAGCGCGTGGCCAAGCTGGCCGGTGGTGTTGCGCTGATCAAGGTCGGCGCCGCCACCGAAGTCGAGATGAAGGAAAAGAAGGCCCGTGTCGAAGACGCGCTGCACGCCACCCGTGCTGCCGTCGAAGAAGGCATCGTGGCGGGCGGCGGCGTTGCGCTGCTGCGCGCCCGTCAAGCCGCCGGCACCATCAAGGGCGACAACCACGATCAGGATGCCGGCATCAAGATCGTGCTGCGCGCCGTTGAACAGCCGCTGCGCGAGATCGTCGCCAACGCCGGTGAAGAGCCGAGCGTCGTGATCAACAAGGTCATGGAAGGCACGGGCAACTACGGCTACAACGCCGCCAATGGCACCTACGGCGACATGATCGAAATGGGCATTCTGGACCCGACCAAGGTGACGCGCACTGCACTGCAGAACGCCGCTTCGGTGGCCGGCCTGATGCTGACGACCGAGTGCATGGTCGCCGAAGCGCCGAAGGAAGAGTCGGCTGGCGGCGGCATGCCGGGTGGCATGGGCGGCATGGGCGGCATGGGCGGGATGGACATGTAAGTTCACAGGCCTCCCTCGGGAGGCTGTGGTCTTGCCTTGCGGCCGCCTTCGGGCGGCCGTTTTTCGTTGGAGTCCGGCGGATCGGGCGTGCCGCTCGGGCACCGGCAATCCGCGCAGGCCCCACCGGCACCGTTTGCAGGGTCACCTCTTCGAAGCCTCGCTCGGTGATCGACCGCGCATGGGCATTGGCGGCAGCGCGCCGCAGGCAAGGGCCTGCATGCGCGGTGAGACACCGCGGCGAGCGGCCATCTGCCCACCCCGCGCCAAAGTCAACCGACGCCAGCGCCGTTCCGGCCTGCTGACCTGGCTGCGGGCCGCGGCGCTGGTGTTCGGCGTGGGCGCGGTGCTTGCGCAGAACGCCGCGCCCGCGCCGGCAGCGGACAAGCCCGCCCACCGTCCGCGCATCGGCTTGGTGCTGCCGGGGGCGGCGCGCGTGGTCGCAGCGACCGGCTCGCCGCGCTGGCCCTGGACGACCCCACCTGCGCCGCCTGGCGCCGCGGCCATCCCACGCCACCGGCGGCCAGCGCCCGGCTTGGCCCGGGTCGCCATCGAGGGCACCACGCGCACCAACCCCGACCGGCTGCTGGCGATGCTCGAGAACAAACCCGGCGATGCGTTCGAGATCGAGCGCGCCGAGCGCGACGCGCGCCGCCTGGCGGCCGGCGACCGTGTGCGCTGGACCGAGGACGCGCTGCGCGCCCGGGTGGTGTTCGACCAGTTCGATTTCGCGGTCTTTCCCCGCTCGGGCTACCGTGCGCTGGCACAGGTCTGGGCGGGGCGGCGCAGCGGCGACCTGAGCGGCCCGTTCAACCGACTCGAAGCTGAGGGCGACTGGGTGAGCAGCTTGGGCGCCGACACGCTGGCGCTGTACGCGCGCGTGCAGAGCGCCGGCCGACAGCCCGGCAACGGCGTCGATCGTTACGCCCTGGGCGGCTTCCAGCAGCTGTCGGGTTACCAGCGCGACCAGTTGACGGGCAACCAGCTGCTGCTGCGCCTGGGCTGGTACCGGCGCCTGAGCCCCACCCAGGGCCTGACCCGAGGCTACTTTATAGGCGGCACGCTGGAAGCGGGCAATACCTGGGCCCGCAGCGCAGACATCTCGCTGGCACGATTGCGCGCGGGCATGAGCCTGTACCTGGCTATGGACTCGGGCCTGGGCCCGTTCGACGTCGCGTTGACGCACGCGCCCCAGGACCTGACCGGGATCACGCTGGTCCTGGGCCGGCCCTGAACGGGCGCGCTGGACCCGCCGCCGGGCTCAAGCCCGCGCCGCGGTCACAGCGTGGCCAGCACCTCGCGCAGCCGCGCGATCACCCAGTCGGGCCGCTCGTGGACGATCCAGTGGCTGGCACCGGGCAGGCGATGCACCTGCACGCCGGGCACCCAGGCGTCCAGGCCATCGAGCAGGCCAGTCAGCAGCGCGTGGTCGGCCTCGCCCCACAGCACCGTGGTGGGAACCGCCACCTCGACCACCGACGCTGGCAGCACCAGTTGCTGCAAGGCGGTGTCAGCCGGCCCGGTCGGCGGGCGCAGCGGCGACGCCCGGTAGTAGTTGAGCGCACCGTCCAGGCCCTGCCGCCAGGCCGCGCGGTACTGCTCGCGCAGCGCCGGCGTCAGCCAATCAGCGCCGCCGAAGCGCTCGAGGATGGCCCACAGCCCGGCGAAATCGTCGGCTGCCAGGCGCGTCGCGGCGTCGGGCTGCACCAGCTGGTTCATGTAGAGGCTGGCGGCCTGCTGCGCCGGGTTGTCGCGCAACTCGCGCAGCAGCGCGCCGGGGTGCGGCGAGTTGATGATCACCAGCCGGCGCACGCGCTGCGGCGACAGCGCCGCCAGGTTCCAGGCCACGCCGCCGCCCCAGTCGTGCGCGACCAGCAGGTCGATGGTCGCGCCATCGGCACCGCAGGTCGCGTCTATCAGCGCCGCCAGGTCGGCCACCAAGTGCTTGGCCCGGTAGGCCGCCAATTCAGTCGGTGCGCTGCTGCCGGCGTAGCCCCGCAGATTCGGTGCCACGCAGCGCAGGCCGGGCACCGAGTCCGCCAAGGCCGACATCACCCCGTCCCAGACGAAAGCCGCCTCCGGAAAGCCATGCAGGAAGAGCGCGCGGCGCGGCGCGTCGGCCGGCCCGCTGGCGCGGCAGGCCAGCGAGATGCCGTGGGCCAGGGTCTGGTCGAAACAGGAGATTGTCATCGCGCCAGTGTGGCGCAGCCCGCATGCCTTGGGCGTCAATCCGGCGACAGCGGCGCGTCGCCGTCAGGCACCGGGGCGGCGGCAGCGCACTGGCTCCACTGGCGCAGCGTCAGCGCGGCATCGCCCAGGCCCTGGCGCGACAGCGCCGAGAACAGCGACACGCTGATGTCGGCGCTGTCGGTGGCCATGTCGCCCAGCACCTTCTGCGCCTGCGCCACGGCGCGCGCCTGCTGGTTGCGGTTGAGCTTGTCGGCCTTGGTCAACAGCACCAGCAGCCTGACTTCGCCACGGCCCACCCGCTCGGCCACGAAGTCCAGCAGTTGCTGGTCCAGCGGCGTGAAGCCATGCCGGCAGTCGACCATCATCACGATGCCGGCCAGCGCATGGCGGCGCGCCAGGTAATCGGCCATCACCGCCTGCCAGCGCAGCTTGGCGCCGCGCGCCACCGCGGCATAGCCATAGCCCGGCAAGTCGGCCCAGCGGCCATCAGGCGCACCGGCCGGACCGAGGTCGAACAGGTTGATATGCTGGGTGCGGCCCGGCGTCTTGGACGCGAAGGCCAGGCGCCGGTGCTGGGCCAGCGTGTTGATCGCAGTCGACTTGCCGGCATTGCTGCGGCCGACGAAGGCCACCTCGGGCAACTCACCCGCCGGCAGCTGCGACAGCAGGCTGGCCGTGGTGAGAAAACGGGCGCTTTGCGTCCAGGCCAGAGCCTCGCGCACGGCGGGGTCGGTGGGGATATCGGAGTGGCTACTCCGGACGTTGGCGCTGGTGTTCATGACGCATTGTAAAATCGACGGGTTTACCCCATCCGAACACCCTCCTCACCCCAATCAACAGGCTGCCCGCCTCCCCCTTGCCTGCTGCGGTCTCGCGGCGGCAAGGCAGGCGCCAAATGCCAGTCCATTCCAAGGTTTCACGACATGAAGTCGCTGCTCGCCCTGTCGCTGTCCGCGCTGATCTCGGTTTCGGCCGGCTCGGCCTTCGCCAATGAAACCAAGGGGCCGCCCAAGCCCGACCTGGCCAAAGGCCAGGAGAAGTCGGCCCAGGTCTGCGGCGCTTGCCACACCGCCGACGGCACGCGCGGCATCCCGGCCAACCCCATCCTGCAAGGCCAGCACGCCGAGTACCTGGTCAAGCAACTGACCGAGTTCAAGGGGGGCAAGCGCGTCAACGCGGTGATGACGGGCATGGCCAGCATGCTCAGCGAGGACGACATGAAGAATGTCGCCGCCTTCTACGCCGGCAAGCAGGCCAAGCCTGGTTTTGCCAAGAACAAGGACCTGGTGACGCTGGGCGAGAAGATCTACCGCGGCGGCATCGCGGCCAAGCAGGTGCCGGCCTGCGCCGGCTGCCACAGCCCCACCGGGGCCGGAATCCCCGCGCAATACCCGCGCCTGGCGGGTCAGCATGCCGAATACGCCGAAGCCCAGTTGACGGCCTTCCGTGCCGGCACGCGCGCCAATTCAGCGCAGATGATGGCGATCGCCGCTCGCCTGAGCGACACCGAGATCAAGGCCGTATCCGACTACGTGGCCGGCCTGCGCTGAGCTCGGGTCAGGTCACCGCGACCTCGCAAAGAGCCGGTCTTTGACCGGCTTTTTCAATGGCCGCCTGCCTGCCCGGGCCGATTGGCGTAAGGTTTGGTCCTGACGGCGACCCCAGCCCACCCTTTCGAGGATTTCACATGCAGCAGCCGACCGACCGTGGCATGAACCACGCCATACCGTCCGAGATCACGCCGCGGGCGGTCTACGCGGGCCGGCGCGACTGGATGAAGCGGCTGGCCGCCGGCGCGCTGGGCAGCGGCCTGGCGGGCTGGGCGGCGCGCGATGCGCTGGCCGCCGAGAGCCTGGCCAAGGGCGCTGCGCTGGCCGGGGCCAAGAGCGCGGTGGCCGGCGCGCTGACGCTGGACAAGCCCACGCCGCGGACTGACGCCACCAGTTACAACAATTTCTACGAGTTCGGCACCGACAAGGCCGACCCGGCGCGCAACGCCCACACGCTCAAGACGCGGCCCTGGACGGTGACGATCGAGGGCGAGGTCAGAAAACCCCGGGTCTACGGCATCGACGACTTGCTCAAGCTCGCACCGATGGAAGAGCGCATCTACCGGCTGCGCTGTGTAGAGGGTTGGTCGATGGTGATCCCCTGGGTCGGCTTCTCGCTGGCCGAACTGATCAAGCAGGTCGAGCCGACGGGCAACGCCAAATACGTCGAGTTCCACACCCTGGCCGACCCCAAGACCATGCCCTTCGTCGGCTCGCGGGTGCTGGACTGGCCTTATGTCGAGGGCCTGCGCATCGATGAGGCGATGCACCCGCTGTCGCTGCTGGCCTTCGGCATGTACGGCGAAGTGCTGCCGAACCAGAACGGGGCGCCGGTGCGGCTGGTGATGCCCTGGAAGTACGGCTTCAAGTCGGCCAAGTCCCTGGTCAAGATACGCTTCGTCGAGCAGCAGCCCAAGACCGCCTGGGTCAAGGCCGCGGCCCAGGAATACGGCTTCTACAGCAACGTCAACCCCCGCGTCGACCACCCGCGCTGGAGCCAGGCCACCGAGCGCCGCATCGGCGAGGACGGCGTGTTCGCCAAGAAGCGGCCGACGCTGATGTACAACGGCTACGAGGCGCAGGTGGCGTCGCTCTACACCGGACTGGACCTGGCGAAGAACTTCTGACCGGCGCCGGACGCGGAGCACAGCACGCCCTGGCCGCCATGAACAAGCTGCTGCTGCACCCGGCCACCAAGCCGCTGCTGTTTGCCCTGGCGCTGCTGCCGTTCGCGCAACTGCTGTGGGGCGCGCTGGCCGACACCCTGGGCGCAAACCCGGCCGAGGCGCTGATACGCGGCAGTGGCGACTGGGTGCTGCGCTTCCTGTGCATCACGCTGGCGATCACCCCGCTGCGCGAGGCGACGGGCTGGAGCGCGCTGGCCAGGCTGCGCCGGATGTTCGGCCTGTTCACCTACTTCCACGGCCTGACCCACTTCCTCTGCTACGCCTGGCTCGACATGGGGCTGGACCTGGCCGCCATCGTGCGCGACATCCCCAAGCGCCCCTTCATCCTGGTCGGCACGCTGGCGCTGCTGTTGATGACGCCGCTGGCCGCCACCTCGTTCAACCGGGCGATCAAGGCCATGGGCGCCGCGCGCTGGAAGCGGCTGCACCAGCTGGTCCACGCCACCGTGCTACTGGCGCTGCTGCATTTCTTCTGGATGCGCTCGGCCAAGCACAACTTCGGCGAATGGTCGGTCTACGCGGGGGTCGTCGCCGCGCTGCTGGGCTGGCGGCTCTGGCAAGCCGCGCAGCGCCGCAGCAAGGCGCGCGGGCGCGCGGCGGCTACTTCATGAAGCCCGGCAGCCACAGCGCGAGCTGAGGAAAGACCAGCACCAGCACCAGCCCGGCCACCAGCGGCACGCAGAAGATCGCCGAGCCGCGAAATATCTGCGACATCGGCACCGTCTTGAGCAGTGCGTTCATCACGAACATGTTCATGCCCACCGGCGGCGAGATCAGCCCGACCTGCACCACCAGCACGATCAGCACGCCAAACCACACCGGGTCGAAGCCGAGCTGGGTGACCACCGGAAAGAACACCGGAATTGTCAGCAGCACCATCGTCAGCTCCTCCATGATCGTGCCCAGCACCACGTAGATGCCCATCATCGCGGCGATCACCAGCAGCGGCGGCAGGCCGAGCTGGGTGATGCCGTCCTTCAGGTCCGTCGGCATGCTGGTGAAGTTGACGAAGTTCGAGAACATCGACGCAGCGATCAGGATCGTGAACAGCATCGCCGTGGTGCGCGCGCTCTCGGCCAGCACCGTGCGCAGCGAGCGCAGCGTCAGCGTGCCGCGCGCCAGCGCGAAAAAGAAGGCACCCGAGGCGCCTATGCCCGCGCCCTCGGTGGCGGTGAACCAGCCACCGTAGATGCCGCCCAGCACCACCAGCACCAGCAGGGCGACGCCCCAGATGCCGCGCAGCGCGGCCCAGCGCGCCGGCCAGTCCCTGCGGCGGCCGGCCGGCCCGGCGTCCGGGTGGCGGTGGATGACCCAGCCCACGCCGCCCATCAGCAGCGCGGCACAGAGCAGGCCGGGCAACACGCCGGCGGCGAACAGCTTGCCGATATGGGTCTCGGTGACGATGCCGTAGATCACCAGGATGGTCGACGGCGGGATCATGATGCCCAGCGTGCCGCCGGCGGCGATCACGCCGGTGGCCAGGTAGTCGGCATAGCCCAGCTTCTTCATCGAAGGGTAGGCCACCCGGGTCATCGTCGCGGCGGTGGCGATCGACGAGCCGCAGATCGCGCCGAAACCGGCGCAGGCCAGGATGGTGGCATGTGCCAGGCCGCCGCGGCGGTGGCCGACAAAGGCGTTGGCGGCGCGGAACAACTCGTGCGCGAGCCCGGCGCGGGCGACGAAATTGCCCATCAGGATGAACAGCGGCACGACCGACAAGGTGTAGGCGAAACCGGTGTCGCAGACCACCTGCGCGGCCGCCGCCGCGGTCGGCCCCCAGCCCCGCAGCAGCCCGAGGCCGGCCACACCCACCAGACCCATCGCGAAGGCCAGCGGGACGCGCAGCAGCGCCAGCGCGAAGGCGGCGGCAAAGCCCAGCAGAGCCTCGATCATGTCGCGGCCCCGGCGCTGCTGCCGGGATCGTCGGCATCGCCCGCGGCGCCGCTGTCCGGTCGCAGCACCCGCACACCATGCACCGCGGCGCTGAGCCCGCACAGCAGGCTCATCAGGCGCACGAAGCCGCCCAGCGGCAGCATGAGCTGAGCGGTGGTGTCGCCATAAGCGGCCAACTGGCCGGCCTTGACCCACATCAGCCAGGCCAGCGCTGCCAGCGCGACACTGCACAGCAGGTCGACGGCAGCCTGCTGCACCCGCCGCAGCCAGCCCGGCAGCAGCGAATCCAGCGAATCGAAGGCGACATGCTCGCCGTGCAGCGACACCAGCGGCAGCGCGGCGAAGATCACCACCACCATCAGGATCTCGGTCAGTTCGAGCGAGCCGGCCACCGACCGCGACAGCAGCTTGCGCCCCAGCACGTCGACCAGGGTCAGCACCATGATGGCAAACAAGGCCAGTCCGGCCAGCAAGCCGCAACTGGCATCGAGCAAACGTTTCACGCCAAATCCTTTCGGCCGGGCCGGTTCGTCAAGCACTGCGGGTCGGGTCGCCGAGATCCGGATCGGCGAGCGGGGTCATTTTTCGAGCTTGGCGATCTCGGCGCGGTAGTCGGCGAGCACCTTCTTCGCCTCCTTCAGGCCCTTGGCCTCGGCCGCCTTGACCCAGGCCACTTCCAGGCCCGCGGTCTTGGCCTTGACGGCGGCGACGAAGGGCGCATCGGCCGGGGCGAAAGCCACGCCCGAGGCCTGCATGAAGGCCATGCCGCGCCGGTCGACCTTGTCCCAGCCGCGTCCCAGCATGCGGGCGGCGAACTCGCCCGACTGCGCGTCGACCAGCTTTTGCAGGTCCGGCGCCAGCGCGTCGTACTTGGCCTGGTTCATCATGAAGACGAAGCTGGTGTTGTAGAGCCCGCCCGGGAAGGTGGTGGCATGGCGCACCACCTTGTCGATCTTGAAGGCCTCGACCGATTCGGCCGGGAACAGCGTGCCGTCGAGCACGCCCGACGACAGCAGTTCATAGTTTTCGGTCGAGGGCTTGAGCGTGACGTTCATGCCCAGCGCCTTGGTGATGTCGTTGACCATGCCGCCGCCCACGCGCCATTTCAACCCGGTCATATCGTCGATCTTCAGCACCGGCCGCTTGGTGTTGAAGACCATGCCCGGGCCGTGGGTGAACAGCGCCAGCACCTTGACGCCCTTGTGCTCGTCCGCAAAGGCCGGGGTCCTGGCGAACAGCCGCTGCAAGGCCACCGAACTGGCTTCGGCCGAATTGCCCAGGAACGGGAACTCGGCAATCTGCGGCATCACGAAGCGCCCCGGCGTGTAGCCATGCACCGTGAACGACAGATCGGCCAGACCGTTGCGCACCGCGTCGAAAGTGCCCGGTGGCGCCGCCACCGCGCGCGGCAACAGCTTGCACTTGATCCTGCCGGCCGATTTCTGTTCCAGCAGTGCGCACCATTCGTTCTGGGTCTCGCTCAGCATGTGCGACGGCGGCACCCAGGACGACAGCGTCAGCGTGGTCTGAGCCAGCGCGGGCGTGGCAGCAACGGCCCAGCCCAAGGCCGCGGCGATCAAGGGCGCGCGCAGCGCGAAACGGGGCAGCATCATGAAGGGTTTCTCCTCGGACGGGGTGGGGGCGGGGCAGCGCGGGCCCGGGCTGGCACGCAGGTGGGCTGATTCTGCGGCATCGCGACACTGCACAAAGCGCGCGACGGACCCGCCGACCGGGCGGCGCAGGGTCAGAATACAGGCCGGACCCACGACGGCCGCGACCGATCGCGTCCCTGCCCATGCACCGCACCCTCTTCACCACGCCTGGCGTCAACACGGTGCTGCGCACCCTGTCGCTGGCGTTTCTGCGCCTGACCGGTTGGACGCTGGACGGTGAGTTGCCCGCCGACAGCCCGAAGTGCGTGCTGATCGCCGCGCCGCACACCAGCAACTGGGACCTGCCCTACACCCTGATGGTGGCGTTTGCGCTGAGATTGAACATCCACTGGATGGGCAAGCAGCAACTCTTCCGCTGGCCGTTCGGGCCGCTGATGCGCTGGCTGGGCGGCATCGCGGTAGACCGCGCGCAGTCGACCAACCTGGTGGCAGCCTCGGCCCAGGCGCTGCTAGACGCGACCGGACGCGTCTGCCTGGTGGTGCCGCCCGAAGGCACGCGCAGCAAGACGCGGCAGTGGAAGACCGGTTTCTACTGGATCGCCCACCAGGCCGGCGTGCCCATCGTGCTGGCCTACATGGACTACCCGCGCAAGCTGAGCGGCCTGGGGCCGGTGTTCAGGCCGACCGGCAACGTCGAGGCCGACATGGCCGAGATCAAGGCCTGGTACGCGCCGTTCAAGGGCAAGAACTGGCAACAGTTCGACAGCCGCTGAAGCGCTGAGCCCGGCGCTCAGGGCTTGGCGGTCGCGCCCTCGTCGGGCTCGGCGCCGCTGGGCACGAAGCTCACGCCATGCTGCACCAGGTAGTCGCGGATCAGCCGCCGCACCACCTGGGACGGTGTCACGTCCTGGCTGGCGCACAAGGCTTCGAAAGCCTTCTTCTTGGCCGGATCGACCAGCACCGTCAGGCGCGCTGTCTTCAGTTCCATACGGTCTCCTTGTGTGCATCTCATTATCATCGTACTATCATGAAATTCAATCTGGATTGCAATTTCAGCGAGAAGTGACCGCGCCAGCCGGCGCCATCTCCCGGAGCCTTCCCCCGTGTTTCGCATCGATGGTTCGCGCATGCCGACGGCAGACCTGCCGCAGCCGGGCCGCGCCAGATCTGGCCGGTTGCGCCGTCGATGAACGCGCTGATCGCGGCCACACTGCTGCTGCTGCTGGGCGCCGCAGCCTGCCTGCTGCCGGTGGCCAACGCGGTGCGGGCCGGCATCAGCCTGGTGTCGCAGGCGGCGGCCACGCTGCTGGTCTGGTGCACCGTCGCACCGGTGCTGCTGGAAGGCACGGTCGTGGTCGGCGAGTTGGCCTGGGCCTACCCGGTGGGCGTGTTGCGCATCCGGCTGGATGCGCTGGGGGCGTTCTTCCTGGCCGGGTCGCTGCCGATGACGCTGCTTGGCAGCGTCTATGCCGTGGGCTATCTGCGCCCGCAGTTCAGCTCGCCGCGTCATGTCGGCCTGCACTTTGCGCTGCTCAACCTGAGCGCGCTGTCCTTCCTGCTGGTCTACACCGCCGACCACGCGCTGGTGTTCCTGCTCGGCTGGGAAGTCGCCGCGCTGGCCGCCTGGCTGCTGGTGATCTGGGACTACAGCAACCAGCGGGTGCGCTTTGCCGGCTTCAACTACCTGGTGTCCACCCACCTCGGGCTGATCTTCCTGGTGGCGGCCTTCATGATCCTGTATGCCCACACCTTGTCCTGGGACCTGGTCAGTTTCGGCGGCTGGCTGCAAGCCCATCCCGGGCCGCTGCGCGACGGCGTGTTCCTGCTGCTGGTCACCAGCTTCGGCCTGAAGTCGGCGTTCTTCCCCTTTCACTCCTGGCTGCCGCGCGCCCACGCGGCGGCACCCGCCCATGTCTCGGCGCTGATGTCGGGCGTCATCCACAAGGCAGGCCTTTACGCCCTGGTGCGCTTCATGCTGCTGATCGGCCGGCCGGATGAGTGGATGGGCTGGTTCCTGATCGGGTTCTCGGCGCTGTCGGCGGTGATCGGCGCGCTCTACACCGTGGGTCAGCGCGACCTCAAGCGCTTGCTGGGCTACTCGTCGACCGAGAACGTCGGCATCGCCGGCATCGGCTTCGGGCTCGCTTGCCTGGGCCTGGCCTGGGACAACGCGGCGCTGGTGGCGCTGGGCCTTGTCGGCGGATTGATGCATGTGCTCAACCATGCGTTCTTCAAGTGCCAGCTGTTCTATGCCGCCGGCGCGGTCTACCAGGCCACCCACAGCGTCGACATCGAAAGACTGGGCGGCATCGCCCGCGCGATGCCGTGGACGGCGCTGAGCTTCCTGGTCGGCGGCGTGGCGATCTGCGCGCTGCCGCCGCTCAACGGCCTGCCCAGCGAGTTCCTGATCTATTCGGGCCTGTTCCACGCCGGTCCGTTGGCCGCGGCCGGCCGCGCGCCGGTCAGCGTCTGGGCCCGGGTGGCGCTGTGCGCGGCCGCGGCGGTGCTGGCCTTTGTCGGCGCGGTCTCGGCCCTGAGCATCACGCGCGCCTTCGGCGTGGTGTTTCTCGGCAGCGCCCGCGACCCCGGCATCGCCCCGCCCACCGAGGTCAACCGCTGGATGCGGCTGCCGATGGCGCTGCACGGACTGGGCGTGGTCGTGCTCGGCGTACTGCCGGTGCTGGGCTTCAAGCTGGTCAGCGGTGCGGCCACGCTGGCCCTGGCGACCCTGCCGGCAGCGTCCGCCACCCCGTCCTCCACCCCGTCCGCCACCCCAGCCGACATGCTGCAGCCCCTCCACGACGCGCTGACGCGCCTGGGCCGGCTGTCGGGCGGGTTGGCGCTAGTGCTGCTGGTCATCGCCGGCATCGTGGCCTGGCGCCGGCGTGCCGGCGGCAGCGCGCCGGCGCGCCAGGCCACCTGGGGCTGCGGCTACGGCGCGCCCAGCCCCCGGATGCAGTACACCGGGGCCGCTTTCTCGACCGACTTCAGCGCCCATTTCCGCCCGGTGTTCGCGCTGCTGCGCCGGCAAAAAGCGCCGCTGGGCTATTTTCCGACCGACGCCTACCTGATCACCGATTGCGTCGACGCGGTGGAGAGGCGGCTGTTCTCGGTGATCAAGCATGGCGATGCCTCGGCCAGCGCGCTGTCGCGCCGCCTGCGCGAGGACGACCCGCGCATCGCCTTTGCCGCCGCGCTGATCGGCCTGGTGCTGATCGCCGGGTTGGTGGTGCTGGCCGGCGGGCCGCTGACATGACGGCCTGGCTGGTGGGAGCCCATGTCCTGACCGTGCTGGCGATGCCTGTCCTGCTGCCCGGCCTGGTCAACCGCACCAAGTCGCTGTGGGCCGGGCGCCGCGGGCCGCGGCTGCTGCAACTGCTTTGGGACTTGCTGCGCCTGCTGCGCAAGCGGCCGGTCTACAGCATGCAGAGCACGCTGCTGTTCCAGACCGGCGCCTGGACGGTGCTGGCGGCGTCGCTGGGCGCGGCGATGATCGCGCCCGTCATCGGCAGCGCCGCGCCGCTGCAGTTCGACCACGACTTCATCGTCTTCGCCTACACGCTGGGCCTGGCGCGGCTGTTCCTGATGCTGTCGGCGATGGACGTGGGCAGCGCATTCGAGGGCATGGGCGCGGCGCGCGAGGCCTCGTTCACTGCCTTCATCGAGCCCGCGCTGTTCCTGCTGCTGGGCGCGGCCGCGGTAGCCACCGGGCAGGCCAGCTTCGCTGCGCTGATCGGCCAGTTGCAACACGCGGCCTCGTTCGGCGTGCTGGTGCTGCCGCTGGTCGGCGTGCTGTTCGTGCTGCTGCAAGCCGAAGCCGCGCGGGTGCCGGTCGACGACCCGCTGACCCACCTCGAGCTGACGATGGTGCATGAGGTGATGGTCCTCGACCACAGCGGCCCCGAGCTGGCGGCGATGCAGTACGCGGCGGCGCTGAAGATGAGCCTGTATGCCGGACTGATCGCGGCGATGCTCAACCCCTTCGATGCGCTGAGCTCGCCTGCGGCAGCGGTGAGCGCCGCCTGGCTGATCATGGCCGGCGTGGCGGTGGTGGTGGGCTGCGTCGAATCGCTGGTGGCGCGCCTGCGCCTGCGCTGGGTGCCGCGCTACCTGATGGCGGCGTCGCTGCTGGCCGCGCTGAGCCTGGGCGCCGCCGGTTGGCTGGGGCGGACGGCGTGAAATTGCCCGTCATCCTGTTCCTGCTGGCCGCGCTGATCCCGGTCTTCTTCGGCAAGGTCCGCTCGGCGCCGTTCTGGCTCACGCTGCAGGCGCTCGCGCTGGGCTGGAGCGGCGCGGCCGCGCACGAGACCCTGGCCGGCCATGCGCTGATCGCCCTGCTCGAACTGCTGACCGTGCGTGCGCTGCTCGCGCCCTGGCTGCTGCGCCGCGCGATCCGGCGCCACGGCGGGCCCAACCTCGACCTGATGCCATCCAACCTGTTCACCTGGGCCGCCGCCGCCGCGCTGATCGTGCTGGCCTTCGAGTTCGGCTCGCCGGCGATGTCCGACCCGCAGGCGCTGACACTGGGCGCCATCGCCGCGACGGTGGCCGTCGCGCTGCTGCTGCTGTCGACCAACCGGGCAGCGCCGTCCCAACTGGTGGCGCTGATGTTCATGGAGAACGCGCTGGCCTTGTTCGAGTCGCTGCTGGCCGAGCCCTGGCCCGGGCCGGTGCATGCGGCGCTGAGCACGGTCTACCTGCTGACGGTGGCGGTGGGCAGCGGGCTGATCGGGGCAACCGGCGACAAGCCGCTGCCGGCCGCACTGCCGCTGGCCGAGGACGGCGCATGAACCCGACACCGGCGAGCGCAGTGGCGGGTGTGGCACTGACGCCCCTGACACCGGCGCGCCACG
This sequence comes from Burkholderiales bacterium, assembly GCA_947453625.1. Lineage (GTDB taxonomy): Bacteria > Pseudomonadota > Gammaproteobacteria > Burkholderiales > Burkholderiaceae_C > Pseudaquabacterium. Next base: position 18,027 of record CANGHK010000014.1, read on the forward strand.
CCTGGGCCGGGCCGGCGCTGGTGGCTGCGGCGCTGGGGCTGTTCCTGTTCTGGCTGACGGTCTTCGTGCGCACGCCCAGCCCGGCGCTGCCGCTGTACTTCGCCCAGCGCTACCTGGTGCTCGACGCCACCTCGATGCTGTTCCTGCTGGTGATCAACAGCGTCTTCCTCGGCATCAGCGTCTACATGTCGTCGCGCATCGTCAGCGCGCCCCGGCTGGCCCGCAAGCTGCTTCCGCGCGCCGCGCTGACACTGGCCTTCATGCTGGCGATGAACCTGGGCGTGATGGCCAACCACTTGCTGATGCTGTGGGCCTTCATCGAGCTGACCACGCTGTGCGCCGCGCCGCTGGTGGCACAGGGCGACGGGCCGCAGGCGCGCCGCGTCGCCTGGCACTACCTGCTGTACTCCAGCATGTCGCTGGCGCTGACTTTGCTGGGCATGCTGTGCCTGACCCGCTCGGCCCAGTTGCAGGGCCAGACGATCAGCTTCGCGCTCGACGAGATGGCCAGGGGCCTGGTCTGGCCGGGCGACGGCTGGCAGCGCCTGGGGCTGGCGCTGATGCTGTTCGGCCTGGGCAGCAAGCTCGGGCTGGCGCCGCTCTACGGCTGGCTGCCCGAGACCTACGAGGCGGCGCCCACCAGCACCAGCGCGCTGCTGGCGGCGGTGCAGTTCAACATCAGCGTGGTGGCGGTGTTCCGCATCCTGCAAGTGCTGCGCGGCCAGGACAGCGGCTTCTTCGCGCAGGAGTTGCTGATCATGGGCTGCCTGTCGCTGACCGTGGCCGCGGTGCAGGTGATGGCCGCGCGCAACTACAAGCGGCTGATCGCCTACGCCTGCGTCAGCTCATCGGGCGTCATCGCGATCGGCCTGTCGGTGGGCCTGTCAGTGGGCAAGGCAGCGGCCTACGGCGTGGTGCTCTACATCGTCAGCAATGCCTTCGTCAAGGCGCTGCTGTTCCTGACCGCAGGCAGGCTGCGCGCGGTCTACGGCAGCAACGAGGTCAAGGCGCTGAGCGGCGTGATCCGGGTGCTGCCCTTCTCGGGGCTGATGTTCGCGGTGGGCACTTTCGCGCTGCTCGGCTTTCCGCCCTTCGGCAGCTTCATCGCCGAGATGCTGATCCTGGCGGGCGTCGTGCAGGCCGGCAAGCTGGTCACCTTCACGCTGATGTGCAGCATGCTCACCGTGATCTTCGTGGCCACCGGCCGGACGGTCTTCCCCATGCTCTGGGGCCAGCCCGACCACCGCCTGCCGACGGTCCGGGAGACCTGGGTGGCAGCGCTGCCCAAAGTGGGCTTCGTCGTCGCGCTGGTGCTGCTGGGCGTCTACACCCCGGCGCCGATCAGCCAGCTGCTGCTGCAGGTGGCGCAGTCGATAGGCGGGGCGTGATGGCGCGGGCCGAGCCCCTGCTGCTGCTGCGGGTCGACGAGGCCCCGCTGGCCAGCCTGGACGATTGGGCCGGCCACTGCGCGACGGCGCTGGCCGCCGGCGAGCGCCTGCTCACCTTGTTCGGCCGCCCAGCCACCGGGCAGGCCGGGCCGGCCGAACAAGTGATCACCACCGCGGTGCTACAGGGCGCTGACGGTCAGCTGCGGCTGTTGCGCGGCTGTGGCCCGCGCGGCGCGGCGTTCGCGTCGCTCACCCCAAGCTACGCCGCGGCGCAACTCTTCGAGCGCGAGCTGTGGGAGCAGACCGGCCTGCAGCCCGCCGGCCACCCCTGGCTCAAGCCGGTGCGCTACGAAGGCTTGCGCCAGCAGCAGATGGCCGGCCACCCGTTCTTCAAGGTGCGTGGCCCCGAGGTGCATGAGGTCGGCGTCGGCCCGATCCATGCCAGCGTGATCGAGCCCGGTCATTTCCGCTTCATGTGCCATGGCGAGCAGGTCCACCACCTCGAGATCCAGCTCGGCTACCAGCACCGCGGAGTCGAGCCCCTGCTGCTGAAGCGGCCGCCGCTGGCACTGACGCCGCTGGTCGAGTGCATCGCCGGCGACACCAGCATCGCCCATGCCTGGGCCTACTGCGCTGCGGTCGAGGCCTTGGCCGGCTGCGCGCCCGGCCCGGCGGTGGACCGGGTGCGCGGCGTGGCGCTGGAGCTCGAACGCGTCGCGATGCACCTGGTGGCCTTGACCGGCCTGGCCACCGACATCGCCTTCCTGCAAGGCGGCGCCAGCTACGGCCGGCTGCGCACGGCCATCATCAACGCCACCCAACGGGTCTGCGGCAGCCGCTTCGGCCGTGGTTGGCTGCGTCCGGGCGGGCTGCGCTTCGGCCTGACGCCCGCGCTGCGCCAGGACCTGCTCGCCACGCTGGCCGCGTTTACCAAAGACCTGGCCGAAGTCAACGCGCTGATGCGCGGCGCACGCAGCGTGCGGTCACGCTTTCGAGCGGTGGGCGTGGTCAGCCAGCAGGCCGCACGCGACATCGGCCTGACCGGCCTGGCGGCGCGCGCCAGCGGCGTGGCGCTGGACAGCCGCGCCAGCCTGCCCGGCTGGCTCTACAGCGCCCACCCGGCCGCGCTGCTGACCGAAGCCAGCGGCGACTGCTGGTCCCGACTGACGCTGCGCATGCGCGAGATCGACGAATCGCTGCGCTGGCTGCGCGAACTGCTGGCGGCGCCCGCGCTGGACCTGGACAGCGCGGCCACCACGGCACCGCGCGCGCTCGCCGGGCTGGCCCCCGACACGCTGTGCCTGTCGCTGCGCGAAGGCTTTCGCGGCCCGGTGCTGCACGCGCTGGAGACCGACGCCGAGGGCCGATTGCTGCACTACAAGGTGCAGGACCCGTCGCTGCAGAACTGGTTCGGCCTGGCGCTGGCGCTGCGCGGCAACGACATCTCCGACTTTCCGGTCTGCAACAAGAGCTTCGACCTGTCGTATTGCGGCAGCGATCTCTAGCCCCCAAGGACGCCGCCATGCTCAAGGCCATCAGGGTCCGCATCTCGCAGGGCAGCCAGACCCTCCCCGACCCGCGCCAGGCCAAGCCGGTCGGCCTGCGCGGCACGCCGGTGGTGGGCGCCGCGGCCTGCGCCAGCGGCTGCCAGGCCTGCGTGGCCGCCTGCCCCAGCGCGGCGATCACGCTGGCGCCGCTGCAGATCGACCTCGGGCGCTGTGTGATGTGCGGCGACTGTGCCCCGCCCTGCCCCAGCGCCAGGCTGTCGTTTTCCGACACCTTCCAGTTGGCCAGCACCGACCGCGCCGGCCTGCTGATCAGCGCCGAGCGGCCGGTGCCCGACCCGGTGCGGGTGTCGGCCGCGATCCGCAGCCGCTTTGGCCGCTCGCTCAAGCTGCGCTCGGTCTCGGCCGGCGGCTGCAACGGCTGCGAGCTGGAAGTCAACGCGCTGACCAACGTCAACTTCGACATCGGCCGCTACGGCATCGACATCGTGGCCTCGCCGCGCCACGCCGACGGCCTGGTGCTGACCGGGCCGATCACCCGCAACATGGCGCAGGCGCTGCAACTGTGCTGGGACGGCATGCCCGACCCCAAGCTGGTGATTGCGGTCGGCGCCTGCGCCATCTCGGGCGGGCTGTTCGAGGACTCGCCGGCGCTGGACCGGGCCTTTCTGCAGCGCTTCCGGCCCACGCTGTTCGTGCCCGGTTGCCCGCCCCACCCGTTGACCTTGCTCTGCGGCTTGCTCGACCTGCTGGGCATCCCGAGTTGAGCGACAGCGCCCGAACCGCCGTGCCAGGACGCAGCCGGTTCGGGTAGGATGTTTTGGGGATGTTTCGACTCACCGACCCTGCCAAGCGTGCATGGAAACGAGGACCGAAGGGATGAGTTCGCCGCTGGGCCCGAACCCGCAAGCCACATTCGATGGCCCCGGGGCGGCGCGCGACCTCCAGTGGGCGCTGCTGGCGCGGCACCCGGCCTGATCGATGAGCGGCCTGCCATCGATCACCGATTGGCTGGCCATAGACGGGTTGCTGCTGGTCATCGCCGGGTGGTTGATCGTCGGCCTGGCGGGGGTGTTCGCGCTGCGGCGCTTCGACCTGGTCGCGCAGTGGCTGTTTCCGGCCGGCGGGCTGCTGGGCCTGGCCTTGTTCGCCGTCGCGCTGGTCGCGCTGCCGGGCCGGCCTGAAGTGGCGGTGCTGGCCATCGGGCTGCCGGCCCTGCCCTTCCACCTGCGGCTCGACTCCCTGTCGGCCTATTTCCTGATGGTGATCGGTGCGGCATCGGCCGGCATCTCGGTGTTCGCCGCGGGCTATTTCCGAAAGGGCGAGGGCACGCCGCCGGGCCTGCTGTGCCTGGAATACCACGTCTTCCTGGCCAGCATGGTCGGGGTGGTGCTGGCCGACGACGCCTACTCGTTCATGGTGATGTGGGAGACCATGGCGCTGTCGTCGTTCTTCCTGGTCACGGCCAACCACCGCATTCCGGAGGTACGCAGCGCCGGCTACCTCTACATCACGGTGGCGCGCATCGGCGCCATCGCCATCCTGCTGTGCTTCGGCGTGCTGCAGGCAGGCACGGGCGACTACACCTTCGACAACATGCGCTCGCAATCGCTGTCGCCGTTCTGGGCCTCGATCGCCTTCGGGCTGGCGGTGTTCGGCTTCGGCGCCAAGGCCGGCATCGTGCCGCTGCATGTCTGGTTGCCCGAGGCCCACCCGGCCGCGCCGTCGCCAGTGTCGGCGCTGATGAGCGGGGTGATGCTCAACACCGCCATCTACGGCCTGTTGCGGGTGGCGCTCGACCTGCTGCGCCTGTGGTGGTGGGGCGGCGTGCTGCTGGCGCTCGGCTTGGTCACGGCGCTGTTCGGCGTCGTGTTCGCCGCGGTACAGACCGACATGAAGCGGCTGCTGGCCTATTCGTCGATCGAGAACATGGGCCTGTTGTTCGTCGGCCTGGGCCTGACGCTGATCTTCGCGGGCTACCAGATGCTGCCGATGGCAGCACTCGCGCTGACCGCCACGCTCTACCATGTCGCCAGCCACGCCTGCTTCAAGAGCCTGCTCTTCCTGGGCACCGGCAGCGTGCTGCACGCCACGTCCGAGCGCAGCCTGGGCAAGCTGGGCGGGCTGATCCGCACCATGCCCTGGGTCGGCTGGCTGGTGCTGCTGGGCGTGCTGGCCAGTGCCGGCCTGCCACCGCTGGGCGGCTTCGTCTCGGAGTGGCTGCTGCTGCAGAGTTTTCTGTTCTCGCCCAGCCTGCCGGTGCCGCTGCTGACCATGCTGATCCCGGTGGTGGCCGCGCTGATCGCGCTGGTGGCCGCGCTCGCCGGCTACACCATGGTCAAGTTCTTCGGCGTGATCTTCCTGGGCCAGCCGCGCGAGGAAAAGCTCGCCCAGGCGCGCGACGCCGGCAGGCTCGAACGCGCCGGCATGGCCTGGCTGGCGCTGGGTTGCATCGCGCTCGGCCTGCTGCCGGCCCAATTCATCCAGTTGATCGACCCCGTCACCCGGCAGCTCGTCGGCGCCGGGCTGGGGCAAAAGGTGGCCGCGCATGGCTGGCTGCTCGCGCCCACCAGCCTGGCGCAGGCCAGTTACGGCCCGGCCATCTTCCTGCTGGGCATTCTGGGCAGTGTTGCGCTGGCCTTCGGCCTGGTGCGCGGGCTCTACCATGGCCGGGTACGGCGCGGCCCGCCATGGGCCTGTGGATTTCCCTGGGGCACGGCGCGGATGCAGGACACGGCCGAGGGTTTCGGCCAGCCCATCCGGCAGATCTTCGAGCCCTTCTTCGTGATGCGGCGCGAGCTGCCCTCGCCGTTCGACGAACAACCGCGCTACCGCGTCACGGTCGCCGACCACTTCTGGTGCTGGCTCTACCTGCCGCTGGCCGATCTGGCCAACGCCCTGGCGCGGCTGTTCGGCAAGGTGCAGCAGGGCCGCATCTCGGTCTACCTGCTCTACAGCTTCGTCACCCTGGTCGCCACCCTGATGGCGGTGATGCGATGAGCTTTTCTGGCCTGTTGTCGCAGGCCTTGGAGATCGCCATCGCGATCGCGCTGGCGCCCTTGCTGACCGGCTGGGTCAACCAGTGGCGTGCCTGGCTGCAGAACAAGTCGGCGCCCAGCCTGCTGCAACCCTACCGCCTGCTGCACAAGCTGTTCAACAAGGAGTCGGTGGTGGCCGACAACGCCTCCTCGCTGTTCCGCGCCGCGCCCTATGTGAAGTTTGGCTGCATGGTGCTGGCCTGCGCCATCGTCCCCACGCTGTCGACCGACCTGCCGCTGGCGCCGGCGGCCGACGCGGTCGCGCTGGTCGGCCTGTTCGCACTGGCGCGGGTGTTCATCGCGCTGGCGGCGATGGACCTCGGCACCGCCTTCGGCACGATGGGCGCGCGGCGCGAGATGCTGATCGGCTTTCTGGCCGAGCCGGCGCTGCTGATGGTGCTGTTCTCGGCCTCGCTGCTCTCGCATTCGACCTCGCTTGCCACCATCGTCGAGACCCTGGCCCACCGCGAGTTCACGATCTACCCCGGACTGGCCCTGGCCGGCGTGGCGTTCACGATGGTCTGCCTGGCGGAGAACGCCCGCGTGCCGGTGGACAACCCGGCCACCCACCTCGAGCTGACGATGATCCACGAGGCGCTGATTCTGGAATATTCCGGCCGCCACCTGGCGCTGCTGGAATGGGCCGCCAGCCTCAAGCTCTTCGCCTACGGCTGCATCGGCCTGGCGCTGTTCTTCCCCTGGGGCGTGGCCGAGGCCCAGGCCCCGCTGGCGATGTTGCTGGCCTTGCCGGTGCTGGTGTTCAAGCTGGCGCTGGGCGGTGGGCTGCTGGCGGTGCTGGAAGCGGTCAGCGCCAAGATGCGCATCTTCCGGGTACCCGAGTTCCTGGCCACCGCCTTCCTGCTGGCGGTGATCGGCATGCTGGTCCACCTGCTGCTTGCCCGATGACGCTGCCGCCATGAGCCAGTTGCTGACCCAGTTCGTCAACCTGCTCGGCGCGATGCTGCTGATGCTGGCCTTCGCGATGATCGCGCAGCGCCGCATCGTCACGCTGATCAAGCTGTTCACGCTGCAGGGCGCGACGCTGGCGCTGGCCACGGCGGTGGTCGGCTATGTCACCGACCAGCACCACCTCTACCTGTCGGCAGGCCTGACCTTCGCGCTCAAGGTGGTGCTGATCCCCTGGCTGCTGCACCGGGTGATCGACCGGCTGGGCATCCACTGGGACGTCGAGACCCTGATCAACATCCCGACCACGATGCTGATCGGCATCGGCGTGGTGATCTTCGCCTTCAACCTGGCGATCCCGATCTCGCAACTGTCACGCGCGCTGGCCAGCGGCACGCTGGGCATCGCGCTGGCCTGCGTGCTGTTGTCCTTCCTGATGATGATCACCAGGGCCAAGGCGGTGCCGCAGGTGATCGGCTTCCTGGCGATGGAGAACGGCCTGTTCTTCGCCGCCACCGCGGCCACCTACGGCATGCCAATGGTGGTGGAACTGGGCATCGCGCTGGACGTGCTGATCGGCGTGCTGATCCTGGGCGTGTTCATGTTCCAGATCCGCGAGCAGTTCGACAGCCTCGACATCCGCCACCTCGAACGGCTGAAGGACGACTGAGTGCCCCTCGAACTCAACGTGCTGGCCTTGCTGCTAGGCATCCCGCTGCTGGGCGGCCTGGTGCTGGCGCTGGTGGGCCACCGCGACAGCGCACGCGACGTCAACGTGGCCTTCAGCGCCGGCACCTTCATCGCCGCCTGCGCCCTGACCGCCCAGGTGATAGCCAACGGGCCGATGCTGGCCTGGCGCGAAGAGTTCTACATCGACGCGCTCAATGTCTTCCTGGTCACGCTGACCGCGCTGGTCGGGCTGACCACCGCGATCTTCTCGCGGCCCTATATGCGCATCGAGCGCGACCACGGCAAGATGACGCCGCCACGGCTGCGGCTGTACCACAGCATGTACCAGCTGTTTTCCTTCACGATGCTGCTGGCGCTGACCACCAACAACCTGGGGATCGTCTGGGTGGCGATGGAGGCGGCCACGCTGACCACCGTGCTGCTGGTCAGCGTCTACCGCACGGCCGCCAGTCTGGAGGCGGCCTGGAAGTACTTCATCCTCTGTGGCGTGGGGATCGCCCAGGCGCTGTTCGGCACCGTGCTGCTGTACATGGCAGCGGAAAAGGTCATCGCCCCGGGCCTGGGTGATGCGGGTGGCGCGCTGCTTTGGACCCACCTGAATGCCGTCAAGTCGCAGCTCGACCCGAACATCATCACGCTGGCCTTCGCCTTCCTGTTCATCGGCTACGGCACCAAGGTCGGCCTGGTACCGGTGCACAACTGGCTGCCCGACGCCCATGCCGAGGGCCCGACGCCGGTGTCGGCGGTGCTGTCGGGGCTGTTGCTCAACGTGGCGCTGTACGCGGTGCTGCGCTGCAAGGTGCTGACCGACGGCGCGCTGGGCGGCAGCCAGCTGTCGGGCCGGCTGATGATGGGCTTCGGCCTTCTGTCGGTGGTGGCGGCGGTGTTCTTCCTGATCCGGCAGAAGGACGTCAAGCGCATGTTCGCCTACTCGTCGATCGAGCACATGGGCATGATGACCTTCGCCTTCGGCATGGGCGGGCCTATCGCCAGCTACGCCGGGCTGCTGCACATGACGGTGCATTCGCTGATCAAGTCGGCGATCTTCTTTGCGGTGGGCCATGCCACGCAAAAGGCCGGCACCCAGTTGATGGACGGCATACGCGGGCTGATCAAGGTCAGCCCCACGGTGGCCTGGGGCCTGATGCTGGGCACGCTGGCGATACTGGGCATGCCGCCGTTCGGCGTCTTCGCCAGCGAGTTCCTGATCGTCACCACCGCGATGCGCGACCAACCCTGGGCCACGCCCTTCCTGCTGGTCGCGCTCGGCCTGGCCTTCGCGGCGGTCTTCGCCCGGGTCCAGCCCATGGTCTTCGGCGAGACCAACGTCAAGCCGCTGGCGCATCCACCGGCGCTGGTCCCGGTGTTCCTGCACCTGGCGCTGGGGCTGATGCTCGGCCTCTACGTCCCGCCCTACCTGGACGCCTGGTACCGGCAGGCCGCGGCGATGCTGGGGCACTGAAATCATGGTCATCCCTGACCTGGCCCCCGCGCTGCAACGCCTGCCCGCGCCGCTGCCGGTCTGGCAGGGCCGGGTGGACCGCGACGGCTGGCGCGAAGCCGCGCGCCGCGTCGCCGATGCCGGCGGGCGCCTGATCTCGGTGTGGGGCGTCGACCGCTCAGCCCTGGGCCAGGGGCAGGCCGTCTGCGCCGCCTATGGCCGGCCCGAGGGCCTGGTCTGGCTGGACCTGGTGCTGGCCGACCGCGACAGCAGTTTCCCGGACCTGTCGGCCCACTTCCCCTGCGCCGGGCGGCTGCAGCGCGCGGTGGCCGACCTGTCGGGCCTGCAGGCCGAAGCGGCCCGCGACACAAGGCCCTGGCTGGACCATGGGCTGTGGCCAGGCCAGACCCCGCCGCTGCGGCAAGGCGCGGCGCCCGCCTGCGCGGACCTGGCGGCCGCGGCCACGCTGCCGGCCGACTACCCCTTCGTGGCCGTCGCGGGCGACGGCGTGCACGAGATCGCCGTCGGCCCGGTGCACGCCGGCATCATCGAGCCCGGCCATTTCCGCTTCTCGGTCGTCGGCGAGAAACTGCTGCGGCTGGAAGCCCACCTGGGCTATGTGCACAAGGGCATGGAGCGGCGCTTCACCGAGCTGGCGCCGCGCGACGCCCACCGGCTGGCCGGCAGGGTTTCGGGCGACTCGACCGTGGCCTATGCCTGGGCCTACAGCATGGCGCTGGAATCGGCCTGGCGCTGCCAGATCCCGGCCCGTGCCGCGGCGCTGCGGGCGCTGATGCTCGAGCGCGAGCGGGTGGCCAACCACCTGGGCGACCTGGGCGCCCTGGGCAACGACGCCGCGTTCACCTTCGGCCTGGCGCAGTTCTCGCGGCTGCGCGAAGACTGGCTGCGCCTGTCCGGCGAGGCCTTTGGCCACCGCCTGATGATGGACGCCACCCTGCCCGGCGGAGTCGCGAGCGACCTGGCGCCTTTGATGCGCGACCGGCTGCGCCAGCAATGCGACGACATCGAGCTCGAGCTGCGTGTGCTCAGGCCGATCTACGACGAGCATGCCGGCCTGCAAGACCGCTTCATCGGCACCGGGCGCGTGACACCGGCGCTGGCGGCGCAACTCGGCCTGACCGGCCTGGCCGGACGCGCCAGCGGCCAGGCCGCCGACCTGCGCTGCGACCAGGCCTGGGCGCCCTACGACCGCCTGGCCGTGGTCAAGGCCGGCAGCCGCGAGGGCGACGTGGCGGCCCGCGTGGCGGTGCGCTTCGACGAGGCCTTCGAGTCGCTGCGGCTGATCCGGGCACTGTGCGCGGGCTTGCCCGACGGCGCGATCCACCAGCCGCTGCAGCCCCAGAACCAGGACAACCAGGCCAGCCTGGGCGCGGGCTGGGTCGAAGGCTGGCGCGGCGAGGTGCTGGTCACGCTCGAGGTCGGCAGCGACCAGCGCATCCTGCGCTGCCATTGCCACGACCCGTCGTGGCAGAACTGGCCGGTGCTCGAACACGCCGTGATCGGCAACATCGTGCCCGACTTTCCACTGATCAACAAATCCTTCAACCTCAGCTATTCGGGACACGACCTCTGATGTGGCGCATCCTGCGGCAGACCCTGCGCACCGGCATCGTCACCGAGCCCGCGCCCTCGGTGACGGTGCCGGCAATCGACGCCGAGCGCGGCGCGATCGAGCGCATACACCAGGACCTGCTGGCGATCCTGGGCCAGGCCTTGACGATCCGCCAGGTCGATGCCGGTTCGTGCAACGGCTGCGAGCTGGAAATCCACGCGCTGAACAACCCGTACTACAACATCGAGGGCCTGGGCCTGAAGTTCGTCGCCAGCCCGCGCCATGCCGACATGCTGCTGGTGACCGGCCCGGTGTCGCGCCACATGGCCGAGGCGCTGCGCCGCACCTACGAGGCCACGCCCGAACCCAAGCTGGTGCTGGCAGTGGGCGACTGCGGCTGCGATGGCGGGCTCTTCGGCACCGGCTACGCCAGTTGCGGCAGGGTGGCCAACGTGATCCCGGTGGACGCCACCGTGCCGGGCTGCCCGCCGCCGCCGATCGCGATCTTGCGCGGCATTCTGGCTGCGGTCAGACTGGGCCAAGCACCGGACCGGCAACGGCGGCCGGATTTGCCGGGCTGAACCTCCCCGCGCGGCGGGTGGCACAATAAAAAGTCCCGACCGATGCTGGCGGTTCGCACCCGCGAGGCGGTCCGGTCTTTCAGCAAGCGCAATTTCCCGCTGATCGGCAGGCCTCAAGCCCGCTGTTCCAGCCAGCCCGACCGTCCACACCCGGCCCCGACCCGAGCACCGCGCCTCGGGTCGATTGCCGGTTGTCTTCCACAGCCCCTGGATCCACACCATGCTCCGCTGTGTCCTGATCGCCGCCCTGGCGGCGCTGCTGGCCCTGCCCTCGGCAGCGCAAAGCACGCGGCCGTTTCCGGCCACTGCGCTGCGCGGCGTGCTGCGGATCACGCAGCCGCCCGAGGCGCTGCTCAACGACCTGCCGGTCCGCCTGTCGCCCGGCGCGCGCATCCACGGCACCGACAACCTGCTGCAGTTGTCGGGCGCACTGGCAGGCCGGCCGCTGCTGGTGCACTACACCATCGAAGCGACCGGCGGGGTGCACGATGTCTGGATCCTCAGCCCCGACGAAGCCGCCCGCCAACCCTGGCCGACCACGGCTAGCGAGGCGCAGCGCTGGGAATTCAACCCCGCCGCACAGACCTGGACCCGGCGCTGACCCCAGCGCCCACGATGAGCAAGCCCATGAGCAAAAAAGTCTATATCCGCAGCTTCGGTTGCCAGATGAACGAGTACGACGCCGGCAAGATGGCCGACGTGATGCGCGCCGCCGAGGGCTACGAGCCCACCAGCGACCCCGAACAGGCCGACCTGATCCTGTTCAACACCTGCTCGGTGCGCGAAAAAGCCCAGGAGAAGGTGTTTTCCGACCTCGGCCGCGTCAAGCACCTGAAGGCCAAGGGCGTGCTGATCGGTGTCGGCGGCTGCGTCGCCAGCCAGGAAGGCGCGGCCCTGCTCGATCGCGCGCCCTACGTCGACGTGGTGTTCGGCCCGCAGACCTTGCACCGGCTGCCGCAGTTGCTGGCCAGCAGCCGAACGCTGGGCCGGTCGCAGGTCGACATCAGCTTCCCCGAGATCGAGAAGTTCGACCACCTGCCGCCGGCCAAGGTCGACGGCGCATCGGCCTTCGTCTCGATCATGGAGGGCTGCAGCAAGTACTGCTCGTACTGCGTCGTGCCCTACACCCGCGGCGAGGAGGTGAGCCGGCCGTTCGAGGACGTGCTGGTCGAGGTGGCCGGGCTGGCCGACCAGGGCGTCAAGGAAGTGACGCTGCTGGGCCAGAACGTCAACGCCTACCGCGGCAGGATGGGCGAGTCGGGCGACATCGCCGACTTCGCGCTGTTGCTAGAGTATGTGCACGAGATCCCCGGCCTGGAGCGCATCCGCTACACCACCAGCCACCCGAATGAATTCACCCAGCGGCTGATCGACGCCTACGGCGAGTTGCCCAAGCTGGTCAGTCACCTGCACCTGCCGGTGCAGCATGGTTCGGACCGTATCCTGATGGCGATGAAGCGCGGCTACACCGCGCTGGAGTTCAAGAGCACGGTGCGCAAGCTGCGCGCGGTGCGGCCTGACCTGAGCCTGTCGTCGGACTTCATCGTCGGCTTCCCCGGCGAGGCCGAGGACGACCACCAGAAAACCCTCAAGCTGATCGAGGACGTCGGCTTCGACGCCAGCTTCAGCTTCATCTTCAGCCCGCGCCCCGGCACCCCGGCCGCCAACCTGCAAGACGACACGCCGCAAGCCCTGAAGCTGCAGCGGCTGCAGCAACTGCAGGCCTTGCTGGAAGCCAACGCGCAGCGCATCAGCGCCAGCCGCGTCGGCACGCTGCAGACCATCCTGGTCGAGGGCCCGAGCCGCAAGAGTGCTGCCGAACTGATGGGCCGCACCGCCTGCAACCGCATCGTCAACTTCGACGGCGGCCCCTTGTCGGCCCGGTTGGTCGGGCAAATGACGCCCGTGGTCATCACCGAGGCGCTGCCGCACTCGCTGCGCGGCGCGGTGGTCACGCAGGAACCCGCGATGCTGGCCTGAATCCGCGGTTCAGTCGCGGTTCCGCCACAGTTCAACCGCCGGTCAGCAACAGTTCAACCACGCACCCAGCCGCGCCACCACAACACCGCCGTCGCCGCCAGCACCATCGTGGCGTAGGTCGCCATCCGGCCGTCGCGGCCCAGCAGCACCAGGCCGGCCAGCACCACCGCCGCGCAGGCCGCGCCGGTCCACAGCGCCAGGCCGCGCCACGCGACACGCCGCAAATCATGCCGCCAGAGCAGCTTGGCCAGCGTCGGCGCGATCAGGGCCAGACCGAAAGCCGGGCAGAACAGGTTGGCAAGGTGCCAGAAAGCGTCGACAGGACTCATGGGCTGCGGCGGATTACCGGGGAAGTTGCCGCACTTGATACACGTCAAGCAATTGACCCGGCCTAGTGGAAATCAACCGGTACGCCCGGGCGGATGCAAATTCTATAATCGGTCCATGAGTGTGTTCACCCTGGGTTTGAACCACATGACCGCGCCGGTGGACATGCGGGGTCGTTTCGCGTTTCCGCCCGAGCAACTTTCGCCGGCGCTGCGCGGTTTTCGCGAACGTCTGATGCGCGCCCTGCCCGAGGCCGCGCTGCTGTCAACCTGCAACCGCACCGAGTTGTACGTCGCCACCGAGCCGTCGCAGGTCAACGCCCTGATCAGCCCGGCAATCGACTGGCTGGCGCAGCAAGGCGGCGTCAGCGGCGACCAACTTCGCCAGCACACCTATGTGCTGGAGCAGCACGACGCCGCTCGCCACGCCTTCCGCGTTGCCTCCGGGCTCGATTCGATGGTGCTGGGCGAACCCCAGATCCTGGGCCAGATGAAGCAGGCGGTGCGCGAGGCCGATGCCGCAGGCACGCTGGGCACCACCTTGCACCAACTTTTCCAACGCTCGTTCTCGGTCGCCAAGGACGTGCGCACCTCGACCGAGATCGGTGCGCATTCGATCAGCATGGCGGCAGCCTCGGTAAGGCTGGCAGCGCAGCTGTTCGAGGATCTGCGCGACATCAACGTGCTGTTCGTCGGCGCCGGCGAGATGATCGAGCTGGTGGCCACCCACTTCGCGGCGCGCGCGCCCAAGGGCCTGACCATCGCCAACCGCACGCTCGAGCGCGGCGAGAAGCTGGCCAGCCGCTTCGGCGGCCAGTCGCTGCGCCTGGCCGACCTGCCGCAGCGACTGCACGAGTTTGACGCCGTGATCTCCTGCACCGCCAGCACGCTGCCCATCATCGGCCTGGGCGCCGTGCGCAGCGCGCTGAAGGCGCGCCGGCACCGCCCGATGTTCATGGTCGACCTGGCCGTGCCACGCGACATCGAGCCCGAGGTCGGCAGCCTGTCCGACGTCTACCTCTACACCGTGGACGACTTGTCGGCGGTGGTGCAGTCGGCCGGCGAGAAGCGGCAGGCCGCGGTGGCGCAGGCCGAGGCCATCATCGATGCCGGCGTGCAGAGCTTCGCCCACTGGCTGGACCAGCGCGCCACCGTGCCGCTGATCCAGGCCCTGCATGCCCAGGCCGACGACTGGCGCGCCGCCGAGATCGCCCGCGCCCGCAAGCTGCTGGCCAAGGGCGCGGACATCGACAGCGTGCTCGAAGCGCTGTCGCGTGGCCTGACCCAGAAGCTGCTGCACGGCACGCTGGCCGAACTGCACGCCAGCGACGGTGACGCCCGGCGCCAGATGGCGCAGACCGTGTCGCGGCTATTCCTGCGCCAGGCCCCCCGCAACCCCGCGGCCAACGACGCCAGCTAGCTGGCTTGCACCGGCCTGCGCGCCAGCGGCCCAGCGCCGCGAGTGCGGGCATCGCCTGAGCGCCGATGAAAGACTCCCTACGCCTGCAACTGCAACGCCTCGCCATGCGGCTGGCCGAGCTCGACGCCCACCTGGCCGACCCCCGGCTGGGCCAGGACATCAAGCGCTACCGGACCGTGGCCCGCGAGCAGGCCGAGGCAGCCGATCTGGTGCAGCGGCTGCACCGCTACGAACGGCGCGAGGCCGACTTGGCCGCTGCCAGGGTGATGCTCAGCGAATCCGCCTCCGATCCCGAGATCGCCGAGATGGCGCGCGAAGAGATCGCCGCCGCGCAGGCCGACCTGGCGCGCGAACTGGCCGAGTTGCAGGCCGCGCTGCTGCCGCGCGACCCGGACGACGCCCGCAACGCCTTCGTCGAGATCCGCGCCGGCGCCGGCGGCGACGAGTCGGCGCTGTTCGCCGGCGACCTGCTGCGCATGTACCTGCGTTTCTTCGAGCGCTGCGGCTGGCGCACCGAGGTGCTGAGCGAATCGGCGTCCGACCTGGGCGGCTACAAGGAGGTGGTGCTGCGGGTCGAGGGACGGGAGGTCTATGGCGCGCTCAAGTTCGAGTCCGGCGGCCACCGCGTGCAGCGCGTGCCCGCCACCGAGTCGCAAGGCCGAATCCACACCAGCGCGGCCACCGTGGTGGTGATGCCCGAGCCGGACGAGGCCACCGAGATCACGCTCAACCCGGCCGACCTGCGCATCGACACCTTCCGCGCCAGCGGAGCCGGCGGCCAGCATATCAACAAGACCGATTCGGCGATCCGCATCACCCACCTGCCCACCGGTCTGGTGGCCGAGTGCCAGGACGACCGCTCGCAGCACCGCAACAAGGCCAAGGCGATGGCCGTGCTGCAGGCCAGGCTGCGCGACAAGGAGCGGGCCCAGCGCGACGCCACCGAGGCCGCGACCCGCAAGAGCCTGGTCGGCAGCGGCGACCGGTCCGACCGCATCCGCACCTACAACTTCCCGCAGGGCCGCTTCACCGACCACCGCATCAACCTGACGCTCTACAAGCTCGGGGCGATCATGGAAGGCGACCTGGGCGACGTGGTGCAGGCGATGCAGGCGGCGCAAGCGCAGGACCAGCTCGCGGCACTCGAAGGCGCTACGTGAGTCCGGACGCGCCGCCGACCGTCGCCCAGGCGCTGGACCAGGCGCGCCGGCTCGGGCTGGACCGGCTCGATGCGCAGTGGCTGCTGGGCCACCTGCTGCAGCGTCCGCGCACCTGGCTGATCGCCCATGACGACGACAGGCTGGCCGCGCCCGCGGCGCAGGCCTTCGCGGCTGACTGTGCGCGACTTGCGGCGGGAGAACCGCTGGCCTATCTGGTGGGCGAACGTGAATTCCACGGCCTGACGCTGAAGGTCAACCCCGATGTGCTGGTGCCGCGTCCCGACACCGAAACCCTGGTCGACTGGGCGCTGGACCTGCTGCCCACGCTGGACCTGGACCGGCCGCGGGTGCTGGACCTGGGCACCGGCAGCGGCGCGATCGCCCTGGCCGTGGCCCACCGCTGCCCGGGGGCTGCCGTCACCGCCACCGACCTCAGCCGCGCCGCGCTGACAGTGGCCCAGGCCAATGCCGCGCGACTGTCCCTGGCCCTGGAATGGGCCGAGGGGACCTGGTGGCAGGCGCTGGCGCCGGATGCGCAATTCGACCTGGTGCTGTCCAACCCGCCCTACATCGCCGGCGACGATCCACACCTGCCTGCCTTGCGCCATGAGCCGCTGCTGGCGCTGACGCCGGGCGGCGACGGCCTGGGCGCGCTGCGCGAGATCATCCACGGCGCGCCGGCCCATCTGGCCGCCGGTGGCTGGCTGCTGCTGGAGCATGGCTGGGATCAGCAGCCCGCCGTGAGCGCCGAATTGCAGCGAGCCGGCTTCGGCCAACTGGCCACGCGCCGCGACATCGAGGGCCGGCCACGCTGCACCGGCGGGCAGCACCCCGGCCTCGCTTGACCCAGCGCAGCCCGTCAGTCAAGCCTTGTTCAGGCGACGATTCGTCACGCAATTCGCGGTTCACAAGGCGGCCCAGGCGGCGTACGATGGCTTGACAGTCAATCGCCCGAACGCTGCAATACATCGAGGGGAATAAGCGATATGCGCAAGACTCGTTGGGGAATGATCTGTGTGCTGAGCTTGCTGACATCGGCCGTATCGGCGCAAGACCGGGGCCTGCTGGCACCGGTCAACGGCTTGGGCGGTGCGTTCTGGCAGGCGCGCTTCGAGCGCGACCTCGGTTCACCGACAAGCGCACCCGGGGCGATGACCCTGCCGCTGCCCACCGCGGGCACGCAGACCTTGCGGCTGCTGGGCGACTACCAGTTCAGCACCTTGCGGCTGGGCGACACCGGAGGTCTGCGCCTGACCGGTGGCGTGTTGATCAACCTGCGTGCGATATCCAGCGCCAGCGGTAGCCTGATCGGGTCAGACAACGCCAACGCGCTGCCCTATGCCGGCGTTGGCTACGCCAGCCAGCGCGGCGAATGGGGCTTCAGCGCAGATCTCGGGCTGGCCGCCCAAGGCTTGTCCTCGGTGCGCCTGGACCGGTTGCTCAGCGGCGGCAGCGCGCTGGGCACCGACGGCGCGATCCGGCTGCAACCGGTCGTCCGGCTCGGCATGAGTTTGGCGTTCTGACCCGGGCTGATCGGCGCGAACAACCGGTGCGCGCAGAGGGCATCCCGCCGCACGAGGTGGATTGCCGTATAAAGTACGGCTGCCATAAACCAACGCTGGATCAGAGACATGAGTGACGTGCAAGAACGTATCGACAGCATCGTGAAGGGCGGCCGTGTCGTGCTGTTCATGAAGGGCACCGCGCAATTCCCGCAGTGCGGCTTCTCGGGCCGGGCCATCCAGGTGCTCAAGGCCTGTGGCGTGACCGAGATCAACACCGTCAACGTGCTCGAGGACGCCGACATCCGCCAGGGCATCAAGGACTACGCCAACTGGCCGACGATTCCCCAGCTCTATGTGGCTGGCGAGTTCGTCGGCGGCTCGGACATCATGATGGAGATGTACCAGTCGGGCGAGTTGCAGCAACTGCTGTCGCAGTGAGTTCACCCGGCCCGCGCCGTCTGGTCGTCGGCATCACCGGCGCCAGTGGCGCGGTCTATGGCGTGCGCCTGCTCGAGCGTGCCCGCGCCTACGGCCTGGAAACCCACCTGATCGTCACGCCTTCGGGGGTGATCAACGCCCACCATGAACTGGGGTTGGACCGGGCCGCGCTCGACGAACTGGCCGACCGTGCCTACGCGCCGGGCGACATCGGGGCCTGCGTGGCGAGCGGCAGTTTCGACACCGGGGCGATGGTCGTCGCGCCCTGCACGATGAAGACGCTGGCGGCGATCGCCCATGGGTTTTCGGACAACCTGCTGACGCGCGCGGCCGACGTCACGCTCAAGGAGCGCCGCCGTCTGCTGCTGATGGTACGCGAGACGCCGTTCAACTTGGCCCACCTGCGCAACATGACGGCCGTCACCGAGATGGGCGGCATCATCTTCCCGCCATTGCCGGCTTTCTACCACCGGCCAACCAGCATCGCCGAGTTGGTGGACGACACGGTCGAGCGGGTGCTGCAGTTGCTGGGGGCGCGGGACGCGCAACCCAAGGCCTGGGGCGGGCTGCGTTAGTCGCGGGGGGAAATTGACCGCATTTACTTTCCAGTGAGGCGACAGAATAAATTCATCGCCAAAACAGCACTATTGACAGCCGAAGCTGCAACGCACCGATTCCAAAAGTCACTTCTTGGCAGCTTCATTGGCGTCGTTGACCGCTTCCTTCATATCACCAACGGCCTTCTGGATCTTCCCTTTAGCCTGGTTCTTCAGCCCCTTGACCTGTTGTCTAGTGCTGCCGGCCAGTTTGCCGGCTTCTTCCTGGATCTTGCCACCGATGTCTTTCAGGGCACCCTTGACTTGGTCCTTGTTGATGCTCATGGCCCATCCCTTCTGTATTGACGGTCTAGATTTACCAGAATCATTGGTTACTTGCCTGTGACGATCAGAATCCGTGTGTGGTGCTGACCGCTCCACAAGGGAAGCTAGTTTCTACTTCAGCCTCATGTCGTTCTTGACCGACTTGACACCGGAAACATTTCTGGCGAGCTCGGCTGCTTTGGTGATCTCTGCCTGCGAGCCCACAAAGCCACTCAACTGCACCACGCCCTTGAAGGTTTCGACATTGATTTCGGCAGACTTTAACGATGGTTCGCTGAGTACAGCCGTCTTGACCTTCGAGGTGATGACGGTGTCGTCAATGTATTCGCCAGTTCCCTCCTGCTTGGATGTGGAGGCACAGCCTACAACCGAAGCCAACATCATGAAAAAAAATATTTTTGAAAGTTTTCCGAATATCGCCATGATCATTTCTCCGGGTAAGTGAAAAGACCCCCTAAATTACGCGGCGGTCAAGCTACCGACAAGCCAGTGACCAGAGTCGTTGCGCTACAACCTGCCCATCAAAAGAAAAACAAGCAGCACCACCAAAATTACGCCAAGCAGGCCGCTGGGGCCATAGCCCCAGCCTCTGCTGTGCGGCCAAGTCGGAAAGACACCGAGCAGCAGCAGCACGATAACGATCAGGAGGATAGTCCCTAAGCTCATTTCACGCACTCCTGCCGACTGTCGTTTCATCGATGTGCAGATGTCGGGTGGAGATCATCCCACGCCATGAACGCCGACAACTCCAAGACACAGTTCGAAATTTACGCCTGGGAAGGACTGGCTCGATTGCGCCAACTCAATCCCGATCGCCGTTCCGTTACCGTGAAAGGCACTGACCACTCGCGCATCACTGGGCTTCCTGCCGTATTGCGGGAAATGAATAGCCGCTGCGCTCGCCCCCTCGAATTCAGCGACGCATCAGGAACTGGCAGCAGTCGCAGCCATAGGTTGAATGATTGAGGTGACAACCCACTTGACGCCATCGCATTACACACAAGTCCCCAGATCTCTGGCGAACCTGAAGCCCTGGACGAAGAGGACTGTCTCACGCAGACCCAGCCAGAGGGTCTTGGCGCCAAGTTCGCCGTCGCGCTTGCGCGCGAGGAAGCTGCTGAGCTGAGCTACGGACGCCTGCTGGCCCTGCCGGGAGATCAACTGACCCAGCGCGGGCGGTTCACCATCACAGCGTTCGGATATTCGGGCCGGCCCCGGCTGCCGTTGTAGCGGCCCAAGGCCAGGAACAGATCCCCACCCTCGAGGTCGAGGTAGTGGCGCAGGATCACGCAGCCGAAGCGCAGGTTGGTCTGCATGTGGAACAGCCGCGCCGGATCGCCGTCGCCGATCTGGCGGGCCCAGAACGGCATCACCTGCATATAGCCCCGCGCACCGGCCGAACTGATCGCGTACTTGCGAAAGCCGCTCTCGACCTGGATCAGCGCCAGCACCAGCGCCGGCTCCAGCCCGGCGCGCTTGCTCTCGTACCACAGGGTTTCGAGGAACTCGATGCGGGTGACGGCTTCGCTCTTGACGCGCTTGAGGCGGTCGCTCATCGCGCCCAGCCAGCGCAGGAAGTCCAGCCGGTCATCCAGGCGCGCGAACGCCGGCTTGGGCGGCGCAGCACTGGCGATCGCCGCCGACAGCGCCGACCGGACTGAGTCGGCCAGCGCCTCCTCGGCCTGCCCGCCGGCCCGCGTCCCGGCAGGCGCCAGCAGCGCGCCGGCCGCGCCGGCCAGCAGCAGGCGCCGCCGGTCCAGGCTCATGCAGGCCTCATGCCCGCATCATGCGGAAAGTCGGCCCTTCACCAGGGCCGCAGCCTCGGTCAGGGCCACCACGCTGGCCGCGGCCTCGCGCCGGCCCTGCAATTCGACCGTGCCGGCCTTCAGGCCGCGGTCGGAGATCACCACCCGCTGCGGCACGCCCACCAGTTCCCAGTCGGCGAACATCGCGCCCGGGCGCTCGCCGCGGTCGTCCAGCATCACGTCTATGCCGGCCGCAGCGAGCTCATCGTGCAACGCATCGGCGGCGGCCCTGACCTCGGCCGAGCGGTCGTAGCCGATCGGGCAGATCACGGCCGCGAACGGCGCCAGCGCGAGTGGCCAGACGATGCCGCGCTCGTCGTGGTTCTGCTCGATCGCCGCGCCCAGGATGCGCGTGACGCCGATGCCGTAGCAGCCCATCTCCATCAACCTGGGCTTGCCGGTCTCGTCCAGGAAACTGGCATTCATCGCCTGGCTGTACTTGGTGCCGAGGTAGAACACATGGCCGACCTCGATGCCGCGCTGGATCGCCAGCACGCCCAGGCCGTCGGGCGACGGATCGCCAGCCTGCACGTTGCGCAGATCGGCCACTGCGTCGGGTTCGGGCAGGTCGCGCCCCCAGTTGACGCCGGTGAGGTGGGCGTCCTCGACGTTGGCACCGCAGACGAAGTCGCTCATCGCCGCCACGGTGCGGTCGGCGATCACCTTGACCGGTTTTTGCAGCCCGATCGGACCGAGGTAGCCCGGCTTGCAGCCGAAATGCGCGTCGATCTCGGCCCCGGTGGCGAAACGCCAGCCGGCCTGGAAGCCCGGCAGCTTGCCGGTCTTGACCTCGTTGAGCTCATGGTCGCCGCGCACCAGCAGCAGCCACACCGTGCTGCTGGCGATGTCGCCGGACTCGTTCAACTGATCGGTGGCCAGCACCAGGCTCTTGACGGTCTGCTGCAGCGGCAAGTCCAGCAAGGCGGCCACCGCGGCGCAGGTGCTCTTGCCCGGCGTCGGCATGCTGACCATCGCCTGGCCGGGCGCGGCGCGCGGCGCGGCCGGTGCCACGCCTTCGGCGAGCTCGACGTTGGCGGCGTAATCGCTGGTCGGGCAGTAGACGATCGCGTCCTCGCCGGTGTCGGCAATGACCTGGAATTCATGCGACAGGTCGCCGCCTATCGCGCCGGTGTCCGCGGCCACCGCCCGGTACTGCAGGCCGAAGCGGTCGAAGATGCGCTTGTAGGCGTCGAACATGCCCTGGTAGCTCTTGGCGGCGGCGACCGGGTCGCGGTCGAAGGAGTAGGCGTCCTTCATCGTGAACTCGCGCCCGCGCATCACACCGAAGCGCGGCCGGCGCTCGTCGCGGAACTTGGTCTGGATGTGGTAGAAATTCTTCGGCAACTGGCGGTAGCTGCGCAGTTCCTGGCGAGCGATGTCGGTCACCACCTCTTCGCTGGTGGGCTGGATGATGAAGTCGCGGTCGTGCCTGTCCTTGACGCGCAGCAACTCAGGCCCCATCTTGTCGAAGCGACCGGTCTCCTGCCACAACTCGGCCGGCTGCACCAACGGCATCAGCAATTCGACTGCGCCGGCGCGGTTCATCTCGTCGCGGATGATGGCCTCGACCTTGCGGATCACCCGCAGACCCATGGGCATGTAGCTGTAGATGCCCGCGCCCAGGCGTTTGATCATGCCGGCCCGCAGCATCAGCTGGTGGCTTGCCACCTCGGCGTCGGCGGGGGCTTCCTTGAGGGTGGAGATGAAGAACTGGGAGGCTTTCATGGGGTCTTTGAAGCGCGTATCGACCGGGCTTGGGGAGGGCCGCACCGCCTGTCAGGCGGCTGTCGACACATGCGGGTTAGCGAGGGTACGCGGGCCGCACTCTGCCAGTGCAATAATGAACTTAATACAGAAATTGGGGTTTGATTATGCTCGACAGGGAAGGCTTCAGGCCTAACGTCGGCATCATCCTGCTCAACGCGCGCAACCAGGTGTTCTGGGGTAAACGGCTACGCACCCACTCGTGGCAGTTTCCCCAGGGGGGCATCAAATTTGGCGAGTCGCCTGAGCAGGCCATGTTGCGAGAGCTGCATGAGGAAGTAGGTCTGCTGCCAGAGCATGTGCGCATCCTGGCGCGCACCCGCGACTGGCTGCGCTACGAGGTGCCCGACCACTTCATCCGCAAGGATGCCCGCGGCCATTACCGCGGCCAGAAGCAGATCTGGTTCCTGCTGCGCCTGATGGGGCGCGACAGCGACCTGGATCTGCGCGCCACCGACCACCCCGAGTTCGACGCCTGGCGCTGGAACGAGTACTGGGTGCCACTGGAGTTGGTGATCGAGTTCAAACGCGACGTCTACCAGATGGCGCTCAATGAACTTGCGCGCTTCCTGCCTCGGGTCAACCCCCACAACCGCTACCTGCGGACCGGCGGTCGGCAATTCGGTCACGACGACGACGCCCATTTCGGCACCGACCAAGGTGTGCTGCAGCAGGCCGAAGGCTGTCCCGTGCCGCCCCCGCCGCAAGGCCATGCCGGCCCGCTGGACGCAGAACACTGAGCCCCGGGCTCAGACCGTCGCGCCGCCGCTCCAGGGCAGCATCAAGGACAGCAGCAACAACTGCTGGAACTCGGGCTCGAAGCGGTCGACGATGGCCTGCGGGTCCGGGCACAGCGCGGTGTCGGTGATCAGCGCGAACTGCACCCCGCCGCCATAGCTCAGGATGCTGACGCCCACGCCCACGTCGCCCGACGCCGGCACCCAGAACATCGTCTGGCGCAAGGTGGCGCCGCAGAGCTTGAGCAACTCGCGCGGTCCGGGCACGTTGGTCATCACGGCCGTGGTCTTTTTCGAGAACAGGCCCAGCACGGCATCCTGCAGCGGCTTGATGAGCAGGCCGGTGGCCGCCAGCACGCGGTAGGCCAGCAGGGGCTGGAAGCTGCCCTTGAGCTGGTTCATGCGGGCGCGCACCGCGTAGACCCGCTCGACCGGGTTGGCGATGCCTATCGGCAGCACCAGCGGCGCCAAGCCGAAGTGGTTGCCCAGTTGCCAGGCCTGGTCCAGCGGCCGCAGGTTGACCGGCACCATGGCGCGGATCTCGGCCCCGGTCGGATCGTCGCCCTGGGCGCGCAGCCAGTCGCCGATGGCGCCCGACACGCAGGACAGCAGCACATCGTTGATCGAGCAGCCCAGGCCCTTGCTCACCGCCTTGACGACGTCCAGCGGCAGCGGCTCGCACCAAGCCACCCGCTTGCAGCCCAACGGCTTGCCCTTGAGTCGGGTCGTTGAATCGTCGGCCATCAGCGCCAGCGCCGCCAGATCGCCCAGCAAGTGCAAGCCCATGCGGGCCAAATCGCCGGCTGCCTGCCGCGGCTGGTCAGGCTGTGCCAGCAGGTCACGCGCCCGGGCCATGCCATCACCCGATCGTTCGATCGCCTTGACCGCCAGGCGGGTCAGCGGCTTGAGCAAGACCTTCGACAGCCAGTCGCCGGATCGGGCCGGGTCCGGCGCCGCTGCGCGCTGTGGCGGCGGGTTGCCGCCATCGGTGATCGACATCACCACCGAGACCAGCGCGATGCCGTCGCCTATGCAGTGGTGGATGCGAACGATCACGGCGCAACCGCCCTCGTAGTCCTCGACCAGATGGAACTGCCACAGCGGACGATCCGGGTCGAGCGGGGTTGTGGCCAGTTCGCCGCAGACCGCCTGCAGCGCCTCTCGCTCGCTCTGCCCGTCTTCGGGCCGCAGCCGCTCGACCACAACATGGCGGGCGATGTCGAAGTCGGCATCGTCCATCCATTGCGCGCCCAGTGGATCGGCCACCGCACGCTGGCGGAAGCGGTCGTACTGGAGCAATCGGGATTCGATGCGCTCGCGCAACACCTCGAAACTGATGGCGGGCGACAGCAGCCAGACGCCGACGATCATCATCAGGTTGACGTCGTTATCCATGCGCAGCCACGAGGTGTCGACACTCGACATGCGGTACGCGGCGGGGACGGTCATCGGGATCTCCCGGGACAGGGGCGTGGCGTCAACAGGGGATCAGTCTGATCGGGCACAAGACCAGGGTGCTGGGTAAGATCCGCAAGATCAAAGGCATTTTTGACGCATCGGAGACCGCGAGATGACGCAACTCAAGACGCTATTCGAGCAGGCCGTGATCGACAGCAAGCAACTGCCCGACAAGCCCGACAACATGACGCTGCTCAAGATCTACGCCCTCTACAAGCAGGCCAGCGTCGGCGATGTGGACGCCGAGCGCCCGGGCTTCACCGACATGGTGGGGCGTGCCAAGTGGGACGCCTGGAACGCCCTGAAGGGCAGCTCGACCAACGCCGCGATGCAGGACTACATCGCCCTGATCGAGTCGCTGAAGTAGGCCAGACCGTTCCGGAGCAGCCGCTAGCGCCTGCGCGCCGGGGTGGTCTTGGCCACCTTGGCTGGCTTGGGCGCGGACTCATCCGCCTTGGCAGCGCCCAGCAAGGCGTCGAGGTTCTTCTCGATCTCGCCCTCGATGGTCAGCGAGAACGCCCCCAGCAGGAAGCCCAGCTTGGCCTCCAGATCGAAGTGGTCGGCGGCGATGATCAGCTGGCCCTTGACCCCGCTGCGGGTGAAGGACAGCGTGTCGCTGGTCTCGCCTTCGAGCACGGCACATGCCATGCCGAACTGCCGCTCCGCCTGCTCGGCCCAGTCCCAGGCCACTTTGCGGGCCGCCGCCAGTCCCAGACTGTGTTGACGGTGGATGCGGATGTCGGCCATCGGGTAAGTCTCCGGGGGGTGTTGGGGGGAATTGCTCAGGGTGGATCCTGAAGTGTGGTCCCGCGCTCGGCCGCGGGCAAGTCGGCCAGGCGCTTGACCTCGGCATGGAAGCGGGCGAAGTCACGGCCCTCGCGCTCGAACAAGCGCTCGAACGCCGGCACCAGGCCGTCGTAAGCCGCCTGCAGCGCCAGCGAAGCGTTGTTGGCCTGCGCGAACCAGGCGTCGTAGCCGCTGAAGCCGGACCAGGGGCCAGAGGCGCTGGCCTTCAGCCCGGCATGGTCTGCGCGCATCCTGGCCAGCAATTCGGCCTTGCCCTGGCGCTTGGCTGCGGTGTCGGCGTCGCTGCGGTAGAGGATGTCGAGCGCCACGCGGGTGCGGTGGGTGATGGCGCGAAAGTCGGCCAGACGCTGCAGCGCCGCCGGGTCATCGCCAGGCCGGCCGCTGCTGGCCAGCCAGCGCGCCAGGCCCAGACGCTCGACCGCCGTGGCATAGGACTCGTTGAAGCGGGTATCGCCTTGGGCGTAGGCCACCTGGTGCGCCAACTCGTGGAAGATCAGCCGCGCCAGCGCCGACTCCGCTCCGTTGACAAAGGTGTTGAGCAGCGGGTCACCGCCCAGCCAGTTGGTCCAGCCCAGCGTGCTGTAGGCCGGCACGCCGTAGACGCTGACCTCCAGTCCGGCGGCGCGTTGGCGTTGACCCTCGGCCTCGGCCGCGTCGCGTTGGAAGTAGCCGCGGTAGCCGACGCAGCCCATCACCGGGTAGCACCAGGTCTTCAAGGTCAGCGACAACTCGGGCGCGGCCACCACGTTCCACACCGCCGCGGGCCGGCCCAGGTCGGCGAAGCGGCGGTAGCTGGCGTTGTCGGGCAGCGCCAGCTCACGCACCGCGAACTCGCGCATCTGCTGCGCCAGACGCAGCCGCTCGCGCAGCGCGGCCGGCGTGGCCGGGTCGGCCAGCCAGTCGTCCACCGGCCGGGCGCGCTGCATCAGGTCGATGTGGCCGGCGATTGATTGGGCGTAATAGCCCCAGGGCGAGTCCGGTGCGGCGACTGGCGCGGCGTCCTGGGCCGCACAGAACCCGCTCAGCGCCAGCAACCCCAGACCAGCTGCCAGCCCGGCGCGGCCTTGCGCCATCCAGCGACGTGCCAGCCGCGTCATGCTCGAGCGGCGGCCACCTCGACCAGGCAGTCGTAGAAGGTGGGCGCGCGGCCGATGTCGGTCAGGCGCTGGCTGGTCAGCTCGTTGACATTGGTACCCGCCGCGCCCAGCTTGCGCCACCAAACCCCCAGGCCGTTGACGACGCCTGGCCGGGCCCGCGTGCCGACAGCCGCCCGGCACAGGTAGCTGCCGCGGTCGTTGAAGACCCGCACCATCGCGCCGTCATGGACGCCGCGCGGGCCGGCATCGTCGGGGTGGATCTCGACCAGCGGCTCGCCCTCGATGCTGCGCAGGCTCTTGACGTTGACGAAGGTGGAGTTGAGGAAATGCCGGGCCGGCGGCGAGATCATCGCCAGCGGGTAGCGCGCAGCCAGCGCCGGAGCGGATTCGACGCTCTCGTAAGGCGGCACGAAATCGGGCACGCCCAGCCCCGGCACGTCGACCTGGGCGCGGCCGTTGGCGGTCTCGAAGCCGCCCTCGGCAAACGGCAGCGCAGGCAGGGCCAGCTTGACCCAGCCGCGGCGGCTCAGCAACTCGAAATCCAGCGTCGGCACGGCCTGGCGGGCAAGCAGCTCGTCGCTGTCGGCAAAACAGGGCTCGTCAAAGCCCATCTTCGCCGCCAGTTCACGGAAGATCTGGGTGTTGGGCTTGGCCTGGCCGACCGGTGCGATCGCCGGGTGGTTGATCAGCACATAGGTGTGACCGTAGCTGGTGTGCACGTCCAGGTGCTCGAGCTGGGTGGTGGCCGGCAGCACATAGTCGGCCTGGTCGGCGGTGTCGGTCAGGAAATGCTCGAGCACGACGGTGAACAAGTCCTCGCGCTGGAAGCCGGCCACCACCTTGGGCGATTCGGGCGCCACCGCCATCGGATTGCTGTTGTAGACGATCAGCGCCTCTATCCTGGGCCCGAACTCGGCTGAGGCGGGACGCAGCAAGTCGTCGCCTATGGTGCTCATGTTGATCATGCGCGGCCTGCGGCCGGGCAGCAGATCAGGCCGCTGCAACGCCGCGTCGTCCTTGGCCTGCCGAAACCAGCCCGAGGCCGACAGCAGCATGCCGCCGCCGCGCTGGCGCCAGGCCCCCGTCAGGCAGGGCAGCAGCGCGATCAGCCGCACCGCACTGCCGCCGCCATGGGTGCGCTGCATGCCGTAGTTCAGGCGGATCGCCGCTGGCCTTGTGCTGGCGTAGTCCCGCGCCAGGCCACGCACCTCGTCGGCGCTCAGGCCGCAGACCGCTGCCACCCGCTCGGAATCCCAGGCCAGCGCCTTGTCGCGCAGCGCCTCGAAGCCGTCGACATGGGCCGCGATGTAGTCCTCGTCGAGCCAGCCGTTGACGATCAGCTCGTGCATCAGGCCGAGCGCCAGCGCGCCGTCGGTGCCCGGGCGCAAGGCCAGGTGCTGGTGGCACTTGTCGGCGGTCTCGGTGCGGCGCGGGTCGATGCAGACCAGCTTGGCGCCGTCGCGCTTGGCCTGCTGCGCGAAGGTCCAGAAATGCAGGTTGGAGGCGATCGAGTTGCTGCCCCAGATGACGATCAGCCTGGCCTGGGCGTAATCCTCGAGGTGCATGCCCAGCTTGCCGCCGTAGGTGGCGACCAGCGCAGCGCCGCCAGCCGACGAGCAGATCGTGCGGTCGAGCAGCGACGCCCCGAGCCGGTGGAAGAAGCGCGCCGACATGCTCTCGCCTTGCAGCAGGCCCATCGTGCCGGCGTAGCTGTAAGGCAGGACAGCTTGCGGGTCACGCTCGGCGATCGCCTGCAGCCGGGCGGCGATGTCGGTCAGCGCGGCGTCCCAGCTGACCGGCTCGAACTGCCCCGCGCCCTTGGGCCCGACGCGCTTGAGCGGCGTCAGCACGCGCTCGGGGTGGTAGCTGCGCTCGGCATAGCGCGAGACCTTGGTGCACAGCGCGCCGTGGGTGGGCGGGTGATCCGGGTCGCCCGCCACCTTGATCACCCGGCCGGCGTCGACCGTGATCTTCAGGGCGCAGGTGTCAGGGCAATCGTGCGGGCAGGCGCCCTGGACGACACGGATGCCAGCAGCGCTATCGGCGGTGTCGGCGGTGTCGGCGGTGTCGGCCGAGGCCGTGTCGGGAGTGGCAATGACCAGGTTCATGCAGCCACTATTGCACAGGCCGACCGCGACCCGCCCGACACAACCCCGGGCGCGTGGGGATAAGCGAGTCGCTGCCACGGAAATGGGGCCGCATCGTAAGATCATCGCCGGGTGAGCCCGCGGTCGGGCTCGATTCCCTGGAGCCCCCCATGCAATTGATCGAATCCATCCTGGCTGACGCCGCCGCCATCACCACCCTGCGGCGCGACATCCATGCCCACCCCGAGCTCTGCTTTCAGGAACAGCGCACTTCGGACCTGATCGCCGATGCGCTGACTTCATGGGGCATTCCAGTGCGCCGCGGGCTGGGCGGCACCGGCGTGGTGGCCATCCTGAAGAATGGCAACTCGGAGCGCGCGGTCGGCCTGCGCGCCGACATCGATGCGCTGCCAGTGACCGAGCGCAACCAGTTCCCCCACGCCAGCAAGCACCCGGGCAAGATGCACGCCTGCGGCCACGACGGCCACACCGCGATGCTGCTGGCCGCCGCCAAGCACCTGGCGCGGCACCGCAACTACGACGGCACGGTCTACCTGATCTTCCAGCCCGCCGAAGAAGGCGGCGGCGGCGCCCGCGAGATGATCAAGGACGGCTTGTTCAAGCTGTTCCCGATGGAAGCGGTATTCGGCGCCCACAACTGGCCGGGCATGAGCGTCGGGCAGTTCGCGCTCAAGAGCGGGCCTTGCTACGCCTCAAGCAACGAGTTCAGGATCGTCGTCAAGGGCAAGGGCGCGCATGGCGCGATGCCGCACCTGGGCGTGGACCCGGTGCCGGCGGCCTGCGCGATGGTGCAGGGCTTCCAGACCATCATCTCGCGCAACTTGCGGCCGATAGACACCGGCGTGATCTCGGTGACGATGATCCACACCGGCGAGGCCACCAACGTGATCCCCGAGAGCTGCGAGATCCAGGGCACGGTGCGCACCTTCACCACCGACGTGCTCGACATGATCGAGCGCCGGATGAAGGCGATGGCCGAGGCCACCGCCGAGGCCTTCGAGTGCGGCTGCGAATTCGCGTTCTCGCGCAACTACCCGCCCACCATCAACCACGAAGCCGAGACCGATTTCGCGCGCCAGGTGCTGAGCGAGGTGGTGGGGGCCGACAACGTGCTGCCCTTCGAGCCGACGATGGGCGCCGAGGACTTCAGCTACTACCTGCAGGAAAAGCCCGGCTGCTACTTCATGATCGGCAACGGCGACGGCACGCACCGCGAGGGCGGCCATGGCCTGGGCCCCTGCATGCTGCACAACCCGAGCTACGACTTCAACGACGACCTGATCCCGCTAGGCGCCACCGCCTGGGTGCGCATCGCCGAAGCCTGGCTGAACCGGGCCCCGCCCGCGGCCTTGCCGGCCCAGGGCTGAAGCGCAGATGGACGCCGCGCTGGCCTTCTCGCAAAGCTACGCCGAGGCGCGGGCCAAGTTCATGGCCGCCGCAGAGGCGGCCGGGCTCGATGTGCAGAGCCACCCGCACCCGATGCTGGGCCAGGACGGCGAGGTGCTGGCGATGGACGTGGTGCGCGACGGCCCGGCCGACGCCGCCGCGGTGCTGGTGCTGAGTTCAGCCTGCCACGGCGTCGAGGGCTTTTGCGGCTCGGGCGTCCAGACCACGCTGCTGGGCGACGCCGGCTTGCGCGCCGCGGCGCGGGCTGCGGGCGTGGCGCTGCTCTACGTCCATGGGCTCAACCCCTTTGGCTTTTCCTGGTGGCGGCGCACGACGCATGAGAACGTCGACCTGAACCGCAACTTCCAGGATTTTTCGCAGCCGCTGCCGCGCAACACCGCCTACGACGAGATCGCCCACCTGCTGGTGCCGGCCGACTGGCCGCCCTCGTCCGAGGTGCGGCAGGCAGTGACCGATTACATCGCGCAGCGCGGCCTGGCCGCCTGGCAGACCGCCGTCAGTGGCGGCCAGTACCACCACCCGGAAGGCCTGTTCTACGGCGGCCACAACCCGACCTGGAGCCAGCAGACCCTGCGCCAGGTGCTGCGCGACCACGGCCAGCGCTGCGCGCGGTTGGGCTGGATAGACTTCCACACCGGCCTGGGGCCCAGCGGCGTGGGCGAACGCATCTTTGCCTGCCGCGACGACGCCGCGGCGCTGGCCCGGGCCCAGGCCTGGTGGGGCGGGCCAGACCAGCGCCAGGTGACCTCGATCTACGACGGCTCGTCGACCTCGGCGCCGCTCAAGGGCTTGATGTGGACGGCCGCCGACCAGGAATGCCCGCAGGCCGACTACACCGGTATCGCGCTGGAGTACGGCACGCTGCCGATAGGCCAGATGCTGGACGCGCTGCGCGCCGACCAATGGGCCGAAAACCACCCCGAGGCGCCGGCCGAACAGCGCCAAGCGCTGAAGCGCCAGACCCGGGACGCCTTCTACACCGACAGCGCAGCCTGGAAGCAGCAGGTCATCGAGCAAGCGGTCGAAGCCGCCTGGCAAGGGGTGGCCGGGCTGGGCCAGCCGGCGGCTTGAGCGCAGGCCGGGCGGACCGCACATCCCTTGTGCGGCCAGGCTGATTCGACGCACCTAAGGCCGCGCAAACTCCGCACCAGCGTCGACCGCCGCGCCCCGCGGCGGGGCTGCGCCGGGGGTTTTTCCGGGGTCGCCACCTGGCACGCAGGTTGCGTACTATCCCCTGAAATCCTGACCATTTGGTCAGCTTCTCGGTGAACCCGGGCCACCGTCCGCCCGGTGCCTGCAGGAGTGCCCGCGCGTGTCGTCAGCCCACCCAACCGCCACCCCAGCCGCCCCCGCCGTTGGCACCGGCCTGCTGCCCGACATCCGGCCGGCCCGCCTGCCGGACGAGCAGTACGCACAGCGTTTTGCCGACGCCGCGCCGCGCTACAGCCGCGGCCAGGCCCTGGTCGAGGCCGAACGCTGCCTCTACTGTTTCGATGCGCCCTGCACGACCGCCTGCCCGACCGGCATCGACGTGCCCAGCTTCATCCGCCGCATCGCCGACGACAACCTGCGCGGCGCGGCCCGCACCATCCTGGAGTCCAATCCGCTGGGCGGTACCTGCGCCCGGGTCTGCCCGACCGAGGAGTTGTGCGAGCAAGTCTGCGTGCGCACTGCACAGCAGGGCAAGCCGGTGGAGATAGGCCGGCTGCAGCGCTACGCGGTGGACGCGGCGATGGACAGGCCGCTGGCGTCGCTGCTGCCCTGCGCGCCGGCCACCGGCCAGCGCGTGGCGGTGGTGGGTGCCGGCCCGGCCGGCCTGGCCTGTGCGGTGGGTCTGGCGCGGCTGGGCCACAGCGTGGTGCTGCACGACGCCCAGCCCAAGGGCGGCGGCCTGAACGAATACGGCCTGGCGGCCTACAAGGTGGCCGACGACTTTGCCCGCCGCGAGCTGGCCTGGCTGCTGGAGATCGGCAACATCACGCTCGAGACCGGCTGGCGGCTGGAAAGCGCAGCGCAGTTGCAGGCGCTGCGCGACACCCATGCCGCCGTCTACCTGGCCGTCGGCCTGGCCACCACCCAGGGCCTGGGCCTGGCGGGCGAAACCTTGGGTGGCGTGCGCGACGCGGTGGCCTTCATCGCCGACCTGCGCCAGGCCGATGACAAGGCGCAGTTGCCGATAGGCCGCCGGGTGGTGGTGATAGGCGGCGGCATGACGGCGGTGGACGCCGCGGTGCAGAGCAAGCTGCTGGGCGCCGAGACCGTGCACATGGTCTACCGGCGCGGCCCCGCCAACATGGGGGCATCGCAAGCCGAGCAGGACTGGGCCCAGACCCATGGCATCACGATCCGCCACTGGCTGGCCCCCGAAGCGGTGCTGGGCGGGGTGGGCGAGTCCGCCGGCCAGGCGGTAGGCGTGCGCTTCGCCCGCCAGGCGCTGGTGGACGGCCACCTGCAGGCCACCGGCGAGCACGAGACGCTGGCCGCCGACATGGTGTTCAAGGCCATAGGCCAGAAGCTGGACGCCCGCTGGCTGGCAGATTGCGGGCTGGCAGATTGCGGGCTGGCAGATTGCGGGCTGCGCTTGCGGGACGGCCGCATCCTGGCCGACGACGACGGCCGCACCGGCGTGCCGGGGCTGTACGCCGGCGGCGACTGCCGCTTCGGCGGCCGCGACCTGACGGTGGAAGCGGTGCAGGACGGCAAGCGCGCCGCGCTGGCCATCCAGGCCCAGCTCGCCGCGGCGTCCATCCCACACCCTGTTTGACGAGGAGCCCCCATGGCCGATCTGCGCAACACCTTTGCCGGCATCCACAGCCCGAACCCATTCTGGCTGGCCAGCGCCCCACCCACCGACAAGGCCTACAACGTGCACCGGGCTTTCGAAGCCGGCTGGGGTGGCGTGGTCTGGAAGACGCTGGGCGAGGACGGGGCGCCGGTGATCAACGTCGGCGGTCCGCGCTACGGCGCGCTGCTGTCGCCCGACCGGCGCATGCTCGGCTTCAACAACATCGAGCTGATCACCGACCGGCCGCTGCAGACCAACCTGGACGAGATCCGCGCCGTCAAGCGCGCCTGGCCCGACCGCGCGCTGGTCGTCAGCCTGATGGTGCCCTGCACCGAAGACGCCTGGAAAGCCATCCTGCCCCGGGTCGAGGACACCGGCTGCGACGGCGTGGAGCTGAACTTCGGTTGCCCGCATGGCATGAGCGAGCGCGGCATGGGCGCGGCGGTAGGCCAGGTGCCCGAGTACATCGAGATGGTCACCGCCTGGTGCAAGCACTACAGCCGGCTGCCGGTGATCGTCAAGCTGACGCCCAACATCACCGACGTGCGCCTGCCGGCAGCGGCGGCCCAGCGCGGCGGCGCCGACGCGGTGAGCCTGATCAACACCGTCAAGTCGATCATGGGCGTCGACCCGGTGACCTTGAGGATGAGCCCGAACACCGGCGGCATGGGATCGCATGGCGGCTACTGCGGCCCGGCGGTCAAGCCGATCTCGCTGGCGATGGTGGCCGACATCGGCCGCGCGCCGGCCACCGCGGGCTTGCCGATCTCGGGCATAGGCGGCATCGGCAACTGGCGCGACGCGCTGGATTACCTCGCGCTGGGCGCCGGCAACGTGCAGGTCTGCACCGCGGCGATGGTCTATGGCTTCAAGATCGTGCAGGAGATGACCGACGGCCTGTCGGGCTACATGGACGAGATGGGCTTCAAGACCACCGAGGACTTCCGCGGTCGCGCGCTGGCCAGCGTGACCGACTGGCAGTACCTGGACCTGAACGCGACCAGCAAGGCGGTGATCAACCAGGACAGCTGCATCCAATGCGGCCGCTGCCACATCGCCTGCGAGGACAGCTCGCACCAGGCGATCACTGCGACGCGCGATGGCCAGCGCCATTTCGAGGTCAAGGACGCCGACTGCGTGGGCTGCAACCTGTGCGTCATCGTCTGCCCGGTACCCGAATGCATCACGCTGCGCAACCTGGCCCCCGGCGAGGTCGACGCCCGCACCGGCCTCGTGGTGAGCGGGTCGCCCGCCAACTGGACCACCCACCCCAACAACCCGATGCGCCTGGCCGCCGCGCCGGCTTGACGCGCCGGCGCCGGCGCGCAAACATCGCCGTCCACCCCTGTCATTGGCCTTTGAACTGGAACATCCCATGAAACCCCTGCTGATCCGCGGCGGCACCGTCGTCAACGCCGACCGGGAATTCCGTGCCGACGTGCTGTGTGAAGGCGGCAAGATCGTGGCGGTGGGCAGCGCGCTGGCCGCCCCGGCTGGCGCCGAGATCCTGGATGCCGGCGGCCGGTACGTGATCCCGGGCGGCATAGACCCGCACACCCACATGCAGCTGCCCTTCATGGGCACCACCACCCGCGACGATTTCTTCAGTGGCACAGCGGCCGCGCTGGCCGGCGGCACCACCACCATCATCGACTTCGTGATCCCCGACCCGCAGCAGCCGCTGCTGGACGCCTACCGGATGTGGCGCGGCTGGGCCGAGAAGGCCGCGGCCGACTACAGCTTCCACGTCGCCATCACCTGGTGGAGCGACAGCGTGCACCGCGACATGGGCCAGCTGGTGCGCGACGAAGGCGTCAACAGCTTCAAGCACTTCATGGCCTACAAGAACGCCATCATGTGCGACGACGAGACGCTGGTGAACAGCTTCAAGCGCGCGCTGGAACTGGGCGCGATGCCCACGGTGCACGCGGAAAACGGTGAACTGGTCTTCCTGCTGCAGGCCGAGATGCGGGCCAAGGGCATCTTCGGGCCGGAAGGCCATCCGCTGTCGCGGCCGCCTGCGGTCGAGGCCGAAGCCGTCCAGCGCGCGATCGCGATCGCCGACGTGCTGAACGTGCCGATCTACATCGTCCATGTCAGCTGCGCCGAGAGCATGGAGGCGATCGCCCGGGCCAGGGCGCGCGGCCAGCGGGTCTACGGCGAGGTGCTGGCCGGCCACCTGGTGGTCGACGACAGCGTCTACCGCTCGACCGATTTCGTCTTTGCCGCCGGCCATGTGATGAGCCCGCCGTTCCGGCCCAAGGGCCATTCGCAGATGCTGTGGCGCGGCCTGCAATCGGGCAACCTGCACACCACCGCCACCGACCACTGCACCTTCTGCGCCGAGCAGAAGGCCGCCGGCCGCGACGACTTCAGCAAGATCCCCAACGGCTGCGGCGGCGTGGAAGAGCGCCTGGCCGTGCTGTGGCATGAAGGCGTGAACGGCGGCCGGCTGACGCCCAGCGAATTCGTCGCCATCACCTCGGCCAACACCGCCAAGCTGTTCAACATCTACCCGCGCAAGGGCTGCGTCGTCGAGGGCGCCGACGCCGACCTGGTGCTGTGGGACCCGACAGCCAGCAAGACGCTGTCGGTCAAGACCCAGCACTCGCTGGGCGACATCAACATCTTCGAGGGCCGCACGGTGACCGGCCTGGCCAGCCACACGGTCAGCGCGGGCCAACTGGTCTATGCCGACGGCGACCTGCGCGCGGTGCGCGGCGCCGGCCAGTATGTCAAGCGCCCGCCCTTCGGCGCGCAGTTCGACGCGCTGGCGCGCAAGGCCGCGCTCGAAGCGCCCACGGCGGTCACCCGCTGAAGACATTGACATCCGCCAGGAGAACACGATGGACATGACGACCCAAGCCCTGCCCGAGCAGCTGCAGAGCCTGCGCATCAACGGCCCGCGGCTGTGGGACAGCCTGATGGAACTGGCGCAGATCGGAGCCACGCCCAAGGGCGGCGTCTGCCGGCTGACGCTGACCGACCTCGACAAGCAGGGCCGCGACCTGGTGTCGCGCTGGGCCCGCGAAGCGGGCATGACGGTGACGATAGACAAGATCGGCAACGGCTTCCTGCGCCGCCCCGGCCGCAACAACAGCCTGCCGCCGGTGATGACCGGCAGTCACATCGACACCCAGCCCACTGGCGGCAAGTTCGACGGCAACTACGGCGTGCTGGCCGGGCTGGAGGTGGTGCGCACGCTCAACGACGCCTGCATCACGACCGAGGCGCCTATCGAGGTGGCCTGGTGGACCAACGAGGAAGGCTCGCGCTTCGTGCCGGTGATGATGGGCTCGGGCGTGTTCGCCAAGGCCTTCACGCTGGAACATGCCTACGCCGCTTCTGATGCCGAAGGCAAGACGGTGCGGGGTGAACTGGAGCGCATAGGCTATATCGGAGACGAGGAGCCGGGCGACCACCCGATAGGCAGCTATTTCGAGACCCACATCGAGCAGGGCCCGGTGCTGGAAGACCATGGCAAGACCATAGGCGTGGTGACCGGCGTGCTGGGCATACGCTGGTATGACTGCGTGGTCACCGGCATGGAGGCCCATGCCGGCCCGACGCCGATGGCCTTGCGCCGCGATGCGCTGCAGGTGGCCGCCGTGCTGATGCAAGAGGTGGTGGCCTGCGCGCACCGCCACCCGCCGGGTGGGAAAGGACATGGCCGCGGCACCGTGGGCATGGTCGACGTGTTTCCGAACAGCCGCAACGTGATCCCGGGCCGGGTCAAGTTCAGCATCGACTTGCGCAACGCCAGCGACGCGCTGTGCGAGGCGATGGATGCCGACATCCGGGCGGTGGCAGCCCGGCTCAGCGCCGAGAGCGGCTTGCCTATCGAGATCACGCAGGTCTCGGCCTACCCGGCACAAGTCTTCCACGACGACTGCATCGGCGCCGTCGCGCGCGCGGCCGAGCGGCTGGGCTACAGCAACATGCCTGCCGTCTCAGGGGCCGGACACGACGCGGTCTACATGGCGCGACTGGCGCCGGCCGGCATGATCTTCATTCCCTGCAAGGACGGCATCAGCCACAACGAGATCGAGAGCGCCGAACCCGAGCACATCAGCGCCGGCTGCAACGTGCTGCTGCACGCGATGCTGGAGCGCGCCGGCGTCGTCGCGCCGGGCTGAACCGCGGGCGCGCTGCCAGGTTCGGGCAGCGCTTTCAGCGCCAGGTGGATGCCTGGCCCGCCGGCAGCATCAGCACCGGCATCGTGCTGCCCGGGCAACCCGCCGCCACCGTGGCGGCGCCCGGCGGGCAGGCGATGCGCGCGGCCGCGTCGGCGCGTGCCGCCTTGGCGTTCATCAGTTGCATGTGCGGCTTGAGCATCTCGACCGCAAGCACCCCCACCGTGGTCAGCGTCAACAACACGATCAGCGCCTTGCGGCGGCGGGTGATGGGGCGGTAGGGCGCAAGCAGCGGTTCGGGCGGGACGGCGGCAGCGGCGGTGGGGAGCGGGCGGGGTTCGGGCATGGCCCCGCGACTATCCCATGTCCGGCCGCCGCCCGCATCCGCTGCCCGCCTCAGCCAGGCGTCACATCGGCATCAGCTTGGCGCCCGCGTCCACCGCCAGCACCTCGCCGGTGGTCTTGACCGCGTCCACGCCCAGGTACCAGGCGGCACGCGCCACGTCCTCGGGCTGGATGATCTCGGCCAGCGCCGCCCGGGCCTTGTAGCCCTGCACGCTGGCGGCGTAGCGCTCGGCGCCCATGCCGTTCTGCAGCCAGGGGGTTTCGACCAGGCCGGGGGCGATCGCGTTGACACGGATCGCCGGGCCGAGGGCCCGCGCCAGCGACATCGTCATCGTGTTGAGCGCGCCCTTGGACGCGGCATAGGCCAGCGACGATCCCAGGCCGGTGGACGCGGCGATCGACGACATGTTGACCACGGCGCCCGGCGGGTTGCGCTTGAGCAGCGGCTCCAGCGCCCGCGCCATCTGGAAGGCGCCGACCACGTTGACGGCGTAGATGCGCTGGAAGTCTTCGGCGTCCAGCCCATCGAGGTTGCGCAGACCGACGAACTTGGTGGTGCCGGCGTTGTTGACCAGCACGTCGCAGCGGCCCCAGCGGGCCTCCACCGCGGCGGCCAGCGCGCGGCAGTCGGCGTCCTCGGCGACGTTGGCCTGCACCACCAGCACCTCGGCGCCGAACGTGCGGCACGCGGCGGCCACGGCCTCGGCCGGCGCGGACTCGCGCGAGTAGTTGACCACCAGGTTCCAGCCGCGCTCGGCATACAGCCTGGCGGTGGCCGCCCCGATACCCGACGACGATCCCGTCACCACACACACTTTGCGTCCCATGCCTGTCTCCTCGTTGTTGATGATGATGTCTGCGGCCAGTCTCACCACCAGGGGTAGAAATCGGGCAGACCGTCCGACGCCCGCCCGGTGTAGACCGGCGCCCGCTTCTGGTTGAACGAGGCCACGCCCTCTTTGCCGTCCTGCCGGCTGGTGTGCAGCATCGCCAGCGATTCGATCGCATGGGCGTCGCGCGGGTGCGGCAGCGACGGGTTGCGCAACAGCATCTGGCGCATCAGCGCGATGGACACCGGGCTGCGCTGATCCATGTACTTGTGCGCCAGCTTGTGCGCCTCGGCGAGCAACTGCTCGGCCGGCACCACCGCCTTCAGCAACCGGCCCTGCAGCGCTTCGTCGGCGCTCAGGATGTCGCCCGAATAAATCCAGTCGAAAGCCTGCTGCGGGCCGACGATGCGCGGCAGGAACCAGGTCGAGCAGGCCTCGGGCACGATGCCGATGCGGCCGAAGACAAAGCCGATGCGGGCTTTTTCACTGGCCAGCCGAACGTCCATCGCCAGCGTCATGGTCGCGCCTATGCCGACGGCCGCGCCGTTGATCGCCGCGATCACCGGCTTCTTGCAGTCGTAGACCGCCAGCGCGACGCGGCCGCCGGTGTCGCGCACGCCGCCCACCATGTCGGGCTCGTCCCAGCGCGCTTTCAGCTCGTCCACGCTGGGCGACAGCGACTCGTCGAGGCCGAACACATTGCCCTCCACCGACAAGTCCATGCCGGCGCAGAAAGCCCGGCCGGCGCCGGTGACCACCACCGCACCGACCGCGTCGTCCTCGCTAGCGCGCTGGTAGGCGGCTATCAGTTCATTGGCCATCGTCACGGTGAAGGCGTTGAGCTGGGCCGGGCGATTCAGCGTGAGCGTCAACACGCGGTCGTCGATCTGCCAATCCAGGGTGGTGTAAGTCATGCGCGGTCTCGGTGCGGGAGAGGCCGCCAGCATAGGTCCCGCGCGCCCCAGGCGGCCGTCACCTCAGTGACCGGCGAGCGGCCGCGCGGCCTGCGGGCGCGGCGATACTCCGGGGGCGGTGATCGACACACGCAGCCCATGCCCATGGCGCCGGACTGCCGCTACCCGCTCGCCCCCAACGTGCCCTGCCCCCCGGCATGGCCTTGTCTGTTCGAACCCACCGGCCCTCCCATGACCCCATCCGCCCCCGTCCGCATCCGACGCCTGCCCCTGGGCGCCCTTGCCCTGGCCACCTGCGCCCTGCTGCTGCAAGCTTGCGGCGGAGGCGGCTCGAGCAGCACGCCCGACCCGGTCAGCACCCTACCCAGCGTCAGCGCCGCCACCGCCGACCGGCTGAGCTACGGCCGCCCGAGCACCTTCACCGTCACCGGCACCAACCTGAGCACCGCCGTCAGCTATGCGGCCACGGGTTGCGATGGGCTGACACTGCTGGCTGGCGGCAGCGCCACCCAGCAGCAGTTCACGTGCACGCCCAATCAGGCACTGAGCGTGGGCGTGGCAGCCAGCACAGCGTCTGGCGAGATCTATCGCAACACAGCCCAAGCGGTGCCCAAGCCGCAGGTGACGCTGACCACCTCGCTGGGCAACGTCGTCATCGAACTGGAACCCGCGGTGGTGAAGGTCACGGTGGACAACTTCCTGAGCTATGTGAAGGCGGGCTTCTACAACGGCACGATCTTCCACCGGGTGATCCGGGACTTCATGGTGCAGGGTGGCGGCTTCACCGGCCAGACTGCCACGACGCTTACCGCGCAGACAGGTATCGGCGCAACTATTCCGTTGGAAATCGGCAGAGGGCTGAGCAACCTGCGAGGCACCATTGCTATGGCCAGCACATCAAGCCCAAACTCAGCTGCCTCAGAATTCTTCGTCAATGTCGTCGACAACACCTTCCTTGACGCACCGATATCTAGCCCCCCTTCGCCGGGATACGCCGTCTTCGGCCACGTCACCAGCAGCAATCTGGCCGTGATCGACGTGATGAAGGCCGTCACCACCCACACGGTG
Organism: Burkholderiales bacterium; assembly: GCA_947453625.1. Taxonomy (GTDB): domain Bacteria; phylum Pseudomonadota; class Gammaproteobacteria; order Burkholderiales; family Burkholderiaceae_C; genus Pseudaquabacterium. The sequence continues at coordinate 58,117 of CANGHK010000014.1, forward strand.
GGCGGGTACAGCAACGTGCCCGTGACCAACATCGTGCTGCAAACCGCCGCGCAAACCCAGTAAGCAAGCAGCGGGCAGCCCGACCGTCAACGCCGGCCTGGCGGCGCGGGCAACAGCCCGCAGCCACGCAGGATCAGCGACACCACATGCTCGGTGGCGCGCGCATGGTCGGCGGGGCTGAGTTCGTCGCGGCCCAGCACCGCGCGCACCTGCACGTCGAAATCGGCATAGGTCTGGGTCGCGGCCCAGAGGGTGAAGAACAGGTGGGTGGCGTCGACCGGCGCCATCCGGCCGGCGGCAATCCAGCCGTCTATCACCGCCGCCTTCTGCCTCACCTTGGCGCGCAATTCGCTGCGCATCAGGTCGCCCACCACCGCCGCGCCGTGCAGCAACTCGTTGGCGAACACGCGTGAGGCGTCGGGCCGCGCCGCGCTCATCGCCATCTTGGCGCGGATATAGCCCGCCAGCGCCTCGGCAGGGTCGGCGTCGGCGGTCAGGCCGTCCAGCGGCAGCAGCCAGTCATGCAGCGTGCGCGCCAGCACCGCCCGGTACAGATCGAGCTTGCTGCCGAAGTAGTAGTGCAGGTTGGCCTTGGGCAGGCCAGCCTCGTCGGCGATCGCCGCCATCGTCGCGCCGTTGAAACCGGCGCGGGCGAAGACACGCTCGCCCGCGCCTAGGATCAGCGACTCGTTGGCTTGGCGGATCAAGCCTTTGTTGTGGTCCACATCGGTGTGTCCAGACGTCTTTTGCACTCACGGGCCAGCGGCCGCCGCGGAGCCGGCTTTGCCGGGCCGCTGGCGGCGCCCCGCAGGCGCTTCGGGGGACTATTTGCTCGCCGCGTCAAACACGGCGTGGGTATAGGCCGCCTTGCCCGGGTCCTTCTTGATCACCGGCGCGCTGCCGGCGGTCAGCAGCACCTTGACCGTGCGCTCGTAGGCGGCCGGGTCGAGGTAGCCGATCTTGGCGGTGCCGGCATTGCTGATCAGCGTAGCGACGTTCTCCATCTGGCGCTTCTGCACCGCCAGCGTGGCGCTGCCCGACGGGTCGGCCGCGACGACGATCTTGGCGGCTTCCTCGGGGTTCTTGACGGCGTCGTTCCAGCCCTTGAAGCTGGCCTTCAGGAACTTGGCCATCTTGGCGGTGAAGGCCGGGTCCTTCAGCTTGCCTTCCAGCACATACAGGCCATCTTCCAGCGAGGCCGCGCCTTCCTTCTCGTAGAAGAAGGTCACCAAGTCGGCCGGCTTGACGCCCGCATCGATCACCTGCCAGTACTCGTTGTAGATCATCGTCGAGATGCAGGCGGCCTGGTTCTGTAGCAGCGGGTCGACGTTGAAGCCCTGCTTGAGCACCTTGACGTCGACGTCGGGCTTCAGGCCCAGCTTGGCCATCCAGTTCAGGAAGGGGTACTCGTTGCCGCCGAACCAGACGCCCAGGGTCTTGCCCTTGAAGTCCTTGGGCGTGGCCACGCCGCTGGACTTCTTGCAGGTCAGCATCAGGCCCGACTTGTCGAAGATCTGCGCGATGTTGACCAGCGGCACACCGGCTTCACGCGCGGCCAGCGCATCGGGCATCCAGTTGACGATGGCGTCGGCCTGGTTGCCGGCCAGCACCTGCACTGGCGAGACATCGGGGCCGCCCGGCTTGATCACCACGTCCAGGCCCTCGGCCTTGTAATAGCCCTTGGCGGCAGCGACGTAATAGCCGGCGAACTGGGCCTGCGGCACCCATTTCATCTGCACCACCACCTTGTCGGCGGCGTTGGCGACGCCACTGGCGGCCAGGCTGCCCAGCGCCACCACGGCGGCAAAGGCCAAACGCTTGATCGTGAAACCGGTCATGACTCACTCCTGTCGTTGGTTGTGAAACGGAACCAGGCCCGGCACCTGCCGGGTCCCCCAAGAAACTCGCCCGCGGCCGTCACCGCGAGCGGATCGACGGGTGCCAGAAGGCGACCCGACGCTCCAGTTGCACCAGCAAAGCATAGGCCACCGACCCGGTGACCGCCGCCACCACGATCGCGCCCCAGACCAGCGCCATGTTCATGCGCGACGCCTCGGTGCTGATGCGAAACCCCAGCCCCACCGTCGGCGAGCCGAAGAACTCGGCGACGATCGCGCCGATCAGCGCCAGCGTGGCGTTGATCTTGATCGCGTTGAAGAGAAAGGGCATGGCCGCCGGCAGCCGCAGGTCGACCAGCGTGCGGGCGTAACTGGCGGCGTAGCTGTGCATCAGCTCACGCTCCAGCTTGCCTGCCGCCTGCAGCCCGGCCAGCGTGGACACCAGCATCGGGAAGAAGGTCATCAGCACCACCACCGCGGCCTTGCTCTGCCAGTCGAAGCCGAACCACATCACCGCGATAGGCGCCACCGCCACCAGCGGCACGGTGCTGGTCAAGGACGCCAGCGGCAGCAGGCCGCGCTGCAGAAAAGGCGCGCGGTCTATCGCCACGCCGACCGCAAAGCCCAGGCCAGAGCCCAGCGCCCAACCGATCAGCACGGCCTTCAACACCGTCTGGACGAAGTCGCCGGCCAATGTGTCGCGGCGGTCGACCAAGGCCTGCAGGATGGCCGACGGTGCGGGCAGCAGCACGCGCGGCACGTCGAACAGCGTGACGCCAACCTGCCAGAAGTACAGCACCCACAGCCCGAACAGCGCCGCCGCCGCGCTGCCGTAAGCCGGATGGCCGTCCAGCGCGGCCACCCGCTGCACGCTCAAGCCCGCCAAGCCCAGCACCGCCACCAGGCCCAGCGCGCGGGCCAGCGACACACCCTGGCCGGCGCCCTGCGCCGGCAGGGTTTGCCAGAGCCCTGCCGCCAGCAGCAGCGCCGCGGCCAGCAAGGCCCACAGCCTGGCGGTCGGGTGCGGTGCTGCGCCAGCGCGGTTCACGCCGGCCTCCCCTGCCGCAACACCAGGCGCTCGACGCCGGCCACCGCCGCGGTCAAGCCCAGCCCGAGCAGCGCCGAGACCACCAGCGCCGACCAGATGCCGATCGTGTTGCCGTAATACGAGCCGGTGAGCAATTTGGCGCCCAGCCCGGCCTGCGCGCCGGTGGGGAGCTCGGCCACCATCGCGCCCACCAGCCCGGCGGCGATGCCCACCCGAAGCGACGGGAACAGAAAGGGCAGGGCAGAGGGCATTCGCAGCAGCCAGAAGGCCTGCAGCGGGCTGGCGGCATAGGTGCGCATCAGCTCGGTCAGGGTGTGCTGCGGCGCGCGCAGGCCCTGCACCATCGCCACCGTGACCGGGAAGAAGCACAGGTACATCGCGATCGTCGCCTTGGGCGCGACGCCCTCGAAACCCAGGCTGCCCAGGATCACCAGCACGATGGGCGCGATCGCCAGCACCGGCACCGTCTGCGAGGCCACGATCCAGGGCAGCAGCGCGCGGTCCAGCGTGCGCGAGTGGACGATCGCCGCCGCCAGCGCAATGCCCAGCAGCGTGCCCAGCACGAAGCCGACCAGCGTGGACTGCGCGGTGACCGCCGCGTGGTAGAGCAGGTTGCGCGGCGAGTCGAGCGGCCAACCGGTCAGGCTGGCGTAGAGGTCGGCCACCACCTGGTGCGGCGCGGGCAGCACCGGACGCTGCATGTTCAACGTGGTGCTGACCAGCTCAGTGGCGGTGTACTGGCCGTCGGCAGATCGCGGCGCGAGCACGCGCTCGATCGCGCCCGCGGCGTTCAGCCCGACGCAGCCCAGGTACCACAGCAGCAACACCGCCGCCAGCACCACGGCCACCGGCAGCACACGCTGCGACAGCAGGACAGGCTCAGACTTCATCGGCGCCATGGCCCTCGGCCAGGCCCAGCCTCACCTCATGCGCCAGCGCCATGAACTCGGGCGTGTCGCGCAGCCCCAGGTGGCGGGCGTCGGGCAGCGTGGAGTTGATGATCTTCAGGATGCGCCCGGGGCGCGGCGACATCACGACGATGCGGGTCGACAGGTAGACCGCCTCGGCGATCGAATGGGTGACGAAGACCACCGTGCGCCGCTCGCGCTGCCAGAGTTGCTGAAGTTGCTCGTTCAGGCCATCGCGGGTGATCTCGTCGAGCGCGCCAAAGGGCTCGTCCATCATCAGGATCTTGGGCTCGAAGCCCAGCGCGCGGGCTATGGACACCCGCTGCTGCATGCCGCCCGACAGTTGCCAGGGGTATTTGCGCTCGAAGCCGGTCAGGCCGACGCGCGCCAACTGGGCCAGCGCAAGACGCTCAGCCTCGGCACGCGGCCGGCCCTGGAGGGTCAGCGGCAGCATCACGTTGGCCAGCACGTTGCGCCAGGGGAACAGCGCCGGCGCCTGGAACACATAGCCGTAGGCCCGGGCCAGCCTGGCCTGGTGCGGGCTCAGGCCGTTGACCCGCACCTCGCCGCGGGTGATGGGTTCGAGGTCGGCGATCACCCGCAGCAAGGTGGTCTTGCCGCAGCCCGAGGGGCCGATCAGCGAGACGAACTCGCCCTGGTTGATGCGCAGGTCGATGTCGCTGAGGGCGTGCACCGGCGGGTCATTGGCGTGTCCCGACGGGTAGACCACGCTGGCCCGGCGCACCTGCACCGCAGCTTCGGGCGCAACGGCATCGGCACGTTGCGCGGCCAGTCGGTCAGGAGCGTTCATGGACAGGGGTGGGCGCCGTTTTCAAGGAAAACCTAAGCAAATGGTCAGCTTATTGTCACCGACCTAGCCAGATCTGTGCCAAGCGCTGCCCGTCCATCGCCTCGGTATCAACCCCGAGACGGTGCCTGCCACGCCCATCGCGCCGATCCCGCCCAACGCGGCGATCAAGCGCCGGCTGCATCGGGCCAGAACCCGGCCTGCCGGAGATCGGCCTCGCATTGCAGCGCGTCGCTGAACACCAGCGCCTGCCAGCCGGCCGCGCGAGCCGCCGCCACGTTCGGGGCATGGTCGTCGAGAAACACCAGCCTGGCCGGCGGCACGCCGAAGCGCTGCGCCGCCAGCGTGAAGATCGCCGGGTCGGGCTTGATCAGCTTGACGCGGGCCGAGAACACGCCGTCGTCGAACTCGCGCACGAAACCATGGCGTCTTTCCAGGTGGTCGGCATAGGACGCCGGCATGTTGGACAGGAAGAACATGGGCTGGCCGGGCTGGCGCAGCCGCCGCATCAGCGCCAGCGAGGCGGGGATGGGCCGAAGCGACTCGGGCACCGCGTCGACCACCGCCTGCACCTCGTCCGCGGCCAGACCGGTGCGCCGGGCGATGCGCTGCACCAGTTCGGTGGGCGTGACGCTGCCGCGGTCGAACTCACCCCAGTCGCCGCCATAGCTCTGGAAGATCTGCGCGGTCCAGAACACCGTGCTGGCGGCGTCGAACGCGCGAGTCGGCAGCAGGCGCTGCAGCAATCGCTCGGGCTGCCAGTCGAACAACACGCGACCAAAATCGAAGACGAAGTGCATGCTGGCCTCAGGCGGATTTCAGCCAGGCCAGCAGGCCGGCGGTGGACGCATCCAGCCCATCGCCGTCGGCCGCGCTCGCCGGCCCGGCCAAGCGCGGCAGCAGGTCGCCGGCCAGGGCCTTGCCCAACTCCACCCCCCACTGGTCGAAGCTGTTGATGCCCCAGAGCGCGCCGCTGGTGAAGACCCGGTGCTCGTAGAGGGCGATCAGCGCGCCCAGCGCATGCGGCGTCAGCCTGTCCAGCAGCAGCGTGGTGCTGGGCCGGTTGCCGGGAAAGCTGCGGTGCCGCGCAACGGTCAGCTCGCCGAGTTCGGCCGAGGCGGTGGGCGCGGACTCGGTCAGCGCAGCCTCGGTGGTCTTGCCCAGCATCAGCGCCGCGCTCTGCGCCAGGCAGTTGGCCAGCGCCTTGGCCTGCAGGTCGGCGTGCGGGTGCGTGGCGTGCTTGACCGCAATGAACTCGACCGGGATCACGTCGCTGCCCTGGTGCAGCATCTGGAAATAGGCATGCTGGCCGTTGGTGCCGGGCTCGCCCCAGACCACCGGGCTGGTGCCGAAGGGCAGCGGCTCACCGGCCAGGTCGACGCGCTTGCCGTTGCTCTCCATCTCTAGCTGCTGCAGATAGGCCGGCAGGCGCTTCAGGCCCTGGTGGTAGGGCGCGACCGAACGGCTGGTGCGGCCGTGAAAATTGCGGTACCAGAGGTCGAGCAGGCCGAGCTGGACCGGCAGGTTGGTCTCGAGCGGCGCGGTCGCGAAATGGCGGTCCATCGCATGGGCGCCGGCCAGCAAGGCGCGGAAATGATCAGCGCCGATCGCGATCGCGATCGACAGCCCGATCGCGCTCCACAGCGAATAACGCCCGCCCACCCAGTCCCAGAAGCCGAAGGTGGTGTGGATGCCGAAGGCCGCCGCCGCGGGCAGGTTGGTCGTGACGCCGACGAAATGGCGGCCGATGTCGGTGCCGCCCTGGGCCAGGAACCAGTCGCGCGCCACCGCCGCGTTGGCCAGGGTCTCCTGCGTGGTGAAGGTCTTGCTGGCGATGATGAACAGCGTCTGCGCGGGATCGAGGCGGCGCAGCACCGGCGTGATGTCATGGCCGTCGACGTTGCTGACGAAGTGCAGCGTCAGCTTGGGGTGGCCGAAGGCCTCGAGCGCCGGCACCACCATCTGCGGGCCCAGGTCGCTGCCGCCGATGCCGATGTTCACGACATGGCGGATGCCGCTGGACGAGGTGTCGCGCACCGCTTCGGCAAAGTCCAGCATGCGGGTTAGCACGCCATGCACCTGGTCGCTGAACAGCCCTTGGCCCGGCGGGGCGCGCAGCGCGGTGTGCAGCACCGCCCTGCTCTCGGTGGTGTTGATGGCTGCGCCGGCCAGCATCGCATCGCGCCGTGCTTCCAGCCCGCATTCGCGCGCCAGTTCGACCAGCAGCCCGCGCGTGGCCAGGTCCCAGTGGTTCTTGGACAGGTCGGCAAAGACCTCGGGCGCCTGCAGCGCAAAGGCGTCGAAACGTCCGGGGTCGCGGGCAAAGGCCTCGCGCAGGTCCAGGTGGCAGCCTTGAGCCCCGAAGTGGGCTTGCAGCGCGGCCCAGGCCGCGGTGGTGTCGCAGCGCGTGAAGTTCATGTCACATCCCCTGGATCAGGAAAACGGGTTGGGCGACCGGGTGCTGCGCGCGGGCGCTGGCGGAGGTCACCTCGGATTAGAACCGTTCCATGGCAACCCGGGTTTCAATCGGGTTACGGCCAAATTCGCGGCATCACCCGGCGAACGATCAAGCCGGCGATCAAATAGCCGGTAGCCGCAGGGACCGTCCCGGCCGGTACAGAATCGAACCGTGCCCCGCACCAACCCAAGCCGCCGCCATATCCTGACCGCCTCGGCACGATGGAGCGCGCTGGCCCTGGGCCTGCCGCCGGCGGCATCGGCCGCCCATCCGCCCTGGCGCGTCGGCCCGGGCCAGGCACTGACCCGGGTGGCCGACGCGCTGCGCCTGGCCGGCGACGGCGACACCATCGAGGTGCTGCCCGGAACCTATGCGGGTGACGTGGCGGTGATCACGCAGCGCCGGCTCACGATTCTGGGCCTGGGCTCGCGGCCGCTGTTCCTGGCCGACGGCCAGGACGCCGAAGGCAAGGCGATCTGGGTCGTGCGCAACGGTGACATCCGGATCGAGAACATCGGTTTCCGCGGCGCCAGGGTGGCCAGCGGCAACGGCGCGGGCATACGCTTCGAGCGCGGTCGGCTTCAACTGCTGCGCTGCGCCTTCAACGACAACCAGATGGGCCTGCTCAGCGGCAACGACGACAGCAGCACGCTCGAGATCACCGACTGCGAGTTCGGCGATGCCCCAGTCAACCCGGGCAGCCTGCCGCACCTGCTCTACGTCGGCCGCATCGGCCGCTTCAGCCTGCACGGCAGCCGGCTGCATCACGGGCACGAAGGGCATTTGCTGAAGTCGCGGGCACGTGAATCGGTCGTCATCGACAACCGACTGGACGACGGCCTGCAGGGCGAGGCCTCGTACGAGATCGACCTGCCCAACGGCGGCATTGCCTGGGTCGAGGGCAACCGCCTGGTGCAGAGCCCGCGCACCCAGAACCCGGTGATGCTGAGCTTCGGGGCCGAGGGTCAGCCCTGGCCCGAGAGCCGGCTGACGCTGCGCGACAACTGCTTCGTCAACCACCTGGCGTCGGGCGCCAGCTTCGTGCGGGTCTGGGCCGACCGGTTGCCGGCAGCCGCTCCGGTGCTCAGCCAGGGCAACCGCTACCTGGGCCCGGGCCTGCTGGAACTGGGACCGCGCGGCGAATCGGTGGACGACGTCCGGGGCCCGGCGCCACAGTTCACCGCGTGACCTATCGCCGCGCCGGTACCAGCACCTGACGGCCTGAGCGCAGGAACCGGCCCGGCGGCCGGGATTGACCCGACCATGAAACTGATGCATCATCGATCATGTAACTAAGTTACAGATCCTGCCAACTCATCCTCTGTCCATGTCATTCGATCTTGTGTTCTTCGGCGGCACCGGCGACCTCACCTGGCGCAAGCTGATGCCGGCGCTGCTGCAAGCCTTCCGCCACGGCAAACTACCGCCGGGCGGGCGCATCCTGGCGGTGGCTCGCGACGAGCGCAGCGACGACGAGTACCGCCGCTTCATCCACGACCGCTTCGTCGAAGTCGACAGCGCCAAGCGCCCCAGCGACGACGAGTTCGCGCGCTTTGCCGAGATGCTGCACTACCGGCGCATGGACTTGTCCCAACCCTCGGATTACGCCGGGCTGAAGACCTGGCTGGACGAGGGCAACGCCGACACCGTGGTGCTTTACCTGGCCACCTCGCCCTACCTGTTTCCGGTGGTCTGCGAGCAACTCGGCCTGGCCGGCCTGAACGGCCCCAAGGTACGCGTGGTGCTGGAAAAGCCGCTCGGACACGACCTGGCCAGCGCGCTGGAGATCAACCGGGTCGTGCGCAAGGCCTTCGCCGAGACCCAGGCCTTCCGGATCGACCATTACCTGGGCAAGCCGGCAGTGCAGAACCTGATGGCGCTGCGCTTCGGCAACGCGCTGTTCGAGCCGCTGTGGCGGCGCGAGAGCATCGCCAACATCCAGATCACGCTGGCCGAGGGCCTGGGCGTGGGCACCCGCGGCGACTACTACGACAACACCGGCGCGCTGCGCGACATGATCCAGAACCATGCGCTGCAGTTGCTGACGATGATCGCGATGGAGCCGCCGTCGAGCAACGATGCGGACGCGATCCGCGACGAGAAGCTCAAGGTGTTGCGCTCGCTGCGGCCGTTCACCGCCGAGAGCGTGGCGCGCGACGTGGTGCGCGGCCAGTACAAGGCCGGCACGATAGCCGGCAAGCCGGTGCCGGGCTACCTCGACGAGATCAAGGTGCCGCGGGGCAGCCACTGCGAGACCTTTGTCGCGCTGCGCACCGAGGTGCAGAACTGGCGCTGGGCCGGCGTGCCCTTCTACCTGCGCACCGGCAAGCGACTGGCGTCACAGCATTCGCAGATCGTGGTCAATTTCCGCGAGGTGCCGCATCCGATCTTCCCGGGCTCGGCGCGCGCCAACAAGCTGGTGATCAAGCTGCAGCCCGAGGACGGACTGGAACTGCACCTGCTGGCCGCCAAGGGCAGCGCCCAGGGCGAGATGCTGGCGCCGGTCTCGCTGGACCTGGACTTCGACAAGGCTTTCGAGAGCGAACGGGTCGGCGCCTACGAGCGGTTGCTGATGGACGCGATCGCCGGCAGGCTGAACCTTTTCGTGCGCAGCGACGAGCAGGAACAGGCCTGGCGCTGGGTCGAGCCGGTGCTCAAGGCCTGGACCGCCGACCCGAACGGCCCGCGCACCTACGCTGCCGGCACCTGGGGTCCGCCGGCCTCGAGCGCGATGGTGGCGCGTGACGGCTGCACCTGGGACGAAGAACAGTGACCCCCCGCCGATGCGCCTTCGGCGCCTCCCCCTCAGGGAGGCCGAGCCCGGACGTCCAAGGTCCAGTGGACCTCGGGCGCCGGGCGAGGAGCCGGGCTGCCCAGCCCGGTGCGGCCTGCAAGGCCCGCCAGCGGCCCGGCGAAGCAGGCTCCGCGGCGGCCACTTGGATATGCCCTGCCCCGGCAATGGGTTTTGCGGATCGTTGGCTGGAATGTGACCTTGCTTGACCGCATCCGCGCCTCCATCCCCGCGCTGCCGCCGGCCGAGCAGCGCGTGGCCAAATTGTTGCTGGCCGATCCGCGCAGTTTCGCCACCTTGCCGGTCAGCGAACTGGCGCATCGCTCGCATGTCAGCAAGCCCACGGTGGTGCGCTTCTGCCGCAGCGTGGGCTACGACGGGCTGGCTGACTTCAAGCTGAAACTGGCCGGCACCGTCAACGAGGGTGTGCCCTTCGTGCACCGCTCGGTCGATGAGGACGACAAGCCCGGCGACCTGATCGTCAAAGTGATAGACAACGCCGTGGCGGCGATGCTCAAGTACCGCAACAACGCCGCCGGCCACGCTTTCGAGCAGGCGCTGGCCGCGCTGACCGCGGCCGGCCAAGCGCACAAGCGCATCGAGTTCTACGGCGTCGGCAACTCGGGCATCGTGGCGCAGGATGCGCAGCACAAGTTCTTCCGCCTCGGCGTCAACGCCGCGGCAGTCAGCGACGGCCATGTGCAGGTGATGAGCGCCACCATGCTGGGGCCGGGCGACTGCGCGGTGGTGATCAGCAACTCAGGCCGCAGCCGCGACCTGATAGACACCGCCGACATCGCCCGCCGCAAGGGCGCGACGGTGATCGTGATCACCGCCAGCGGCTCACCGCTGGCGCAACTGGCGCAAAGCCACCACCAGATCGTGCTGGCGGCCGACCACCCGGAGGACTTCGACCGCTACAGCCCGATGGTCTCGCGCCTGCTGCACCTGCTGATCATCGACATCCTGACCACAGGCGTCGCGCTTCGCCTGGGCCCGGGCCTGCGGCCGATGATGCAGGAGATCAAGCGCAACCTGCGCGCCAAGCGCTATGCGGTGCCCTTGCCGCGGGCTGACAGCGGTTCGGCACCAGACTGACCCGGCGCTGCCGGCAGCAGGGTCAACAGGCCGTCCACGCCATAAAGCTGGGCCAGTTGGATCAGCTTGGCCGGCACACCGGTCACCTGCAAGCGGCGCCCGCGCCCCGCCGCCTCGCGCTGGCAGGCCAGCAGCACCGCCAGCGCAGCGGTGTCGAGCTCGCGCAGCGCCGAGGCGTCGATCACCGGCGCATCGGCCGCCTGCAGCAGCGGCGTCAGCCGCGCCAGCGTGGCGCTGGCCTCGGCCATCGTCAGGCGCTCGGGCAGGGCGATCGCAGCCATGGCCCCGCCCTCAGCTCTTGGGCGCCGAGGCCAGCGACTTGTTCTTGTCGGCCAGTCGGGTGATCAAGGCGTCCAGACCGCCGGCGCTCAAGTCCTTGGCGAACTGGCCCTTGTAGGCATCCACCAGCCAGAAGCCGCCTACGTTGACGTCATAGATCTTCCAACCGTCGCCAGCCCTTTCGAGCCGGTAGTCGAGTTGGATCGGGTCGCCCTTGCCACGCACTTCGGTGCGCACCACCAGTTCCTGGCCGTCGCCGGCACCGGCGCGCAAGGGCTTGACGACCACGGCCTGGTCCTTGACCTGGGTCAGCGCACCCGAATAGGTGTTGACCATCAGGGTCTGGAACTCGACCAGCATGCGTTTCTGCTGGTCGGGCGTGGCCGCGCGCCACTGCGGTCCGACCGAACTCGCCGTCATGCGCAGGAAGTTGACGTGTGGCATCACCTTGGCATCGACCAGGGCGCGGATCCGACTCACGTCGCCATCCTGGATCGCCTTGTCGGACTTGACCGCGTCTATCACCTCGGTCGAGACCTGACGCACGAAGACATCGGGCGCCATCGGCTCGGCGCGCAGGGCCGGCGTGGCCAGGGTCAGCCCAACCAGCGCCAGGGCAAAAATACAGCGACGTCGCAGCATCAGAACTTCCATTTCTTGATTGCGGCCGCAGCGGCCATAACACCTTCAACGCGCGAGCCCTACCCGCGGTTCACTGACCCGGCTTGTTGATGAGACTGCGGAACGGCGCCGGTGCCGAGTCGTCGTCGGGCGGGTCGCCGTCGTAGATCAGGCTCTTGCGGCGCGCCAGGTAGGCATCGCGCAGCAGCATGTACTTGTCGAGTGCGATCTCGTCGAGCACGCGACCGGCGTTGAGCAATTTAACCCGGGTGTTGAGCAACTGGACCCCGGTGGCGATGTTGCGCTGGCGCGCGCTGTCCCAGATCAGCGCCGAGCCCGAATCCTTGAAGTCCAGCGCCAGCCCGACCGCGTCGCGCACGGTCGACGGGCCCAGCAAGGGCAGCACCAGATACGGTCCGCTGCGCAGGCCCCAATAGCCGAGGGTCTGGCCGACGTCCTCGACCGTGAAGCGCTCCAGCCCCATTTCGTCGGCCCAGTCCATCAGGCCGCCGATGCCAAGGGAGGAGTTGACCAGCGTGCGCATGCCCATCTCCAGCGCCTGCCGGGGCTTGACCTGCAGCACCAGATTGGCGGTGGTCCACAGGTCGCCGATGTTGCCGAAGAAGTTGTCGACGCCCTTGCGCACCAACTGTGGCAGCACGGCCTGGTAGACCTGGGCGACCGGCTTGACCGCCACCTTGTCGACCAGTTCGTTGACTTCGAACACCCGTCGGTTGACGCTTTCCCAGGGGTCCTGCCGGCTCTCGCCCTCGCCAGGCAGGCTGGCGCAACCGCCCAGACCGGCCAGCGGAATCAGCAGCGCCCACAGCAACCTTGGCAGCGCCTGAACGCTGACCACGCTTGGCAGGCTCATGGCTTCTTGCCGGTGTCGGCGCCAGCGTCGGCCGCCTTGCTGAACATGAACTGGCTGATCAGTTTCTCCAGCACCACCGCAGACTGGGTCCGAGTGATCAGCGCGCCGGGCGCCAGGTTGTCGACCTCGCCGCCGGGCTCCAGCCCGACATACTGGTCGCCGAGCAGGCCGGCGGTACGGATATTGGCCGAGCTGTCCTTGGGGATCGGGTAGGACCGCTCGATCGCCAGGCTCACCACGCCCTGGAAGGTCTTGGGGTCCAGGGTGATCGCCGTGACCCGGCCGACCACCACGCCAGCCACACGCACCGGCGCGCGCGCCTTCAGCCCGCCGATGTCATCGAAGCGCGCCGACACCATGTAGCTGTCCTGGCTGTTGAAGCTCGACAGGTTGGCGGCCTTCAGCGCGACGAACACCAGCGCCACCACCCCCAGCACGACGAACAGCCCGACCAGGATCTCGATGCTTCTCTTTGACATTGTTCTGTGCTCCGGTTCAGCGATGCGTCAAGGCGTCGAGAACATCAACGCGGTGAGGACGAAATCCATGCCCAGCACCGCGAGCGACGAGATCACCACGGTGCGGGTGGTGGCGTAGGCCACACCCTCGGGCGTGGCCTCGGTCTCGTAGCCCTGGTAGAGCGCGACGGCGGTGCAGATCACGCCGAACACCGCGCTCTTGACGATGCCGTTGCCCAGGTCACGCCAGACGTCGACGCCGTTCTGCTGGATGGACCAGAAGTTGCCGGCGTCTATGCCGATCATGCCGACTGCGACTGTCCATGCGCCGATGATGCCCACGGCCGAGAACAGGATGGTCAGCAGCGGCAGCGAGACGACGCCGGCCAGGAAGCGCGGCGCCAGCACCCGCACCCGCGGGTCGATCGCCATCAACTCCATCGCCGCGATCTGCTCGCCGGCCTTCATCAGACCGATCTCGGCCGTCAGCGAGGTGCCGGCGCGCCCGGCAAACAGCAGCGCGGTGACCACCGGGCCGAGTTCACGCACCAGCGACAGGTTGACCACCAGCCCCAGCGACTCGGCCGCGCCGTACTTGACCAGCGCGTAATACATCTGCAGCGCCAGCACGAAGCCCACCGCCAGCCCCGAGGCCAGGATGATCAGCAGCGAGCGGTTGCCGATGGCATGGATCTGCGTGACCACCAGGCCGAAGCGGCGCATCGAGGCCGGCAGCGCGCGCAGCAGGTCGACGAAGAACAGCGCGGCATGGCCCCAGCCATGCAGCACGGCCAGCGACCAGGCACCCAGCCCTGCAAGCCAGTTCATGGGTGCACCCTGAGGCCTTCGGCCGATCCCGCCAAGCGGGAATGAGCGCCTCCGGGCGGCCGGGCGGCGCTCATGGCGTCACCTTCAAGCCGTAGTCCTCAGCCATGGGCCGCGCCGGATAGTGGAACTTGACCGGCCCGTCGGGCTCGCCGCGCACGAACTGGCGCACCTCGGGGTCGGTGCTGGCCATCAGCTCGGCGGGGCTGCCCTGGGCCACGATGCGGCCCTGGGTGGCCATCAAGATCACATGGTCGCTGATCGCCATGCATTCGGGCACGTCGTGCGAGACCACCAGCGAGGTGGCGCCGGTGATGTCGTTGAGGCTGCGGATCAGCTTGGCCGCCACCCCCATCGAGATCAGGTCGAGGCCGGCGAAAGGCTCGTCATACATGATCAACTCGGGGTCGAGCGCGATCGCCCGGGCCAGCGCGATGCGGCGCGCCATGCCGCCCGACACCTCGCTGATGCGCAGCCCGGCCGCGCCGCGCAGGCCCACCGCATTGAGCTTCATCAGCACGATGTCGTGGATCAGCGGCTCGGGCAGGTCGGTCATCTCGCGCAGCGGGAAGGCGACGTTGTCGAACACCGACAGGTCGGTGAACAGCGCGCCGAACTGGAACAACATGCCGATCCGGCGGCGCAGCCGGAAGAGCTGGGCCCGGTTGCGGGCGTCGACCAGTTCGCCGTCGAACACCACGCGGCCGCTGCTGGCCGCGTGCACACCGCCGATCAGCCTCAGCAGCGTGGTCTTGCCGCAGCCCGACCCGCCCAGCAGCGACGTGACCTTGCCGCGCCCAAAGCGCAGGCTGACATCTTGCAGGATGGCGCGACTGCTGTCGTAGCCAAACCTGACATGGTCGATCTCGATCAGCGTGTCGGGGTTCAAGGGGGATTTGCGGTCCGGGCACAGGCCGTGCATATATCGACAGGGCCGGACCGTCTGCGGTAGACCGGGAGAGACATAGCACAGAATTGTCGCACGCAGCCCATACCGTCAAGGGATAGCCCTGATACGGTTCGGCAAACCGATGTTGCCGGCCGGCAAAGGAGGCGGGCCGCTGCAGCCCGCCGTGCCGATACCCGGCGCCTACCTCGGCAGCGTGCTGCTGCCCATCAGGAAGCCGTCGACCTCGCGCGCGGCCTGCCGGCCCTCGCGGATCGCCCACACGACCAGGCTCTGGCCGCGCCGCATGTCGCCGGCGGCAAACACCTTGTCGACGTTGGTGCGGTAACCGCCCTCGTCAGTGCTGGCGCGGGCGTTGCCGCGTGCGTCCTTGACCACGCCAAAGGCCTCCAGCACGCTGGCCACCGGGTTGACGAAACCCATTGCCAGCAGCACCAGGTCGGCCTTGTACTGCTTCTCGCTGCCGGCAATCTCGACCAGCTTGCCGTCCTTGAACTCGATGTCGACCGTGGTCAGCCCGGTGAGCTTGCCCTTGGACCCGGTGAAGGCCTTGGTGGCGACCGCGAAGGCCCGCTCGCAGCCTTCGTCGTGGCTGGAACTGGTGCGCAGCTTGGTCGGCCAGTACGGCCAGGTCATCGGCCGGTTTTCCTCGACCGGGGGCTGGGGCATCAGTTCGAACTGGGTCACGCTGGCCGCGCCGTGGCGGTTGCTGGTGCCCACGCAGTCGCTGCCGGTGTCGCCGCCGCCGATCACGATCACATGCTTGCCGTCGGCACGGATCTGGGCTTTGAGCTTGTCGCCGGCGTTGACCTTGTTCTGCTGCGGCAGGAATTCCATCGCGAAATGCACGCCGTCCAGATCGCGGCCGGGCACAGGCAGGTCACGGCTCTGCTCGGCGCCGCCGGTCAGGATCACCGCGTCGAACTGGGCTTTCAACTCGTCGGGTGTGACGGTCTGCTTGGCGTCGTTGGTCACCAGGCAATCGGCGGGCATCGCACCGACCAGCACGCCGGTTCTGAAGCTCACGCCTTCGGCTTCCATCTGCGCGACGCGCCTGTCGATGTGCGACTTCTCCATCTTGAAGTCGGGGATGCCGTAGCGCAGCAGACCGCCGATGCGGCTGTTCTTCTCGAACACCGTCACCGCATGGCCGACGCGGGCCAGTTGCTGCGCGGCGGCCAGCCCGGCTGGGCCCGAGCCGACGACGGCCACTCGCTTGCCGGTCTTGGCTGAGGGAACCTGCGGCGTGACCCAGCCCTCGGCCCAGGCGCGGTCGATGATCGCGTGCTCGATGCTCTTGATGCCGACCGCGTCGTCGTTGACGTTGAGCGTGCAAGCCGCCTCGCAGGGCGCCGGGCAGATACGGCCGGTGAACTCGGGGAAGTTGTTGGTGCTGTGCAGCACGGTGATGGCGTTGTGCCAGTCACCCCGGTACACCAACTCGTTGAAGTCCGGGATGATGTTGTTGACCGGGCAGCCGCTGTTGCAGAACGGCGTGCCGCAGTCCATGCAGCGCGCGGCCTGCACCTTGGCCTGGTCGGCGCTCAAGCCGATGACGAATTCCTTGTAGTTCTTCAGGCGCTGGGGCACGGGGGCGTAGCCCTCCTCCAGGCGCTCGAATTCCATGAAACCGGTGACTTTTCCCATGAGGTTCTGCCTGTTGTCTAGCGTGGTTCAGATCACTTGGCGGGCACGGCTTGTGCGCCGGCCTTGGCCAGGGTGTCGCTGGCGACACGGGCCGCGTTGATCTCGCCCAGCGCGCGCTTGTACTCGTTGGGGAAGACCTTGACGAACTTGCCGCGCAGCGTGGCCCAGTCGTCGAGGATTTCGCGCGCGCGCAAGGACCCGGTCCAGCTGTGGTGCTGCTCGATCAGCGCCTTCAGGATGAGCTCATCGGCCTCGGGCTGGTCTTTCAGCCGGTGCCAGATCGCCCGGTCGACTTGTGCGGCTTGCTCGTCGGCCGGCAGCACCTTGGCCAGCGACACCATCGCCGGGTTGCAGCGCCGGGCGAACTGACCGTCCTCATCAAAGACATAGGCGATGCCACCCGACATGCCGGCCGCGAAGTTGCGCCCGGTACGCCCCAGCACCACCACGGTGCCGCCGGTCATGTACTCGCAGCCATGGTCGCCAGTGCCCTCGACCACCGTCGTCGCGCCCGACAGCCGCACCGCGAAACGCTCGCCGGCCACGCCGCGGAAGAAGGCCTCGCCGCTGGTCGCGCCATAGAGCGCCGTGTTGCCGATGATGATGTTCTTGGTCGCGTCGCCACGGAACTCGATCGACGGCCGCACCACCACCCGGCCGCCCGACAGCCCCTTGCCGGTGTAGTCGTTGGCGTCGCCTATCAGGTACTGGGTGATGCCCTTGGCCAGGAAGGCCGCGAAACTCTGGCCGCCGGTGCCCTCCATCTGCATGAAGATGGTGTGGTCGGGCAGGCCCTCGGGACGGTGGCGGATCAGCTCCCCCGACAGCATCGCGCCGACGCTGCGGTTGCCGTTGCGCGTCTCTTCCATGAACTGCACCTTCTCGCCGCGCAGGATCGCGGGCTGGCACTTCTCGATCAGCTTGACGTCGAGCGCCCGCTCCAGACCATGGTCTTGCGTCTCGACGTGGTAGCGCGGCACGTCGGCCGGCACCTCGGGCTGGTGGAAGACGCGGCTGAAGTCCAGGCCTTTGGCCTTCCAGTGCGCGATGCCCTTCTTGGTGTCGAGCAGGTCGGCGCGGCCGATCAGTTCGTCGAACTTGCGCAGGCCCAGCTGCGCCATGATTTGGCGCGCTTCCTCGGCGACGAAGAAGAAGTAGTTGACGACATGCTCAGGCTTGCCGGCGAACTTCTTGCGCAACGCCGGGTCTTGCGTGGCCACGCCCACCGGACAGGTGTTCAAGTGGCATTTGCGCATCATGATGCAGCCCTCGACCACCAGCGGCGCGGTGGCAAAGCCGAACTCGTCGGCGCCCAGCAGCGCACCGATCACCACGTCGCGACCGGTCTTCATCTGGCCGTCGGCCTGCACCCGCACCCGGCCGCGCAGGCGGTTCAGCACCAGGGTCTGCTGGGTCTCGGCCAGGCCCAGCTCCCAGGGCGTGCCGCAATGCTTGATCGAGCTCCAGGGCGACGCGCCGGTGCCGCCGTCGTGGCCGGCGATCACGATGTGGTCGGCCTTGCACTTGGTCACGCCGGCGGCAATCGTGCCCACCCCCACCTCGGACACCAGCTTGACGCTGACCGAGGCGCGCGGGTTGGCGTTCTTCAGGTCGTGAATCAGCTGCGCCAGGTCCTCGATCGAATAGATGTCGTGGTGCGGCGGCGGGCTGATCAGGCCGACGCCTGGCACGCTGTAGCGCAGCATGCCGATGTAGTCGGACACCTTGCCGCCCGGCAACTGGCCGCCCTCGCCCGGCTTGGCGCCCTGGGCCATCTTGATCTGGATCTGGTCGGCCGAGACCAGGTACTCGGTCGTGACGCCGAAGCGCCCCGAGGCCACCTGCTTGATCTTGCTGCGCAGGCTGTCGCCAGCCTTGAGCACATAGTCGGCCGCGATCACTTTGGCGCCGACCACGTCCGACACCTTGGTGCCGGCGGTGATGGGGATGCCTTTCAACTCCTGGCGGTAGCGCGCCGGGTCCTCGCCACCTTCGCCGGTGTTGCTCTTGCCGCCGATGCGGTTCATCGCGATCGCCAGCGTCGAATGGGCCTCGGTGCTGATCGAGCCCAGCGACATCGCCCCGGTGGCGAAGCGCTTGACGATCTCGGCCGCACTCTCCACCTCATCGAGCGGGATGGCCTTGGCCGGGTCGAGCTTGAACTCGAACAGCCCGCGCAGCGTGACATGGCGGCGGCTCTGGTCGTTGATCAGCTGGGCGTATTCCTTGTAGGTGTCGAACTGGCCCGAGCGCGTGGCGTGCTGCAGCTTGGCGATCGCGTCCGGCGTCCACATATGCTCCTCGCCGCGCGCGCGCCAGGCGTACTCGCCGCCGGCGTCCAGCATCGTCGCCAGCACCGGATCGGCACCAAACGCCGCTCGGTGGGTGCGCAGCGCCTCCTCGGCAACCTCGAACACGCCGATACCGCCCACCTGCGTGGCGGTGCCGCGGAAGTACTTCTGCACGAAGCTCTTCTCCAGGCCGATGGCCTCGAACAGCTGCGAGCCGCAGTAGGACATGTAGGTCGACACGCCCATCTTGGACATGATCTTGGACAGGCCCTTGCCTATCGCCTTGACGTAGTTGGTGATCGCCTTCTCTGCCGACAGGTCGCCCGGCAGTTCAGCGTGCAGCGCGGCCAGGGTCTCCATCGCCAGGTAGGGATGCACCGCCTCGGCGCCATAGCCGGCCAGCACCGCGAAGTGGTGGACCTCGCGCGCCGAGCCGGTCTCGACCACCAGGCCAGCGGTGGTGCGCAGGCCCTCGCGCACCAGGTGGTGGTGCACGGCCGACAGCGCCAGCAGCGCGGGGATCGCCACCTGGTCGCGGTCCATCGCCCGGTCGGTGATGATCAGGATGTTGTGACCGCCGTGGATCGCGTCCACCGCTTCGGCGCACAGCGACGCCAGCTTGGCCTCGACGCCTTCAGCGCCCCAGGCCAGCGGGTAGGTGATGTCGAGCTCGCAGGTCTTGAACTTGCCGCCGGTGTGGCGCTCGATCGCGCGCAGGCGGGCCATGTCGGCGAAGTCCAGCACCGGCTGCGCCACTTCCAGCCGCATCGGCGGGTTCACCGCGTTGATGTCGAGCAGGTTGGGCTTGGGGCCGATGAAGCTGTTCAGGCTCATCACGATGGCCTCGCGGATCGGGTCGATCGGCGGGTTGGTGACCTGGGCGAACAACTGCTTGAAGTAGTTGAACAGCGGCTTGTTCTTGTCCGACAGCACGGCCAGCGGGCTGTCGTTGCCCATCGAGCCTATCGCCTCCTCGCCGGCACTGGCCATGGGCGCGAGCAGGAACTTGATGTCTTCCTGGGTCGTGCCGAAAGCCTGCTGGCGGTCGAGCAGCGGCTCGGCGAAGGCCGGCGCCTGGCTGCCCGCTGGCGCGTCGACCGGGATCGAATCGAGCCGGATCCGCACGTTCTCTATCCACTGCCGGTAGGGCTTGGCGAAGGCGAACTGGTTCTTCAGTTCCTCGTCGTCGATGATGCGGCCCTGCTCCAGGTCGATCAGGAACATCTTGCCTGGTTGCAGACGCCACTTCTTGACGATCTTGCGCTCGGCAAAAGGCAACACCCCGGACTCGGACGCCATCACCACCAGGTCGTCGTCGGTGACGATGTATCTGGCGGGTCTGAGGCCGTTCCGGTCCAGCGTCGCGCCGATCTGCTTGCCATCGGTGAAGACCATCGCGGCCGGCCCGTCCCAGGGCTCCAACATCGCGGCGTGATACTCGTAGAACGCGCGCCGGCGCAGGTCCATCATCTCGTGCTGTTCCCAGGCTTCCGGGATCATCATCATCGCGGCGTGGGCCAGCGGGTAGCCGCTCATCGTCAGCAACTCGAGCGCGTTGTCGAAGGTGGCAGTGTCCGACTGCCCTTCGAAGCTGATCGGGTAGAGTTTCTTCAGGTCATCGCCCAGCACCGGGCTCTTCATCACGCCTTCACGGGCGCGCATCCAGTTGAAGTTGCCCTTGACGGTGTTGATCTCGCCGTTGTGCGCCACCATCCGGTAAGGGTGGGCCAGCGGCCACTCGGGGAATGTGTTGGTGGAAAAGCGCTGGTGCACCAGCGCCAGCGCCGACACCACCCGCTGGTCGGCCAGGTCCAGGTAGTACTGGCCCACCTGGTCGGCCAGCAGCAGGCCCTTGTAGATGATGGTGCGGCAGCTCATGCTGGGCACGTAGTACTCGCGGCTGTGCGTGAGTTGCAGCTTCTGGATCGCCGCCGAGGCGGTTTTGCGGATCACGTAGAGCTTGCGCTCCAGCGCGTCGGGCACGATCACGTCGGCGCCGCGGCCGATGAAGATCTGGCGGATCACCGGCTCTTTCTCGCGCACCGCCGGGCTCATCGGCATCTCGCGGTTCACCGGCACCTCGCGCCAGCCCAGCACCACCTGGCCCTCGGCCTTGACGGCGCGCTCGAGTTCATGCTCGCAGGCCAGCCGGGACGCATGCTCCTTGGGCAGGAAGATCATGCCCACGCCGTACTCGCCGGGCGGCGGCAGCGCAACACCCTGGGCCGCCATCTCGGCGCGCAGGTACTCGTCGGGCAACTGGATCAGGATGCCGGCGCCATCGCCCATCAGCTTGTCGGCGCCCACCGCACCCCGGTGGTCCAGGTTCTCCAGGATCTTCAGGCCCTGCTCGACGATCGAGTGCGCGCGCTGGCCCTTGATGTGGGCGACGAAGCCGACGCCACAGGCGTCTTTCTCGTTCGCCGGGTCATACAGCCCGTTCAGCGCCAAGGCCTCGATTTCGGACCGGGTCGCGGGGACCGGGGCCGAGGGTTCGGTGGTGTTGGGGCTCATCGCGCATTCCTTCGCATTTCGGGGGAACGAAATTTACTGCGACGCAGCATTCGTTTCAAGTGAATTTAAATGGGGTCAGACTCATTTATACCCGCAGAGTAGCGTCAACCCCAAAATAAATGGGGACAGACATCAGCTTCAGCGGATCGGCTGCAGACAGCAAGTCTTGCGCCTGACCTGGGGCCAACGGCGACTCCGGCCGGGCGCTCAGGCGCCAGGCCGTGGCGGCCGCCCCCGCGGCCGGGGTTGCACCGGACGGTCGGCCTGCCGCGCGAGACCGGCCAGAAAGCCCTCGTCGCCCACCGCCCAGCCCTTGCGGCTGGCCTGGGCCAGCGCGAGCACCCGCGGCGCGGCCAGTCCCTCATCGAGCAGGCGGCGGTAGGCGGCCTCGCGCTCGAACGGCGTGTTGCCCAGTTGCCAGTAGGCGCTGGCGTCGGTGATCAATCCATCGCGCAGCAGGCCCAGGTGGTGGCGGGCGCTGGACCAGCCGAAGTCCTGGGCCCGCTCGACATGCGCCGTGCGCACCGGATGGTGGTCGATGAACAGCATCGCGTCCAACAACAGGGCGCCGGGCTGCACCACGGTGGCGCGAAAACGCCCGGCCCAGAGCGTGCCGCGCCGATCATGGCGGCGGTTGAAGCCAGCCCCGTAACGCCGGCCCAGCCCCTGCATCAGCCGGCCCAGGCCGCCGTCGGTGCTGGGCGTCAGCAGCAGGTGGACATGGTCGTCGAGCAGCACATGGCCCTGCACGGCCACCCGCTGCTGCAGCGCCGACTCGCGCAGCGCGGCCAGAAACTGGCGCCTGTCCTCGTCGTCGGCGAACACCGGCTGTCCGCTGTGGCCGTACAGCGACACCAGATGGGCCTGGCCGGCCAGCGCCAACCGGGGCAGCCGGGCCATCGCTCAGCCGGCGGGCGGGGGCGCGCCGGGGAGTGTGCCGGGGAGTACGCCGGAGGATGCGCCAGACAGCGCACCGGGCGCCGCGTCCAGCGCCGCGAAGACATCCTGGCCGGTTAGGCGCTGGTGTTCGCGGGTGGCAAAACGGTCGGTCATGCCCGCCACATAGTCGGCCACCGCGCGCGGGCGGTCGGGCATCGCGGCATGCTCGGCAGGCATCTCGGCCGGCGCCGCCACGTAGGCGGCGAACAGCTCACGCACCACCTGGCGCGCGGCCTCGGTGGTGCGCATCACCTGGGGATGGCGGTAGAGCGCGCTGAACAACAGCCGCTTGAGCGCGGCGCTGTCGGCCTGCACTGGGTCGGAAAAGCGCAGCAGGCGCGGCCCATGACGCACCGCGTCCGCGCTGTCGGGCCGGGCCAGCGCCAGCGCGGCGGCGGTGCTGTCGATCACGTCGTGCACCTGGGCCGACAGCATGCGCCGGATGGTCTCGAACAGCAGCCGCCGGCCAGGCTGGTCGGCCAGCCGCGGGTGCTCGGCCAGCGCCTGGTCGTGGTACTGGCGCACCCCCGGCAATTCGAGCAACTGCTCGAAGCGCAGCAGGCCCGAGCGCACGCCGTCGTCGATGTCGTGGGCGTTGTAGGCGATGCTGTCGGCCAGGTCGGTGAGTTGGGCCTCCAGGCTGGGCTGGGTGCCGTCCAGAAAGCGCCGCGCCACACCGCCAGGTTCGGCCGCGTCGAGTGCCAGCGCGTCGCGCCGGCTGCAGTGCTTGAGGATGCCCTCGCGGGTCTCGAAGCTCAGGTTCAGACCGTCGAAATCGGGGTAGCGAGCCTCCAGCCGGTCGACCACCCGCAGGCTCTGCAGGTTGTGCTCGAAACCGCCATGCGCGCGCATGCAGTCGTGCAGCGCATCCTGGCCGGCATGGCCGAAGGGCGTGTGGCCCAGGTCATGCGCCAGCGCGATGGCCTCGGCCAGGTCCTCATCCAGCCCCAGCCCGCGCGCGATCGAGCGGCCCAGTTGCGCCACCTCCAGCGAGTGGGTCAACCGGGTGCGGAACAGGTCGCCCTCGTGGTTGATGAAGACCTGCGTCTTGTAGACCAGCCGGCGGAAGGCGGTGCTGTGCACGATGCGGTCGCGGTCGCGCTGAAACACGTTGCGCAGCCTGACCTCGGGCTCGGGATGGCGCCGGCCGCGGCTGGCGTCGGCGAGGCTGGCGTAAGCGGCCAAGGTCATGACGGGTGCTCCTCAGGCCGGCGCGGTGTGGGCGGCGATCACCGCCGCCACCAGCGCGTCGGGCGCAGGCCGCACCAACGCGTGGCCCAGGCCCTCGATCAGCACGAAGCGGATCTCGCCGGCCTCGGACTTCTTGTCGCCGCGCATCAGCGCCATCCAGCGCGCGAGCGGCAGCGCAGGCGCCTGCACCGGCAGGCCGGCGCGCCGGCACAACGCCTGCAGCCGCGGCACCAGGGCCGCATCCGCCAGCCCCAGCCTGGCCGACAGGTCGGCCGCCATCACCATGCCGCAGCCCACCGCCTCGCCGTGCAGCCACTGGCCGTAGCCCAGTCCGGTCTCGATCGCGTGGCCGAAGGTGTGGCCAAAGTTCAGGATGGCGCGCAGCCCGCCCTCGCGCTCGTCCTGGCCCACCACCTCGGCCTTGATCTCGCAAGAACGCCGCACCGCATGGGCCAGCGCCGGCTTGTCGCAGGCGCGCAGCGCATCGATGTTCGCCTCTATCCAGTCGAAGAACGCCGGGTCGGCGATAGGCCCGTACTTGATGACCTCGGCCAGGCCGGCCGACAGTTCGCGCTCGGGCAAGGTGTCGAGCAGATCGAGATCGCAGATCACGCGTGCCGGCTGGTAGAAGGCGCCGATCATGTTCTTGCCCAAGGGGTGGTTGATCGCGGTCTTGCCGCCCACCGAAGAATCCACCTGCGCCAGCAAGGTCGTGGGCACCTGGACGAAAGGCACGCCGCGCATGTAGCAGGCCGCAGCGAACCCGGCCATGTCGCCGACCACGCCGCCGCCCAGCGCGTAAAGCACGGTCTTGCGGTCGCAGCCGTCGGCCAGCAGCCGGTCGTAGACCAGGCCCAGCGTGGCGGCGTCCTTGAAGGCCTCGCCGTCGGGCAGCGCAATCTGCAGCACGCGGCGGTGGCGGCCGGCCAACTGCGCGGCCAGGCGGGCGGCGTAGAGCGGGGCCACCGTCGTGTTGCTGACGATCAGCGCGTCACTGGACGCCGGCAAGCCGGCCCAAGAGGCCGCATCGCCCAGCAGGCCGCAGCCGATGTGGATGTCGTAGCTGCGATCGCCCAGCTTGATGGGGACGCGAAGGGTCTCAACAGGGGTGGCGGTGTCCATGGCGGGCAGTGTATTCGGCACCAGTCGGCCCGGGACGCCCCAGTCGGCCGGTCATTGTTGCGGATGCCCAAGGTCAACTTGACGATGCCAGTCGGCTTGAACAGTTGACCAAGGTGGTGACTCAAACCTGCGGCGGCAGCACCCGCCCGACCGTGGCCGGCACCTGCGACGGGTCTATCACCCCGGCCAGTTCCAGTTGCATCAGGATCATGTTGACCAGCGTGGGCACCGAAGGCCGGCCGGTCTCGATGACGAAATCGCAGGCCTCGAGGTAGAACGGATCGCGCTCGCCGTACAACTCGCGCAGGCGCTTGAGCGGATCCTTGACCTGCAGCAGCGGGCGCTGGGTGTCGTGGCGCAGGCGGCGGAACAACTCCTCGGGCGACGACCGCAGGTAGATCACCTCGCAATGGGTCTTGAGCGCCACCCGGTTGGCCTCGCGCAGCACCGCCCCGCCGCCGGTGGCCAGCACGGTGTCGCCCAACTCGCACAGGCTGGCGATGGTCTGCTGCTCGAGTTCGCGGAAAGCCGTCTCACCATGCTGCTCGAAATAGGCCCGGATCGGCCCGCCGATCTCGCGCTCGATCTCATGGTCACTGTCGACGAAGCGCCAGCCCAGCTGACGAGCCAGGTGCCGCCCGACGGTGGACTTGCCGCTGCCGGGCATGCCGACGAGGGCGATCCTCACGAACGCGCGCTCAAGGCGCACCCAGCAGTGTGCAGGCCCCGGGGGTGGCCAACGCGATCGCATTCGGCAACAGGCCGAAGGGGCTGACCAAACCCGCGGGCGGCACCGCCTGCACGGTGAAGTCCGATGCCAAACCCGGCACGACAAATTCGGCATTGGTCCTGGACTCGGTGCCAGCCACGGTGGCGGAGGCCGTCAAGCGCAGACGCACCCAGGGCACATACGATTCGGCATAGGTCAATGAAATCGTGGCCAGACCGTTTGCGGTCTGCACGTTCGCAGGCGATACGGCAATCACGTTGCCAGGCCACAGGACGCCATCGCCGTTGTCGTCTTCGAGCGGGTCGAGGTTGCCGTTGCTGTTGGCGTCTTCATTGCGGCATTCATGGATGGGCGAAGTGTAGACATAGGCCTTGGCAAGGTCATCAAAGGCCAATCTTCCTGTACGGTAATGCGTTGGAATGGCCTTGAGGGTCAGTGTCGCGGCGTTGACCGCGATGCCGTTGGCGTCGGTGACATAGGCGACCCAGTCCTTGCGGTAAGTCTGCGGATCGACGTTGGTGACCACGTTGCCCGTACCCAGCGCGATGAACAAGGCCGCCTGGTTGACGGTAAGGGAAGCCTGACCCGAAACCGCCGGCGCGCTGCCCACGACGCTGGCCTGCAGCACCACGCCATTGTTGGCCGTGCTCTCCGGCCCCGAGACATAGGTCACCGAGGCCTTGCCACTGGAGTCGGTGATGGCCGAGACCTGTTGCAGGTTGCCACCGCTGGGATCGGCAACACGGGTGAAGTTCAAAGTCTGGCCTTGGACCGGGTTGCCGACCGCGTCGGTCACCCGCGCCAGCACCTGGGCCTGGTTGGCCGTGCTGCCACTGGCGTTGGGTGCCAGGGCGGTGGGGCTGATCTGCAACACGAGCGTTCGGGGAACAGTTCCCACCACGGTCAAGGGCAGGGATGTGCTGGTCACGCTGCCACCGACCTTGACGCTGGCCTGTACCGTCAGCGGACCCGCAGACGCCGAGGTGACCGAAACCTGGGCCAGTCCGGTGACCGCGTCCGTCAGCGCGGAAGGCGAGGACAGCGTACCACCCGTCGCGGCAAAGTTGATCACGGTCGGGGCGGGAACCGATCCGCCAACCAGCAATTTCACCGTCATCAACTGCGGGGTGTTGACCGGGACCGTGGTGGAAGCTGCCGGCGCGCTGAAAGCGAAGTTCAGCGTACTGACCGTCAGCGCGGGCGCAGGTGAGACCGTGGCACCGCCTCCGCTGAAGCTGAGCTTGTCGACCCCGCCCTGGCTCGCGGCGTAGGCGTAGCGCACCAGCCCGTTCGAACTGGACACGCTGCCGGACGTGGCAGTCAGGGCGTTGCCCAAGGTGCTGGACGCGGTGACCGTGATGCCCGGAATCACATTGCTCTTGGAATCGGTCGCCACGACATCGAAGGCCGCCGTGTTGCCCAGGATGATCGACGTCGGACCCTGCAGCGTCAGCGTGGTGCCGTTGATCGGCAGGGTGATCTGGTTGGACACCGTGCCGGAGGTGAGCGTCACGGTCACTGGACGGTTGCTGCGGTCGGCGCCCGCCGACAGCGTGGCGCTGGCCACACCCGAAGCATCGGTCGTCGTGCTGACACCCGAGAGGGTGCCGGTACTGGCGCGGAACGCCACCGAGACCGCAGGCAAGGCGTTGTTGTTCGCGTCCTTGACAAAGGCGCGGATCAGCACGCCGTCGCCGCCGGTGCCCACTGTCGTGTTCGCCGCGACCACATCGATAGAGGCTGGGATGACGCTGGTGGGGCTGTCCACCACCGAAAGCGTGGCGCTGCCGGTTGCCTTGCCAGACGTGGCGGTCAAGGTGATGTCGCGGTTGGCGTGGTCAGCGCCCAGGCCGACCGTGGCCGTCAATCGACCAGTCGAGTCGGTGACCGACCCCGCGCCGCCAAGGACCGTGACCACCGCATTGTTGTTGGCCGCCAAGGTCACCGGCGCAGTGCCGACGGCGTTGTTGTTGGCGTCGATAGCCGTCACGGTGGCCGTGACGGTGGCAAGTCCGGTGTTGGGCATGCTGCCCGACGACAGCGTCACCACCAGGCCGGTGACCGTCGATGTCGCCGGTGGTGTGGCCGCACCGCCAACGACCGGCGTGCCGCCGCCCCCGCCCCCCCCACACCCCACCAGCGCCAGCAACACCAACCCGCCCAGCACCGCCCTGATCTTCAAGAAACTCATTGCAAAACTCCCTCAGGCAAGGCGCTGATCTTCGTGGCCCGTCAGCGCACGGCGGCGCGGTCGGTGACGATCTTGGGCGTGATGAAGATCAGCAATTCGGTCTTGGTGGCCACCTTGGTGGTGTTGCGGAACAACGCGCCGACATAGGGCACGTCGCCCAGCAGCGGCACCTTGTTGACGTCGGTGCTCTCGGTCTGGGTGAAGATGCCGCCTATCACCACCGTGCCGCCGTTCTCCACCAGCACCTCGGTCTGCACATGCTTGGTGTCGATCGCGAAACCCTGGGGCGTGGACTGGCCCACGCTGTCCTTGTTGATGTCGAGCACCATGATCACGCTGCCCTCGGGCGTGATCTGCGGCTTGACCTCGAGCTTCAGGTTGGCCTTGCGGAACTGGATCGAGGTGGCGCCGCTGGACGTTGCCACCTGGTAGGGCAGCTCGGTGCCTTGCTCTATGACCGCCTTGGTCTGGTCGGCGGTGATCACGCGCGGGCTGGAGATGATCTTGCCCTTGCCGTCGGCCTCCAGCGCTGACAACTCCAGGTTCAGGAAGCGGTTGGCCAAGGGGCTGAACAGCGACAGCGCAAAACTCGGCAGACTGGACGCGCCCGAGAACACCGAGTTGACGTTGTTGGCCGGCAGGCTGACGAAATTGCTGTTGGAAAACGCACTGGCCAGCGCGGCCGAGCCGGCCAGGCCGTTCTGCTGGGTCGTCGTGCCGATGGCGCTGTTGTTGCCGGCCACCGTCAGGTAGTTGCCGCCGCCCATCGAGTAACCCGGGACGCCGCCCTGGATGCCGCGCAGGTCGGACGCGCCGAGCTTGACGCCCAGGGTGCGGCCGAACCGGTCGTCGGCCTCGACGATGCGGGCCTCGATCAACACCTGGCGCACCGGGATGTCGATCTTGGCGATCAGCAACTGGACTTCCTCGAGCTTGCTCGGGATGTCGGTGACGAAGATCTGGTTGGTGCGGGTCTCGAAGATCACGCTGCCGCGCGGCGACAGGATGCGCGTGGCCGAACTGCTGCTGCCACCGCCCGACCCGCCGCTGCTCGCGCTGCCGCCCGAACTGCCCGACCCCGATTGCCCCGACAAGCCCTTGGCCACCTCGTCGGCGCGGGCGTAGTTGAGCTGGAAGGACTGGGTGCGCACCGGCTCCAGTTCGGCGAGCTTCTTCTTCGATTCCAGCTCGAGCTGTTCCTTGGCCAACAATTCGTCCTTGGGCGCGATCCACAGCACATTGCCCGACTTGCGCACGCCCAGGCTCTTGCTCTGCAGGATGATGTCGAGCGCCTGGTCCCAGGGCACGTCCTTCAGGCGCAGCGTCACGCTGCCGGTCACGGTGTCGCTGGTCACGACGTTGAAGTTGGTGAAGTCGGCGATCACCTGCAGCAGCGCGCGCACCTCGATGTTCTGGAAGTTCAACGACAGCTTCTCGCCCGCGAAGCCTGCGCCTTGCGTCAGCTTGTTCGGGTCGACCTTGAGCGGACGCACCTCGATCACGAACTGGCTGTCGCTCTGGTAGGCGCTGTGCTCCCAGTTGCCGCGCGGCTCGATCTGCATGCGCACCCGGTCGCCGCTCTGCGAGGTGCTGACGCTCTGCACCGGGGTGCCGAAATCGGCCACGTCGAGCTTGCGGCGCAGGGTCTCGGGCAGGCTGGAGCGCAGGAACTCGACCACCAGGCTCTGGCCTTGCTGGCGGATATCGACCCCCACCTGGGTGCTGGCCAGCGAGACGATGACACGGCCGGCACCGTCGGCGCCACGCCGGAAGTCGATGTCGCGCAGCGGCAGGCGGTCGCTGTTCTGCGGCGCGGCAAAGTGCACCGGCTCGCTGCCGGGCGCGGCGCCTGTCGCGGCGGTGCTGCTGCTGTCGAGCACCACCAGCAGCACCTTGCCCTGCAACTCGGTGCGGTAGGTGGTGGCCTGGCGCAGGTTGAGCACCAGCCGCGTGCGCTCGCCGGCCTGGGCGACGGCCACCGACCGCAGGTTGCCCTGGTTGATGTCGACCACCGACTTGCCCAGCGCGTTGGCCACGCCGGGCAGGTCTATCGCCACCCGCGGCGGGGTCTGCACTGCAAAACCGCTGGGCAAGGCCGCCAGCGCGTCCGACAACTCGATGCGCACCACCTCGGCGCCGGCTTGCTGGGTGCTGGTGATGCCCAGGATAGACACCGGGGCCGCGGTTGCGGTCGATACAGGGCTTGGGGCCGGGCTCGAGGCTGACTCCTGGGCCGCGACCAGCATCGGCAGCGCCCAGGCCAGCGCCAAGGCGAACGCACCGGCGCGCCACTTCTGCATGGTTGTTGTCTCCTGCGGGTTGTTCATCGCGCCCTCTCCTGCCCCCGCTCCTGCAACTGCAGCGAGGCGCTGCGCTCAATCCATTCACCGGCCGAATCCTGCACGATCTCGCGCAGCACCACCTCGGTCTCGGTGATTCGGGCGACGCGGCCGAAATTCTGACCGACATAGTCACCCGGCTTGACGCGGTAGAGCAGGTTGTCGACCTTGAGCAAGGCAAAGGGCACGCCGGCCTGGCTGACGCTGCCCACCATCGCCATCATGTCGAGCGAGAACGCTTCGAGCGGCTCCTTGCGCCGGTTCATCTCGGCGGCCAGCAGCGAGCTGGGCTGTCGCGATTCCTGCTTGATGGCCACCGTGAGCTTCTGGCTGGAAAACGGGTCGATCTGCTGCGCGTTGGCATAGGGCACCGGATCGAACTTCTTGGGCGCGGCCAGCGGCTGCACCCTGGGTCTGACCTCGCGCCGCTGCTGCTCCATCCAGGCCTGCAACTCCTGGTCCCCACTATCGCAGCCGGTGATCAGGCCGCTGCCGACCACCAGCCACAGCAGCACCAGGCCGCGCAAGGCCTGGCATCGGGCGGCCCGCGGGCTCAGTTGAGGACTCACGGGCGGGCCAGGCACTGTCATCACTTGCGCGCCCCCTTGGCCTTGGCCTCGGTCTCGAGCCGGGACTTGCGCACCTGGTTCAGCTCGGCCGCGTCGAGGTAGCGGTAGGTGCGCGCCACCGCGTCCATTGCCAGGTTGCCCGAGGCGTCCTTGGCCACCGGCACGATCTGCAGGTTGTGCAGGGTGACGATGCGCGACAGGTTGGCCACATCGGCGGTGAAGGCGCCGATGTCGTGGAAACGGCCGGTCACGCGCAGTGCAATCGGCAACACAGCGTAGTAGTCCTTGACCTCGACCTGGCCCGGTCGGAACAGCTCGAACTGCAGGCCGCGGCCTATGCCGGCCTGGTTGATGTCCGACAGCAGCGCGTCCATCTCGGCCTTGCCGGGCAGCTGGCGCTCGAGCTGCGTGACGTATTCCTGCACCTGCTGCTTCTGCTTGCGCAGTTCGGACAGGTTGACGGCCTGCGCCAGCTTGCCACGGTAGTCTTCCTTCAGGCCGGGCTCGGTCCTGCGCTCGGCGTCGAGCTGGTCGGCGGCGCCCGAGACCAGCAGCAGCCAACCCAGACCCAGCGCCAGCGCGGCCACCGCGGCCCAGGCACAGAGCTTGGGCAGCAGGGGCCACTGCCCTGGCTGCTGGGGATTGAGTCCCTTGAACTGCAGCGTCGCACGGTCGAAGGCGGTGGCCATGTCGATGCTCATCGGGCGCGTGGTGCTGGCCATGGCCGGATCCTCAGGCGGCCTTGCGGGCCGCAGGAGCGGACGCCGAGGGTGCGGCCGCTCCTGGGAAAGTGGGTGAACTGGGCGCTGGGGCCGGGGCGCGCACCGCGCCTGGCGCCGAAGCCGCAGCGCCTGGCTGCTTGATCGACACACGCAGCGCGAACTCGAACAGCCGGCGCTGCTCGCGCGTGCCGGGGGCCGCGGGCGGTGTGATGGCCTTGATCTCCACCAGCTCCATGCGCTCCAGCCACGGTGAGCTGTCCTGCACGCTGCGCAGGAACTCGGACACCCGCTCGTTGGTCTGGGCCACGCCGCTGACCAGCACAGTCGCGTCGGTCTGCCTGATGCTGCTGAGGTAGAGGCCCTCGGGCGTCATCCGCACCAGTTCGTCCAGCAGGTGCACCGGCACGTTGCGGTTGAGCTGCAGGTCTTCGACCGCGCCCTGGCGCGCCTTCAAGCCGTCGATCTCGGCGCGCAGGTTGGCGATGTCCTTGATCTGGCCCTCCAGCTTGCCGATCTCGGTGCGCAGAAAGCTGTTGCGCGCCTGCTGGACCTGGGCCAACTGCTGCAGCGCGCCGTACCACAGCCCCGAGCCCACCGCCCCGGCCACCGCCGCCACGGCCAGACCGACGAAGAACAGGCGCTTGCGCTGGCGCCGCCGCTCCTCGCGGTGCGGCAGCAGATTGATCAGGATCACTGCAGAAACCTCCGCATCGCCAGGCCACAGGCGGTGAGGTAGGACGGTGCCTCCTTGCGCACCTTGATCTCGCGCACTCCAGGGCCGATCTTCATGCCGTCGAAGGGGTTGACCACCATCGCGGCAAAGCCGGTCAGCTCGGTAACGCGGTCCTTCAGCCCCGGCAGCGTGGCGGTGCCGCCGGCCAGCATCACGTAATGCACCTTGTGGTGCGGCGTGCTGGTGAAGAAGTACTGCAGCGCGCGGCCGATCTCCTGCGACAAGGTGTCGACGAAACCGGTCAGGATCGCACGCTCGTAGTCTTCGGGCAGTTCGCCTGCCAGCTTCTTCTGCTCGGCCTCCTCGAACGAGAAGCCGTACTGGCGCGAGATCAGCGTGGTGAGTTGCGAGCCGCCGAAGGCCTGGTCGCGGTCATAGAGCATCTCGCCCTCGCGCAAGACCTTCAGGCTGGTGGTGTCGGCGCCGATCTCGAACAGTGCGATCAGCGCGTCGCGGCCCTGGTTGGGCAAGGTGGCCACCACCCGGCTGATCGCCAGCAGCGCGGCATGGCTTTCGATGTCGAGCACCCTGGGCTTGAGGCCGGCCGCCTCGGCAACGCCTTGGCGGTCCTGCACCCGCTCCTTGCGCGACGCGGCGATAAGCACCTCGATGTCGCCGCCCGAGGTCGGACTGGGGCCGATGACGCAGAAATCTAGGCTCACCTCGTCGAGCGAGAAGGGTATGTACTGGTTGGCCTCGGACTCGACCTGCAGTTCCAGTTCTTCGTCGCGCAAGCCGGCGGGCAGCATGATGCGCTTGGTGATCACGGCGGATTGCGGCATCGCCATCACCACCAGTCGGGTGCGGGTGCCGCTCTTGGCCAGCAAACGGCCCACCGCGGCCACCACCTCTTCAAACTTCTCGATCTGCCCGTCGGTGATCCAGCCCTTCTCGAAGGGCTCGAAGGCCAGGTGCTCGAGCACATACTCACCGGTCGACGACCTGCCCAACTCGACCAGCTTGGCACTGGACGAACTGATGTCCAGTCCGATCATCGGCGCATGTTTGCGGCCCAGCAGGAGGTCAAAGAGGCTCACGAAACAGCGTCTCCCAACGACGGACGGGGGTATGAAACTCTTAATAAACTCCTTGAATGCTAGCAGTAAAGCCTTTGCAGGCCGTCGAATTCTGGCATTTTCACCCGTGACAAACGTTGCGATGTGCCGACGCCCGACTGGCATTTGCAACAAGCCGCAATCGCCGGGCGGCGGTGGGCTGAAGCCCGCGCGGGCGGGCTGACCGGCCCGGCCCCGGCGGCAGGCGGCGCGCGCGCTTCGATACACTCGGTCGATCTATGAGCGACACCGAGCGCGCCCCTGCGGCGCCCCGAACGGCCCGGGCCGCCCCTCACACTGCGCGCAGCACGGCACGGAGTCTGCTCACCGGCCTGGGCTGGCTGACGGCAGGGCTGCTGTCGCTGGCGCTGACCGGCGCACTGCTGCTGGGCGTGGCGCTGGCCGTGGCCTACCCCAACCTGCCTGAGATCAGCGGCCTGACCGACTACAGGCCCAAGCTGCCGCTGCGGGTGATCTCGGCCGACGGCGTGCTGCTGGGCGAGTTCGGCGAGGAGCGCCGCATCTACACCCCGATCGCGATGATCCCCAAGGTGATGCAGGAAGCGGTGCTGGCGATCGAGGATGCGCGCTTCTACCGCCACAACGGCGTGGACTACCTGGGCGTGGCGCGGGCCGGCCTGGCGCAGTTCAACAAGGCCAAGAGCCAGGGTGCGTCGACCATCACGATGCAGGTGGCGCGCAACTTCTACCTGTCGACCGAGAAGACCTTCACCCGCAAGATCTACGAGATCCTGCTCGCGCTGAAGATAGAGAGTCAGCTGAGCAAACCGCAGATCCTTGAGATCTACATGAACCAGATATTCCTCGGTCAACGCGCCTATGGCTTCGCGGCGGCCAGCGAGATCTACTTCGGCAAGCCGGTGGCCGAGGTGACGGTGGCCGAGGCCGCGATGCTGGCCGGCCTGCCGCAAGCGCCTTCGGCCTACAACCCGGTGACCAACCCGAAGCGCGCGGCCCGGCGCCAGCAGCACGTCATCGACCGCATGGAGGCCAACGGCTTCATCACCGAGGAGCAGGCCGAGCGGGCCCGCGCCGAGGTGCTGCACCTGCGCCCACCGACCGAAAGCTCGGTACATGCCGAATATGTGGCCGAGAGCGTGCGGCAATTGATCTTCAGCCAGTACGGCGCCGAGACCACCACCCGGGGCCTGAACGTGCAGGTGACGGTGGACGCGTCAGACCAGGCCGTGGCCTACCGGGCCTTGCGCCGCGGCCTGCTCGACTACGAGCGGCGTCAGGTCTACCGCGGCCCGGAAGACCAAATCGACCTGCCCACCGATCCCAAGGAACTCGACACGCGCATCGCCGAAGCCCTGGCCGACCACCCCGACAACGACGAGCTCAAGGCGGCGGTGGTGCTGGAGGCGTCGCCGCGCAAGGTGGTCGCGGTGCTGCAGTCGGGCGAGAGCATCACCGTCACCGGCGACGGTCTGAAGCCCGTCACCTCGGGGCTGGCCGAGAAGGCCGAGCCACTGAAGAAGATACGGCGTGGCGCCGTGGTGCGCGCCTTGCGCGGCCCCAAGGGCGACTGGACCCTGACCCAACAGCCCGAGGTCGAGGGCGCTTTCGTCGCGATGGACACCCGTACCGGCGGCATCAGGGCGCTGGTGGGCGGCTTCGACTTCGGCAAGAGCAAATTCAACCATGTGACCCAGGCCTGGCGACAGCCCGGATCGAGCTTCAAGCCCTTCATCTACTCGGCGGCGCTGGAAAAGGGCTTCACCCCGCAGACCATCGTCAACGACGCGCCGCTGTTCTTCGATGCCGGCACCACCGGCAGTCAGCCCTGGGAGCCCAAGAACTACGACGGCAAGTTCGAAGGCGCCATGCCGCTGAAGACCGCGCTGGCCAAGTCCAAGAACATGGTGTCGATCCGGGTGTTGCAGTCCACCGGCGTGCAGTTCGCGCAGGACTGGATCAACCGCTTCGGCTTCGAGGCCGAGAAACACCCGGCCTACCTGACGATGGCGCTGGGCGCGGGCTCGGTCACGCCGCTGCAGATGGCCAGCGGCTACAGCGTGTTCGCCAACGGCGGCTACCGCGTCAACCCGCTGCTGATCACCCGCATCACCGACGACAAGGGCCGGTTGCTGCAGCAGAGCCCGCCGCCGGTGATCGACGAGACGATGCGCACGGTCGATGCCCGCAACGCCTTCGCGATGACCCAACTGCTGGGCGAAGTGGCCCGCTCTGGCACGGCGGCCAAGGTCTACGCCACCTTCAAACGAATGGACTTGTACGGCAAGACCGGCACCACCAACGACTCGATGGACGCCTGGTTCGCGGGCTTCCAGCCGAATCTGGCGGCCGTCGTGTGGATAGGCTACGACAACCCGCGCAAGCTGGGCGACCGCGAGACCGGCGGCGGTCTGGCGCTGCCGGTGTGGATCGAGTACATGACGCACGCGCTGCGCAAGCTGCCCGAGCGTCAACCCGAGGTACCCGAGGGTCTGGTTCAGCAGGGCGCCGACTGGATCTTCACTGAGTTCAGCGCCGGCGCAGGCGTCGGCAGCGTGGGCCTGGAAGACAAGCTGCCGCCGGCTGCCACCGACACCGAGCGCAAGGGCATCCTCGACCTGTTCAGGTAGCCGGGGCCTCGAAGCGCAGCGCCAGTCCGGCCTGCGCCGTGGCATGGCGCGACAAGGCCTCGAAAAACTCGCTGCCGTCGCGGGTGTCCAGCCAGCGCCCGTCCTCCTGCCGGTAATGGTGGCCGCCGGCCCGTGCCGCCAGCCACAGTTCATGCAGCGGCGGCTGGGTGTTGATGACGATCTTGCTGCCGCCCGGCAGGCTCAGTTCCAGCAGGCCGCCGGTGCGCTGGCTGTCGATGTCGACCACGTCGTCGTCCAGCCAGCGGTCGACGGTGGCCTCGATGGCCGCCAGCGCGGCCTGCGACAGCCGGTTGAATTCGCGCTCGGACTGCGCTGCGGTGGGCGGGATGGGCGAGGGCGTGGCAGAGGTCATGGTCGATAGAATCCCGCAGATGTTGCTTCGTTCCAGTGTAGCGAGACCGGCTGGCCCTGGCGCCGGGTCAGGGTTGGGTCGGCTCGGCCTGTGGGTCTGCCTGTTGACCTGCTCGGCGACGCTGGCCGCCTGCGGCCAGAAGGGCCCGCTGACCATGCCCGCGCCGCCAGGCACGCTGTCGCCACCCGCCCGCGCCGCATCGGCAGCCTGGCCACCCCTCCAATCCGAATCGACCCCGAGATGACCCCGACATGACGGCACCCAGCCTGCCCGGCGCCCCTTTCCTGGCGCGCCAGGGTGATGATTTGTGGCTGGACGGCGTGCGCCTGGCCGACCTGGCGGCCGAGTTCGGCACGCCGCTCTACGTCTACTCGCGCGGCGCGATGCGGGCCGCCGCCACCGCCTACCAAAGCGCGCTGGCTGGCCGGCGCCACCTGCTGTGCTATGCGATGAAGGCCAATTCCAGCCTGGCGGTGATCAAGACCTTCGCCGACCTCGGGCTGGGTTTCGACATCGTCTCGGGCGGTGAACTGGCGCGCGTCATCGCGGCCGGCGGCGACCCGGCCAAGGTGGTGTTCTCGGGCGTGGGCAAGACCCGCGCCGAGATGACAGAGGCGCTGCGCGCCGGCGTCAAATGCTTCAACGTCGAGAGCGAAAGCGAGCTCGACACGCTGTCCGAGGTGGCCTGCGCGCTGGGCCGCCGGGCGGCCGTCAGCCTGCGCGTCAACCCCGACGTCGACGCCAGGACCCACCCCTACATCTCCACCGGGCTGAAGGACAACAAGTTCGGCATCGCGCACGAGCGGGCACGCCAGGCCTATGCCCACGCTGCCGCCCTGCCCGGCCTGCGCGTGGTGGGCATCGACTGCCACATCGGCTCGCAGATCACCGAGATCGCGCCCTACCTCGACGCGGTGGACCGGCTGCTCGACCTGGTCGAACAGGTCGAGGCCGACGGCATCGCGATCGCGCATATCGACCTGGGCGGCGGCCTGGGCATCACCTACACCGACGAGACGCCGCCGGCCGCCGGCGAACTGGTGCGCGCGCTGCTGGCGCGCATCGACGCGCGCGGCCATGGCCAGCGCGAGTTGCTGATGGAGCCTGGCCGGTCGCTGGTGGGCAATGCCGGCGTGCTGCTGACCGAGGTGCTGGTGCTCAAGCCCTCGCCCGAGAAGAACTTCGCCGTCGTCGACGCGGCGATGAACGACCTGGTTCGCCCGGCGATGTACCAGGCCTGGATGGGCATCGCCCCCTTGCACCTGCGCACCGATGGCCAGGCCAACCCGCCGTTGAGCTGGGACGTCGTCGGCCCGATCTGCGAGTCGGGCGACTGGCTGGGCCGCGACCGCGTGCTGGCGCTGCAGCCCGGCGACCTGCTGGCCGTGCTGTCGGCCGGCGCCTACGGCATGACGATGGCCAGCAACTACAACACCCGGCCGCGCGCCGCCGAGGTGATGGTCGACGCCGGGCGGGCCCAGCTGATCCGGCGCCGCGAGACGGTTGAGTCGCTGCTGCGCGACGAGTTGCTGCCGAGTTGAGTGGGCGCGCAGCGTCGGCGCTGCCGCAGCGGCCCGGCAACGCATACTGCGCGCCACCTCCAACGCCGCGCCGCCAGGGCGCCAGTGCACCGTGAATCCCCTCTTTCGTTCGACCGTCGTCGTTGGCGCTGGCGCCGTCGGCAGTTTTTTTGGCGCAATGCTGGCGCGCGCCGGCCACCCCGTCACGCTGATCGGCCGCGCCGCCCATGTGCTGGCCGTGCAACAGGCCGGCCTGCAATTGGAGATGGCGGGGCAGGTGCAAACTGTTCCCTTGCTGGCGGCCACCGATCTGGCGGCGGTGCGCGGCGCCGATCTGGTGCTGTTCTGCGTCAAGTCCACCGACACCGACGCGGTGGCGCGCCAGATTGCGCCGCTGCTGGCCGCCGACGCGCTGGTGCTCAGCCTGCAGAACGGCGTGGACAACGCCGCGGTGATGCAGCGGCATCTGCGCCAGACCGTGGTACCGACGGTGGTCTACGTGGCCACCGCGATGCCCGGTCCGGGGCGGGTCCAGCACTTCGGCCGCGGTGATCTGGTGATAGGCGCGCTGGGCGCCGGGCAGCGCGACGAGGCCTTGCTGCAGCCGCGCCTGCAGGCCGTGGTCAGCCTGTTTGCCAGCGCCCAGGTCAGCGTGCGGATCTCGGCCGACGTGATGACCGAACTTTGGCTCAAGCTGGTGATCAATTGCGCCTGGAACGCGTTGTCTGGCCTGGCCCGGCTGCCTTATGGCCAGATCGCGGCGCAGACTGGCATCGCCGAGTTGCAGCGCGCCGTGGTGATGGAGGTGCTGGCTGTGGCGCAAGCCGAAGGCCAGCCGCTGGCGCTGCAGGCCGCGCTCGACGCCGTGGACCGCATCGCCAGCGCGATGCCGGCCCAGCACTCCTCGACCGCGCAGGACATGGCCCGCGGCAAGCCCAGCGAGATCGACCACATCAACGGCTATGTGGCGCGGCGCGGCGCTGAACTGGGCATCGCCACGCCGGTCAACCACACGCTGCACACGCTGGTCAAGCTGGCCGAGAGCGCCGGCTGTGCGCCGCGGTCGACGCAGCCGCCCTGACACCGCGGTCGGCATCCGACCCGTGCAGCGGGCGCGCGCCGCGCCTCTGTCCGCGGGGGGCTTGCTGCTACAGTTGCCCGCGCGGCGGTCCGCCGTGTCAAGTCGCTCCGAGACTCACGATGATCGAAACCCCGCGCAAACCCCTGACGCTGCATCGATTGCAAGCGATGCATGCCGCTGGCGAGAAGCTGGCGATGCTCACCTGCTATGACAGCGGA
>CANGHK010000015.1 GCA_947453625.1 Burkholderiales bacterium
CCACCAGGTGGCGTAGGTCGAGAACTTGAAGCCGCGCCGGTATTCGAACTTCTCCACCGCCTTCATCAGGCCGACATTGCCTTCCTGGATCAGGTCGAGGAACTGCATGCCGCGGTTGGTGTATTTCTTGGCGATCGAGATCACCAGCCGCAGGTTGGCCTCGATCATCTCGCGCTTTGCGTCCAGCGAGGCGCGGTCGCCTTCATTCATCTTCTTGTTGATCGCCTTCAGGTCCTCGAGCGGGATCACCACCTTGGTCTGCAGGTCGATCAGCTTGTTCTGCAACTCCTGGATCGCAGGCACGTTGCGGCCCAGGATGGCGCTGTAGGCCTTGCCGGCGTTGGCTTCGGCGATCACCCAGTCCAGGTTGAGCACATTGGGCGGGAAGTGATCGATGAAGTACTGCTGCGACATGCCGCACTTGTCGACCACGATCTTGCGGATCTCGCGCTCGCAGCGCCGCACATGCTCGACCTGCGAGCGCAACATGTCGCACAGCCGGTCTATGGTCTTGACGGTGAAGCGCACCGTCATCAACTGTTCGCTGAGCGCGAGTTGGGCGTCGCGGTACTGCACCGAGTCGTAACCGTTCTTCTCGAACGCCGTACGCAGCTTGTCGAAGCTCAGGCGCATCGCCGAGAAGCGCACCAGCGCCGCAGTCTGCATCTCGTCGAGCCGCTTGGTCATGGCCTTGCTGCCGCCACCGCCGTCGTCATCGTCTTCACTGTCGTCGAAGGAGTCGACGTCTTCCTCGGCCACATAGTCGTCGGCTTCGTCGGCGACCACGAAGCCGTCGACCACGTCCGAGATCGACAGGTCGCCGCTGGCGATCTTGTCGCCGTAAGTCAGGACCTCGGCCATGATCGACGGCAAGGCGGACACCGCCAGCATCGTCGCCTGGCGTCCGCCCTCGATGCGCTTGGCGATCTCGATCTCGCCTTCGCGCGTCAGCAGGTCGAAGGATCCCATTTCACGCATGTACATGCGCACCGGATCGGTGGTCCGGCCGAACTCGGAATCGACGGTCGACAGCGCCGCTTCGGCAGCTTCTTCGGCCTCCTCATCGCTGGCCGCCGTGCCTGCGCCGCCGGCCACCAGCAGGGTGGCGGCGTCCGGCGCCTGCTCGTAGACGGCGATGCCCATGTCGTTGAGCATCTTGATGATCGCCTCGATCACCTCGGCATCGACGAGCTTTTCGGGCAGGTGGTCGTTGATTTCCTGCTGTGTCAGGAAGCCGCGGGTCTTGCCCATCTTGACCAGCGCCGTCAACTCGCGCCGGCGTTTCTCGACCTCGGCTTCGGTCAGCGTGGTCACGTCCAGGCCGAATTCGCGGATCAGGGCGCGCGCCTTGGACTTGGGCACCTTGACACGCAAGGGCTTGACCTTGGCCACCGGGTCGAGGGCATCGGGAGTTTTCACGCCATCCGCAACGTCCAGGATGTCGATGCCGTCGACATCCACTTCCGCCGTCAGATCGACATCTGCCAGATCGACATCCGGTTCGGCGTCGAGAACGACTGCCTTGCGCGAACCCGCCGGCTTGCCCTTGGCTTCGACCTTGGCTTCGACCTTGGCCAGTTCGGTGTCAGTGCCGACGCGCTGGGTCGTCTTCTTTGCCTTGGTCTTGACCGGCGCTGCCTTGGCGGCCTCATCGACGGCAGGCGCAGCAGAGTGAACGATTTTCTTGGCAGTCATGCGTGTCCTTGGGGGTGATGCAGACCAGGCCACCACGGCCCGGGCGGAACCCGCCCGTCTGGGCGAATGGTCTTGGGATTGCGAAAAAAGCCGCTCGAAGTCATTGATCTGTCCAGTCAGCTTCAACTGGGGGCAGTCGGCCGTAAAAAAAAGCGGGCCGTTGCGGCTTGCGCTGCTTCGGTGTAGGTTCCTGCAACAAGAAAAGCCCGCAACCAAATCAGTGGGGGCGGGCTTTGAATCTTCCGGACATGGCCTGCGAGGTCGCGACGGGCTGCGGGATCTCGGTGGCTCGTTCGTTCTTGCGGGCTATCCTTGCGCATCAGAGCTGCGTATTATACCCAAGAATTCCCATTCCGCAACTGCGGTACGCAATCCTCCGCCGGCCATTGGCGTACCGGAAGTCGGCACGAACAGGATTCAGAGCGTCTGCCGCAAACTGCGTTGCTGGCGGCCTGTGTCGGTGGGTGGGTCGGGCAGGCACAAGGTTTCGGCCTCTGCGGCTTCGGCCACCCAGCGGCGCGCAGCCAGTTGCAGGCGGTCCGCCGAGCCAGTGGCCAGAAGTAGCGGCAACCTTGTGCGGGCCGCGTCGACGACCGTGCCAGGCCGCGCGCAAGCCGGGTCCGGCAGCAAATTGGCGTCACCCAGCAGACGCAATACCTGCCGGACCACCGCGTCGGCGGTGTCCACCAGCAGGACCTCAGGCCCCAGTCGCCGGGCCAGCGCATCGGCCACCAGCGGGTAATGGGTGCAGCCCAACACCACGGTGTCGATGCGTTGGGCGGTCAACTCGGTGGCGATCGCGTCAAGTCTTGCGCCCAGTGCGCCGTCGTCCTTGCCGACCTGTTCTATGGCCTCGACCAGACCGGGGCAGGGCAGTCGCAGCAGCGTGGCGCCGGCTGCATGGCGGGTGGCCAGTTGGTCGAGCCGCGCGCTGCCCAGTGTGGCGCGGGTTGCCAGCACAGCCACCCGGCCGTTGCGGCTCGCCGCCACTGCTGGCTTGATGCCGGGCTCTACCCCGACGAAACGGCCTGATGGCCAGCGTGCGCGCAGCGCCGCGATGGCCAGCGTGGTGGCGGTGTTGCAGGCCACCAGCACCAGGTCGGCCCGCAGGTCCAGCAGGTAGGCGCTCAGCTGCAGGCTGCGCGCGACGACCCAGGCGGACGGCCGTTCGCCCCAGGGGGTGTGGCGCGAATCGGCGATGTAGGTCAAGCGCGCCTGCGGCACCTCGCGCCGCAGCGCCCGCAGTACCGACAGCCCGCCAATTCCCGAGTCGAAGATGCCGATGTGGGGTGGGGTCGGCGTTGACATCGGAGACGCAGTCTAACCAGACCCGGGTGTCGAAACAGCACAGTCGCGCGGCCCCTCAGGCACAATGGCAAAAAATAGCACGACCGTTCGATTTTCTGCCATTCCAGTACTTCGGGGTCACGGCTTAGAATCGTTTCAGGTTACGTGAACGTCAATCCAACCAGGCCAGGAGCCGCTCGACATGAAGGTATTGGTACCCGTCAAACGTGTGGTCGATTACAACGTCAAGGTGCGCGTGAAGTCCGATGGCACCGGCGTCGACATCGCCAACGTCAAGATGAGCATGAACCCCTTTGACGAGATTGCGATCGAGGAGGCGGTCCGGTTGCGCGAGAAGGGCGTGATCACCGAGGTGATCGCGGTGTCCTGCGGTGTCACCCAGTGCCAGGAAACCCTGCGCACCGCTATGGCGATAGGCGCTGATCGCGCGATCCTGGTCGAGACCAGCGAGGACTTGCAGCCCCTGGCGGTGGCCAAATTGCTCAAGGCGCTGGTCGACAAGGAGCAGCCCGGCCTGATCATCCTGGGCAAGCAGGCCATCGACGACGACAACAACCAGACCGGCCAGATGCTTGCCGCGCTGGCCAAACTGCCGCAGGGCGTGTTCGCCAGCAAGGTGGAGATCGTCGACGGCAAGGCCCGCGTCACGCGCGAGATCGACGGTGGTTCCGAGATCCTCAGCCTCAGCCTGCCAGCGGTGATCACCACCGACCTGCGCTTGAATGAGCCGCGCTATGTCACGCTGCCCAACATCATGAAGGCCAAGAAAAAGGCACTGGTGGTCTTCAAACCGGCCGACCTGGGCGTCGACGTGAGCTCGAAGATCAAGACGCTGAAGGTCGGCGAGCCGCCCAAGCGCGGTGCCGGCATCAAAGTGCCTGACGTCGCCACCCTGGTGAACAAACTCAAGAACGAAGCGAAGGTGGTGTGAGATGGCTGTTTTGGTGATTGCTGAACACGACCACAAATCGATCAAGGGCGCCACGCTCAATACCGTGGCTGCCGCGCTTGAGATCGCCAAGCTCGGCGGTGGCGATGTCCATGTGCTGGTGGCCGGGCACGACGCCGCTGCTGCCGCCCAGGCCGCCGCTCAGATTCCCGGCGTGGCCAAGGTGCTGCACGCCGACGACGCCGGTCTTGCGCACGGCTTGGCCGAGAACGTCGCGGCCCAGGTTGTCGCGCTGGCATCAGGTTACGGCCACATCCTGTTCCCGGCCACCGCGGCTGGCAAGAACGTGTCGCCGCGCGTGGCCGCGCTGCTCGACGTGGGCCAGATCAGCGATGCGACCCGGGTTGTCAGCACCGACACCTTCGAGCGCCCGATCTACGCCGGCAACGCCATCGCCACGGTGCAGAGCAGCGACACGGTGAAGGTGATCACCGTGCGCACCACCGGTTTCGACGCCGCGCCGTCTTCGGGTGGCAGCGCAGCGGTCGAAGCGCTGGCCGCCGTGACCGATTCGGGCAGCAGCAGTTTCCTGGGCAGCGAGATCGCCAAGAACGACCGGCCCGAGTTGACCGCCGCCAAGATCATCGTCTCGGGTGGCCGGGCGATGGGCAGCAGCGAGAAGTTCGACTCGGTGCTGACGCCGCTGGCCGACAAGCTCGGCGCCGCGCTCGGCGCCAGTCGCGCCGCGGTGGACGCCGGTTACGCGCCCAATGACTGGCAGGTTGGGCAGACCGGCAAGATCGTCGCGCCCACGCTCTACATCGCTTGCGGCATCAGCGGCGCGATCCAGCACCTGGCCGGCATGAAGGACAGCAAGGTGATCGTGGCGATCAACAAGGATGCCGAGGCGCCGATCTTCAGCGTTGCCGACTACGGTCTCGAGGCTGATCTGTTCGTCGCCGTACCCGAGTTGGTCGCCGCGCTGTGATGCAGCGTCGGTGATGCCGGATTGACCCCCTGAGGGCGCCCTTGTCGGCGCCCTTGTTTTGTCTGGAGACTTGAAATGACTTACCGCGCCCCTGTCAAGGACATGCTTTTCGTGATGCAGGAACTGGCTGGCCTGGCCACCGTTGCCGAGCTGCCCGGCTTTGAGGACGCCGGACTCGACACCGCCGCCGCCGTGCTCGACGAATGCGCCAAGCTCAACCAGGACGTGATCGCGCCGCTGAACTGGGAAGGCGACCAGCAGCCTTCGTCGTTCAAGGACGGCCATGTCACGACCACGCCGGGCTTCAAGGCGGCTTTCCGCCAGTTCGGCGAGGGTGGCTGGCAAGGCCTGCACCATCCGGCCGAATTCGGCGGCCAGGGCCTGCCCAAGCTGATCCACGCCGCCTGCATCGAGATGCTCAACAGCGCCAACCTGAGCTTCGCGCTCTGCCCGCTGCTGACCGACGGTGCGATCGAGGCCTTGCTGACCGCCGGCAGCGATGAACTGAAAGCCACCTACCTGCCCAAGATGATCGACGGCAGCTGGACCGGCACGATGAACCTGACCGAGCCGCAGGCCGGCTCGGACCTGGCCGCGGTGCGCAGCCGCGCCGAGCCGCAGGCTGACGGCACTTACCGCCTGTTCGGCACCAAGATCTACATCACCTACGGTGAGCACGACATGGCCGAGAACATCGTCCATCTGGTGCTGGCGAGGGTGACCGGCGCGCCCGAGGGCGTCAAGGGCATCTCTCTGTTCGTCTGCCCGAAGTTCCTGGTCAATGCCGACGGGTCGCTGGGCGCGCGCAACGACGTGCAGTGCGTCAGCATAGAGCACAAGCTGGGCATCAAGGCCAGCCCGACCGCGGTGCTGCAGTATGGCGACAACGGAGGTGCCGTGGGCTTCCTGGTCGGCCAG
This sequence comes from Burkholderiales bacterium, assembly GCA_947453625.1. Taxonomy (GTDB): domain Bacteria; phylum Pseudomonadota; class Gammaproteobacteria; order Burkholderiales; family Burkholderiaceae_C; genus Pseudaquabacterium. The sequence continues at coordinate 5,799 of CANGHK010000015.1, forward strand.
GAGAACCGCGGCCTGGAATACATGTTCGTGATGATGAACGCCGCCCGCTATGCAGTGGGGGTGCAGGGCATCGCGGTGGCCGAGCGGGCCTACCAGAAGGCGGTGGCCTATGCCCGGGACCGGGTGCAGAGCCGACCGGTGGACGGCACGCTGAACGCCGCCGCGCCGATCATCCACCACCCCGACGTCAAGCGCATGCTGATGACGATGCGCGCCTACACCGAGAGCTGCCGCGCGATGGCGCTGGTGGCCGCGGCCGCGCAGGACGCCGCCCATGCCCATCCGGAGGCCGAGGTGCGCAAGCAGAACCAGGCTTTCTACGAGTTCATGGTGCCGCTGATCAAGGGCTACTCGACCGAGATGAGCCTGGAAGTCACCTCGCTGGGCGTGCAGGTGCATGGCGGCATGGGTTTCATCGAGGAGACCGGGGCGGCCCAGTACTACCGCGATGCCAAGATCCTGACGATCTACGAGGGCACGACCGCGATCCAGGCCAACGACCTGGTCGGGCGCAAGACCGCGCGTGACGGCGGCGCCACCGCGCGTGCCATCGCGGGCCAGATCGAGGCCACCGAAGCCGCGCTGGCCGTGCGCGGCAGCGAGGCCTCGCGGGCGATGCTCAAGCGGCTGAGTGCGGCGCGTCTGGCTTTTCTGGACGTGGTCGGCTTTGTCGCCAGCCAGACCCGGTCCAGCCCGAATGCGGTCTTTGCCGGCAGCGTGCCCTACCTGATGCTGGCCGGCAACCTGATCGCCGGCTGGCAGATGGCGCGCGCGCTGATTGTCGCCGAGGACAAGCTGGCCCAGGGCGAGGAGGCCGACTTCATGCGCGCCAAGATCAACACCGCGCGCTTCTGCGCCGATCATTTGCTGAGCAAGGCGCCTGGCCTGCGCGACAGCATCGTCGAGGGTGCTGCCGGCACCGTCGAGATGGCGGTCGACAGCTTCTGACCGGCCTTTGTCGCCGTTGTGATAGTGACTCGGCAGTGGGCCCTCGCACACTCGCCGGTCACCCAAGATACTGACCTGGAGTTCCTTGTGCCCCTGCCCGCCGTCCTTGCCAACCTGCCCCTGCCGATCATCGGCTCGCCGCTGTTCATCATCAGCACCCCCAAGCTCGTGATCGAGCAGTGCAAGGCCGGCGTGGTGGGCTCGATGCCATCGCTCAACGCCCGCCCGGCGTCGCAGGTCGACGACTGGCTGGCCGAGATCACCGAGACCCTTGCGGCCTGGGACCGTGACCACCCGGAGCAGAAGTCGGCGCCGTTCGCGATCAACCAGATCGTGCACAAGAGCAACGACCGGCTCGACCACGACATGGCCGCCTGCGCCAAGTACCGGGTGCCTATCATCATCACCAGCCTGGGCGCGCGCGCCGATGTCAACGAGGCGGCGCATGCCTGGGGTGGCGTGGTGCTGCACGACATCATCAACAACAAGTACGCCCACAAGGCGATCGAGAAAGGCGCTGATGGCCTGATCGCGGTGGCGTCGGGCGCGGGCGGTCACGCCGGCGTCAAGAGCCCGTTTGCGCTGATCCAGGAGATCCGCCAGTGGTTCGACGGCCCGCTGGCGCTGTCGGGCAGCATCGCCACCGGCGACGCGGTGCTGGCGGCGCTGGCCATGGGGGCGGACTTCGCCTACATCGGCTCGGCTTTCATCGCCACCGAGGAAGCGCGCGCGGTCGACGCCTACAAGCAGGCGATCGTCGATGCCAACTCCGACGACATCGTCTACAGCAACCTGTTCACCGGCGTGCATGGCAACTACCTGGCGCCGTCGATCCGCAACGCCGGGCTCGACCCCGATAACCTGCCCGAAAGCGACCCGAGCAAGATGAACTTCGGCGGCGATGCCAAGAAGGCCTGGAAGGACATCTGGGGCTGCGGCCAGGGCATAGGCGCGATCGACAAGGTGGTGCCGGTGGCCGCCTACGTGGCCCAGCTCAAGGCCCAGTTCGCCGCCGCGAAAAAGCGCCTGGGCCTGGTCGAAGCCGGCGTGGCGATGGCCTGAGCAGCGAAGCCGGCCATGGACAACACCTCCCCAGCCACTGCCACCTCGTCAGTCGCCGCCAGTTCGCTGGCGGCACAGATCGACGCCGCGGCCCAGGCTGCAGAAGCCCGCGTGATCGCCTGGCGGCGTGATTTCCACGCCAACCCGGAGCTCGGCAACCGCGAGTTCCGCACCGCGGCCATCGTCGCCGCGCATTTGACGTCGCTGGGTTTCGACGAGGTGCGCACCGGCGTCGCGCATACCGGCGTGGTCGGCCTGCTGGTCGGCGCGCTGCCCGGCCCGGTGGTGGCCTTGCGCGCCGACATGGACGCGTTGCCGGTGGCCGAGGAGGTCGACCTGCCGTTCGCCTCCAAGGTGCGCACCACCTGGAACGGCGAGCAGGTCGGGGTGATGCACGCCTGCGGCCACGACGCCCACACCGCCATCCTGATGGGCGTGGCCGAGGTGCTGGCCGGGCTGCGCGCCGGGCTGCGCGGCAGCGTCAAGTTCATCTTCCAGCCGGCCGAGGAACTGCCGCCCGAAGGCGAGGAGGGCGGCGCCAAGCTGATGATCGAGCAAGGCGCGATGGACAACCCGCGGCCGGCCGCGGTCTTCGGGCTGCACGTGACCTCGCGCCTGCCGCTGGGCGTGATCGGCTACCGGCCCGGCCCGACGATGGCCAGCGCCGACAACCTCAAGATCACGATCCACGGCCGCCAGACCCATGGCGCGATGCCCTGGTTCGGGGTCGACCCGATCGTCACCGCCGCCCAGGTCGTGCTGGGCCTGCAGACCGTGGTCAGCCGCCAGATCGACCTGACGCAAGAGCCCGCGGTGGTCACCATCGGCGTCATCAAGGGCGGCTTGCGCGAGAACATCATCCCGGACTCGGTCGAGATGCGCGGCACCATCCGCAGCTTCGACGAGGCGATGCGCGACGACATCCACGAGCGCGTCACCTACCTGGCCGAGGCGATCAGCCGCGGCTCGCGCGCCGGCTGCACGGTCTGCATCAAGAAGAACTACCCCGTCACCGTCAACGACACGGCGCTGACCGCGGCCATGCTGCCCACGCTGCAGCGCGTGGCCGGTGCCGCGCAGGTGCACCTGGTGCCCAAGGTCATGGGGTCGGAAGATTTCTCTTTCTTCCAGCAGCAGGTGCAGGGGCTGTTCATCTTCATCGGCGTCACGCCCGGTGCCGGCGCGGCGGCCCAGGCCGCGCCCAATCACTCGCCGCGCTTCTTCGTCGACGAGCGTTGCCTGGTGCCCGGCGTGCGTGCCCTGGCCAACCTGGCCTGCGATTTCCTGGAGGCGGCGCCGGCAGTGTCCTGAGCGGCGAGTTTGCAGGCCGCGGCCGGTGCTTTGTCAGGAAAGCAGAAGGCTGGACGTTGTCTAATGCCGATCGTGGGTGCAGCGGCCAGAGTGTTACAGTACCTGCGGTGTAGTTAAAACGTCCCTTTCGTGCCCCTTGCTGATCGACACCGTTGTCGATCCTGAAATGCAGCAAGGCGGGTCGCTAAGTCCGCCAACCGGTTGAGCCGGGCCGCGGAAGGTTGATCAACCCATCGTAGCCTCGGAAACCGGGGTAAAAGGTGACAGCGAGATGATGCAGCAATACAGGTCCAACTCGTACCTGTTCGGGGGCAACGCCCCTTATGTCGAAGAGCTTTACGAAGCCTATCTCGACAATCCCGGCAGCGTGCCCGACACCTGGCGCACCTATTTCGACAACCTGCAGCACGTGCCGGCCACCGATGGCTCGGAAGCGCGCGACGTGGCCCATGCCCCGGTGGTGGAATCCTTTGCGCAGCGCGCCAAGGCCAATGCCTTCGCGCTGAAGGCCAGCTCGGCCGACCTGGCCGTGGCGCGCAAGCAGGTGCATGTGCAGTCGCTGATCGCTGCGTACCGATTTCTCGGCTCCAGATGGGCCGACCTCGATCCGCTCAAGCGCACCGAGCGGCCGAAGATTCCCGAACTCGAGCCGGCGTTCTACGACCTGGCCGAGTCGGACATGGACATCACGTTCAGCGCCGCGAACACGTATTTCGGCAAGTCCGAGAACATGACGCTGCGCGAGATCATGCAGGCGCTGCGCGAGACCTATTGCGGCTCGGTCGGCGCCGAGTACATGCACTGCACCGACCCGACCGAGAAGCGCTGGTGGCAGGAGCGGCTGGAGTCGATCCGCAGCAAGCCCAACTTTTCGATCGACGGCAAGAAGCACATCCTCGACCGCCTGACCGCGTCCGAGGGGCTAGAGCGCTACCTGCACACCAAGTACGTCGGCCAGAAGCGCTTCTCGCTCGAAGGCAGCGAGAGCTTCATCGCCTCGATGGACGAGGTGGTGCAGCGCGCCGGCAGCCATGGCGTGCAGGAGATGGTGATCGGCATGGCGCACCGCGGCCGCCTGAATGTGCTGGTCAACATCCTGGGCAAGATGCCCAGGGACTTGTTCGCCGAGTTCGACCACACCGCGCCCGAGAACCTGCCCTCGGGCGACGTCAAATACCACCAGGGTTTCTCCAGCGACATCACCACCCCCGGTGGGCCGCTGCACCTCAGTCTCGCTTTCAATCCTTCCCACCTGGAGATCGTCAACCCGGTGGTCGAGGGCTCGGTCAAGGCCCGGATGGACCGCCGCGGCGACGTCACCGGCGCCCAGGTGCTGCCGGTGCTGGTCCACGGCGACGCCGCCTTCGCCGGCCAGGGCGTGGTGATGGAGACGCTGGCGCTGGCCCAGACCCGGGGCTATTACACCGGCGGCACGCTGCACATCGTCATCAACAACCAGATCGGCTTCACCACCAGCGACCCGCGCGATTCACGCTCGACGCTGTACTGCACCGACGTCGTCAAGATGATCGAGGCGCCGGTGCTGCACGTCAACGGCGACGACCCGGAAGCCGTGGTGCTGTGCACCCAGTTGGCACTCGACTACCGTCAGCAGTTCAAGAAGGACGTGGTGGTCGACATCATCTGCTTCCGCAAGCTGGGCCACAACGAGCAGGACACGCCCGCGCTGACCCAGCCGCTGATGTACAAGGTGATCGCCAAGCACCCGGGCACGCGCAAGCTGTACGGCGAGAAGCTGGTGGCGCAGAACGTGTTGCCCGAGGGCGGGCCGGAGGAGATGGTCAAGCAGCTGCGCGCCGCCTTCGACGAAGGCCGGCACACGATGGACCCGGTGTTGACCAACTTCAAGAGCAAGTATGCGGTCGACTGGGCGCCCTTCCTCGGCAAGAAGTGGACTGACGCCGCCGACACCGCGTTGCCGCTGGCCGAGATCAAGCGCCTGGCCGAGCGCATCACCACGGTGCCGGCCAACTTCAAGGCCCACTCGCTGGTCGAGAAGGTGCTGGGCGACCGCGCCGCGATGGGCCGCGGCGAGATCAACGTCGACTGGGGCATGGGCGAGACCCTGGCCTATGCCTCGCTGGTGGCCAGCGGCTATGCCGTGCGGCTGTCGGGCGAGGACTGCGGTCGCGGCACCTTCGTGCACCGCCACGCCGTGCTGCACGACCAGAATCGCGAAAAGTGGGACGTCGGCACCTACACCCCGCTGCAGCATGTGGCCGACGGTCAGGCCCCGTTCACGGTGATCGACTCGATCCTTTCCGAAGAAGCGGTGCTCGGCTTCGAGTACGGCTATGCCAGTGCCGAGCCCAACACGCTGACGATCTGGGAAGGCCAGTTCGGTGACTTCGTCAACGGTGCGCAGGTGGTGATCGACCAGTTCATCGCCTCGGGCGAGGTCAAGTGGGGCCGCGCCAACGGCATCGTGTTGCTGTTGCCGCACGGCTACGAAGGCCAGGGTCCGGAGCACAGCTCGGCGCGCCTGGAGCGCTTCATGCAGTTGGCGGCCGACAACAACATGCAGATAGTGCAGCCGACCTCGGCCGCGCAGATCTTCCATGTGCTGCGCCGGCAGATGGTGCGCCAGTTCCGCAAGCCGCTGGTGATCATGACGCCCAAGTCGCTGCTGCGCAACAAGGACGCGACCTCGCCGCTGACGGATTTCACCAAGGCCGACTTCAAGACGGTGATCCCGGAACAGAACGCCGAGATCGCGGCCGACAAGGTCAAACGCATCATCGCCTGCTCGGGCAAGGTGTATTACGACCTGGTCAAGAAGCGCGAGGAGAAGAAGTCCCACGACGTCGCGATCATCCGGGTCGAGCAGCTCTACCCCTTCCCGCACAAGGCTTTTGCTGCCGAGGTCAAGAAGTACCCCAACCTCAGCGATGTGGTGTGGTGCCAGGACGAGCCGCAGAACCAGGGCGCATGGTTCTTCGTCCAGCACTACATCCACGAGAACCTGCAGGAAGGCCAGAAGCTCGGCTATGCCGGCCGTCCGGCCTCGGCCTCGCCGGCCGTGGGTTACGCCCACCTGCACCAGGAGCAGCAGAAGGCGCTGCTCGACCAGGCCTACGGCAAGCTCAAGGGATTCGTCCTGACGAAGTGATCCGCTGCGTGGCGGTGGTGGTGCGCGCGGCGCGCCGCCACCGCCCAGGCCTGCAGGCGGGCAGGCGCCCGTCTGCGCTGGTCCCGCCAAAGTCGCGCGGCAAGTTTGATTGAACACCGAGAAACAACATGGCAATCGTAGAAGTCAAGGTCCCGCAGCTCTCAGAATCGGTGGCCGAAGCCACCCTGCTGACGTGGAAGAAGAAGCCGGGCGAATTTGTCGCCATCGATGAAATCATCATCGAGGTCGAGACCGACAAGGTCGTGCTCGAAGTGCCGGCGCCGGCTGCCGGCGTGCTGACCGAACTGGTGCAGCCCGACGGCGCCACCGTGGCGAGCGACCAGGTCATCGCCCGCATCGACACCGAGGGTAAAGCCGGCGCTGCCGCGGCACCTGTCGCGGCAACCGCCGCGGCGGCGCCAGCGCCAACAGCCCCGGTCGGCGGCAGCAAGAGCGGCGTGGCCATGCCCGCAGCCGCCAAGCTGATGGCCGACAACCAACTGGCCACCGGCGCCGTGTCGGGCACCGGCCGCGATGGCCGCATCACCAAGGGTGACGTGCTGGGCGTGCTGGCCAGCGGGTCGGCTGCTCCGGCGCCTGCCGCCGCGCCAGTGGTCCGCGCCGCCGCGCCGACGCCGGCTGCCGCCCGGCTGTTGCCGACGGTCGCCGCGCCGGCCGGCATGAATCTGGGCGAGCGCCCCGAGCAGCGTGTGCCGATGTCGCGCCTGCGCGCCCGCATCGCCGAGCGCCTGGTGATGTCGCAGTCGACCAACGCCATCCTGACCACCTTCAACGAGGTCAACATGGCCCCGGTGATGGAGATGCGCAAGAAGTTCCAGGACAAGTTCGAGAAGGAGCATGGCGTCAAGCTCGGCTTCATGAGCTTCTTCGTCAAGGCGGCGGTGGCCGCGCTGAAGAAGTACCCGATCATCAACGCCAGCGTCGACAACAACGACATCGTCTACCACGGCTATTTCGACATTGGCATCGCGGTCGGTTCGCCGCGCGGCCTGGTGGTGCCGGTGCTGCGCAACGTCGACCAGATGAGCTTTGCCGACATCGAGAAGAAGATCGCCGAGTTCGGCCTGAAGGCCCGCGACGGCAAACTCGGCATCGAAGAGTTGATCGGCGGTACCTTCTCGATCAGCAACGGTGGCACCTTCGGCTCGATGCTGTCCACGCCCATCATCAACCCGCCGCAGTCGGCGATCCTGGGGGTGCACGCCACCAAGGACCGGGCAGTGGTCGAGAATGGTCAGGTCGTGGTGCGTCCGATCAACTACCTGGCGATGAGCTACGACCACCGCATCATCGACGGCCGCGAGGCCGTGCTGGGTCTGGTGACGATGAAGGAAGCGCTGGAAGATCCGGCGCGTCTGTTGTTCGACATCTGATCGGGTAGCGGGTTCAAAACCTGACTTCTGCTGCCAAGCTGCAAGGGCGCCGCCATGTCTCTCGCCGACGAACTGCACAAGCTCGATGATCTGCGCGCCCGCGGCGTGCTTTCTGACCCCGAGTTCCAGCGCGCCAAGCAGCGCCTGCTCGACGGAGCGTCGCCGCCGGTCTGCAGCGATGTGCCGGCCGTGGCTGCGCTCAACGCCTTCCGCCGCTCGAACACCGACCGCTGGGTGGGTGGTGTCTGCGGCGGCCTGGCGTGCCTGACCGGCATCGAGAGCTGGGCCTGGCGCCTGATCTTCACCGTGCTGCTGCTGTTCGGTGGCACCGGTGCGCTGTTCTACATCCTGCTGTGGATCTTCGTGCCGGCCGAGTGAGCCTGCTGCGAGATCCTTCAACCCTCCGGAACCCCATGTCCAAGCAATTCGACGTCATCGTCATCGGCGGCGGCCCTGGCGGCTACATCGCCGCCATCCGCGCCGCGCAACTCGGTTTCAATGTCGCCTGTGTCGACGAGTGGAAGAACGACAAAGGCGGCCCCGCGCCCGGCGGCACCTGCACCAACGTGGGCTGCATCCCGTCCAAGGCGCTGCTGCAGTCGAGCGAGCATTTCGACCACGCCAGCCACCACTTTGCCGAGCATGGCATTGGGCTGTCCAACCTCAGCATCGACGTGTCCAAGATGATCGGCCGCAAGAATCAGGTCGTCAAACAGAACAACGACGGCATCCTCTACCTGCTGAAGAAGAACAAGGTCAGCTTCTTCCACGGCAGGGCGTCGTTTGCCCAGGCGGTCGAGGGCGGCTACGAGATCACGGTCAGCGGCAGCGCCAACGAGTCGCTGAGCGCCAAGCACATCATCGTGGCCACCGGGTCCACCGCCCGCCAGTTGCCTGGCGCGGCTTTCGACGAAGACCGCATCCTGTCCAATGACGGCGCGCTGCGCATGGCCGCGGTGCCCAAGACCCTGGGCGTGATCGGCTCGGGCGTGATCGGGCTGGAGATGGGTTCGGTCTGGCGCCGGCTGGGTGCCGAGGTGACGATACTCGAGGCGTTGCCCAATTTCCTGGGCGCCGCCGACGAGGGCGTGGCCAAGGAGGCGCTCAAGGCCTTCATCAAGCAGGGCCTGAAGTTCGAATTCGGCGTCAAGATCACCGAAGTGCAGACCGGCAATGATGCCGTGACGGTGGCCTTCACCAATGCCCGTGGCGAGGCGGTGACGCTGGACGTGGAGCGGCTGATCGTCTCGATCGGCCGGGTTGCCAACACCGTCGGGCTGAACGCTGCCGCCGTGGGCTTGCAGGTCGACGAGCGCGGCGCGATCGTCGTCGACGCCGACTGCAAGACCAACCTGCAGAATGTCTGGGCGGTGGGCGATGTGGTGCGTGGCCCTATGCTGGCGCACAAGGCCGAGGAAGAAGGCGTGGCGGTGGCCGAGCGCATCGCCGGCCAGCATGGCCATGTCAACTTCAACACCGTGCCCTGGGTCATCTACACATCGCCCGAGATCGCCTGGGTGGGCCAGACCGAGCAGCAGCTCAAGGCGGAAGGCCGGGACTACAAGGCGGGGCAGTTTCCGTTCATGGCCAACGGCCGGGCGCGGGCGCTGGGCGACACCACCGGCTTTGTCAAGTTCCTGGCCGATGCCAAGACCGACGAGATCCTGGGCGTGCACATCGTCGGCCCGCAGGCCAGCGAGCTGATCGCCGAGGCGGTGGTGGCGATGGAATTCAAGGCCTCGGCCGAGGACATCGCCCGCATCTGCCATGCCCACCCGTCCTTGAGTGAAGCCACCAAGGAGGCCGCACTGGCGGTGGACAAGCGCACGCTGAACTTCTGACCGGCGTCCCGACGTGGGAGTCCGATCGCTGTACCTGGCCACGCTGGCCGAACGTGGCTACCACACCGACCCTGCGCAACTGCGCGCCGTGGACGCTCTGGAGCGCTGCGAAACCGAATGGGCGGCCTACAAGTCGCGCCGAGGCAATGCCGTGACCAAGCTGCTGGTGCGCCCGCCCATCCCGCGCGGGGTCTACATGCACGGCGGGGTGGGGCGTGGCAAGAGCTTTCTGATGGATTGCTTCTTCCAGGCCGTGCCGCTGAAGCGCAAGACGCGGCTTCACTTCCACGAGTTCATGCGCGAGGTGCACCGCGAGTTGCTGGAGCTCAAGGGCACCGTCAACCCGCTCGACGAACTGGGCAAGCGCATTGCGCGGCGCTTCCGGTTGATCTGTTTCGACGAGTTCCATGTCGCCGATGTCACCGACGCGATGATCCTGCACCGGCTGCTCGACGCATTGTTCGCGAACCGGGTTTCGATCGTCACGACCTCGAACTTCCATCCCGACGCCCTGTACCCGAACGGCCTGCACCGGGACCGCATCCTGCCGGCGATCGCGTTGTTGAAAGACCGGCTCGAGGTCATCAACGTCGACGCCGGCGTCGACTACCGGCAGCGCACGCTGGAACAGGCGCAGCTCTACCACCAGCCGCTGGGCACCGACAGCGACCTGGCGCTGGCCGCGATCTTCAACGGCCTGGCCGAGGCGCAGGACGAAGATCCGTTGCTGCAGATCGAGCACCGCGAACTGCGCGCCAAACGCCGGGCCGGGGGCGTGGTGTGGTTCGATTTCCGCACCCTGTGCGGCGGTCCGCGCTCGCAGAACGACTACCTGGAAATTGCCCAGCAATTCCACACCGTGCTGCTGTCCAACGTGCCGCAGATGGCGCCACGCCAGGCCAGCGAGGCCCGCCGCTTCACGCTGCTGGTCGACGTGCTGTACGACCGTCGCGTCAAGCTGATCGTCTCGGCCGCCGTGCCGGCCGAGCAACTCTACACCGAAGGCACGCTGGCGCACGAGTTCCCGCGCACGGTCTCCAGGCTGCAGGAGATGCGATCGACCGAGTACCTGGCGCTCGAGCGGCGCGAGGTGGACACCGGCATCACATGAGCTTGCCGCAGCGCCGCTGGCGGCTGGCCCGGTGGGCGCGGGGGATGCTGATGGTGTTGCCCTGTTGCAGCGCGGTCCTTGCTGCCGAAACCGGTACCGCCGACGGCGAACGCGAACGCATCGATGGCGAGCGCAGCAGCGTCGAGGCCCGCTACGTCCAGGCTCGAGCGGCCTGTCAGGGGCGATTCCTGCTGACCCCCTGCCTGGACGGGGCGCGCAGCGACCGGCGGGTGGCGCTGGACCGGCTGCAACGCCGCCAGCTCGAGATCGACGACATCGTCAGGCGCGAGAGGGTGGCGCAGCGGCTGCAGGCGTTGCAGGAGCGCAGCCCCGGCCCCGCCCTGCCGTCACTTTTGCGTGCCGGCCCGGCGCTGCCGGACGCCGCGCCAGCGGCGTCGGCGTCAGCAAGACACCGCGTCGTGTTGCCCGCGCCTGCCGACGCGTCAGTTGCCTTGGCGGCGGCACAGCGCAAGCAGGCCGATTTCCTGCAACGTCAGCGACAGGCGCAGGCCCACCGCGATGCCGTGCAGCAGCGCAACGCCGACCAGGATGCCCAGCGCCCGCCTGCTGCAAGCCTGCCGGTGCCGCTGCCATCCCGCTAGCGCAGGCATCGAACCCGGGCCGCGTCCGGCGCGCTCAGCCTATCGGGTCGATGTGCACGATCGCCAGCGACACGTTATCGCCATGGCCCAGCGACCGCTGCCGGGTCCGCGCCACCAGCAACTCGCTGGCCTCGCGCGGCGGCAGGCTGTTGACGATCAAGCCGAGCTCGCGCGGCGTGACGTAGTGCCACAGGCCATCGCTACAGACCAGCAGCGTGTCGCCTGGGGCCAGGTCGGTGATCGTGTGGACGGCGGTCGGTGGTTCGGCCTGGGTGCCCAGGCAGCCCGTCAGCAGATTGCCTTGTGGATGGCCGTCGGCCTCGTCCTCGCCGATCTTGCCCTCGTCGATCAGGCGCTGAACATAGGAGTGGTCGGTGCTGCGCCTGACCAGTTCGGCGCCTCGGAAGTGATAGACCCGCGAGTCGCCCGCGTGGGCGACAACACAGCCCAGCCCCGGGCCCAGCAGAAACGCGGCCACCGTGCTGTGCGGCTCCTCCTCGGCGGTGATCGCGGTCAGCTTGATCATCAGGTGGGCTTCGGTCGCCAATTGGCGCAGCGTGTCGGCCGCGTCGTCCTTGCTCGGCACATAGCGGTCGAACAGTTGGCGCGCCGTCAGCAACACCTGGTCGGCAGCCTTGCGGCCACCGCTCTTGCCGCCCATGCCGTCGGCAAGCACGGCCAGCAGGCAGTCCTTGTGGCGCAAGTGCCTCAGGATCTCGACCTGGTCCTGTTGGTAGGGCCGGTCGCCCTTGTGCAAGGCGGTCGCGGCCAGGATCCGGTAGGCCAGAGGAGGCATCGCGCTCATGGCGCGAGACTATAAACTCAAGCCTCCCATGAACCCAGACGCCGCAAGCGACTTCAATTTCCATTTGCCGCAGCGCCAGCTGATCGAATGGAGCATGGCCGATGCCGACCTCGACAGCCAGATCGACCGCGTCGATGAACTGACCCCGATCGATGAGTTGGCTTTGCGCCGGTTCAAGAAGCGCAGCCTGCGCCTTCGGCGCCCAGATTCTGCAGCCTTTGGTTGTACCCGACCCGCGGGTTTGCGCGTGACAGCGCTTCGGCTTGACCTGCCGGCCAGAGCCGCGCTGATCCGATGGGCGATCCGTTGACTGTCGCTGCGAATGATCCGGCGAGCGAACTGGCCGCCGCCACCCGTGACGCCCTGGGCCCGGGCGGCGCATTGGCGCAGGCCGACCCCGGCTTCGTCGAGCGCGAACCCCAGTTGCGGCTGGCCGATGCGATGGCCCGCGCCATCGAGGACCGCGCCACCCTGGTGGCCGAGGCCGGCACCGGCGTGGGCAAGACCTTCGCCTACCTGGTGCCGCTGCTGCTGTCGGGCCGGCGTGCGCTGGTCAGCACCGCCACCAAGAACCTGCAGGACCAGTTGTTCATGCGCGACCTGCCGCGCTTGCGCGATGCGCTGGGCTTGCCAGTGCGCATCGCACTGCTCAAGGGCCGCAGCAGCTACCTCTGCCTGCACCGACTGCAGCAGGCGCGCGAGGGTGGCACGCTGCCTGACCGCTTTGCCGTGCGCGCGCTGGCCCGGGTCGAGACCTGGGCCCAGGCCACCCAGACCGGCGACCTTGCCGAGATCGACGGCCTGGACGACCGCTCACCGGTGATCCCTCTGGTCACCTCGACCCGCGACAACTGCCTGGGTGGCGAATGCCCCCAGTTCGGCGCCTGCCATGTCGTCAAGGCCAGGCGCGAGGCGATGGCGGCCGACCTGGTGGTCGTCAACCACCACCTGTTCTTCGCCGACCTGTCCTTGCGCGACAGCGGCGTGGCCGAGTTGCTTCCCACGGTGGATGCCGCCGTCTTCGACGAGGCGCACCAGTTGGTGGAGACCGGGCTGCAGTTTCTGGGCACGATGCTGTCGACCCACCAGGTGATCGACTTCGGCCGCGACCTGCTCGCCGCCGGCCTGAGCCACGCCCGCGGCCTGGCCGAGTGGCAGACCCTGGCCGCTGGTCTGGACCACGCCGCGCGTGAGCTGCGCCTGGCCTGCGCCGGCCCGCTGCGCGAGCTCAAGGGCATCGTCAAGTTGCGCTGGGACGAGCGCGCCAAGCAGCCCGACTTTGCCGAGGCCTTGGCCGGCCTGGCCGCGGCGGCCGACGTGGCGCGCGATGCCGCGCTCAAAGTCGAGGCTGCGGCGCCGGACTTCACCCGGCTGGTCGAGCGAGGTCGGCAGATGGCCCAGCTCGTCCACGCCTTCAAGGCCGCGGCGGCCACTGACCGGGTGCGCTGGATAGACATCGGCCCGCGCGACGCCCGGCTGGTCGAGTCGCCGCTGCACATCCGCGACCTCTTCACCGAGCAGCGCGCCGCCGCGCCGCGGGCCTGGATCTTCACCTCGGCCACGCTGGGCAGCGACGACCAGCTGAGCTGGTTCAGCGAGTCGGCGGCGCTGGAGGACGCCCGCAAGCTGCGCGTGGGCAGCCCCTTCGACTACGCGGCCCATGCCCGCACCTGGGTGCCGCCGCGATTTCCCAAACCGGCCGAGCCCGGCCACCCGGCGGCGGTGGGGGCGCTGGCGGCGCGTCTGGCGGGCCGGCTGGGCGGGCGCACCTTCGTGCTGACCACCACGCTGCGCGTGCTGCCGCTGATCGCCCAGGCCCTGACCGATGCGGCGACGGCAGCCGGCGAGCCGCTGAATGTGCTGGTGCAAGGCAGCCACCCCAAGCGCACGCTGCTGCAGCGCTTCATCGCCACGCCCCGCAGCGTGCTGGTCGGCTCGGCAAGTTTCTGGGAAGGCATTGACGTGCCCGGCGACGCGCTGCAATGCGTGATCATCGACAAGCTGCCCTTCCCGCCGCCGCACGATCCGCTGGTGCAGGCGCGCAGCAAGGAGCTGGAATCGCGCGGGCGCGACCCGTTCAACGACTACTACCTGTCGGAGGCGGCAATCTCGCTCAAGCAGGGTGCCGGCCGGCTGATACGCAGCGAGACCGACCTCGGCCTGCTGGTCATCACCGACCCCCGGTTGCGCCAGATGCCCTATGGCCGCAAGCTGCGCGCCGCGCTGCCGGCGATGGGCACGCTAGACACCGAAGTCGACGCGCTGGCGTGGCTGGACGGGATCGCCGCGGTCAACGCGGCGGGCTGACCCGCCGGTCCTGACCTACCAGAACTGCCACCAGGCCCGGTCGGGTTGGCGCACGCCGTCCTTGAAGTAGGGGGTCGCGGGGAAGTTTTTCTTCAGGATGCGCTCGGCATCCTCTCGCAGCACCGTCAGACCCAGGTGGTCGTAGCTGGCGGCCAGGATGTAGAGCGCTTCCTCGGTCGACGGTGAGCGCTGGTAGTCACGCACCGTCAACTGTGCACGGTTCGCCGCCGCCAGGTAGGCGCCGCGGCGGTAGTAGTAGCGCGCCACATGCACCTCGTACTCGGCCAGCGCATTGACGATGTAGTCCATGCGGGCACGGCCATCCTCGCTGTACTTGGAGTCCGGGTACTGCTCTATCAACTGTCCGAAGGCCTGGAAGGCGTCGCGCGAAGCCTGCTGGTCGCGCTCGGACAGGTTCTGGCGCGAGAAGTTGCTCAGGAACCCCATGTTGTCGTTGAAGTTGATCAGGCCTTTGAGGTAGAGCGCGTAATCCATGGCCGGGCTGGACGGGTGCAACTTGATGAAGCGGTCTAGCGTGGCGATGGCCTGGACGCGCTCGTTGGTGCGCCACTGGGCATAAGCCAGATCGAGGGTGGCCTGCTGGGCCAGCAGCGTGCCGGCAGCGCGACCCTCGACCTTCTCAAGCGCCTTGATCGCCGGCTCGAAACTGCCCGCATTCAGGTCTTCCTTGGCCTGTGCATACAATTTCTCGGGTGAATTGCGCAATTCCTCTTCGCGCGAGGTGGTGCCACAACCGGCCAAGGCCGCCAGCAACATGAACGCCAGCGGGGTCGTCGACAGCAATCGCTTGCGGCAATCGCTGCGCTCGGCTGGATGCGCGGTGGTGCGGGGCGCCGCGAGGCGCAAAAGCTTGAACAAACTCATCGGTGTCGGCAACCGCGTTGCGGCCGGCGTCCTTCCAGGCATTTATGCGAAATTGGTGATTCTAATGGGCCTATCTTCAGGCAGCTTGTCCCCTCCCGCCGGGCTTGACCCCGACGACCCGGAAACCGAAGGCGAGGCCGAAGTTCGTGAGGCGCTGGTCTCGCGCCTCCAGCATGCCCTGCGGCTGGACAAGGCGCTGGTGGCGCTGGCGCCAGAGTTTTCGCGCAGCTGGCTGCAGCAACTGATCGAGCGCGGTCATGTGCAACTGGACAGCGTGGTCCAGGACACCGCCTCGCGCAAACTGCGTGCAGGCCAGCGCATCCGGCTGGCCTTGGTGCCGACGGCAGAGAGCCTGGCTTTTCGCCCCGAGCGCATGGCGCTGGCGATCGTCTTCGAGGACGACCATTTGCTGGTGGTCGACAAACCGGCGGGGCTGGTGGTGCATCCGGGGGCCGGCCACTGGTCGGGCACCTTGCTCAACGGCCTGCTGGCACATCACGCCACCGCGGCCACGCTGCCGCGAGCCGGCATCGTCCACCGGCTCGACAAGGACACCACCGGCTTGATGGTGGTGGCCAAGACCCTGCCGGCGATGACTGCCCTGGTGCGCCAGATTGCCGCCCACGAGGTGCGCCGCGTCTACCTGGCACTGGCGCAGGGCAAGGTGCCATGGGCCCAGGCCACGATAGAGGCGCCGATAGGCCGCGACCCGGCGGCGCGATTGCGCATGGCGGTGGTCGCCGGTGGCAAGGCGGCGCGCACCGATGTCGAGCGCCTGGGCGTTGCCGGCGCCATCAGCGCCTTGCGCTGCCGCCTGCACACCGGACGCACGCACCAGATCCGGGTCCATCTGTCTTCGCGCGGCCACGCCTTGGTGGCCGATACGCTCTACGGCGGCCGGCCCGCGCTTGGCCTGACGCGCCAGGCCTTGCATGCCACCGAACTCGCCTTTCTGCACCCGGCGACCGGGCAGGCGATGGCGTTTTCTGCGGCGCTGCCGGCCGACTTGGCGGCAGCCTGGGCGCAAGTGATACCGGGTGTCGGGTTGGCGACCTGACCCGGCCTGGCTGCGTGAGCCGGATTTCAGGATAGAATATGAACTTCGGTTGATCAGATTGGGCAAAGCTTAGAGATCGCTGCTGGTGATTGATCGCCAGAGATGGTCGTCACACAGGCAGTTCCGGACCAGCCAGTTATTGGCGGGCTGCAGCACAGCCCAGGCGTGCAGAATGTTGCACCCGGGTCCCAGGCCGAAGCGGCCGGTGATTCCAGCCCCTGCCCCATTGCCACGTTTCACATTCCGGCTGGCCTCAGGGCGACAGCCGACCGCAGCACATCAGTCATCCTGCGCCATGCGTATGGTTACGGGCCGTCTATGACCGATGGCAACCCTTGAACTGGAGTTCATGAATACCCAAGAGGCCAAGCGCGTGCTCGAGACCGCGCTGATCTGCGCCCAGCAGCCCTTGCCGCTGCGCGAGATGCGCAGCCTGTTCGATGACCAGCTGGGGCACGATACCTTGCGCACCCTGCTCGACGAGTTGGTGCGGGATTGGGAGCCTCGCGGTGTCGAGTTGGTGGCCCTGGCCACGGGCTGGCGCTTCCAGAGCCGGCCCGAGATGCGTGAGTTCCTCGACCGACTGCACCCCGAGAAGCCGCCGCGCTACTCGCGTGCCACGATGGAAACCCTGACCATCGTCGCTTACCGGCAACCGGTGACGCGCGGCGACATCGAAGACATACGCGGCGTGACGGTCAGCGGTCCTATCGTCAAGCAACTCGAGGAGCGGGGCTGGATCGAAGCCATAGGTTACCGTGAGGCCCCGGGTCGGCCCGCGCTGTATGCCACGACCCGCCAGTTCCTCGATGACCTGGGACTGGCCAGTCTGGACCAGTTGCCGGTGCTGGAGGGGCCGCCCAGCGCGGCGGTTTTCGACCCCGGCACCGCCGGCCAGCATTCCCTGCTCGATGACGAGCCTGGCGCCCCGACGGCGCTGGCTGAGCAGGCGGATCCGGTTCCAAGCGGCGTGCGCACGACGCAACGCGTCATCGCCGTCGAGCCTGACCTGTCTGAAATTTCCGAGCCGATGTCCTCCGTGGACGACGGCAAACACCCGCCGGCCGCCGTGCCGGATCCTGATGACTCCACTTCCGACGCGCCAGCATGAACACGCCAGATCAAGAACAGCCCCAGTCTGAATTGCCGGGCACCGTGTCGGCGGATGACACGGCCCCCAAACCCCGCCGCAAGCGCAGCTCAAGAGTTGTCGACGCGCCGGTCGCCGAACTGGGTCCTGAGCCTGCCCAGGCCGTTCTTGCAATGCCCTCACCCGTCGCCCTGACGGCGGGTGATGGGGTCAAGCCCAAGCGGGTTCGGCGCAAGGCGGCAGACCTGCCGGCCGACGCGATTGACGCTGAGCCGACCGAGCTTGCGGTGGTCGTCGACGCCGCGGTGGCCGCCCCGGCCGAAGAGCCGGTCAAGGCCGTCAAGCCCCGCCGTCGCACAGCCAAGCTGGTGATCGACCCGTCGACACCGCTGGCCGGCGTCGCCTTGGCGGCGGTGGCCAGCCCGCCACAGGCGAGCCCAGTCGTCGCGGCCGAAGCGGCGGCGAGGTTGGCCGAGACCCCCACCGATTCAACGCCGACGGTCCATCCCGTCGGCGCAGGGGCCGGTGGCGCGCCGTCGGCCGCTGACGCAAGCCCTGGTGCAACAAATATGGCAACGCACGCGGCAACGGACACTGCATCGGTGGTGGCAGAGGCCGGCGCCGTGCCGGCCGATGGCGA
This sequence comes from Burkholderiales bacterium, assembly GCA_947453625.1. Classification (GTDB taxonomy): domain Bacteria; phylum Pseudomonadota; class Gammaproteobacteria; order Burkholderiales; family Burkholderiaceae_C; genus Pseudaquabacterium. The sequence goes on from CANGHK010000015.1 coordinate 23,982, forward strand.
AAGCGACGGGGAGGGCGATGGCCCGCGACGCCGCAATCGCAACCGCCGCCGCGGCCGCCGCAGCGGTGCCGACCGGGCGCTGCGCGACGACGTCACGCCAGTTGATGGCGCGGTCCCGCTGGCCGCTGCCGTCGGGGCTGGCGACAACGATGACGACGAGGACGAGGACGACCGCGCAGGCGCGCCCGCGCCCGATCAGCCGCGCGCCGCGCCGCTGGACTCGGCCGAGACTTTCGCCGCCGTGCTGTCGGGCGACTACGACGCCGAGCCTATCGAAACCCTGGCGCCGGCCGAGCCCGAGAAGCGCGTGCTGGCGGCCGAGCCCGACGCGCCCAAGCTGCACAAGGTGCTGGCGCAGGCTGGCATCGGCTCGCGCCGCGACATGGAAGAGCTGATCGCCGAAGGGCAGGTGATGGTCAACGGCCAACCCGCCCACACCGGCCAGCGCATTTCCTTCGGCGACCGCATCAGCGTGGCCGGCAAGCCGATCAAGGTGCGCATCGCGCCGCCGCCGCCGCGCGTGATCGCCTACCACAAGCCGGTGGGCGAGGTCGTCACCAACGACGACCCGCAGAACCGGCCCACGGTCTACCGCCGCCTGCCGCGGCTGTCGCACGGCAAATGGCAATCGGTGGGGCGGCTGGACATCAACACCGAAGGCCTGCTGCTGTTCACCAATTCGGGTGAGCTGGCCAACCAGCTGATGCATCCGCGTTTCGGCGTCGAGCGCGAGTATGCGGTGCGGGTGCTTGGCACGCTCGAAGCCGACGCCAAGGCGCGCCTGCTCGACGGCGTCGAGATCGACGGCCAGCGCGCGATGTTCAAGTCCATCGAGGACGGCGGCGGCGAAGGTGTCAACCGCTGGTACCGGGTGGTGATCACCGAAGGCCGCAACCGCGAGGTGCGCAAGCTGTTCGACAAGGTCGGCCTGGGCGTGAGCCGGCTGATCCGCATCCGCTACGGCTGCGTGGTGCTGCCACGCGGTCTGCGCCGCGGGCTGTTCGTCGACCTGAACGAAGCCGAGGTGCGCGAGGTGCGGCGCCTGGCCGGTGGCGACCGCAGCCAGCCCCTGGTTGCGCCCCAGCCGCGACTGCCGCGTGCCGAACCGTCCGGTCAGGCCGCTGGCCAGCCGGCTGTCCAGGCGCCGCGTGATGGCGAGCGGGGTCGCGCCGGCAGCAACCGCCGCAACAGCCCGCCGCCCCAGCGCGCTGAGCGCGATCGCCTGGACCGCCCATCAGGGCGTCAGGGTGAGCGTGCGCCGGGCCGCGGTAGCGAGCGGCGCGAGCGTCAACCCGAGCGCCCGTCGGACCGCCAAGCCGGCAGCCAGGCCGGCCAGGATATCGACCGCGACCAGGAGAATTTTGCGGCCATTCCCAACCCGCTGATGCAGACCTTCGACAAGCGGGCGATTCGGGAGGCGCGGGCGCCGCGACGTGAGATTTCGGAAGACGGGCCGATTCCGAACCCGCTGGAGCAGACCTACGACAAGCGCTTCGTGCAGAAGCCGCGTGGTTTTGGCGTCGGCGGTGGAGGCGGCCGCAAGGGCGGCGAGGGCGGTGCTGGTGGCCAGCCCGATCCAATGAAGACCTCGCTGGGCTATATCGGCGCTGACGCCTTCGTACGCAAGTTCCAGGGCAACGGTGGTGGTGGTGGTGGTGGTGGTGGTGGTGGTGGTGGTGGTGGTGGTGGTGGTGGTGGTGATGGTGGTCGCCGTGGCGGTGGTCGCCGAGGCGGCAGCCGCTGAGTGCGGCGGCCGACGCGCTGCCCTGCGCCTTGGCAACTCGCGGCCAAGTCCGGGATAGTCGCGCCGGCATGCGGGCAAGCGCCCGGACCTTGCGCGTCCGAATCGGGTTCGCTGGCTGTCACAGCGTGTCTTGCCCGCCGCGCGGCCGGTGCCCGGGTCATTCACCCGTCATCTGCCCACGGTAGAATGTCGGGTTAATCTTTAAGTCCTTGATTCAGGAGAAAACCATGGCCATCGAACGCACGCTTTCGATCATCAAACCCGACGCCGTCGCCAAAAACGTCATCGGCCAAATCTACGGCCGTTTCGAAGCTGCCGGCCTGAAGGTCATCGCCGCACGGATGGCCCACCTGTCGCGCGGCGAGGCCGAGGCCTTCTACGGCGTGCACAAGGCGCGTCCGTTCTTCAACGACCTGGTCAGCTTCATGATCTCCGGACCGGTGATGATCCAGGCGCTCGAGGGTGAGGGCGCGATCGCCAAGAACCGCGACCTGATGGGCGCGACCGACCCGAAGAAGGCCGACAAGGGCACGATCCGCGCCGACTTTGCCGATTCGATTGACGCCAATGCCGTGCACGGCTCGGATGCGCCGGAGACTGCTGCTGCCGAGATCGCATTCTTCTTCGCCGGCATGAACGTCTACAGCCGCTGAACTGCGGCGCGCAATGGCGTTAGACGACGATGCCGCCGCCATTGCGACCCCTGGCACGGCTGCGGATTCCAGGATCGTGACCCCGGTCAACCTGCTCGACTTCGATCTCGAAGCGCTCACGGCCTTGTGCGGCGAGTTGGGCGAGAAGCGTTTCCGCGCCGTGCAGCTTTTCCGCTGGATTCACCAGAAGGGCGAGAGCGATTTCGCCCGCATGTCGGATCTGGCCAAGTCGCTGCGCGACAAACTGGCCGGCGCCGCCGTCGTGCAAGCGCTGGCCTTGCTCAGCGAGCAGGCTTCGGCCGACGGCACGGTCAAGTGGCTGTTCGACGTGGGTGGTGGCAATGCGGTGGAAACCGTGTTCATACCCGAGGCCGACCGCGGCACGCTGTGTGTCTCGTCTCAGGCGGGCTGCGCGGTGGGCTGCCGTTTCTGCTCCACCGGCCACCAGGGCTTCAGCCGCAACCTGAGTGCCGGCGAGATCATCGGCCAGCTCTGGTTTGCCGAGCACCACCTGCGCCAGCGCCTGAAACTGGGCGTGGGTGAACGCGCCATCTCCAACGTCGTGATGATGGGCATGGGCGAGCCGCTGCAGAACTACCATGCGCTGGTGCCGGCGCTGCGCATGATGCTCGACGACCATGGCTACGGCCTGTCGCGGCGCCGCGTCACCGTGTCGACCTCGGGCATGGTGCGGATGATCGACAGGCTGAGCGTCGATTGCCCGGTGGCGTTGGCGGTGTCGCTGCATGCGCCGACCGACGCGCTGCGCGACCAGTTGGTGCCGCTGAACCGCAAGCACCCGCTCGACCAGTTGCTGCAGGCCTGCCACCATTACCTGGCATCGGCGCCGCGCGACTTCATCACTTTCGAGTACTGCATGCTCGACGGTGTCAACGACAGCGACGAGCAGGCGCGCGAGTTGGTCGCGCTGGTGTCGGGACAGCGCGGCAGCCCGCGTGTGCCCTGCAAGTTCAACCTGATTCCGTTCAACCCCTTCCCCGCTTCGGGCCTGACCTGCTCGCCGCGCGACCGCGTGCTGGCGTTTGCCAAGGTCTTGCAGGACGCCGGCATCGTGACGACGGTGCGCAAGACGCGCGGCGAGGACATCGACGCGGCCTGCGGCCAACTGGCCGGTGAAGTGCAGGATCGCACGCGGGTCGAGTCGCGGCTGACCCGGCCGGTCATCCGCATCGAGGCCTTGCCGGCCCTGCCGTCATGAGGCGCATGCTGCGGGGCGATGGCGGTTGGGGCGGCGATCGCGGGCCGCGCAGGGCACTGACGCTGACTGTCCTGTCGCGCCGCGCGCTGCCCTGCCTGCTGCTGGCTGCCCTGCTGCTGGGCTGCGCCGGCAACAGCGCCTTGCCGCCAGACCAGCCACGCGCCATCGCCACCGCATCCGACCAGACCGACGCCGACCGCCGTGCCCGGGTGCGGCTGGAACTGGCCAGCGCCTACTTCGGCCGCGGCCAGCTCGAGACCGCGCTCGACGAGGTCAAGCTGGCCCTCGTCGCCGACCCGGCGCTGGCCGATGCCTACAACCTGCGGGCCTTGGTCTACGCCGCGATGGGTGAGGACCGGCTGGCCGAGGACAGCTTCGCCCGCGCCTTGCAGATCAATCCGCGGGATGGCTCCACGCTGCACAACCAGGGCTGGTTCCTGTGCCAGCGCGACCGCTTTGCGCCGGCCCAGACCCAGTTTTCCGCCGCGCTGGCCTTGCCGCAGTACCGTGACGTGGCGCGCACCCAACTGGCGCGTGGGCTGTGTTACGGCCGCAGCCGGCAATGGCCCGAGGCTGAGGCGGCGCTGATGCGCGCCTACGAGCTCGAGCCTGCCAACCCCAGCATCGGCGTCAACCTGGCCGAGGTGCTGTACCGGCGTCAGGATTTCGAGCGCGCGCGCTTCTACATCGGCCGCGTCAACGACGCGCCCGATGCCGTCAATGCCCAGACGCTGTGGCTGGCGGCACGCACCGAGCACCAGCTCGGCCGCGACGTCGCTACCCGGCAATTTGGCGAGCGCCTGCGCCAACGCTTCCCACAATCACCCGAGGCCGCGCTGTTCGAGCGCGGCCGATTTGATGACTGACACCTCCGCAGCTTCCCCTCCCCCCGCGCCCGCTTCGTTGCCCGTCCACCACGACACCGGAGCAGCCGGTGCGATGCTGCGCGCTGCGCGCCAGCAGCAGGGTCTGCATATCGACGCCTTGGCGGCAGCCATCAAGGTGTCGGCGGCCAAGCTCGAGGCGCTGGAGTCCGGCCGCTACCACGAACTGCTCGACGTCACCTTCGCGCGCGCACTGGCGCAAACCATCTGCCGCGTGCTCAAGATCGATCCGGCGCTGGTGCTGGCGCAGATGCCGGGCGCGCCGCCCGACGCGCTGGGCCGGGTCGACGGTGGGCTGAACACACCGTTCCGCGAGCGGCCCGGTCGCGTCGTGCCGGGCGATTGGGTGCCCTGGCGCCATCCGGTGCTGTGGCTGGTGGCGCTGCTGCTGATCGCCGCGGCGGCCTTTGTGCTGGTGCCCACAACGGCGGTGCGCGACCTGCCCCTGCCGGGTGGCAGCGCGGCAGGTCCTGCGGTGATGCCCGCGTTGCCTTCCAATGCGGCCTCGGGCGTGGTCGACGGCCGGTTCGTGCCGACCGCCGAGGCACCGGTGCCGGTGGCCAGCCTGACCGGCAGCGGTGCCGTCGCGTTGGCGTCGCCCGCCAACCGCGGCCTGGGCGATGCCATCGCTCTGCGGGCGCTTCAACCCAGCTGGGTGCAGGTCGTTGACGGCAGTGGCCAGACGCTGATGGCCCGCCTGGTTCCCGCAGGCGAAACCGTCGAATTGACCGCCACACCGCCACTGCGCCTCAAAATCGGCAATGTCAGCGGCACCGAGCTCAGCTTTCGCGGCAAGCCGGTTGACCTGAAGCCCCTCGCGCGCGACAACATCGCCAACATCACCCTGCCTTGATCGGCGCTACGCCTTTAGCGGTCTTCCCGACCCCCAGCTGACCATGTCCATCGACACTCCAGACGACCTGCTGTTGATCACCCCTTCACTGCCCGCTGCGCGGCGCTCGCGCCAGGCGCGGGTGGTCTGGGGCGACCGGGTGGTCACCGTGGGTGGAGACGCACCTGTGCGGGTGCAGGCCATGACCAACACCGACACCGTGGACGTGATCGGCACCGCGATCCAGGTCAAGGAACTGGCGATCGCAGGCTCGGAGATGGTGCGCATCACCGTCAACACGCCTGAGGCGGCGCAGGCCGTGCCGCATATCCGCGAGCAACTCGACCGCATGGGTGTCGACGTGCCGCTGATCGGCGACTTCCACTACAACGGCCACACCTTGCTGACCGAGCATCCGGCCTGTGCTGCCGCGCTGTCCAAGTACCGCATCAACCCGGGCAATGTCGGCAAGGGTCAGAAGCGCGACCGCCAGTTCGCCCAGATGATCGAGGCCGCCTGCCGCCATGACAAGCCGGTGCGCATCGGCGTCAACTGGGGCAGCCTGGACCAGGAACTGCTGGCCCAGATGATGGACGACAACGCCGGCCGCGCCACGCCCTGGGATGCCAGGCAGGTGATGTACCAGGCGTTGATCCAGTCCGCGCTGCAGTCGGCCGCCTGGGCGCGGGAGTTGGGCCTGAGCGCCAACCAGATCATCATCAGTTGCAAGGTCAGCGGCGTGCAGGACCTGATCACCGTCTACCAAGCCTTGGCCGCGCGCTGTGACTATCCGCTGCACCTGGGCCTGACCGAGGCTGGCATGGGCACCAAGGGCACGGTGGCTTCGGCCGTGGCAATGGGCCAACTGCTGCAGCAAGGCATAGGCGACACCATCCGGGTCAGCCTGACGCCGCAGCCCGGCGAGTCCCGCACGCAGGAGGTGGTGGTGGCGCTGGAGATCCTGCAGGCACTCGGCCTGCGCAACTTCAACCCCAGCGTGACCGCCTGTCCGGGCTGTGGCCGCACCACCAGCACGACCTTCCAGGAGCTGGCCAAGCAGATCGATGACCACCTGCGCTCGATGATGCCGGTGTGGAAGCTCAAGTACCCTGGCGTCGAGAACATGAAGCTCGCGGTGATGGGTTGCATCGTCAACGGTCCTGGCGAGAGCAAGCATGCCGACATCGGCATCAGCCTGCCCGGCACCGGCGAGGCGCCGGCCGCACCCGTCTTCATCGACGGCCAGAAGGCGATGACGTTGCGCGGCGCGGGCATCGCGCAGGAGTTCCACCGCATCGTCGAAACCTACATCGAGCGCCGTTACGGCACGCCGAGCGCCGCCTGACGTCTTCCGTCCTGGCGGGCCGATCCGATCCCTGACTGACTTTTTGGCGGTCCACCGCGTGGGCCGCACCCCACATGGCCGAGCCCCTGCAAGCCGTCAAAGGCATGAACGACATCCTGCCGCCGGATTCCGCGCGCTGGGAATGGCTGGAAGACACCGTGCGGGCGCTGATGCGCCGCTACGGTTACCTCAACATCCGCACGCCCATCGTCGAGCCCACGCCGCTGTTCGTGCGCGGTCTCGGCCAGGTGACCGACATCGTCGAGAAGGAGATGTACTCCTTCGAGGATTCGATGAACGGCGACCAGTTGACGCTGCGCCCCGAGAACACCGCCGGCGTGGTGCGCGCGGCGATCGAGCACTCGATGCTCTACGACGGTGGCAAGCGTCTTTTCTACATCGGGCCGATGTTCCGCCACGAGCGGCCGCAGCGCGGGCGCTACCGCCAGTTCCACCAGGTGGGGGTCGAGGCGCTGGGCTTCGGCGGGCCCGAGACCGACGCCGAGGTGATCCTGATGGCGCGCGCGCTGTGGCGCGACCTGGGGCTGGCCGACGTGCGGCTGGAACTCAACAGCCTGGGCGTGCCGGACGAGCGCCGCGCCCACCGGGCCGCGCTGATCGGCTATCTCGAGGCCCATGCCGACCTGCTCGACGCCGAGGCGCAACGCCGGCTGCACAGCAACCCGCTGCGCATCCTCGACACCAAGAACCCGGCGATGCAGGACCTGGTCAACGCCGCGCCGCAGCTGATGGGTTTTCTGGGCGAGGGTTCGCTCAAGCATTTCCACGCCGTGAAGTCGGCGCTGGACGCCGTCGGCCAGCCCTTCACGGTCAACCCGCGCCTGGTGCGCGGCATGGACTACTACACCCACACGGTGTTCGAGTGGGTCAGTCCCAAGCTCGGCGCCCAGGGCACGATCTGCGGCGGTGGCCGCTACGATGGCCTGGTCGAGATGATCGGCGGCAAACCCGCACCCGGCGTGGGCTGGGGCATGGGGCTGGAGCGCGTGCTCGACCTGCTGCAGCAAAGCGGCATCGCGCCACCCGCGCTGCTGCCCGACGCCTACGCCGTGCTGCCGGATGCGGCCGCGCTGAGCCCGGCGATCGCCACCGTGGAAGCGCTGCGCGCGGCCGGCGCGGCCGTGGTGATGCACGCCGGCGGCGCTTCCGGGCTGGGCAGCATGAAATCACAGTTCAAGAGGGCCGACGCCAGCGGCGCCAGGTTTGCGCTGGTGTTCGGCGGCAACGAACTGGCCCAGGGCATGGTCGCGCTCAAGCCGCTGCGCGACGCCGTGGCCCCGCAAGTGCTGCGCCCGCTGGCAGACCCCGCCGGTTGGGCGCACGAACTGCGCAACGCATAATCCGCCCCTAGGGTCGGTCGCCGGGCGCCGCCCCGAGATCAATCCATTTCCCTGGGGCGAACAACCGCTGCCGGGGCATTCAAGTTTCCCGATCAAAGACAACAGGCGTCATGGCGAATACTCTCGACCTGCAAGAGCAGGAACAACTCGACGAACTCAAGGCTTTCTGGAAGCAGTATGGCAACCTGATCACCTGGGTGATCACCGCCTGCCTGTTGGGATTCGCTGGCTGGAATGCCTGGGGTTGGTACCAGCGCGACCAGGCCACCCAGGCCAGCGCGATGTTTGACGAACTCGACAAGGCGGCCTCCGCCGGTGATGCCGACAAGGTGGGTCGCGTCTTCGGTGACCTGAAGCAGCGCTTCGGCGGCACCGCCTACGCCCAGCAGGGCGGCCTGCTGGCGGCCCGTCTGCAGTACGAAAAAGGCCAGCCCGACGCGGCCAAGGCCAGCCTGGGTTGGGTGGCCGAGAACGCCACCGAGGACGAATACCGCGCGATCGCCAGGCTGCGGCTGGCGGGGGTGCTGCTCGACGCCAAGCAGTTCGAGCCCGCGCTGAAGGCGCTGGACGCCGTCCCGGGCAAGGAGTTTGCAGCCCTGGTGGCCGACCGCCGCGGCGATGTGCTGCTGGCCCAGGGCAAGAAGGACGAGGCCCGCGCTTCCTACCAGTCGGCCTTCAAGGCGATGAGCGAGAAGCAGGACTACCGCCGGCTTATCGAGGCCAAGTTGACTGCGCTGGGTGCGCCGCCGGCAACCGACGCGGCCGCCGCGGGGACGGGCAAATGACGCGTCGCTTGGTCTCGGTGCTGGCCTTGGCCGCCGCGGCGTGGCTGGCGGCCGGCCTGTCGGGCTGCGCCGCCGACCGGCCCAAGCCGGCCGAACTGGAGAGTCTCAAGCCCGAGATCGCCGGCCGCCAGGTTTGGAGCGCAAGAGTCGACTCGGTGCAGTTTCCGCTGGCGGTGGCGGTGCGCGACGGCAGCTTCGTCGTTGCCGGCACCGACGGCACGGTGCTGGCCCTCGACGCCCAGAGCGGTCGCGAACTGTGGCGCGGCCAGGCCGGTGCCAAGTTGTCGGCCGGCGTCGGCAGCGATGGCCGTTTTGCCGCAGTCGTCAGCATCGACAACGAGTTGGTGGTCCTGGACAAGGGCACCAAGCTGTGGACCACGCGCCTGGCGTCGCGCACCACGACCGCGCCGCTGGTGGCCGGCGAGCGGGTGTTCGTGGTCGGCGTCGACCGGGTGGTGCATGCCTTCGACGCGCTGGACGGTCGCCGCCTGTGGACTTTCCAGCGCCCCGCCGAGCCGTTGACACTGGCCCAGCCCGGCGTGCTGGCGGCCTACAAGAACACGCTGGTGGCCGGCATCGGTGCGGTGCTGTTCGGCATCGACCCGACCACCGGCAGCGTACGCTGGGAGGCCGCGATCACCTCGCCGCGCGGCACCAACGAGGTCGAGCGCCTGAACGATCTGGTCGGCCCGCTGCTGCGGGTGGGCGACACGCTGTGCGCGCGCGCTTTCCAGACCGCCGTGGGCTGCGTGGCGGTCAGTGAAGACAACCGCGCCAGCGTGCGCTGGAGCCGCAACGCCGGCGGCCTGCAGGCGCTGGGTGGTGACGCCGATTTCGTCTTTGGCGCCGATGCATCGAACCGCGTCAGTGCCTGGCGCGCCAGTGGCGGCGAACTGGCCTGGACCCAGGAGCGCTTGCTGTACCGCAGCCTGAGCGCGCCGCTGTCGGCCGGCAAGACGGTCACCTTCGGTGACCTGGAGGGCCAGGTGCACTTTCTGTCGCGCGAGGACGGCAAGACGCTGCTGCGTCTGCCCACCGACGGCTCGCCTGTGGTCGCGCAACCGGTGCTGTCGGGCACGACGATGCTGGTCGTCACCCGCAACGGTGGTCTTTTTGCATTCCGCCCCGAATGAATCGGGGCTGTTCCGCTTGTTTTCTCCTGATTTTTTCTGATTTGCTGAACCAAGGCCCACGACCATGAAACCGGTGATCGCCCTGGTGGGGCGGCCCAACGTGGGCAAGTCCACCCTGTTCAACCGCTTGACCAAGAGCCGCGACGCCATCGTCGCGGACTACGCCGGCCTGACCCGCGACCGCCATTACGGCGATGCCAAGCAGGGCGGGCATGAGTTCATCGTCATCGACACCGGTGGCTTCGAGCCCGAGAAGCCGACCGGCATCGTGGCGATGATGGCGCGCCAGACCAAGGCGGCAGTGGCCGAGGCCGATGCGGTGATCTTCGTCGTCGACGCGCGCAACGGCGTGTCGGGCCAGGACCACGACATCGCGCGCTATCTGCGTGGCGCCAACAAGCGCGTGCTGCTGTGCGTCAACAAGGCCGAGGGCCTGACCGAATCACCGCTGCTGGCCGAGTTCCATGAACTCGGCATGGGCGAGCCGCATCCGATTTCGGCCTCGCACGGCCAGGGCATACGCAGCCTGATCGACGCCGCGCTGGTCGAATTCCCGGTGCCCGAGGAGGACGAGGAGGCCACCGACGAGAACAAGCCCATCCGCCTGGCGGTGGCCGGCCGGCCCAACGTCGGCAAGAGCACGCTGATCAACACCTGGTTGGGCGAGGAGCGGCTGGTCGCCTTTGACCAGCCCGGCACCACGCGCGACGCCATCAGCGTGCCCTTCGAGCGCGCCGGTCAGCAGTTCGAACTGATCGACACCGCCGGCCTGCGCCGCAAGGGCAAGGTGTTCGAGGCGATCGAGAAGTTCTCGGTCGTCAAGACGCTGCAGGCGATCTCGGACGCCAACGTCGTGCTGCTGCTGATCGATGCCACCCAGGGCGTCAGCGACCAGGACGCCCATATCGCCGGTTACGTCCTCGAGGCCGGCCGGGCGGTGGTGATAGCGATCAACAAATGGGATGCGGTCGACGCCTACCAGCGCCAGATGCTCGAGCGCTCGGTCGAGCAGCGGCTGCCGTTCCTGAAGTTCGCCGAGGTGCTGCATATCTCGGCGATCAAGCGCCAGGGTCTGGCGCCGGTCTGGAAGGCGATCGCCGCGGCGCACGCGTCGGCGGTGCGCAAGATGAGCACGCCGGTGCTGACGCGGCTGCTGCAGGAGGCCGTGCAACACCAGGCGCCCCAGCGCAGCGGCGCTTTCCGGCCCAAACTGCGTTACGCCCACCAGGGTGGCCAGAACCCGCCTATCGTGGTGATCCACGGCACCGGGCTCGAGCATGTGACCGAGGCCTACAAGCGTTTTCTCGAGGGCCGGGTGCGCGAGCATTTCAAGCTCGTCGGTACGCCGTTGCGAATTCAATTCAAGTCGGCACGGAACCCTTTCGATACCGACAAGGTCTGACCCCGCTGAAACGGTCTGGGCTGTCCTGACAGCCGCTGTCCCGGCGCTTGGGCGCTTTCCCTGATGTGATAAGGTGATCGCATCAAAACTTTCAAACACGGAGCCATATCGTGAGCAACAAAGGGCAACTGCTGCAAGACCCGTTCCTGAACCTGCTGCGCAAGGAGCATGTTCCGGTCTCGATCTACCTCGTCAACGGCATCAAACTGCAAGGGCATATCGAGTCCTTCGACCAGTATGTCGTGTTGCTGCGCAACACTGTGACGCAGATGGTCTACAAGCACGCGATCTCCACCGTGGTGCCGGGCCGTCCGGTCAACTTCCACGCCGCAGAGCCGGTCGAGCCGGCTTGAGCCGGCCTTCTGGCCGAGACGCCGACGCCGCACCCATCTTGAAGTCCGATCAGCGGGACGACCCCTCGCTGACCCGTGCCGGTCCGGCCAAGGTGGTGCTGGTGGGCGTGGATTTCGGCCGCGGACAGTTTTTCGACCCCACGCTGGATGAGTTGGCGCTGCTGGCCGAGAGTGCCGGTGATGTGCCCGTCGAGCGCGTGACGGCGCGCCGCAAGGCGCCTGATCCGGCGCTGTTCGTCGGCAGCGGCAAGGCCGACGAGATCAAGACTCTGGTGCAGATGCACGGTGCCGAATGCGTGATCTTCGACCAGGCCTTGTCGCCGGCGCAGCAGCGCAACCTGGAGCGCCACCTCGGCGTGGCCGTGGCCGACCGCACGGCGCTGATTCTCGAGATCTTTGCCCAGCGCGCGCAGAGCCACGAGGGCAAGCTGCAGGTCGAACTGGCGCGACTGCAGTACCTGTCTTCGCGGCTGGTGCGGCGCTGGAGCCACCTGGAGCGCCAGACCGGCGGTGCCGGCCAGCGCGGTGGTCCTGGCGAGGCTCAGATCGAGCTCGATCGCCGGATGATCGATGAGCGCGTCAAGTCGCTGAAGGCCAGGCTGGACAAGGTCAAGCGCCAGCGTGGCACCCAGCGCGACAAGCGGCGCAACAGCGGCAGTTTTCGGGTCTCGCTTGTGGGCTACACCAACGCCGGCAAGACCACGTTGTTCAACGCCCTGGTCAAGGCGCGCAGCTACGCCGCCGACCAGTTGTTCGCCACGCTCGACACCACCACCCGGTCGCTGTACCTCGAAGCGCTGGGCGGCACTGTGTCGCTGTCGGACACCGTGGGTTTCATCCGCGACCTGCCGCACAAACTGGTCAAGGCCTTCGAGGCCACGCTGCAGGAGGCCACCGACGCCGACCTGCTGCTGCATGTGGTCGACGCTGCCAGCCCGCTGCTGCAGGAGCAGCGCGACGAGGTCGAGCGGGTGCTGCACGAGATCGGCGCCGCCGATGTGCCGCAGATCCTGGTCTTCAACAAGCTCGACCGGCTCGAAGCGCTGCCGCGCGAGCTGCAAGATTGGGTCGAGGGCGTGGGCGGCGTGGCGGTGCCGCGGGTGTTTGTCAGCGCCTTGCAGGGCACCGGTCTGGACCTGCTGCGCAATATGGTCGCGCAGGCCGCGTCGGCCAAGGGCTTGAATCCACCCGGCCAGTCTCCAACTGCCCAGTCGTCGGAGGAGGCCATCGAATCGGCGGCTGAAGCGGCTGATACCGCGCTCACCGAGCCGCTTGCGAACGGTGGCCCGGACGGTGTCACATTACCATCATCGAATCCATGAACATGCATGCACACCCTCATTCCGACCCTGGGCCCGCGCCGCTGGGCGCGCGATTCGCGGCATTTGCCTCGGCTGCAAGGCGCTTGATTGCCGCGGCTGGGCGGCGCCTGACCTCGGGCCCGCTGCTGATGGCCGGCGGCCGCAACGACGGCCCGCCAGATCTCGATGAACTCTGGCGCGACTTCAACAAGAAGCTCAGCGGTCTGTTCACCGGCAAGGGCGGCGGCAAGCCCTCGCCACAGCGCGATCCGGGCAACGGCGGGCCGTCTTTCCAGCCCGACTTCAAGAGTGCGGGCATAGGCATAGGACTGATAGGCTTGGTGGTGGTGGTGGTGTGGGCCGGCAGCGGTTTCTTCATCGTGCAGGAAGGCCAGCAAGCGATCGTCACCACCTTCGGTCGTTACAGCGCGACCGTGGATGCCGGTTTCCAGTGGCGCCTGCCTTACCCGTTCCAGGGTCATGAGACCGTGTCGGTGACGCAGTTGCGCTCGGCCGAGATCGGCCGCAGCGCGGTGGCGCAGACCACCGGCTTGCGCGATTCGTCGATGTTGACGCAGGACGAGAACATCATCGACATCCGCTTCACGGTGCAATACCGTTTGAAAGACGCAAAGAACTTCCTGTTCGAGAACCGCGATCCGGACAAGGCGGTCGAGCAGGCCAGCGAGTCTGCGGTGCGCGAGATCGTCGGCAAGAGCAAGGTCGACTCGGTGCTGTACGAGGCGCGCGACGCGATCGCCGCCGACCTGGTCAAGTCCATCCAGGGCCAGCTCGACCGGCTCAAGGCCGGCATCCTGATCGTGAACGTCAACGTGCAGAACGTGCAGGTGCCAGAGCAGGTGACGGCGGCCTTCAATGACGCGGTCAAGGCCGGCGCCGACCGGGACCGCTTCAAGAACGAAGGCCAGGCCTACGCCAGTGACGTGATCCCCAAGGCCCGCGGTACGGCTGCCCGGCTGCGCGAAGAGGCAGACGGCTACAGCCAGCGCGTGGTCGCGCAGGCCGATGGTGATGCCCAGCGCTTCCGCTCGGTGCTGACCGAATACCAGAAAGCCCCAACCGTCACCCGCGACCGGATGTACATCGACACCATGCAGCAGGTGTACTCCAGCGTCAGCAAGGTGCTGGTCGACAGCCGAAGCGGCAGCAACCTGCTGTATCTGCCGCTCGACAAGCTGATGCAGCAAGGTGCTGCCACAGGCACCGTCCAGGTGGTGCCGCAGGCGCCGCCGTCGGCCGCATTGCCTACCGACACCGGCGCCGCCGGTGCTGCCGGTGCCGATGCCCGGTCCCGCGATGGTGGTCGCAGCCGCGACCGCGACGGCCGTTGATCCCGAAAGCCATAACAACATGAACCGAATCGGATTGATTGTTGCAGGCGCGCTGCTCGCGCTGATGCTGCTGGCCTCGACCCTGTTTGTCGTCGACCAGCGCCAACTGGCCGTGGTCTATGCCCTGGGCGAGATCAAGGAAGTGATCTCCGAGCCCGGCTTGAAGCTCAAGCTGCCGCCGCCTTTCCAGAACGTGGTGTTCCTGGACAAGCGGGTGCAGACGCTGGACAGCCCCGAGACCCGGCCCATCTTCACCGCCGAGAAGAAGAGCCTGGTGATCGACTGGCTGGTCAAGTGGCGCATCGCCGAGCCGCGCCAGTTCATCCGCAACAACGGCACCGACCTGCGCAATCTCGAGAGCCGGCTCAGCCCGGTGGTGCAGGCTGCGTTCAACGAAGAGATCACCAAGCGCACGGTGCGTGGCGTGCTGGCGGCCGAGCGCGACAAGGTGATGCAGGACGTTCGTGCGCGCCTGAACGACGAGGCCAAGGCCTTCGGCATCGAGATCGTCGACGTGCGCATCAAGCGCGTCGACTTCGTCGCAGACATCACCGATTCGGTCTACCGCCGGATGGAGTCCGAGCGCAAGCAGGTCGCCAACGAGTTGCGCTCGCAGGGTGCGGCCGAGGGCGAGAAGATCCGCGCCGATGCCGACAAGCAGCGGGAGGTGATCATCGCCGAGGCCTACCGCGATGCGCAGAAGCTGAAGGGCGAGGGCGATGCCAAGGCCTCGGCGCTGTATGCCGACGCTTTCGGGCGCGATGCGCAGTTTGCCCAGTTCTACCGCAGCCTGGAGGCCTATCGGGCGAGTTTTCGCAGCAAGAGCGACGTGATGGTGGTCGATCCTGCCAGCGATTTCTTCAAGGCGATGCGGGGTTCGGGGTCGGGTTCGGCGACGGCCGCACCCGCGGCGGCGCCGCACAAGCGCTGAGGCGCAGCGCCGTTCATGGTCGATTGGCTGATGGGCGCACTGGCCCTGGTGCTGGTGCTCGAGGGCTTGCTGCCGTTTCTCAGCCCCACGGCATGGCGCCAGGTCTTCGCGCGCGCGCTGCGTTTGAGTGACGGTCAGATCCGTTTCCTGGGGCTCTCCAGCATGCTCGCCGGCCTGCTGCTGCTGGCGCTGTGGCACTGAGCGCTTGAGAATCCGCCCGATCGAGCGTTGAGCGTCCGGCAGGGCAGGGTGCCGGCTTGCGCGGCACTGGCAGCGCGGCCGACGGCGGCAGGGCCCGCCGCTACAATCTTCGTTTTAATTCCCCGGGTTTTTCAATGTCCTCAGCTTGGCTGCTGCCCGAGCACATCGCCGACGTGCTGCCAGCCGAAGCGCGGCGCCTCGAAGACCTTCGTCGCAGCCTGCTCGAGATGGCGCGCAGCTACGGTTTCGAGCAGGTCATGCCGCCCCTGCTCGAGCACCTGGAGTCGCTGCTGACCGGCACCGGCAGGGCCCTGGACCTGCGCACCTTCAAACTGGTGGACCAGCTCAGCGGCCGTTCGCTGGGCATACGCGCCGACACCACGCCGCAGGTCGCCCGCATCGATGCCCACCTTTTGAACCGCAAGGGCGTGACCCGCCTGTGCTACTGCGGGCCGGTGCTGCACACCCGGCCGCAGTCGCCACATTCGACCCGCGAACCCTTGCAACTCGGTGCCGAGATCTACGGCCATGCCGGCCTCGAAGCCGATCTGGAGGTGCAGGACCTGGCGCTCGACGGCCTGCGCGCGGCGGGCCTGGCAGGTCTGGTGCTCGACCTGGCTGATGCCCGCATCGTGCGTGGCGTGCTGGCCGGTGTGGCGGTCGGTGCAGCCGCGCTGGGCCAGGTGATCGCGGCGATGGCGGCCAAGGACGTCGCGGCCTTGAGCGCGCTGTCGCTGGACTTTCCTGTCGAGGTCCGTTCCGGGTTGCTGGCCCTGCCCACGCTGTATGGCGATCTGGCGGTGCTGGACGAAGCCAGGCGCCGCCTGCCGGCCTGTGCGCTGGTCAGCGCCGCGCTGGACGATCTGGCGGGGCTGGCGCGGCACGCGGCCATCGCCCACCCCGGGGTGCGGGTCGGCTTTGACCTGGCCGACATGGGCGGCTATGCCTATTACTCGGGCGCCCGATTCGCGGTCTATGCGCCAGGCGCATCCGATGCCGTGCTGCGCGGCGGACGCTATGACGAGGTGGGCGCGGTGTTCGGCCGCAACCGCCCGGCGGTGGGGTTTTCCACCGACCTGAAATTGCTCGCGGCCTGTGTGCCACCGGCGTCGCGGCCGACCGCGGTGCGTGCGCCCTGGAGCGAGGACCCGACGCTGCGTCAGGCCATACGCCGACTGCGTGAACATGGCGAGACCGTGGTCTGCATCCTGCCCGGCCATGAGCACGAGGGCGAGGAGTTCGATTGCGACCGCCAACTGCTGGCCGTCGACGGCCAATGGGTGTTGCGCGCCATCTGATCCGCGCGCTGCGCCAAACTGTCAACTGGAACTAGAAACATGCAACAAGCCAAGAATGGCCTGTCTGGCCGCAACGTGGTGGTCGTGGGTACCCAATGGGGCGACGAGGGCAAGGGCAAGGTGGTCGACTGGCTGACCGACCATGCCCAGGGCGTGGTGCGCTTCCAGGGCGGTCACAACGCCGGCCATACGCTGGTGATCAAGGGTGTCAAGACGGCGTTGCAGTTGATTCCCTCGGGCATCATGCGCGACGGCGTGCCCTGCTACATCGGCAACGGCGTGGTGGTCGATCCGACCCACCTGCTGATGGAGATCGAGCGGCTGGAGGCGATGGGTGTCGAGGTGCGTTCGCGCCTGTTCATCAGCGAATCCTGTCCGTTGATCCTGCCCTTCCACGTCGCGGTAGACAAGGCGCGCGAGGCGCTGCGCGAGACCAGCGGCGCTGGCAAGATCGGCACCACGGGCAAGGGCATAGGCCCGGCCTACGAGGACAAGGTGGCCAGA
Source organism: Burkholderiales bacterium (assembly GCA_947453625.1). Lineage (GTDB taxonomy): Bacteria > Pseudomonadota > Gammaproteobacteria > Burkholderiales > Burkholderiaceae_C > Pseudaquabacterium. The sequence goes on from CANGHK010000015.1 coordinate 41,280, forward strand.
CGCGCGCTGCGCGTGCAGGACCTGAAGCACCCCGAGCGCTTCGCCGCCAAACTGCACGAGTTGCTTGCTTTGCACAATTTCGCGCTCGGCGGCTACCTGCACGGCGAGGTGCTCGAGTTTCAGCCCATCTTCGACCAGGCAATGGCGGTGGCCGAGCAACTCAAGCCGATGATGGCCGACGTGGGGTACCAGATCCACAAGGCCGGGGTGGCCGGTGCCAACCTGCTGTTCGAGGGTGCCCAGGGCACGCTGCTCGACATCGACCACGGCACCTACCCCTATGTCACCTCCAGCAACTGCGTGGCCGGCAACGCCGCCGCCGGTGCCGGTGTCGGACCGGGCATGCTGCACTTCATACTCGGCATCACCAAGGCCTACACGACGCGGGTGGGCAGCGGGCCGTTCCCGACCGAGCTCGACATCGACGCGGTCGGCACGGTCGGCCATCACCTGTCGACGGTGGGGCAGGAGCGCGGTGTGGTCACCGGCCGGATGCGGCGCTGCGGCTGGCTGGACGCGCCGGCACTCAAGCGCGCGATGATCATCAACGGCATCTCGGGCCTGTGCATCACCAAGCTCGACATTCTCGACACCTTGCCCGAGATCAAGGTCTGCGTCGGCTACAAGTTGCGCGGCCAGGACCTGGACATCCTGCCGCTCGACGCCGACGATATCCAGGCTTGCGAACCGGTGTTCGAGACCTTCCCGGGCTGGAGCGGCAGCAGCTTCGGCCTCACGCAGTGGGACGCGCTGCCGGCCAACGCGCGCGCCTACCTCGAGCGCCTGCAGGTGCTGATCGGCGTGCCGATCGCGATGGTGTCGACCGGTCCTGACCGCGAACACACCATCCTGCTGCGCCACCCCTACCAGGCCTGAGCGCGACCGCGCCGCGCCATTTCCCTACCCTGATCCGAAGGAGACACCGGCATGCTCACCGATGACGGCAAGCACTTGTACGTAAGTTGGGACGAGTACCACATGCTCATCGAGCGGCTGGCACTGAAGGTGGCGCATTCGGGTTGGGAGTTCGACCAGATCCTGTGCCTGGCACGTGGCGGCATGCGGCCGGGCGACGTGCTCTCGCGCGTGTTCGACAAGCCGCTGGCGATCATGTCGACCAGTTCCTACCGCGCCGATGCCGGCACGATCCAGGGCCGGCTTGATCTGGCCAAGTACATCACCATGCCCAAGGGCGAACTGGCCGGCCGGGTGTTGCTGGTCGACGACCTGTCGGATTCGGGCGTGACGCTGAAGGCGGTGGTCGAGCGTCTGCTGGGCGTGCCCTCGATCACCGAACTGCGCAGCGCGGTGATCTGGGTCAAGGGGGTGTCGACCTATATGCCGGACTACCATGTGGAGATGCTGCCCAGCAGCCCCTGGATCCACCAGCCCTTCGAGGACTACGACAACCTGCGGCCGGAAGGTCTGGCCAAGAAGTTCTCGGTTTGACCCTGGCGCCGCGCTTGACTTGCGGCGCGGCCGGGACGGGCCTGTGCCGCCATGCGGCAAGACCTGCTCCGGCTTGGCCAGCCTTGAATGCCGCAGACTTCGAGGCGGATGCGCCAACAGCGGGCACCGTTCCTGCTGTCCTTCCCCATCTTCAGCGGCTTGCCGAAACAAAAAAGGCCAGCACTTTCGTGCTGGCCTTGCTTGATTGGTGCCCAGAAGAGGACTCGAACCTCCACGCCGCTAAGCGCTAGTACCTGAAACTAGTGCGTCTACCAATTCCGCCATCTGGGCAAGCACTACAAAACGGAGTATAGCATCATAAAAGACCAACTGACAAGCCCCCCGGAAAATGCCGCCGCACTGCAGACCGAGATCGAAGGCACCGTGCTGGGTCACCGCGACGGCCACGGCTTCGTGCGCCGCGATGACAACGAGCCCGACATCTACCTGTCGCCGCAGGAGATGCGCTCGGTGCTGCACCGAGACCGGATCCGCGTGCGCGTCGTGCGATCCGACCGCAAGGGCCGGCCCGAGGGAAGGGTGATCGACATCGTCGAGCGCCGCAAGTCGCCGATCATCGGCCGCCTGCTACACGAGAACGGTGTCTGGTTGGTGGCCCCCGAGGACAGGCGTTACGGCCAGGACATCCTGATCCCGAAGAACGCCACCGCCAACGCGGCGGTCGGCCAGGTGGTGGCGCTCGAACTCACCGAGCCGCCGTCGGTGTTCTCGCAGCCTGTGGGCCGCATCACCGAGGTGCTGGGCGAGATCGACGACCCCGGCATGGAGATCGAGATCGCGGTACGCAAGTACGAGGTGCCGCACCGTTTTTCGCCCGAATCACTGGCCCAGGCCGCAGCGCTGCCTGACCGGGTGCGGGCGATCGACAAGCGCAACCGCATCGACCTGACCGACGTGCCGCTGGTGACGATAGACGGCGAGGACGCGCGCGATTTCGACGATGCGGTGTATTGCGAGCCACTCAAGAAGGGCCGCGGCAAGACGGCGTTCGAGGGCTGGCGCCTGATCGTGGCGATCGCCGATGTCAGCCATTACGTCAAGCCGGGTGACCCGCTGGACGACGACGCCTACGAGCGCGCCACGTCGGTGTATTTTCCGCGCCGCGTGATCCCTATGCTGCCCGAGAAGATCAGCAACGGCTTGTGCTCGCTGAACCCCGACGAAGAGCGGCTGAGCATGGTCTGCGACATGCTGGTCTCGGTCAGTGGTGAGATCACCGCCTACCAGTTCTACCCTGCGGTGATCCGCTCGCATGCCCGGCTGACCTACACCGAGGTGGCCAACATCCTGGGCAACACCCGGGGCGTCGAGGCGCAGCGCCGGGCTGATCTGGTACCGCACCTGATCCACCTGCACGAGGTCTACCGCGCGCTGCTCAAGCAGCGTGGCGGGCGCGGCGCGATCGACTTCGAGACCACCGAGACCCAGATCGTCTGCGACGACAACGGCCGCATCGAGAAGATCGTGCCGCGTACCCGCACCGAGGCGCACCGGTTGATCGAGGAGGCGATGCTGGCGGCCAACGTCTGTGCCGCCGAATTCATCGAGAGTCAGAAGCATCCGGCGCTGTTCCGGGTGCATGAGGGGCCGACGCCCGAGAAGCGCCTGACGCTGCAGAACTACCTGCGCTCGCTGGGTCTGGGCTTCTCGCTCAGTGACGACCCCAAGCCGGCCGAGTTGCAGGCGATCTCGCTCGCGACCAAGGACCGGATCGACGCGACGCAGATCCATTCGATGCTGCTGCGCGCCATGCAGCAGGCGATCTACACCGCCAGCAATGTCGGCCACTTCGGTCTGGCCTACGATGCCTATGCCCATTTCACGAGCCCGATCCGGCGCTACCCCGACCTGCTGGTGCACCGGGTCATCAAGGCCTTGCTGCTGGGCAAGCGCTACCACCTGACGGGCAGTGCGGTCGAACACACCGTGGCGGCGCTGCCGGCGCCCACGTCACCGCGAAAGATCGGCAAGGCCGGCAAGGCCGTCGCCAAGCCGCCGGCCAGTGCGCAGGACGCCGGCCTGTGGGAGGCGGCCGGCGGCCACTGCAGCGCGAATGAGCGCCGCGCCGACGAGGCTTCGCGCGATGTCGAGGCCTGGCTCAAGTGCCGCTTCATGCGCGACCACCTGGGCGAGGAATATGCCGGCACGGTGACCGCGGTGACCACCTTCGGGTTGTTCATCACGCTAGACGAGTTGTATGTCGAGGGCCTGGTACACATCACCGAACTGGGCGGCGAGTACTTCCGTTTCGACGAGGTGCGTCAAGACCTGCGCGGCGAGCGCAGCGGTGTGCGCTACGCGGTGGGCGCGCGGGTGCGGGTGCAGGTCAGCCGGGTCGACCTGGACAGCCGCAAGATCGACTTCCGGCTGGTGCGCGAAGGCGAGACCGATGCGCTGGTGGTGCGCAAGCCCAAGTCGGCCGCGGCGGGCTCGGCCAGCGAGGAACTCAAGGCCGTCAAGAGCCGCGACCGCACCGCCAAGGCCGCACGCGCCAAGGCAGTGGCGGCGCGGCCGGGGCCTGCCGGCAAGAAAGGCCGTGCCGCCAAGCCGGCCCGCAAGCGCTAAGCATGCCTGCGGACGCGGCTATCAGCCGGCCGACGGCAGGCTGGCTGCCATGGCCTCGATCAGGTCGGCGGCCCGCAACGGCAGGCGCTGATCGCCGCTGCCGGTCAGTTCGGCGGCATGGCCATGCAGCCAGACGCTGGCGGCGGCGGCCTCGAAGGCCTGGCCATCACTGGCCTGTGACCACTGGCCGCCCAGCCAACCGGCCAGCACGTCGCCGGTGCCACCGCTGCCCAGCCTGGCGTTGCCGGTGGGATTGATCAGCGGTGTGCGGCCCGGTGCCGCGATCAGCGTGCCCGAGCCTTTCAGCACCACGGTGGCCTGCAGGCCATCGGCCAGGGTCTGGGCGCTGTGCTGGCGCCGGGACTGCACGGTGCCGGCATCGACGCCGAGCAGGCGCGCCGCCTCCAGCGGATGTGGCGTCAGCACGCTGGGCAGGCCGCGGGCGGCTCGATCTCTCAGCGCGGCGCGCAGGCCGGCATCGGCGGCCAGCGCATTCAGCGCGTCGGCATCGAGCACGAGGCGGGCCGCGTGCGCCAGCACCGCCGGCAGGATGTCGCGCACGGCGCTGCCGCCGCCGCAACCGCAGACGATGGTGGCCCTGGCCAGCAGGGCTGGATCGAGCGCCGCCTGCACGCTGCGCGGCATCAGTTCGGGCCGGACCGGGTCGGGGTCCAGCCTGTCGTCCAGCCGCGCCAGGTAGATCCGGCCCGCGCCTGCCGCCAAGGCCGCCCGGGCGGCCAGCAGCGCCGCCCCGCCCATGCCCGCGGCGCCACCCAGCACCAGCACATCGCCGAAGCTGCCCTTGTGCTGGGCGTGGGCGCGCAGTGGCAGCAGCGAGCGCAGGGGCTCTGGGCCAGCCAGACTCGCCTGGGGGAACTCCAGCGGCTCGGCCAGACCCAGGTCGTCGAACCACACCCGGCCGGCATGGTCCCGGCCCTGGCCGGTGAACAGTCCGGGTTTGAGCGTCAGCAGCGACAGCGTGTGCGCGGCCACCACCGCCCACTCGCCCAGGCGGCGTCCGGTGTCGCCGCACAAGCCGGTGGGCAGGTCCACTGCCAGCACCGGCGCCGCGCTGGCCTGGATTTGCCGCACCGCCTCGGCGATCGCACCCTCCGGGCCGCGGCGCGCGCCCATGCCGAGCAGCGCGTCGATGATCCCGTCGGCGCGCTGGCCCGCTGGCCAAGGGTTGTCCGGGCCGCTGTGGATCGCCACGCCCGCCTGCCGCGCCCGGGCCAGCGCGTCCAGCGCATCAGCCGGCAGGCGGCTGGCATCGCCGACCAGGCTGACCCGCACCGCCAGGCCTTGAAGGTGCAGATGGCGCGCGGCCACCAGCCCGTCGCCGCCGTTGTTGCCCTGCCCGGCCAGCACCCAGATCCGCCGCGCCTGCGGCGCCAGCGCCAGCGCCAGCCTGGCCACGCCCAGCCCGGCGCGGGCCATCAGCGAATGCGGGAGGGCCTCGGCCAGCGCGGCCTGCTCGATGCGCCTGCTGGCGGCGGCGTCGAACAACGGCCAGCCGCGCTGCGAGGGCAGCACCGGCCTGGGGCCGGCGCCAGTGTCTGCACAAGGGTGGGGCAGCTTCATCGCGGGGCGCATCCAGGGTTCGCCGCATGGGCGGCGCGTCGCATTGTGCTTTATCGGCCTCCGCCTGACTCGCCTGCGGCGCAACCCGTGCGGCAGGAGGTCAATCCAGGTTCAAGTATTTTTTGGGGCTGACAGCTGGCATGGCCCTGGATCTGATCGGGTCGCGCGTCAGTGTCCCAGTCAGGCTTTGCCCAGGCAGGTCACGTCGATGGCCGGTGCCCGACCGGCGACCTGTTCCGCCAGCACCCTTGTCGAGTTGCCGGCCAGCGCCCAGCCGCTCGGGACATGGCCAACTCGGCGGTGGCCGTGACGCCGACGATGCCGGCGCCGATCACGACCACCCGCATCGTCAGTGACTCTTGCCGTGCCAGGCCAGTGCGGACTCTATCGCCAGCGCCACGCCCAGTACCGCGTCGTCGCGCAGCGCCGCGCCCCAGACCATCATGCCAACCGGCATCTGGCCTGCCGCCTGGCAAGGCAGCGAGAGGGCGCAGCCGTCGAGCATGTTGATGGCCGAGGGGTTGCGCAGCAGCAGCGCGTTGATCGCAAAGAAGCGCTGGTCGCTGCCCAGCAGCGGTGCCAGGGCCGGTGCCACCATCGGCACGGTGGGCGAGAGCAGGGCGTCGAAGCCCTCGACCGCCGCTTCCATGTCCGCGATCCAGCGGCTCCGCGCCTGCTGCAGGTCGATGTAGTCGGCCGCGCCCATCGCCTGGCCGCGGCGGATGCGCTGCGCCACCCGCGGGTCGTAATCCGCTTCGCGCCGGGCCAGGCGGGCGCGGTGCCAGGCCCAACTTTCGGCGGCGGTCAAGCCCCCCTGGGCCTGCAAGCCGGCCAACTCGGCCAGCGGCGCGAGCGGGATGTCCTCGATCTGCGCGCCGGCCGCGCGCAGCGTGGCGAGCGTGACTTCGAACGCCCGGGCGACCTCGCCGTCCAGGCCATCGAGCATCAGCGTCTGCGGCACGGCCAGGCGCAGCGCGTGCAGCGGCCGCGCCAGCGGGCGCGGTGTCCGCGCCGACAGCAAGCCATGTACCTGCACCGCGTCGCGCACGCTGCGGGTGATGGCGCAAGCGGTGTCGAGCGTGCTGGACAAGGGCACGGCGCCGGCCAGCGGCGTCAGGCGCTGGGTGTTCTTGAAGCCCACCAGGCCTTGCAGCGCGGCCGGAATGCGGATCGAGCCGCCGGTGTCCGACCCCAGCGCGGCCCAGGCCGCACCGGTGGCCACCGACACCGCCCCGCCCGAAGTGCTGCCGCCGGGGATGCGCGGCGTCGGGTTGAGCGCCAGCGTCACCGGGTTGATCGGCGTGCCGAAATGCGGGTTGATGCCGACCCCGGAGAAGGCGAATTCGCTGAGGTTGGTGTGGCCGATCAGCGCCGCGCCCGCCGCGCGCAGGCGCGCCACAGCCGGGCAATCCGATGCCGCCGGCGCCGCGTCGTCCATCGCCCGCGAGCCCGCAGTGGTTGGTTGGCCGGCGACGTCGAACAAGTCCTTGATCGACACCGCCAGGCCGGCCAGCGCCGGCAAGGGCGCACCGGCAGCACGCCCGGCGTCGACCGCGGCGGCGCTGGCGCGGGCCTGGTCGTCGAAACGGCGCAAGAACACATGGGCGCAGGCCGGGCTGTCGGCCGCGGCCAGCGAGTCGCGCAACAGGTCGGTGGCGCTGGCCTGGCCGGCGATGATCGCAGCAGCAGCAGCGCCGATGTCGGGCCACGCGGCGCGGCGCGGGCTGGCACCTGACGGGCCGGATGCTACAATCTTTGGGTTTATCTGGATGTCCATGTGGGCTGTATGGGGCAAGCCAGTCAGGTTGATGTCGCCACTGCAATGTCCGTCAATGCAGTGACGTAGCCGATTTGGCTGTGCACCAAACCACCGGACAGCAGGTGAATCATTCGCGAACCGGCAGCCGAAAGGTGTTGTTGTTGGGATGCAAGCAGGGAGAGTGTCAACGCAGGGGCCGCTGTTCGGGTCCCGCAGTCTCGCTTGTGCCAACAGCGATTTGCACCGGATTCTAGACCCAACCTTCGGAGTATCTCCATGTCAGTCACCATGCGTGAAATGCTGGAAGCGGGCGTCCATTTCGGACACCAGACCCGCTTCTGGAACCCCAAGATGGCCCCGTTCATCTACGGCCACCGCAACAAGATCCACATCATCAACCTCGAGAAGACGCTGCCCAAGTTCGAGGAGGCGATGAAGTTCGTGCGCCAACTCAGCGGCAAGCGCGGCACCATCCTGATGGTGGGTACCAAGCGCCAGGCGCGTGAAGTCATCAACATGGAAGCGCACCGCGCCGGCATGCCGTTCGTCGACCAGCGCTGGCTCGGCGGCATGCTGACCAACTTCAAGACGGTCAAGGGATCGCTGAAGAAGCTGAAGGACATGCAGGCGACCAAGGAAGCCGGCATGGAGTCGCTGTCCAAGAAGGAAGCGCTGATGTTCGAGCGCGAGATCGCCAAGCTCGAGAAAGACATCGGCGGCATCCAGGACATGGGCGCACTGCCTGACGCGCTGTTCGTGATCGACGTCGGTTACCACAAGATCGCCATCGCCGAAGCCATCAAGCTCGGCATACCGATCATCGGCGTGGTCGACACCAACCACTCGCCGCTCGGCATCGACTATGTCATCCCTGGCAACGACGACTCGGCCAAGGCCGTGGCGCTGTACGCCAAGGCGGTGGCCGACGCCGTGCTCGAAGGTCGCGCCAATGCGGTCAACGAGGTGGTGGCCGCGGTCGCCGGCACCGACGAATTCGTCGAAGTGAGCGAAGGCGCCTGAGCCTTCTCGCCTGGTCCGTGAAGAGGGGCTGTTGAGCCCCTTTTTTACAGCCAAAGCATTTTTGGGGTGCCCGCGCAGGGCGCCCTGTCCAGATGGGCTGCCGCGTGGCAGCCCGCATCAATGGGAGATTGAACATGGCAGCGATCACTGCAAGCATGGTGGGCGAACTGCGCGCCAAGACCGACGCACCGATGATGGAGTGCAAGAAGGCCTTGACCGAGGCCGATGGCGACATGGGCCGCGCCGAGGAAATCCTGCGCGTAAAACTGGGTAACAAAGCCGGCAAGGCCGCGTCGCGCATCACCGCCGAGGGCGTGATCGCGATCGCGACGGCGGGCAGCGCCGGCGCGATGATCGAGATCAACTGCGAGACCGACTTCGTCTCGAAGAACGACTCGTTCCTGGCCTTCACCAAGCACTGTGCCGATCTGGTGGCCACCCACAACCCTGCCGACGTGGCTGCGCTGTCGGCGCTGCCGCTGGCGCAGGAGAGCTTCGGCCCGACGGTCGAGGACGTGCGCAAGGGCCTGATCGGCAAGATCGGCGAGAACGTCGCGATCCGCCGCTTCAAGCATTTCTCGGGCGACACCAAGCTCGCCACCTACCTGCACGGCGTGCGCATCGGTGTCGTGGTGCAGTACACCGGCGAGGGTGATGTCGCCAGCACGGCCGGCAAGGACGTGGCGATGCATGTCGCGGCGATGAAGCCGGTGTCGCTGTCGCAAGCCCAGGTGCCGGCCGAACTGGTCGAGAAAGAGCGTCGCATCGCCGCCGAGAAGGCTGCCGAGGATTCGGCCGCCGCGGTGGCCGCCGGCAAGTCGGCACAGTCGCCCGAGATCGTCGCCAAGCGGGTCGAGGGTTCGGTGCAGAAGTTCCTGAAGGAGGTTTCGCTGTTCAACCAGAACTTCGTCAAGAACGACAAGCAGACCGTCGAGGAGATGCTCAAGTCCGCCCACACCGAGGTGGCGGGCTTCACGATGTACATCGTCGGCGAGGGCATCGAGAAGAAGGTCGACGACTTCGCCGCCGAAGTGGCCGCCCAGGTGGCCGCTGCCAAGGGCGGCTGAACCTTCGGGTCGCCGTTCGGACGGCCCTTGGCCGGACGGCGAGCCCCGTGGCTTGCCGTCCGGCCAGACCCCAGTCTGGGCCTGCGCCGGGGGCTGACCCCGGTGGCGCCGATTAAACTGATGCCCTGTCCCCACGGAGCCTTCTGCATGCCCGCTTACAAGCGCATTCTTCTCAAGTTGTCGGGCGAGGCCTTGATGGGCGACGATGCCTACGGCATCAACCGATCCACCATCGTCCGGATGGTGCGCGAGGTGCAGGAAGTGACGGCGCTGGGCGTGGAACTGGCCGTGGTGATCGGCGGCGGCAACATCTTCCGTGGCGTGGCCGGCGGCTCGGTGGGCATGGACCGCGCCACCGCCGACTACATGGGCATGCTGGCCACCGTGATGAACGCGCTGGCGCTGGCCGACACGATGCGGCTCGAGGGGCTGACCGCGCGCGTGATGTCGGCGATTGCGATCGAGCAGGTGGTCGAGAGCTATGTGCGGCCCAAGGCGCTGCAATACCTGGAAGAAGGCAAGGTCGTGATCTTCGCCGGTGGCACAGGAAACCCCTTCTTCACCACCGACACTGCGGCCGCGCTGCGCGGGGCCGAGATCGGCGCAGAGATCGTGCTCAAGGCCACCAAGGTCGATGGCGTCTACACTGCCGACCCCAAGAAAGACCCGTTGGCCACGCGCTACGCCAACTTGAGCTTCGACGAAGCCATCTCCAAGAACCTCCAGGTGCTGGATGCCACCGCGTTTGCGCTGTGCCGCGACCAGAAATTGCCGATCAAGGTGTTTTCGATCTTCAAGCCCGGTGCGCTCAAGCGCGTGGTGATGGGCGAGGATGAAGGCACCCTGGTCCACGTCTGAAAGCACCTGAGCCTGCTTTCCCCCGTATTGACCCGTTGAGAAGCCCCATGACCATCGCCGAGACCAAGTCCAACGCCGAAGCCAAGATGCTCAAGTCCATCGAGGCATTCAAGAGCGAAATCCAGAAGATCCGCACCGGACGTGCCCACCCGGGCATCCTCGACCAGGTGCATGTCGATTACTACGGGTCCATGGTGCCGATCAGCCAGGTGGCCAACGTCTCGCTGCTCGATGCACGAACGATCAGCGTTCAGCCCTGGGAAAAAGGCCTTGCCGCCAAGATCGAGAAGGCCATACGCGAGAGCGAACTCGGCCTCAACCCGGCCTCGCAGGGCGACCTGATCCGGGTGCCTATGCCCGCGTTGACCGAGGAGCGCCGCCGTGACCTCAGCAAGGTGGTGCGCCATGCCGGCGAGGATGCCAAGATTGCGGTGCGCAACCTGCGCCGCGAGGCCAACGAGCAATTGAAGAAACTGCTCAAGGACAAGGCCGTGACCGAAGACGACGAGCGCCGGGCCCAGGACGAGGTGCAGAAGCTGACCGACCGGGTCGTGGTCGAGATCGACAAACTGGTGCATGGCAAGGAAGCTGAGATCATGGCGGTCTGACCGCCTCGACGGACATGACGCCTGCCTGTTGCTGGAGATCCGCCTGCCGATGAAAAGAGACCTGTCGGTACCGCGCCACTTGGCCATCGTAATGGATGGCAACGGCCGCTGGGCCAAGAAGCGCTATCTGCCGCGCTTCTTCGGCCACAAGGCCGGTGTCGACACGCTGGTCAAGGTGATCAATGGCTGCGCCGACCGCGGTATCGAGTTCCTCACCGTGTTTGCGTTCTCGTCCGAGAATTGGAAGCGCCCCGACGACGAGGTCTCCGGCCTGATGGGTCTGGTGCTGGTGGCGGTCACCAAGTACCTGGCCAAGCTGGCCCGCGACGGTGTGCGCATCGTCATCGTCGGCGATCGCAACGCGGTGTCGGACCGTCTGCGCACAGCCTGGACCGAGGCTGAGGACGTCACCCGGCACAACACCCGCATCACGCTGTCGGTGGCCTTCAACTATGGCGGCCGCTGGGATGTGGTGCAGGCCTGCCGTCAAGCCGTGGCGGCCGGCATGGCAGCCGAGCAGATCACCGAGCAGTCGCTGTCGTCCTACATGGCGATGCGCCACGCGCCCGACCCCGACCTGTTCATCCGCACCGGCGGTGAGGTGCGGATCAGCAACTTCCTGCTCTGGCAGGTGGCTTACTCCGAGTTGGTCTTCACCGATTGCCTGTGGCCTGATTTCGACGTGGCAGCGCTGGACGCGGCGCTGGCGGTCTACGCCGGCCGGGAGCGCCGCTTCGGCGCGGTCACCAGCGGCGCCGTCGACCCGGCGCCGGGCTGATCGGCTATGCTGGCCCAGCGCGTGATCACCGCCGTGGTGCTGCTGGCGCTGTTGCTGCCAGCATTGGTCAGCAGCAGTCCCTTGCCCTTCGCGCTGCTGACGCTGGTGCTGATCAGTGTCGCAGGCTGGGAATGGGCGCGACTCAACGGTGCCGGCAACCCGGCTTTTGCGCTGGCCTCGGGCGCATTGCTCGCCCTGCTGTGCGGATTCAGTTTGCAGCGCCTCCCGGAAATGGGCCCTGCCGGCGGCCTCTGGTGGACCGGCACGTCGCTGTGGCTCGCAGGTGGTGCCCTGGCGTTGCGGCGCGGCCCGGCAGGCTGGCAGACCTGGCCGGCCATGCTGCGCTGGGCCTTGGGCCTGGGCCTGCTTTGGCTGGCGTGGCTGGCGATGGCACAGGCGCGCAGCATAGGCGTCAACTTTCTGCTGTCGGTGATGTGCATCGTCTGGGTCGCCGACATCTCGGCCTACTTTGCCGGGCGGGCTTTCGGTCGCCGCAAACTGGCGCCGGGCATCAGTCCTGGCAAGAGCTGGGAAGGCGTGTACGGCGGGGTCTCCGGTGTGCTCGTCCTGGCCGCGGGTTGGCTCTGGCTCGAATCTCGACATGATCTTGGCTCGGCCAGCGTGTTCAAGCTGCTGCACCAGCAGCATGGCTACCCGGGATTGCTGCTGGCGCTGCTGCTGATGGCCGCGCTCAGTGTGATGGGTGATCTGTTCGAATCGCTGGTCAAGCGGTCGGCGGGCGTCAAGGATTCGAGCGCTCTGCTGCCCGGCCATGGCGGCGTGCTCGACCGCGTCGACGCGCTGTTGCCGGTGCTGCCGGCGGCGCTGGCGCTGATCAGTTTCTAGTCCCTTACCGAAAGCTCCCTGACATGGTTCAACGTGTGTGCCTGCTCGGCGCCACCGGCTCGGTGGGCACCAGCACGCTCGAGGTCATGGCGCTGCATCCCGACCGCTACGCAGTGTTCGCCTTGACTGCGATGCACCGGATGGCCGACCTGGCCACGCTGTGCCGGCGCTGGCAGCCGCGCTATGCAGTGGTGGGCACGCCGGCCCAGGCCGATGCGCTGGGCGCCGAGTTGGCGCTCTCCTGCCTGCGCACCGAGGTGCTGCACGGCGCGCAGGCCTTGTGCGAGATGGCGTCACACCCGGAGGTCGACAGCGTGATGGCCGCGATCGTCGGTGCGGCCGGCCTGCCGCCCTGCATCGCCGCAGCGCGTGCCGGCAAGCGCCTGATGCTGGCCAACAAGGAGGCGCTGGTGGTCGGCGGCCGCCTGTTCATGGACGCGGTGCAGCAGGGCGGAGCCTTGCTGCTGCCCATAGACAGCGAGCATTCGGCGATCTTCCAGTGCTTGCCCGAGGACCGCGCGGCCTGGGGTAGGCGCATCGCCCACATCGTGCTGACGGCCTCGGGCGGGCCGTTCCGCACGCGCGATCCGGCCACCTTGCACGACGTGACGCCCGACCAGGCCTGCGCCCATCCGAACTGGGTGATGGGGCGCAAGATCTCGGTCGATTCGGCCACGATGATGAACAAGGCCCTCGAGGTTATCGAGGCGCGCTGGCTGTTCGACCTGGCGCCCGAGCAGATCCGGGTCGTGCTGCACCCGCAGAGCATCGTGCACTCGATGGTGGTGTGCCGCGACAACTCGGTGCTGGCCCAGCTCGGCACGCCCGACATGAAAGTGCCGATCAGCGTCGGCCTGGCCTGGCCCGAACGGGTGGCCTCGGGCGCCGACGAGCTCGATTTCCTCACCGCCCGGCCGCTGACCTTCGAGCCGGTCGATCCGCTGCGATTTCCGGGCCTGGGCCTGGCCTTCGACGCGCTGCGCGGTCCCGAAGGCAGCACCACAGTGCTGAACGCGGCCAACGAGATCGCGGTGGCTGCCTTCCTGGCCGGGCGCGTGCGCTTCACCGACATCCACCGCATCAATGCCGGCACGGTGGCTGCGCAGGTGGCGGGCGCCGCCGATGCGCGGTCCTTCGACGACTTGCTCGCGCTCGACGCCAGGGCCCGCGCCCATGCCGAAGCGTTGGGCCGGGAGCTTGCCCGATGATCGTCACCGTGCTGGCCTTCCTGCTGACGCTGGGGGTGTTGATCGTCGTCCACGAATACGGCCACTACCGCGTCGCGGTGGCCTGCGGGGTCAAGGTGCTGCGTTTCTCGATCGGTTTCGGCCGCGTCGTCTGGCGCCACCAGAAGTCCCCCGCCCACACCGAGTTCGTGCTGTCCGCGCTGCCGCTGGGCGGTTATGTGCGCATGCTCGACGAGCGCGAGGCGCCGGTGCAGGCGGCTGAACTGGGCCAGACCTTCAACCGCAAGCCGCTGTGGCAGCGCACGGCGATCGTCTCCGCCGGTCCGCTGGCCAACCTGCTGTTGGCGGTGTTGTTGTTCGCCGCGTCGCACTGGATAGGCGTCGACGAGCCCAGGGCCCAGCTCGGGGCGCCCGCCGTCGGCAGCCTGGCCGAGCGTGCCGGCATGCGCTCGGGCGACTGGGTGCTGGCCTGGCAGGACGTCGAAGGCCAATGGGTGGATGTGCGCTCGATCAACGACCTGCGCTGGCAGGTCACGCAGCACCTGATGCTGGGCCAGGCGCTGCAGTTGCAGGTCGGCGACGCGCAAGGCCATGGTGGTCGACAGGTACGGCTGGGGCTGGATGAACTGGGCGCGCAGGAACTTGACGCCCTGCTGATGAAGCGCATAGGCCTGGGGCTGCCGTACAGCGAGCCTGTGCTGGGCGAGGTCAAGGCTGGTGGGCCTGCCGCGGCCGTCGGCCTGCGCAGTGGCGACCGCGTGCTGCGCACCGACGGCCATCCGGTCAGCGATGCCCAGGGCCTGCGCGAGCGTATCCGCGGCGCGGTGCGCGACGGCGCTGCGCAGTCCATGGTCTGGCAGCTTCAGCGCGGCGGGCAGATGCTCGAGTTGACCGTCACGCCGCGCGTGGTGCGCGAGGGCGAGCGCGGTAGCGAACGGGCTGTCGGCCGCATCGATGCCTTCGTCGGTTCGCCGCCGGTGCTGGTCAAGGTGCAACTCGGCCCGCTCGACGGCCTGAGCCAGGGCTTGTCGCGCACCTGGGAGGTGTCGGCGCTGACGCTGCGGATGATGGGCCGGATGCTGGTCGGCCAGGCTTCGCTGAAGAACCTGAGTGGCCCGCTGACGATTGCCGACGTGGCCGGCCAGTCGGTGCAGCAAGGCCTGGCCTATTACCTTGGCTTCCTGGCGCTGGTCAGCGTCAGCCTGGGGGTGCTGAACCTGCTACCGCTGCCCATGCTCGACGGTGGTCACCTGATGTATTATCTTTTCGAGGGCTTGACCGGCCGCCCGGTCTCCGATCTCTGGCTCGCGCGCTTGCAGCGCGGTGGCATCGCGGTCTTGCTGCTGATGATGTCGGTGGCCCTCTTCAACGACGTTGCCCGTTTGCTGGGCCTGCACTGAACCCACTGATGCCCCCCTTCTCAACAGACCGCCTGTTTCGCCCTGCCACGGCCGTCGCCGCCGCAGTCGCCACGTTAGCCACCCTGGCATCGCCGGCCGCCCAGGCCATAGAACCCTTCGTGCTGCAGGACATCCGGGTCGAGGGGCTGCAGCGCACCGACGCCGGCACCGTGTTCGCCGCGCTGCCGTTCCGCGTCGGCGACGGCTATTCGGATGAAAAGGCGGCAGCCGCGCTGCGTGCACTGTTCGCCACCGGCCTGTTCAAGGATGTCCGCATCGAGATCGATGGACGCGTCGCAGTGGTGGTGGTCGAAGAGCGGCCGGTGATCGAGACTGTCAGCTTCGTCGGTTTGAAGGAGTTCGACAAGGACACGTTGGTCAAGTCGCTCAAGGACGCGGGCATCGGCGAGGGCATGCCCTTCGACCGCGCGCTGATCGATCGCGCCGAGCAGGAGATCAAGCGCCAGTACCTGTCGCGCAGCCTGTACGGCGCCGAGGTGGTGACCACCATCACCCCGACCGAACGCAACCGCGTCAACGTCAGTTTCGCGATGACCGAAGGTGACGCGGCGCGCATCCGCGAGATCCGCATCGTCGGCGCCAAGGTGTTCACTGAAGCCACGTTGACCGCGCTGATGGACCTGACCACCAGCGGCTGGCTGACCTGGTATACCAAGAACGACCGTTACTCGCGCGCCAAGCTGAACGCCGACCTCGACACGATACGCGCTTACTACCTGAACCGCGGCTACCTCGAATTCAACATCGAGACCGCTCAGGTCACGATCTCGCCCGACAAGCAGGACATCAGCGTCACCCTGACCATCAAGGAAGGCCAGCTCTACACCGTCACCGCCATTAGGCTGGCGGGCGACTACCTCGGCAAGGAGGATGAGTTCAAGCAACTGGTCGGCGTGCGCGCCGGCGAGCCCTACCGCGCCGCCGGCGTCACCACCACCACCAAGGCCTTCACCGACCGTTTCGGCAGCTTCGGCTATGCCTTTGCCAGGGTCGATGCCCGTACCGAGATCGACCGGGCCAATGGCCAGGTCGCGCTGGTGCTGGCCGCCGACCCGCAGCGCCGCGTCTATGTGCGCCGCATCGACGTGGCCGGCAACACCCGCACCCGCGACGAGGTGGTGCGGCGCGAGTTCCGCCAACTCGAATCGAGTTGGTACGACGGCGAGCGCATCAAGCTGTCGCGCGAGCGTGTCGACCGTCTGGGCTACTTCAAGGACGTCAACGTCGAAACCAACGAGGTCGCGGGTACCGCCGACCAGGTCGACCTGGCGGTCAGCGTGACCGAGAGGCCGACTGGCAACCTGTCTTTGGGCCTGAGCTTTTCCAGTGCAGACAAGCTCGCGCTGTCGGCGGCGATCAAGCAGGACAACGTCTTCGGCTCGGGCAACTACCTGGGCTTCGAGGTCAACACCAGCAAGTTCTCGCGCAGCCTGGTGTTCTCTACCGTCGACCCCTACTTCACGGTCGACGGCATATCGCGCGCCATCGACTTGTACTACCGCACTTCGCGCCCGTACAACAGCCTGGGTGATCAATACCAGATCACCAACCCGGGCGGCGCTGTCCGCTTCGGTGTGCCGTTCTCCGAATACGACACGGTGTTTTTCGGCGCCGGCATCGAGCAGACCAACATCGGCGCCTCGGCGGGCATCCCGAACCAGTATTTTGACTACCGCTTCCGCTACGGGCCGATCTCCACTGCGGTGCCGCTGACGCTGGGCTGGGCGCGTGACCAGCGCGACAGCGCACTCACCCCAACGGCCGGCCGGTATACCCGCGCCAACGTCGAGTGGAGCGTGGGGGGCGACGTGCGCTACCTGCGCAGCAACCTGCAGTACCAGCAGTTCTTCCCTATCTGGCAACGCATCACGCTGGGCATCAACAGCGAACTGGGTTGGGGTCTGGGTCAGGGCGGTCGGCCCTACCCGGTTTTCAAGAACTTCTACGGCGGTGGCCTGGGCTCGGTGCGGGTGTTCGAGCAGAACTCGCTGGGCGTGATCGACCCGACTGGCGCCTATGTGGGCGGAGCCAAGAAGCTCAACGTCAATGCCGAGCTCTACTTCCCGGTGCCGGGCACAGGCAACGACAAGTCGCTGCGCATCTTCGCGTTCACCGATGCCGGCAACGTCTGGCGAGATGGTGAACCTATCACGTCGGCCAGTCTCCGGTCCTCGGCTGGTCTGGGTCTGTCCTGGATCTCGCCGGTCGGCCCGCTCAAGCTGAGCTGGGGCGCACCTTTGCGCAAGCAAGCCACGGATAGAATCCAACGTTTCCAATTCCAGATCGGGACCGCGTTCTGATGATCACGAAGACTTTGAAGGCTGTTGCCGCGTTCGGCTGCGTTGTGGCCTTGACCGGCGGGCCCGTCCAGGCGCAGGAACTGAAGATAGGCTATGTCAACAGCGAGCGGGTACTGCGTGAAGCCACGCCGGCCAAGGCCGCGCTGGCCCGCATGGAAGCCGACTTCAGCAAGCGCGACAAGGACCTGAACGACCAGGCCGGCAAGCTCAAGGCGGCTGCCGACAAGTTGGAGAAGGACGCGCCCACGCTGCCCGAGAGCGAGCGCAACCGCCGCCAGCGCGACCTGGTCGAACAGGACCGCGACCTGCAGCGCAAGCGCCGCGAATTCCAGGAAGACCTGAACCAGCGCCGCAATGAGGAAACTGCCGGTATCGTCGAGCGCGCCAACAAGGTCATCAAGGGCATCTTCGAAGGCGAGAAGTACGACCTGATCCTGCAGGACGTGGTGTTCGCGGGCCCTCGGGTCGACATCACCGAGAAGGTGATCAAGGCGCTGAACGCCGCGCCCGCGGCCAAGTAAGGCGGCACGCCGTGCCCATGCCGGTGCGGCTGGCCGACATCGTCGGCGACCTGGGGGGCGAGTTGTGCGGCGGGTCGGGGGATGAGGCCAGCGCCGTCATCGCTCGTCTGGCGCCGCTCGAATCGGCTGACGCCACCAGCCTGAGCTTTCTGTCCCATCCGCGCTATGGCGCGCAACTGGCGGCATCCCACGCGGCCTGCGTGATCGTCTCGCCGGCGATGCGCGAGGCCGCGCTGGCACGCGGTGCGGCGCTCGTCACGCCCGACCCCTACCTCTACTTTGCCCGGCTCACGCAGTGGTGGGCGGCGCGCACGCGACGCCAGCCCGTGCCTGGCGTGCATGCCAGCGCGGTGGTCGAGCCCGGCGCTCGCCTCCACGCCAGCGCCTCGGTGGGCGCATTCGCTTTTGTGGGAGCCGGCGCGGTGATAGGCGCCGGGGCGGTCATCGGCAGCCATTGCCAGCTCGGTGCCGACGCCGTGGTGGGCGAGGGCACGCGCCTGGCGGCCCGCGTCACGCTGGGCGAGGCCTGCCGCATAGGCGCGCGTGGCATCGTGCACTCGGGCGTGGTGATAGGCGCCGACGGCTTCGGTTTTGCACCTGACGCCAGCGGCGGTGAGACCCACTGGGTCAAGATCGCCCAACTCGGCGCGGTGCGCATCGCTGACGATGTCGAGATCGGCGCCAACACCTGCATAGACCGCGGCGCGCTCGACGACACGGTGATCGACGAGGGCGTCAAGCTCGACAACCTGATCCAGGTCGGGCACAACGTTCACATCGGCGCGCACAGCGCGATGGCCGGCTGTGTCGGCATCGCCGGCAGCGCCAGGATAGGGCGCTTCTGCACCGCTGGCGGCGGGGCCATCATCCTGGGCCACCTGCAACTGGTCGACCATGTGCATGTCACCGCTGCGACGGTGATCACCCGCTCCATACTCAAGCCAGGCCAGTACAGCGGCCTGTTTCCGTTCGATGACAATGCGTCATGGGAAAAGAACGCGGCCACGCTGCGCCAACTGCATGCCTTGCGCGACCGCCTGCGTGCGCTGGAGAAAAAACAAACATGACTGCCGCCGCCGTGCTCGACATCCACCGCATCCTCAAGTTGCTGCCGCACCGCTACCCCTTCCTGCTGGTCGACCGGGTGATCGAGTTCGAGCGCGACAAGCGCATCAAGGCGCTGAAGAACGTCACGATCAACGAGCCCTTCTTCACCGGCCACTTTCCGCAGCGCCCGGTGATGCCGGGCGTGATGATGCTCGAGGCGCTGGCGCAGGCCGCTGCGCTGCTGTCCTTCGAGTCGCTGGGCGATGCACCCGATGAGAACACAGTGGTCTATTTCCTGGGCATAGACGGCGCGCGCTTCAAGCGCGTGGTCGAGCCCGGCGACCAGTTGATCCTGGAGGCCAGCCTGGTGCGCGCCAAGGCCGGCATCTACAAGTACCAGACCCGCGCCAGCGTGGACGGCCAGACGGCGGTCGAGGCTGAACTGATGTGCACGATGCGCAAGGTCAGTTGAAGCAGGAGCGGCCGGCATGACGCAGATCCACAGCACCGCCCTGGTCGACCCCCAGGCCGAACTGGCCGACGACGTCACGGTCGGACCTTATGCCGTGATAGGCGCCAACGTGCGCATAGGCGCCGGCAGCAGCATAGGCGCGCACTGCGTGGTCGAAGGCCACACCACGATAGGCCGCGACAACCGCATCTTCCAGTTCGTCTCGGTCGGCGCCGCGCCGCAGGACAAGAAATATGCCGACGAGCCCACGCGGCTGACGCTGGGCGACGGCAACACCATCCGCGAGTTCGTGACGATCAACACCGGCACGGTGCAGGACGGCGGGCTGACCTCGCTGGGCGACGACAACTGGATCATGGCTTATGTCCATGTGGCGCACGATTGCCGCATCGGCAACCACACCATCATCGCCAACGCCACCCAGTTGGGCGGCCATGTCCACCTGGGCGACTGGGCGTTCCTCGGCGGGCTGTCGGGTGTGCACCAGTTCGTTCGCGTCGGCGCGCATGCGATGACCGGTTTCCAGACCCGGCTGTCGCAAGACCTGCCGCCCTATGTCACCGCCGCCGGCAACCCGGCCGCGGCCACCGGCATCAACGCCGAAGGCCTGCGCCGGCGCGGCTTCTCGGCCGAGCGCATCGCGCAGGTCAAGCAGATGCACCGGCTGCTCTACCGCCAGGGCCTGACGCTGGCCGACGGCGTCAAGGCGATAGCTGCGCTGCGTGGCCAGTTGGACGGCAGCGAGGCCGACATCGCGCTGCTGCTCGATTTCCTGGCCCAGGCCGAGCGCGGCATCGTCCGCTAGTCGCCAGATGCCGAATGAGCCGCTGCGGCTGGCGCTGGTCGCCGGCGAAGCCTCGGGCGACCTGCTCGGCGGCCTGC
This sequence comes from Burkholderiales bacterium, assembly GCA_947453625.1. Lineage (GTDB taxonomy): Bacteria > Pseudomonadota > Gammaproteobacteria > Burkholderiales > Burkholderiaceae_C > Pseudaquabacterium. The sequence goes on from CANGHK010000015.1 coordinate 61,662, forward strand.
TGCTGCAGGGCCTGAAAGCGCGTTGGCCGGCGCTGCAGGCTGCCGGCATCGGCGGCCCCAGGCTGGCGGCCCAGGGCTTCGACGCATGGTGGCCGCATGAGCGGCTGTCGGTGTTCGGCTATGTCGATGCGCTGGGCCGGTTGCCAGAGTTGCTGCGCATCCGCCGCCAACTCGGCGATCGCCTGCTGCGCGAGCGGCCCGCGGGCTTCGTCGGCATCGACGCGCCCGATTTCAACTTCGGCCTGGAAACCCGGTTGCGCGAGGGCGGCATCAAGACCATCCACTTCGTCTGCCCGTCGATCTGGGCCTGGCGCGGCGAGCGGGTGGCCAAACTGGCGCACGCCGCCGACCATGTGCTGTGCCTGTTTCCGTTCGAGCCGGCCATGCTGCAGGCTCAGGGCATCGCCGCCACCTTCGTCGGCCACCCGCTGGCCGACGCGATCCCGCTGATTCCGCCTAGTGCGGCGGCGCGGGCCGCACTCGGGCTGGCCGAGTCCGACTGCGTGGTGGCCTTGTTGCCCGGCAGTCGGCGCAGCGAGATCGTCCACATCGCGCCGCGCATCCTGGCGGCGGCCGCGTTGATGCAGCGTCAGCGGGCTGGCCTGCGCTTCGTGATGCCGGTGGTGCCGGGCTTGCAGAGTCTGGTCGAGCCCCTGCTGGCCCGCCACGCGCCCGGTCTCGCGATAGCCCTGCTGGCTGGCCGCTCGCACGAGGCGCTGGCCGCCTGCGACGTCACGCTGATCGCCAGCGGCACTGCCACGCTGGAGGCGGCGCTGTTCAAGCGGCCCATGGTCATCACCTACCACCTGGCCTGGCTGAACTGGCAGCGCATGAAGCGCATGCGTTACCAGCCCTGGTTCGGCCTGCCCAACATCCTGAGCGGCGAGTTCGTCGTGCCTGAACTGATCCAGGACGCGGCCACGCCCGAGGCGCTGGCGCGCGAGGCGCTGGCCTGGCTGGACGACGCGCCGCGCGTCGCCGCCCTGCAACACCGCTTCACGGCGCTGCACCACAGCCTGCGCCAGAACACCGCGCAGAAAGCCACCGATGCGATCGCCCAAGTCCTCCAGATTGCTTGAGCAACTCGGCCTGGGCTGGGACACGCCCGGCCTGATCGCCGGCGTCGACGAGGCCGGCCGCGGCCCGCTGGCCGGCCCGGTGGTGGCCGCCGCGGTGATCCTGGACGAGCGCCAACCGGTGCGCGGCCTGGGCGACTCCAAGACGATCAGCCCGCGCCGGCGCGAGCGTCTGTTCGACGAGATCCGCGCCAAGGCCCTGGCCTGCTGCATCGCCGAGGCCAGCGTCGAGGAGATCGACCGCCTCAACATCCTGCAGGCCACGCTGCTGGCGATGCGTCGCGCGGTCGGAGGCCTGCGCCTGTTGCCGCAGCGGGTGCTGGTCGACGGCAACCGGCTGCCGCTGCTGGCGATGCCGGCCGCGGCCATCGTCAGGGGGGACGCCAAGGTGCCGGCGATCTCGGCCGCGTCCATCCTGGCCAAGGTCTACCGCGACCGGCTGTGCCTGGCCATGGACTTGGCCCATCCGGTCTACGGCTTTGCCCGGCACAAGGGCTACCCCACGGCCGACCATCTGGCGGCCTTGCGCGCGCATGGCGCCTGCCCGCTGCACCGCAGCAGCTACGCCCCGGTGCGGGCGGTGCTGCTGCAGGCTGCGCTGGCACGGACCGCCGGCGACGCCGAATGACCGAGCCGGTCTTCGTCAGCGCGCGCGACAACCCGCTGCTGGTCAAGCTGCGCAAGCTGGCGCGCGACCCCGCCGCCTACCGCAAACTGGCCACCGTCTGGCTGGAAGGCGAGCACCTGTGTTCGGCGCTGCGCCAGCGCGGCCAGCGGCCCGAGCAGGCCGTGCTGACCGAGAGCGCCTGGGCCGATCCGGCGCTGCGCGCGCTGGCCCAATGGGCGCCGCGCTGCGCGCTGCTGCCCGATGCGCTGTTCGAGGGCTTGAGCGCGCTGGAGTCACCGGCCCGTCTGGGCTTCGTGCTGCGCCTGCCGGTCGCGCCGGCGATGGACCCCGTCGCTGCCAGCGTGGTGCTCGACCGGGTGCAGGATGCCGGCAATGTCGGCAGCATCCTGCGCAGCGCGGCGGCCTTCGGCTTCGGCCAGGTGCTCGCGATCAAGGGCACGGCCGCGCTCTGGTCGCCCAAGGTCTTGCGCGCCGGCATGGGCGCGCATTTCGGCCTGCGCCTGGTCGAAGGCCTGCGGCCCGAGGACCTGGCGGCGCTCACCGTGCCGATGCTGGGCACCTCGCTGGCCACCGACCGGTGGCTGCACCGCGCCGCGCTGCCGCAGCCCTGCGCCTGGGTGCTGGGCCACGAAGGCCAGGGCGTGTCGCCCGACCTGCTGGCGCGCTGCGCCCAGGTGCTGCGTATCCCGCAACCGGGCGGCGAGGAGTCGCTCAACGTCGCGGCCGCGGCCGCGGTGTGCCTGTACGAATCGATGCGGCGCGGCGACGGCGCTTGACGCCGCCCGAGCGGCTAGACCCTCCGCCGCGCCTCCCGCGCTTCAGCCGCCGGGCTGGGCCGTCTTGCGCAGCGTGGGCAGGCCCACGCCGGCCGCGTCGAAGCCCCCGTCGACCGCCAGCACCTGGCCGTTGACATAGCTGGCCGCCGCGCTGCACAGGAAACCCACCGCGCTGGCGATCTCGTCGGTCGTGCCGTAGCGCTCGAGCGGGATCACGTCGTGGTAGTCGGAGCGTATCGCCACGCTGTGCACCAGCTTGGCCATCTCGGTGTCGACCGGGCCGGGCGCGATCGCGTTGACGCGTATGCCCACGGTGCCCAGTTCGGTCGCCTGCTGCTTGGTCAGGTGGATCAGCGCGGCCTTGCTGGTGCCGTAGGCCACCCGCAGCGTGCTGGCGCGCAGGCCCGAGATCGACGCGATGTTGACCACGCTGCCGCCGCCGGTCTTCAACATCACCGGCGCGATCGCCTGGGTGCACAGGAACGGGCCGTTCAGGTTGGTCGCCAGCACGGTCTGCCACTCGGCGAAGCTGGTCTGGCCTATCGGCTTGAACACCGCCACGCCGGCGTTGTTGACGAGTGCGTCGATGCGGCCGAAAAAGCCCTCAGTCTGGACTGTGGCGGCGGCCACCTGGTCGGGCTGCGACACATCGCAGACGATCGCCAGCACCCGCGACGCATCGTCCAGCGCGGCCTCGGTGGCGCGCAGCGTGGTCGCGTCGATGTCCCACAGCGCGACGCGGTGGCCATGGGCCAGGAACCATTGCGCCACGGCCAGGCCGATGCCGCGTGCGCCGCCGGTGACCACTGCGACCGGGGAGGGGAATGCCGTCATGAAGTCTCCAGAACTTTGAAAATCGAGGGGCCGTCAGTCTATGTCGGCGACACTCGGGATCTGGCGTCAATCGCCGCCGCCTCAGGAAACTCACCACCATGTCAAATCCGCACATCATCGGCTGGGGCCATACCCCGTTCGGCAAGCTCGACGCCCTCGATGCCGAGCAACTGTTCCGCGACGCCGCGCTGCAGGCCATCGCCAGCGCCGGCCTGGAGCCCAGCGACATCGACGGCGTGTTCGTCGGCCATTTCAACGGCGGCTTCCTGCGCCAGGATTTCAGCGGCTCGCTCGCCGCGCTGGCGATCCCCGAACTGCGCCACACCCCGTCGGTGCGGCTGGAGAACGCCTGCGCCACCGGATCGGCGGCGATCTGGGGCGCGCTCGACGCGCTCGGCAGCGGCCGCTTGAAGCGGGTGCTGGTGGTGGGTTTCGAGAAGATGAATACCTTGCCCAACGCCCAGATCGGCGAGGTGCTGCTGCGCTGCTCCTACGTCAAGGAGGAGGGCGACACGCCGGGCGGCTTCGCCGGGGTGTTTGGCCAGATCGCCGCCGGCTACTTCGAGCGCTTTGGCGACCAGAGCGACGCGCTGGCGGCGATCGCCGCCAAGAACCACGCCAACGGCGTGCACAACCCCTATGCCCATATGCGGCGCGACCTGGGCTTCGAGTTCTGCCGCCACCCGTCGGACAAGAACCCGTTCGTCGCCGGGCCGCTGAAGCGCTCGGATTGCTCGCTGGTGTCGGACGGCGCGGCCGCGCTGGTGCTGTCGCTGGCGCCTGTGGCCGGCGCGCAGGTACCGGCCGTGCGCTGGCGCTCGCGCGCCCAGGTCAACGAGTTCCTGCCGCTGTCGCGCCGCGACCCGACCCGCTTCGAGGGCGCCGCGCTGGCCTGGTCGCGAGGACTGGCAGACGCGAAGGCGACGCTCGACGACCTGCAGTTCGTCGAGACCCACGACTGCTTCACGATCGCCGAACTGCTGGAATACGAGGCCATGGGCCTGGCCCCGCACGGCCAGGGCGCGCGGGTGATCCTGGACGGCGTCACCCGCAAGGACGGCCGGCTGCCGGTCAACCCCTCGGGCGGACTCAAGTCACGCGGCCACCCGATAGGCGCGACCGGTGTGTCGCAGCATGTGATGGCGGCGATGCAGCTCTCGGGCACCGCCGGTGACATGCAGGTGCCGAACGCCAGGCGGGGCGCGGTGTTCAACATGGGCGGTGCGGCGGTGGCCAACTACCTGAGCGTGCTGGAAGCGGTGGGCTGACTTCGATGCATGCCGCACAAACCTGCAACCTGGCGCGCCTGCTCAGCCACACCGCCCGGCTGTGGCCGCAGCGCACCGCGCTGATCCACGGCGATGCCCTGACCCCCACCCGCTGGACCTGGGCCCAGATCGATGCGCGGGTCGACGCGCTGGTGGCCGGTCTGCGCGCGCTCGGGCTCAAGAAGGGCGACCGCATCCTGCTGCAGTCGCGCAACAACCTCGCGATGTTCGAGAGCGGCTGGGCCGCCTTCCGCATGGGCTGCGTCTGGGTGCCGACCAATTTCCGGCTGGCGCCGGGCGAGGTGGCCTACCTGGGGGCGTCCAGCGGCGCGGTGGCGATGTTGGTCGAGCCGCTGTTCGCGGGCCACGCCGAGGCGGTGCGGGCCGCGTCGCCAGCGCTCCAGCAGGTGGTCTGGATCGGCGATGCGCCAGCCGGTGAACTGTCCTACGAAGGCCTGATCGCGCAACACCGGGGCGCCGCGCCGGCCGAGGCGGTGGTCGCGCACGACGATCCGCTGTGGTTCTTCTACACCTCGGGCACCACCGGCAAGCCCAAGGCCGCGGTGCTGACCCATGGCCAGATGGCTTTCGTCGTGACCAACCACCTGGCAGACCTGATCCCCGGCACCACCGAGCAGGATGTGTCGATCGCGCTGGCGCCGCTGTCGCATGGCGCGGGCATCCACGCGCTGCTCAATGTCGCGCGCGGCGCGGCCACGGTGCTGCTGCCGAGCGAGAAGATGGACCCGGCGCTGGTCTGGCTTTTGATCGAGCGTCACCGCGTCAGCAACCTGTTCACCGTGCCCACCATCGTCAAGTTGCTGGTCGAGCATCCGGCGGTCGATCAACACGACCATTCCTCGCTGCGCTTCATGGTCTACGCCGGCGCGCCGATGTACCGCGCCGACCAGCGGCTGGCGCTGCAGAAACTGGGGCCGGTGCTGGTGCAGTACTTCGGCCTGGGCGAGGTGACGGGCTGCATCACCGTGCTGCCGGCGCACATGCACTCGGCCATCGATGCCGACCCCAACGCCCATGTCGGGGCCTGCGGCCTGCCGCGCACCGGCATGGAGGTGGCGGTGCTCGACGAGCAGATGAACCCGCGGGCGGTGGGCGAGATCGGCGAGATCTGCGTGCGTGGCCCGGCGGTGTTCGCCGGCTACCACGACAACCCCGAGGCCACTGCCCGCGCGCTGCGAGGCGGCTGGTTCCACACCGGCGATCTGGGGACGCTGGACGCGCGCGGCCTGCTGTCCATCACCGGCCGCGAGTCCGACATGTACATCTCGGGCGGATCCAACGTCTACCCGCGCGAGGCCGAGGAGGTGTTGCTGACTCATCCTGGCGTGGCCGAGGTGGCGGTGCTGGGCGTGCCCGACCGGCAATGGGGCGAGGTCGGCGTGGCCGTGGTGGTGCGCCGGGTGGGTGGCGACGCCCATGCCGACGCCGACGCCGTCAGCGCCGAGGCCTTGCTGGCCTTCCTGGACGGCAGGCTGGCCCGCTACCGTTGGCCGCGCCGGATCTTCTTCTGGGATGCGCTGCCAAAATCGGGTTACGGCAAGATCACCAAGAACGAGGTGCGTGCGCTGTTGTTCGACCGTGGCGAGGTGCAGCGCGTGAATGCTGATTGATGCCGATCGATGCCTGCGTCGTACTGACTGTCCTTCTCTCTCACACCCACAAACCCCCAGGAGACACCCCATGACTATTACCCGTCGCCACCTCATCGCCAGCGCCGGCGCCATCGCGCTGCCGGCACTGACCTTAGGCCAGGCCCAGGCCGCCGCCGAATTCAGCTTCAAGTACGGCAACAACCTGCCGGTCGCGCACCCGATGAACGCCCGCGCCGCCGAGATGGCCGCGGCGATCAACGCCGAGTCCAAGGGCCGGATCGACTTCCAGGTGTTCCCGAACAACCAACTCGGCAACGACACCGACATGCTGTCGCAGGTGCGCTCGGGCGCGCTCGACTTCTTCACGCTGTCGCCGCTGATCCTGGGCACCTTGGTACCGGCAGCGCAGGTCAGCGGTGTGGGCTTCGCGTTCAAGGACTACGGCCAGGTCTGGGCCGCTATGGACGGCGACCTGGGCGCCCATGTGCGCAAGCAGATCGCGGCCAGCAGCAGCCTGTTCGCGTTCGAGAAGATCTGGGACAACGGCTACCGCCAGATCACCACCGGCACCAAGCCTATCGCCACGCCCGATGACCTGAAGGGGCTGAAGATCCGCATCCCGCCCAGCCCGTTCTGGGTGTCGATGTTCAAGGCCTTCGAGTCATCGCCGCTGACGATCAACTTCGCCGAGGTCTACTCCGCGCTGCAGACCAAGGTGGCCGACGCGCAGGAGAACCCGCTGGCCATCATCGCCACCGCCAAGCTGAACGAGGTGCAGAAGTTCTGCTCGGTCACCAACCACATGTGGGACGGCTTCTGGTTCCTGGGCAACAAGAAGTCCTTCGACCGCCTGCCGCAGGACCTGAAGGACATCGTCAGCCGCAACATCAACGCTGCCGGCCTGAAGGAGCGCGACGACGTCAAGAAGTTGAACGACGGCCTGATCGCCGACCTGAAGGCCAAGGGCATGACCTTCAACACCACCGACGCCGAACTGTTCCGCAACAAGCTGCGCGCAGCCGGCTTCTACGCCGAGTGGCACAAGAAGTTCGGTGAAGAAGCTTGGGGCCTGCTGGAGAAGTACACGGGCAAGCTGGTATGAGCGGTGGCCATCTGACGCTGCCCATGGCGTCGGACGACAGCCTGGCGGCCAGGCTCGACCGCGGCCTGGGCTGGGCGGTCGAGGTGCCGGCCGCGCTGCTGGTGCTGGCCGACATCGTGGTGCTGTTCGCCGGCGTGGTCTCGCGCTATGTGCTGCACAGCCCGCTGCTGTGGTCGGACGAGCTCGCGTCCATCCTGTTCCTGTGGCTGGCGATGCTGGGCGCGGTGGTGGCGCTGCGGCGCGGCGAGCATATGCGCATGACGGCGCTGGTCAGCAAGGCCGCGCCCGAGACGCGTGCCTTGCTCGAGGCCGTGGCCACGGTGGCCTGCGGCGCCTTTCTGGCGATGGTGGCCTGGCCGGCCTGGGAGTACGCCGCCGACGAGCGCGCCATCACCACGCCGGCGCTCGAGCTGTCCAACCTGTGGCGCGCCGCGGCCTTGCCGGTGGGCCTGGGGCTGATGGCCGCGTTCACCTTGCTGCGGCTGTGGCGCCAGGCCGCCGGCGCGGGACTTGCCGGGGCCAAGCCGGTGCTGCAGGCGCTGGCCCTGATCGCGGCGGTGGTCGCGGCGTTCTGGCTCGCCGCACCGCTGTTTGCCGGCCTGGGCCGGATCAACCTGCTGATCTTTTTCGTCGGGGTGGCGGGCAGCTGCGTGTTCGCGGGCATCCCGATCGGCTTCGGTTTCGGTCTGGCCACCTTCGGTTATCTGGCGCTGAGCACGAGCACGCCGCTGCCGGTGATCGTCGGCCGGATGGACGAGGGCATGTCGCACCTGATCCTGCTGGCGGTGCCGCTGTTCGTCTTTCTCGGCCTGCTGATCGAGATGACCGGCATGGCGCGCGCGATGATCGCCTTCCTGGCGGCGCTGCTCGGTCATGTCAAGGGCGGCTTGTCCTATGTGCTGGTGGGCGCGATGTACCTGGTCTCGGGCATCTCGGGATCGAAGGCCGCCGACATGGCGGCGATCGCGCCGGCGCTGTTCCCCGAGATGAAGGCGCGCGGCGCCAAGCCGGGTGACCTGGTGGCACTGCTGGCGGCCACCGGTGCGCAGACCGAGACCGTGCCGCCCAGCCTGGTGCTGATCACGATAGGCTCGGTCACCGGCATCTCGATCGCCGCGCTGTTCACCGGCGGCCTGCTGCCGGCGCTGGTGCTGGGCGCGATGCTGTGCGCGGTGGTGTGGTGGCGCTACCGCGGCGAAGACCTGAGCCAGGTCCGGCGCGTGCCCAAGACGCAGGTGGCCAAGCTGTTCCTGATCGCCTTTCCAGCGCTGGCGCTGCCCTTCGTGATCCGCGCCGCGGTGGTGCAGGGCGTGGCCACCGCCACCGAGGTCTCGACCCTGGGCATCGCCTACTCGGTGCTGGCCGGACTGCTGATCTACCGCCAGTTCGACTGGCGGCGGCTAGGCCCCATGCTGGTCGACACCGCGTCGCTGTCGGGCGCCATCCTGCTGATCATCGGCACCGCCACCGCGATGGCCTGGGGCCTGACCCAGTCGGGCTTCTCGCGCCTGCTGGCGCAGACCATGGGCAGCCTGCCGGGCGGCGCGCCTATGTTCCTGGCGGTGTCCATCCTGGCCTTCACCGTGCTGGGTTCGGTGCTGGAGGGCATCCCGGCGATCGTGCTGTTCGGCCCGCTGCTGTTCCCCATTGCCCGAGCGCTGGGCATCCACGACGTGCACTACGCGATGGTGGTGATCCTGTCCATGGGGCTGGGGCTGTTCGCGCCGCCGCTGGGAGTCGGCTATTACGCGGCCTGCGCGATCGGCCGGGTCAACCCCGACGAGGGCATCCGGCCCATCGTCGGCTACATGGCCGCGCTGCTGATCGGCACCGTGATCGTCGCCTTCGTGCCCTGGATCTCGATCGGCTTCCTCTGACCTGAAGCTCGGGCCAGCGCTTCGGTGTTCACGCCGGTTCGAGCACCAGTTCAAAAGTCACCAGCACCGGATTCTCGCCCCGCGCCAGCCGGCCGCTGGCCTGGCCGCCGAGGTGGTCGACCATGCTGACGTCGATCTCGGCCAGCAGTTCGCCGCCGGGGCCGGGGCGTACGCGGCCCTGGTGCACCAGGGTTTCGGTGACGAAGGGCTCGACCCGGCGGCCGTCGTCGAAGCGCACGCCCACCGTGCTGCCGACACCGCCGCGCAGCGTGGCGTGGCGGATGTCGCGCTCGCGGCAGACCGTCTCGAGCGCGGTGCACACATCCTCGTTCGGTGCCAGCCGGACCAGCAGCACCGGTCGCGCCGCCGGGCTGGGCGTTTTTTCGGGGGTTTTTGCGGGCGTTTGCGAGGGGGTTTGCGCGGGCCAGGCCACCGGCTTGAACAGCGAGAAGCGGGTTTCGGCATCGGCGCAGACCTCGAAGCCCGCGCCGGCCAGCAGCCAGGCCGAAACCGCCACCGGCGCTGCCAGCATGCAATCCTCGGGCAGCAGGTGGCCGCAGTGCTGCCCACCGTCGCCATCGGTCCAGACCGCATGGCCATGCAGCCAGGGCTTGCCGTCGCGCTGACCATAGGTCACGCTGGCGACATCCAGGCGCACCGGGCCCGCGGCATCGAAGCGGTCGCTGAAGTACACCGCATGCTCGGGCGTCTTGGCCAAGGCCGGCAGCACATGGGCGAACGGGAACAGGCTGCCGCCTGCCAGCGTCAGCACGGCGCTGCGGGCGCCGCTGGGAGCGAGTGCATCGACCAGCGCGGCCAGCAGCGACTGCCCCGGCGCCAGGCTGAAGCGGCAGGCTTGGGCGGTCGCGGGGATCACCGTGCAGCGCTGCGTCGCAGCGGGTCCCGGATGCTGGATGCGGCGCACCGCGGTGGTCACGGCCATCAGTAGACCAGCCGGTCGGGCCGGATGTCGCGCAGTATGGTGGTGGCGATCTCCTCGATCGACTTGTGGGTCGAGCTCAGCCAGGACACCCCGCTGCGCCGCATCATGGCCTCGGCCTCGCGCACCTCGTAGCGGCAGTTCTCTATCGCCGCGTACTTGCTGCCGGGGCGGCGTTCGTTGCGGATCTGGGACAGCCGCTCGGCATCTATCGTCAGGCCGAAGCATTTGCCGATATGGGGCGCCAGCGCCGGCGGCAGCTTGTGACGCTCGAAATCCTCCGGGATCAGCGGGTAATTGGCGGCCTTGATGCCATGCTGCATCGCCAGGTAGAGCGAGGTGGGCGTCTTGCCGCTGCGGCTGACGCCCAGCAGGATCACGTCGGCGCTGGCCAGGTTGCGCGCCGACTGGCCGTCGTCATGCGCCAGCGAGAAGTTGATCGCCTCGATGCGGTCGTTGTACTCGCTGCTCTTGGCCGCGTCCGAGAAGCGCCCGACGCGGTGGTTGCTCTTGACGGCGAACTCGACCTCCAGCGGCTCGACGAAGGCCTTGAACATGTCGAGCACCAGGCCGCGGCAGGCCTCGGTGGTCAGGATCTGGCGCACCGCGTCGTTGACCAGCGTGATGAAGACGATGGGCCGACGGCCCTCGGCCTGGGCCACATGGTTGATCTCGTCGACGACCGTCAGCGCCTTGTCCACCGTGTCGATGAAGGGCCGGCGCACATGGCGAGGCTTGGCCGGAAACTGCGCCAGGATCGAGTTGCCAAAGGTTTCGGCGGTGATGCCCGTGCCATCCGAGACAAAGAACACGCTGCGATTGGGCATGGGGCTTCCGTTGGGTGGCTGGATGTCTGACGATCTTCGTGGATGATAGGGGTTCGTCCGTAGAATCCGCTGCCAAGCAACCGATGAAGCGCGCCGCCGCCCACCCCCGCCCCATGGCCCCCTCCAGCTGTCAAGTCGCACCGACAAGCGCAAGAGCGGATGAGCCTGTGGCACCTGGCGTTCGGGTCGCCGCCTGCCGGACAGCACCGATTTCCCACCATCCCGGAGCTTCCCCATGTCATCCCACCCTCTGGCGGCCGCCCTGGCCGTGCCGTTTGAACAACTGAGAATGACCGACGTCGAGGTCGTTGGCGGCAAGAACGCCAGCCTCGGCGAAATGATCAGCCAGCTCGCTGCCAGCGGCGTGCGCGTGCCGGGTGGCTTTGCCACCACGGCCCATGCCTTCCGCGAGTTCCTGGCCTACGGCGGTCTTACCGAGAAGATCAACGCCCGCCTGACCGCGCTCGACACCGACGACGTCAACGCCCTGGCCGCGGCCGGCGCCGAGATCCGCGGCTGGGTCACCGACGCGCCGTTTCCGCCCGATTTCGACGCCGCGGTGCGGGCCTCTTTCGCTGCGCTGACGCTCGACCACCCGGGTGCCAGTTTCGCCGTGCGCTCGTCGGCAACCGCCGAAGACCTGCCCGATGCGTCCTTCGCCGGCCAGCAGGAGACCTTCCTGAACGTGCATGGCATCGATGACGTGCTGCACAAGATGAAGGAGGTCTTCGCCTCGCTGTACAACGACCGCGCCATCAGCTACCGGGTGCACAAGGGCTTTGCCCACGCCGACGTGGCCTTGTCGGCCGGCGTGCAGCGCATGGTGCGATCCGACCTGGGCGCGGCCGGCGTGATCTTCACGATCGACACCGAATCGGGCTTCGAGGACGTGGTGTTCATCACCGCCAGCTATGGACTGGGCGAGACGGTGGTGCAGGGCGCCGTCAACCCCGACGAGTTCTATGTCCACAAGCCGGCGCTGAAGGCCGGCAAGCTGGCCGTCATCCGGCGCAACCTGGGCTCCAAGCTGATCCGGATGGAGTTCACCCCTACCGAGGAGCGCGAGGCCACCGGCCGCCTGGTTCGCACCGTCGACACGCCGCCCGAGCTCCGCAACCGCTATGCGCTGAACGACGCCGACGTGACCGAGCTGGCCCGCTATGCGCTGATCATCGAGCAGCATTACGGCCGGCCGATGGACATCGAGTGGGGCAAGGACGGCGAGGACGGCAAGCTCTACATCCTGCAGGCCAGGCCCGAGACGGTGAAGAGCCAGGCCGCCGGGCAGGTCGAGCACCGCTACAAGCTCAAGGGCGGTGCCAGCCAGCGCAGCGCGGTGCTGGCCGAGGGCCGGGCGATAGGCCAGAAGATAGGCACCGGCCCGGTCCGGCTGGTGACCCACCTCAGCGAGATGGACAAGGTCCAGCCCGGCGACGTGCTCGTCACCGACATGACCGACCCGAACTGGGAGCCGGTGATGAAGCGGGCGTCGGCCATCGTCACCAACCGCGGCGGGCGTACCTGCCACGCGGCGATCATCGCCCGCGAGTTGGGCATCCCGGCGGTGGTGGGCTGCGGTGACGCGACCGAAAAGCTGGCCGACGGCGCGTTGGTCACGGTGGTGTGCAGCGAGGGCGACACCGGCTTCATCTACGACGGCCTGCTCGAGACCGAGGTCACCGAGGTCAAGCGCGGCGAACTGCCCTACTGCCCGGTCAAGATCATGATGAATGTCGGCAATCCGACGCTGGCCTTCGACTTCGCGCAGATCCCGAACTCGGGTGTCGGCCTGGCGCGGCTGGAATTCATCATCAACACCAACATCGGGGTGCACCCCAAGGCCATCCTCGACTATCCCAACATCGACCCCGACCTGAAGAAGGCGGTCGAGTCGGTGGCGCGTGGTCATGCGTCGCCGCGGGCCTTCTACGTCGACAAGCTGGTCGAGGGCATAGCCACCATCGCGGCGGCGTTCTGGCCCAAGACGGTGATCGTGCGCCTGTCCGACTTCAAGTCCAACGAGTACAAGAAGCTGATCGGCGGCTCGCGCTACGAGCCTGATGAAGAAAACCCGATGCTGGGCTTCCGTGGCGCCTCGCGCTACATCAGCGGCGATTTCGCCGATGCCTTTGCGATGGAATGCGAGGCCTTGAAGCGGGTGCGCAACGACATGGGTCTGACCAATGTCGAGATCATGGTGCCCTTCGTGCGCACGGTGCGCCAGGCCGAACAGGTGGTCAAGCTGCTGGCCGACCGCGGTCTGGCGCGGGACCAGAACGGCCTGCGCGTGATCATGATGTGCGAGGTGCCGAGCAACGCGATCCTGGCCGAGCAGTTCCTCGAGCATTTCGACGGCATGTCGATAGGCTCCAACGACCTGACCCAGCTGACGCTGGGACTGGACCGCGATTCCGGGCTGGCCCAGCTGGCCCAGGATTTCGATGAGCGCGACCCCGCCGTCAAGGCCTTGATCAGCCGTGCCATCGCCGCCTGCCGCGCCACCGGCAAGTACATCGGCATCTGCGGCCAGGGGCCCAGCGACCACCCGGACTTTGCCGACTGGCTGGCCGCCGAGGGCATAGTCTCGATCTCGCTCAACCCCGATTCGGTGGTCGAGACCTGGATGCGGCTGGCCTCGCGCTAGGCGTCGCCACCCACCACCCACCCGCCACGCTGCCGGCCATGTCCAGCCACCTTGCCGGCAACCGCGCGAACATGCGGCGATTCGCCCGCCGGCTGCACCGCCGCTATGCCTTGTTCACGCTGGGCGTGGTGCTGTTCATCTTCTCGCTGGCGCTGCTCGAGCGCAACGGCTGGCCGCGCGGCTGGATAGGTGGCAGCTTCCTGATCGCCACCGTGCTGGTTTACGCCGCCATCGGCCTGGCCAGCCGCACGACCGACGAGGCCGAGTACTACGTTGCCGGTCGGCGCGTGCCGGCGATGTACAACGGCATGGCCATCGCCGCCGACTGGATGTCGGCGGCGTCCTTCATCGGCACCGCCGGCGTGCTCTACCTGCAGGGTTTCGACGGCCTGGCCTACATCCTGGGCTGGACCGGCGGTTACTGCCTGGTGGCCGTGCTGCTGGCACCCTACCTGCGCCGTTTCGGCCAGTACACGATTCCCGACTTTCTCGGCGAGCGCTACGGTGGCAGCGTGCCGCGGCTGATCGGCGTGGCCGCCACGGTGCTGGTGTCCTTCGTCTACGTCGTGGTCCAGGTCTACGGTGTCGGTCTGGTCACCTCGCACCTGACGGGTTTCAGTTTCGAGATCGGCATCTTCGTCGGCCTCGGTGGCGTCCTCGTCTGCTCGTTCCTGGGCGGCATGCGCGCCGTCACCTGGACCCAGGTGGCGCAGTACATCGTGCTGATCATCGCCTACACCGTGCCGGTGGTCTGGCTGAGCCTGCACCAGACCGGCTCCTGGCTGCCGGTGTTCAGCTACAACCAGCAGTTGGCGGTCGTCACCCAGCGCGAGGCACAACTGCTGGTCGATCCGGCCGAACTGGCGGTGCGGCGCCTGCTGACCGAGCGTGCCGACGACGCCCAGCGCAAGCTGCGCGACGTGCCGGCGGCGATGGCCAGCGATGGCGAGTTGCTGGCGCGCGAGATCGAGCGCATGCGGGCCGACAACGCGCCGCTGGCCCGCATCCAGCAGGCCGAGCGCCGGCTCGAGCGCATGCCGCGCGGCGAGGCCGAGGCGCGTGTCGGCTACCAGCGCGAGCAGGACCAGGCCCGGGCCCAGGCCAGGCCGCTGGCCGGGCTGGCGCCGCAGTCGGGTGGAGCAGGTGGCAACGGTGCGGCGCGGGTCAATTTCCTGGCGCTGGTGTTCTGCCTGATGCTGGGCACGGCGGCGATGCCGCATGTGCTGACCCGCTACTACACCACCGCTTCGGTGGCCGACGCCCGGCGTTCGGTGGGCTGGGCCATGCTGTTCATCGTGCTGCTCTACATCAGCACGCCGGCGCTGGCCGTGATGGTCAAGTACCAGGTCTTCACCGAACTGGTCGGCACCTCGTTCGGCAGCCTGCCCGACTGGATACGGCGCTGGAGCAAGCTCGATTCATCGCTGGTGTCGGTGCAGGACATCAACGGTGACGGGTTTCTGCAGTTCGCCGAGCTGCAGTTGGGGGGTGACCTTATCGTGCTGGCCGCGCCAGAGATCGGCGGGCTGCCGCTGGTCGTCACCTACCTGGTGGCCGCGGGCGGGCTGGCCGCGGCGCTGTCGACCGCCGACGGCCTGCTGCTGACGATCTCCAATGCGCTGTCGCACGACTTCTTCTTCCGCGTCGTCAACCCTCGCGCTTCGGCGATCAAGCGGGTGATGCTGAGCAAGATGATGGTGCTGCTGACGGCGGTGCTGGCGGCCTGGGTGGCGTCGCTGCGCATCGCCGACATCCTGCCCTTCGTCACCGCGGCGTTTTCGCTCGCCGCGGCCACCTTCTTTCCGGCGCTGGTGATAGGTATCTTCTGGCGCCGCGCCAACCGGGCCGGTGCGGTGGCCGGCATGTTGTCGGGCGCGGGCCTGTGTCTTTGGTACATGGCGCGCAACCTGGCGGGGCCGCGGGCCTGGCTGGGGCTGGGCGAGGCCGCGGCCGATGGCCGCTGGTTGGGCATCGATCCAGTGGCTGCCGGGGTGTTCGGCGTTCCGGTGGGTTGCGCGGTGCTGGTGCTGGTGAGCTGGCTGACGCCGCCACCTGGCCCGGCCGAGCAGGCCATGGCCGACCGATTGCGCCGGCCCTTGCCAGACCCTGACATAGACAGGCGGTCCGGTCCGCCGTCCGCGTTATAATCGTCGGCTTTCCCTTTGCTGCACCGGGCATTCGACGCGCAATATCTGCCCCAAGCAGATTTGCAGTCCGGGCAGCTTCCGATTCCCGGAAACCACAAGGAGTGTCCATGCGTCATTACGAAATCGTGCTGTTGATCCACCCGGATCAGAGCGAGCAGGTTCCAGCCATGCTGGAACGTATCAAGACCCTCGTCACCACCTCGAGTGGTAAGGTGCACCGGGTCGAGGATTGGGGTCGGCGCGCGCTGGCCTACCAGATCCAGAAACTGGCCAAGGCGCACTATGTGTGCCTGAACATCGAGTGCACCAAGGAAACCTTGGCTGAAATCGAGACCGGTTTCAAGTTCAACGACGCCGTGCTGCGCCACCTGACGGTGTCGCGTCCCAAGGCCGACATCACGCCCTCGGTGATGATGAAGGCGGTCGAGAAGGAAGAGTCCCGCAAGTCGGCGCACCAGCAGGAGGCAGCTGCCTGATTGAGATCACCGCTGCCGGTGTCGGGTCGGCCGCGTCGATGAACCGCATGGTTCTGTCGGCGCAACTGCTCGAACGGGGCGCCGTGCGCTACACCCCCGCTGGTCTTCCGGCGATCGACTGCAGGCTGCAACATGAGTCCACGGTCACCGAAGACGGTCAGCCTCGCCGAGTCTCCCTGGAGATCAAGGCGCTGGCAATAGGGGCGATGTCACGGCCGCTGGGCGCCTTGATGTTGGGACAGACCGGCTTGTTCGGCGGCTTTCTGGCATCGACGCGCAACGGGCGCGGACTGTGGTTTCACATCACCGAGCTGACACCTGGCGCACTTGCACTTCCGGCGCAAGCGCTCCCCCCATCATCCGAGTCACCGCCGAGCGACCTGCGCCTGTCGCAAGTCCCGGCCAAGAAATACTGAAAGAGGACCACCATGCCCCCGCCAAGAGGTAAAGGAAAGTTTTCCAAGGACCGCAAGCCCAAGCGCAACACGCAATCGCTGTTGTTCAAGCGCAAGCGTTTCTGCCGATTTACCGTCGCCAACGTGGTCGAGATCGACTACAAGGATGTCGACGTGCTGCGTGATTTCATCGGCGAAAACGGCAAGATCACGCCCGCCCGCCTGACTGGCACGCGCGCTTTCTACCAGCGCCAGTTGACCACCGCCATCAAGCGCGCGCGCTTCCTGGCCCTGGTGCCGTACAGCGACCAGCACCGCGTCTGAAGGAGCAGCATTCATGCAAATCATCCTGCTCGAAAAAGTCGCCAACCTGGGTAATCTGGGTGATGTGGTCAGGGTCAAGGACGGCTACGCCCGCAACTTCCTGATCCCGTCCAAGCAAGCCCGTCGCGCCACCGAATCGGCCATCAAGGAATTCGAAGGTCGCCGTGTCGAGCTCGAGAAAGTCGCCAACGACAAGCTCGTCGCTGCGCAAGCGGTGGGCGACAAGCTCAGCGGCAAGGTCGTCACCGTGGCCCAGAAGGCCGGTGTCGATGGCCGTCTGTTCGGTTCGGTCACCAACGCCGACATCGCCGAAGGCCTGAAGAAGCTGGGCTTCGACATCGCCAAGGCCCAGGTACGTTTGCCCACGGGTCCGCTCAAGACCGTTGGCGAGCACCCGGTCTCGGTGGCAGCGCATACCGACGTCGTGGTCGAAGTGACCGTCAAGGTCGTGCCCGAGGTCGACTGACCCCAGGACTTCGCTTGCGTGAACCCAGGGCGGCCTTGTGCCGCCCTTTTCAATTTTTGGCAGCATCATCACGTTCGGCGCGATGGCGCGACGGTTTCGTGCTGTCCGCGTGATGGCTTGTCCCCCGCGAGTCCCCTGCATTTCCACAGACTTGCCCACAGGCGCTGCACGACCCCCCGCCTTATCATTCCAGGCTCCCTTCGCCTGACGAGACCCCCCGCCGATGTCCGCTGTCTTCCGTTCTGCCCAAGCCACTTCGCCGCCCGATGACGAGGTGGCCCGACTGCGGGTGCCGCCCCATTCGGTCGAGGCCGAGCAAAGCGTGCTGGGCGGTCTGCTGATCGACAACATGGCCTGGGACCGCGCCGGCGACCAGGTCAGCGACAGCGATTTCTACCGCTACGAGCACCGTGAGATCTTCATCGTCATCGCCGCCTTGATCAACGCCAGCAAGCCGGCTGACGTGATCACGGTGTTCGAGCAATTGCAGAGCAACGGCAAGGCCGAGGCCTGCGGCGGGCTGGCCTACCTCAACGCGCTGGCCCAGAGCGTGCCGAGCGCGGCCAACCTGCGGCGCTATGCCGAGATCGTGCGCGAGCGTGCCATCCTGCGCAAGCTGATCTCGGCCGCCGACGACATCGCCACCAATGCCTTCAACCCGCAGGGCCGGCAGGTCTCGCAGATCCTGGACGAGGCCGAAGGCAAGATCTTCAAGATCGGCGAGGAGGGCTCGCGCAACAAGCAGGGCTTCATCGGCGTCGACAAGCTGACGATGCAGCTGATCGATCGCGTCACCGAGTTGGCCGAGAACGGTGCCGAAGAAGTGACCGGCGTGCGCACCGGCTTCTTCGACCTCGACCGCATGACGGCTGGCCTGCAGAAGGGCGACCTGATCATCCTGGCGGCGCGTCCGTCCATGGGCAAGACCGCGCTGGCGATCAACATCGCCGAGGCGGTGGCGGTCAACGAAGAGCTGCCGGTGCTGGTGTTCTCGATGGAAATGGGCGCCTCGCAACTGGCGCTGCGCATGATCGGCTCGCTAGGGCGCATAGACCAGAGCGGCCTGCGCACCGGCCGGCTGCGCGACGACGAATGGACGAGGCTGACCGAGGCCGCGGAACGTCTCGGCAAGGCCCAGCTCTACATCGACGAGAGCCCGGCGCTGAACCCGGCCGAGGTGCGGGCGCGATCGCGCCGGATGGCGCGCCAGTTCGGCGGCACGCTGGGCCTGATCGTGGTCGACTACCTGCAGCTGATGAGCGGCACGGGCAAGAGCGACGGCGAGAACCGCGCCACCGAGATCAGCGAGATCTCGCGCGGGCTGAAGGCGCTGGCCAAGGAGTTGCAGTGCCCGGTGATCGCGCTGTCGCAGTTGAACCGGTCGGTCGAGACCCGCACCGACAAGCGCCCGATGATGAGCGACCTGCGCGAGTCCGGCGCGATCGAGCAGGATGCCGACGTGATCATGTTCATCTACCGCGACGACTACTACAACAAGGAAAGCAAGGAGCCGGGCGTGGCCGAGATCATCATCGCCAAGCAGCGCAATGGCCCGGTCGGCACGACCAAGCTGACCTTCCTGAAACCGCTGACCAAGTTCGACAACCTGGCGCCCGGCAGCAACGGCAGCGGCGAATACTGAGTCGGACGCCAGTGCCTGCCTGCGCAGGCACTGGCGTCTACGAAGGCCAGAGCCCTCTGTGGCGAGGGCTGAGGCCGGACCGGGCGAGCCCCTGCGGGCTCGCGAGTGCCTGCCGAAGGCCAGATCGCATGCTTGCGATCTGGCTGACACCACCCCTGAAGCGCTTGCGGCGCATTCCACGGCCGACCAGAGGTCGGCCGGTTCGCCAGGCGATCGTGCCTGCGCAGGCAGGCCCGTCCGTTCGGGCTCACCCCCCAGGGGGGCCTCGCCTGCGAGGGCCATTCGGCATGCTTGCCGAATGGCGACGCCAGTGGACCGGCGTAGCCGGATCCACGGCGTTTGCTTGGCTGGCCTTGGCTGACTGGGTTTGGGTCAAAAGACCATCCTGGCTGGCCCGACCGCTGCACTTGGGCAGCGAAAAATCGGGCGTCGTCTTGATCTGACGCCGCTTGAAGGCCGCCGGGACGGCCCAAACATGCGCTTATCGAGTTCAGGAGTCAGCCCATGTTGGTCATCCGTCCGGCTGCCGTTGCCGGCAGTTTCTACCCTGCCGAACCGGGTCGACTGCGCGATGCGCTGGCCGGCCACCTGGCCAGCGTCGAGCCGGCCGGCCTCGACTTGCCGGCTGCGTCCGATGAGCCCCCGCCCAAGCTGATCGTCGTGCCGCATGCCGGTTACGGCTATTCGGGTGACGTCGCCGCGCTGGCCTATGCACCGCTGGCGCGCTGGCGCGGACGCATCAGCCGCGTCGTGCTGCTCGGGCCGGTGCACCGGGTGCCGGTGCGCGCGCTGGCGGCGCCGACGGTCTCGGCCTTCGACACGCCGCTGGGTCCGGTGGCCATCGACCCAGCCGCGATGGCGAGCCTGCGCACACTGCCCCAGGTGGCGTGGTCGGACCGGCCGCATGCGCAAGAGCATTCGCTCGAAGTGCAGCTGCCCTTCCTGCAGGCCGTGCTCGGCGACGGCTTCAAGCTGGTGCCGCTGGTGGTGGGCGAGGCCAGCCCGGCCGAGGTGGCCGAGGTGCTGGAGCGGCTGTGGGGCGGGCCGGAAACGCTGATCGTCATCAGCACCGACCTGTCGCATTACCTGCCCGAAGCCCAGGCCCGGGCCATCGACAGCGCCACGGTGCAACGCATACTGCAGCTGCGGTCCGACCTGGATCCGCACCAGGCCTGCGGTGCGGCGCCGCTCAACGGTGCGCTGCAGGCGGCGCGGGTTCACGGCCTGGTGCCGCAACTGCTGGGCCTGTGCACCTCGGCCGACGCCGTTGGCATGGCCCACGCGGACCGCGACCGGGTGGTGGGCTACGCTGCGATCGCCTTCACCGCGGCCCAGCCGCCCGCGCTTGAGGACGGGTTGGCCGAGGCTGAACTCGCCGACCGTGAACCCGCCGACAACCCCGCCGCGCTCGGCCGCGCGCTGGTGGCGATCGCACGCCTGAGCATCAGCCGCGCGCTGGGCTTGCCCACGCTGCCAGGGCTGGCGCTGGCCGACGCGCTGGCCGACGCGCTGGCCGACCATCCTGCGCTGCACCAGCCCGCGGCCACCTTTGTCAGCCTGCATGACGCGCAGGGGCGCTTGCGCGGTTGCATAGGCCAGCTCGAAGCCAGGCTGGCCCTGGTCGACGACGTCAGCGCCAATGCGCTGGGCGCGGCCTTTGGCGATCCGCGCTTCGATCCGGTCAGCGCCGACGAGTGGCCGGGTCTGGCACTCGAGGTGTCCTTGCTGGCGCCGGCGCAGCCGCTGGCAGCGGTCAGTCAGGCCGATCTGCTGGCCGTCTTGCGACCCGGCCTGGACGGCGTGATCCTGACTTGGCGTGACCGGCGCGCCACCTTCCTGCCGCAGGTCTGGTCGCAATTGCCATCGGCCGTCGATTTTCTGGCCGCGCTCAAGCGCAAGGCCGGTCTGGCCGCCGATTTCTGGGCCGCCGACCTGCAGTGGTCGACTTACCAGGTGCGCAGCTTCACCGACCATCGACCGGAAGGCGATGCCCGATGAGCCCCGCCCTCGGCCCCGCAAGCCTGGACCCGGGACCGCCCGCCCGCTGGTGGCACGCGCTGCCCGACGGCCGCATCCAATGCGACCTGTGCCCGCGCGACTGCAAGCTGAACGAGGGCCAGCGCGGGCTGTGCTTCGTGCGGCAGCGCGTCGGCGACAAGGTGGTGCTGTCGACCTACGGCCGCAGTTCGGGCTTCTGCCTCGACCCTATCGAGAAGAAGCCGCTCAACCACTTCCTGCCCGGCTCCAGCGTGTTCTCCTTCGGCACCGCCGGCTGCAACCTGGCCTGCAAGTTCTGCCAGAACTGGGACATCTCCAAGAGCCGCGAGATGGACAGCCTGATGGACCTGGCCTCGCCCGAGCGCATCGCTGCAGCAGCGCAGGTCAGTGGTGCGGCCAGCGTGGCCTTCACCTACAACGACCCGGTGATCTTTGCCGAGTACGCGATGGACACCGCCGACGCCAGCCATGCGCTGGGCCTGAAGACGGTGGCTGTGACGGCAGGCTACATCCACCCGCTGCCGCGCCAAGCCTTCTTCGACAAGATGGACGCGGCCAATGTCGACCTGAAAGCCTTCACCGAGGCGTTCTACCAACAGCAGACCGGCTCGCACCTGGCCCCCGTGCTCGACACCTTGCAGCACATCCGCCACGCCAGCGCCTGCTGGCTGGAGATCACCACGCTGCTGATCCCGGGCCTGAACGACAGCACGCCCGAGATCGATGCGATGACGCGCTGGATCGCCGATCACCTGGGGCCCGACGTGCCGCTGCACTTCAGCGCTTTCCACCCCGACTACAAGATGGGTGATGTTCCCGCAACGCCGGCGTCGACCCTGACGCGGGCGCGCCGCATCGCGCTGGCCAACGGACTGCACCATGTCTACACCGGCAACGTGCACGACGCCGAGGGCGGCACCACTTTTTGCAGCGGCTGCGCCGCGCAGCTGATCGAGCGCGACTGGCATCGGGTGCTGCGCTACACGCTGGACGCCCAGGGCGGCTGCCCCCATTGCGGCACCCGGGTCGCCGGGCACTTCGGGCCCGGCCTGTCGGATGCCGGGGCTAGTGGCCTAGTCCGCCGGCGCATCCCCATGCGGGTGGCGCCGGCCAAGCCGGCTACTTGAACAAGTCCTTGACCCGGTCGGTCCAACTCTTGGCGTTGGGCGAGTGCTTCTCGCCCCCTTTCTTCAGTGACTCGTCGAACTCCTTGAGCAACTTGCGCTGGTGCTCGGTCAGCTTGACCGGGGTTTCCACCGCCACATGGGCATACAGGTCGCCGGGGTAGCTCGATCGCAGGCCCTTGATGCCCTTGCCGCGCAGGCGGAAAGTCTTGCCATGCTGGGTGCCTTCGGGCAACTCGATCTCGGCCTTGCCGGCCAGCGTGGGCACCTCGATCGATCCGCCCAGCGCCACGGTGGTGAAAGAGACCGGCACTGTGCAGTGCAGGTCGTCACCGTCGCGCTCGAAGATGTCGTGTTCCTTGATGCGGATCTCGATGTAGAGATCGCCCGCCGGGCCGCCGTTGGTGCCGGGCTCGCCGTTGCCGGCCGAGCGGATGCGCATGCCCTCGCCGATGCCGCCGGGGATCTTGACCTCGAGCGTCTTCTGGCGCTTGAGCTTGCCCGCGCCGTTGCAACTGGTGCAGGGCTCG
The DNA here is from genome assembly GCA_947453625.1 of Burkholderiales bacterium. GTDB lineage: Bacteria > Pseudomonadota > Gammaproteobacteria > Burkholderiales > Burkholderiaceae_C > Pseudaquabacterium. Next base: position 84,349 of record CANGHK010000015.1, read on the forward strand.
GGGATGATCTTGCCGGTGCCCTGGCAATGCGGGCAGGCCTGCTGGACGCTGAAGAAGCCTTGGCGCATGTGCACCGTGCCGGCGCCGCTGCAGGTGCTGCAGGTCTTGGCGCTGGTGCCGGGCTTGGCGCCGCTGCCGTGGCAGGTGTCGCAGGTCTCCCAGCTCGGGATGCGGATCTGCGCGTCCTTGCCGCGGGCGGCTTCCTCCAGCGTGATCTCCATCGCGTAGCTCAGGTCGGCGCCGCGGTAGACCTGTTGGCCCCCACCGCCGCCGCGCCGGCCGCCGTTGAAGATGTCGCCGAAGATGTCGCCGAAGGCCTCGGCAAAGCCGCCCATGCCCTCGGCGCCCGGGCCGCCCCGGTTGGGGTCGACGCCGGCGTGGCCATGCTGGTCGTAGGCGGCGCGCTTCTTCGGGTCCGAGAGCATCTCGTAGGCCTCCTTGGCCTCCTTGAACTTCTCTTCGGACTTCTTCGTGTCGTCGCCTTCACCCTGGTTGCGGTCAGGATGGTGCTTCATGGCCATCTTGCGATAGGCCCTCTTGATGTCTTCTTCGGCAGCGTTCTTGGGCACGCCGAGGATGTCGTAAAAATCGCGCTTGGCCATAAAAATCTCAGTACATCGAAATGGCAAACGCCGCGATGAACGGCAGACCCAGGTCTGTCCTTCAATCGCGGCGGAACATCAAGGCAGCCCGTGACAGGCTTGCCGTGAGATCACTTCTTGACTTCCTTGAACTCGGCGTCAACCACGTTGTCGTCGGCCGCCGGCTTGGACGCACCCGCGTCGGACTTGGGCGCTTCGCCCGCGCCCGCAGCACCGGCAGCGGCACTGGCCGCGGCCTGGTCGGCGTACATCTTCTCGCCCAGCTTCTGGCTGACGGTCATCAGCGCTTCGGTCTTGGCCTCGATGCTGGCCTTGTCCTCGCCCTTGATCGCTTCCTCGGCGTCCTTGAGCGCGGCCTCGATCTTCTCTTTCTCACCCGCATCGAGCTTGTCGCCGTACTCGGTCAGGCTCTTCTTGACCGAGTGGATCATGCCGTCGGCCTGGTTGCGGGCCTGCACCAACTCGACCTTCTTGGCGTCCTCGGCGGCGTTCAGTTCGGCGTCCTTGACCATCTTCTGGATCTCGTCCTCCGACAGGCCCGAGTTCGCCTTGATGGTGATCTTGTTTTCCTTGCCGGTGGCCTTGTCCTTGGCGCCGACGTGCAGGATGCCGTTGGCGTCTATGTCGAAGGTGACCTCGATCTGCGGCAGGCCGCGCGGTGCCGGCGGGATGCCCTCGAGGTTGAACTCGCCCAGGCTCTTGTTGCCCACGGCCAACTCGCGCTCGCCCTGGTAGACCTTGATCGTCACCGCCGGCTGGCTGTCGTCGGCAGTGGAAAACACCTGGCTGAACTTGGTCGGGATGGTCGTGTTCTTCTTGATCATCTTGGTCATCACGCCGCCCAGGGTCTCGATGCCCAGGCTCAGCGGGGTGACGTCGAGCAGCAGCACGTCCTTGCGCTCACCGCCCAGCACCTGACCTTGAATCGCGGCGCCGACGGCCACCGCCTCGTCGGGATTGACGTCCTTGCGCGGCTCCTTGCCGAAGAACTCCTTGACCTTCTCCTGTACCTTGGGCATGCGGCTCATACCGCCGACCAGGATGATGTCGTCGATCTCGCTGACCTTGATGCCGGCGTCCTTGACCGCGATGCGGCAGGGCTCCATCGTGCGCTCGATCAACTCGTCGACCAGCGACTCCAGCTTGGCGCGCGTCAGCTTGATGTTCAAGTGGCGCGGGCCGCTGGCGTCGGCGGTGACGTAGGGCAGGTTGATGTCGGTTTGGGTGTTGCTGGACAGCTCGATCTTGGCCTTCTCGGCGGCTTCCTTCAGCCGCTGCAGCGCCAGCACGTCCTTGGTCAGGTCGACGCCTTGTTCCTTCTTGAACTCGGTGACGATGTAGTCGATCAGGCGCTGGTCGAAGTCCTCGCCGCCCAGGAAGGTGTCGCCGTTGGTCGACAGCACCTCGAACTGCTTTTCGCCGTCCACATCGGCGATCTCGATGATCGAGATGTCGAAGGTGCCGCCGCCCAGGTCGAAGACCGCGATCTTGCGGTCGCCCTTGCCATGCTTGTCCAGGCCGAAGGCCAGTGCCGCAGCGGTGGGCTCGTTGATGATGCGCTTGACGTCCAGACCGGCGATGCGGCCGGCGTCCTTGGTCGCCTGGCGCTGGCTGTCGTTGAAGTAGGCCGGCACCGTGATCACGGCCTCGGTCACTTCCTCACCGAGGTAGTCCTCGGCGGTTTTCTTCATCTTGCGCAGCACTTCGGCGCTGATCTGCGGCGGCGCGATCTTCTTGCCGCGAACTTCCACCCAGGCGTCGCCGTTGTCGGCGGCAGCAATGGTGTAAGGCATCAGGTTGATGTCCTTCTGCACTTCCTTTTCGGTGAACTTGCGGCCGATCAAGCGCTTGACCGCGTACAACGTGTTGCGCGGGTTGGTCACGGCCTGGCGCTTGGCCGAGGCGCCGACCAGCACTTCGCCGTCTTCCTGGTAGGCGATGATCGACGGCGTGGTGCGCGCACCCTCGCTGTTCTCGATCACCTTGGTGGTGTTGCCTTCCATGATCGCCACGCACGAATTGGTCGTGCCCAAGTCGATCCCGATGATTCTGCCCATGAGGTGCTCCAGTAGAGGATGTTGGTATGTATTCGAGGTGCGGGCAGGGCGTGCACTTTCAAGTGCGGCCTCTGGGTCTGTGTTGGGTCGGCGTGTGGCCGGTGCCTGGCCCGATAGCCCGCGCTGGCGTTAAATCATTTGGGCGCTGAGACGGTGACCAATGCCGGACGCAGCACGCGCTCGGCGATCAGGTAGCCCTTCTGAAGCACGGCCACGACGGTGTTGGCGTCCTGATCCGCCGGCACCACGCTGATGGCCTGGTGCTGGTGCGGATCGAACTTGGTACCGGCCGGCGGCGCGATCTGCATCACCTTGTTGCGGTCCAGCGCCGCCACCAGTTGGCGCAGCGTGGCGTGCACGCCTTCCAGCACCTGCTCGACCTTGGCGTCGGGCATCGCGATCGCGGCTTCCAGGCTGTCCTTGACCGGCAGCAGGCTCTCGGCGAAGGATTCGACGGCGTACTTGCGCGCCTTGCTGATCTCTTCGTCGGCACGGCGTCGGGTGTTCTCGGCCTCGGCCTTGGCCCGCAGGTAGGCGTCGGACATCTCGCTGTGCTTGGTCTCCAGATCAGCCAGACGCTGTTCCAGCGTCGGGGGCACCGGCTCTGTCGGCGCGGCACCGGCGGGAGCGGCATGGGCGTTGAAGGGGCCGTTGGGGTCGGTATTGGCTGGCACGTTGGGGTCGTTCTCCGGCGTCGTCATGTCGGGGCCTCTGCGGGTTTTTTTGAAGGGGTTGAACACGTTGAAGAAAGATATGGGGGTCCACGCCCATTGTTCAAGAGGTGACATTCGACGCGGCAAGACCGGGCTTGCGCCGGCCAGCCTGGCCGACACTGCGGCTCAGGTCTCGTCGACCGAGGCACTCCAGCGCTGCCAGTCGCCGCGGCTGCGTTCGATCTCGCGCCGGTCGCGCTTGGTGGGCCGGCCCTGCTCGATCGCCAGCGCCGGTTCAGCCGCCAGCCGGTGGGCCTCGGCCGCCTGGGTGCGGGCGGCGATGCTGTCGGGCGTCTCGGCGTACAGCGCCTGCGCCACCGGCGCCGGGCCGCGCAGGTTGCTCAGGCCCAGGACCCGCACCGTGCGCTGCACCTGGCCCTGGCGCATCACCACCAGGTCACCTACCCGCAGGTCGCGCGAGGGCTTGGCCACCTGGGCGTTGACGCTGACCCGGCCTTTGCCGATCTCGTCGGTGGCCAGCCCGCGGGTCTTGTAGAAACGCGCTGCCCACAGCCATTTGTCCAGCCGCATCGCGGCAACCTGGGTGGCGCTCGATTTGTCTTGCGGCTTCATGGCGCGGGATTGTCGGCGATCGGCGGGCCGGCAGGGGCTCGCCGACCGCCGCGGCAGCCCTGGCCGCGAGGGTCCTAGTCGGCAGCGCCCAGTGCCAGCGCCCGTTCGCGCTGGGCCTGGCGCGCCGCTGGGTCGGGCAGGGCGCGCGTCGGCCAGCCCTGCAGGTGGCGCTCGGCCAGGTCGCCCAGCGCGGCTATCCAGTCGGGCGCGTCGTTCAGGCAGGGCACCAGGTTGAACTGTTCGCCGCCGGCCGCAACAAACGCGTCGCGCGCTTCGATCGCGATCTCTTCCAGCGTCTCCAGGTTGTCGGCCGCAAAGCCGGGGCAGATCGCGTCCAGGTGTTTGAAGCCCTCGCCCGCCAGGCGCTTGACGCTGGGCTCGGTGTAAGGCTCCAGCCATTTTGCGCGGCCCAGCCGGCTCTGGAAGGTGACGATGTAGTCGTCGCGCGCCAGCCCCAGCGCCTCGGCCAGCAGCCGGGCCGTCTTGTGGCACTCGCAGTGGTAGGGGTCGCCCAGCGCCAGGCTGCGCGCCGGCACGCCGTGGAAGCTCATCACCAGTTTCTCGCCCCGGCCTTTTTCGGCCCAGTGGCGGCGCACGCCGCCCGCCAGCGCGGCGATGAAACCCGGGTCATCGTGGTAGCGGTTGATGAAGCGCAGCTCGGGCACGCGCCTGCTGCGCAGGGCCCATTGCGCCACCGCGTCCATGCTGCTGGCGGTGGTGGCCGCGGCGTACTGCGGGTAGAGCGGCAGCACCAGCAAGCGGGTCACGCCCTCGGCCTGCAGCGCGTCCAGCGTGCGGTCGACCGCCGGTTCGCCGTAGCGCATCGCGTGGCGCACGATGATGTCGTGGCCGCGTGCGCGCAGCGTGGCCTGCAGGGCCTGGGCCTGGGCGGCGGTCCACAGCAGCAGCGGCGACCCGGCAGCGGTCCAGATCGACGCGTACTTGGCGGCCGACTTGGCCGGCCGCAGGCGCAGGATCACGCCGTTCAGGATCAGCCACCACAGCGGCCTGGGGATTTCCACCACCCGCGGATCCCACAGGAACTGGCCCAGGTAGCGGCGCAGTGCCGCTGCCGTGGGGGCTTCGGGCGTACCCAGGTTGACCAGCAGCACGGCGCTGCGCTCGGGGCTGCCATGGGTGTAAGGGGGTTCGGGGGCGAAGCTCATCGGTTCGGATTGTCGGCGATGTGTCGGGTGTGGCGGGCGCCGGCATGTCAATCCGGACTGGCCGCCAAGTGGTCGGGCCGCCAGGCGTCGGCTGGGCGCAACGTCTCCGCTGCCCCAGCCTCAAGTCAGGTGCGGCAAAGTGTCGGTGAAGGACAACAACTCGAAGCGAACGCTGGGCGCCGCCGGGTCGTTGGGCGATCCGCCCAGGCCTATCCAGCCCGAGCCGTGCAGCGTGCAGTGGCCGCGCCGCAGGCTGACCAGGTCGGCCGCATTGCCGAAGCGCACATAGGTGCCGTTGTAGCTCAGATCGGTGAGTTGGAACGCCCCGCTGTGCCAGTCCAGCCGGGCGTGCGATCGTGAGACACGGCTGCCGACGACCCGGAAATTCGCCTGTGGGCTGCGCCCCATCACCGCCGGCATGTGCGCGCCGTCGAACACCGCGCTGGCATCCAGCCAGGCCAGCCGCACGGCCTCGGGTTCCAACGTGGACGTCACGCCGCCGAACTGGGTGAGTGGCAGGTCGGTGCCGCGCCGCCCACCCGTCGCATGCACCTGCACCGGCTCGGCCCGGCCGCGCAGGTGCATCCAGTTCAGCGAGCGGAAGCGCGGCTTGAACTGGGCCGACAGGCCGACCAGCACGTCGGCGGTGACCAGGATCTCGTTGTCGCTGGCATGGTCTATCAGTCGCGCGGCCACGTTGACGGCGTCACCGAAGCAGTCGCCGGCCATCTCCACCACCTCGCCCCGGGTCAGCGCCACCTGCAGCCGCAGGCCACGCAGGCCGGCCGATGCGCCGCGCTCGCGGCCGCGCATGACCAGCAACTCCAGCGCCTCGTGCATCTTCTGCGCCGACTGCATGCCCTGGTTCGAGGTGTCGAACACCGCCATCAGGCCGTCACCCAAGGTCTTGATCAGTTCGCCGCCGCAGGCTGGAACGGCGCGCGACAGCGCCGTCACGGTGTGCGTCACCACCGAGGTGGCCTCGGCATTGCCCAGGGTTTCGTAGAGGGCCGTGCTGCCCCGCAGGTCGGCGAACAGTATGGTGCGCTCGGCAATTCGCGTCATGCCGGGCAGTTTAGTCGTGAATACGTGGCGGGCTGTCGCTTGCCCGGTCAATCAAAGATTGTCCAGGTAGGTCCGCAGCCTGTGCCTGCGGCGCAAACTGCGTGGCCCTTGCTGCGCAAGGTCCGCCGCCTTCGGCGGCACGTATCTGGCCGACCTGAGACCGCTAGCGCGGTCACAGGTCGTCCAGGTAGGTTCGCAGCTTGTGCCTGCGGCGCAAACTGCGTGGCCCTTGCTGCGCAAGGTCCGCCGCCTTCGGCGGCACGTATCTGGCCGACCTGAGACCGCTAGCGCGGTCATAGGTCGTCCAGGTAGGTTCGCAGCTTGTGCCTGCGGCGCAAACTGCGTGGCCCTTGCTGCGCAAGGTCCGCCGCCTCCGGCGGCACGTATCTGGACGACCTGAGACCGCTAGCGCGGTCAAAGGTTGTCTAGGTAGTGCCTGGCCGAAAAGCCAAAATACCTATACAAATCATTGGGTTACATCTATAATTGATGTACGAAGAGCTGGACCTTTGTGAATCGATCCGGTTGTGCGATTCAGATGCAAGAAGTCGGTTTCATAGGTGAGTTCAAACTTCCACGGGCTGCAATGAAGCGGCGATTGGGTGTCTTGCCCGAAAACTTCGATTGTCCAAATCCCATGCGCAATGTGTTCAATCCCCAAATGTCGCTCGATGGCGTGGCCATTGGCTCGATCCAATTTGACCCAAGGTCTCGAGACGACATTCCGCAAATCTTGCGCGGATTGCAGCACATCTACACCGAGCCTGCGCTGCGGGAGCGGGTCTTCGCCATTTTGCGTGAAGTGATGCCCGATCGTGTCAACGGTCAAGGCAAGGCTGACGCCAATACAGGCCGCCCTGGAATGGAGCAATGGAGAATTCTTGTGCTTGGGGTCCTACGCCTTGGCCTGAATGCCGACTTCGATCGGATTCATGAACTGGCCAATCAACACAGCACGCTGCGCCAGATGTTGGGCCACGGCGACTGGTCCGATAAGACCGAATACAAGGCACAGACGCTCAAAGACAATCTTCGCCTTTTTACACCAGAGCTGCTGGATCGCATCAATCAAGCGGTGGTCGATGCGGGCCATGTCTTGGTAAAAAAAAAGGACCCGCAAGGCGGCCTCGCAGCGCGCTGTGATTCCTTCGTTGTCGAGACTCATGTCCATTACCCCACAGACATCAATCTGCTCTGGGATGCAACTCGCAAGACCATCGAGATCTGTGCTGACTTGGCAGAGGCCAATGGCCTGACGGATTGGCGCCAGAGCAAGCACAACCTGCGGCAACTCAAGAAGCTTTATCGAAAGGCACAGAAGCTCAAGCACTCGACCTCCAAAGACGAAGACAAGCGTGAAGACAAGCAAGCCGAGATGCGGGAGGCGCACCGCGTCTATATTGAGCTGGCCCAGGTCTATCTTGATCGAGCGCGCGAGACCCGCATGCTTCTCTCGCACCTCGTGCTGGCCGAGGTCTTCCTTGGAGAACTGGACCAATTCGTGGTGCACGCCGCACGGCAGATCAAGCAAATCGACCAGCGCGTTTTGCAGGGCCAAAGCATTCCTCACGAGGAGAAGATCTTCTCCCTTTTCCAGCCCCACACGGAATGGATCTCCAAAGGAAAAGCGGGCGTGCCCGTCGAGCTTGGCTTGCGCGTTTGCGTGGTTGAGGATCAGTACCGATTCATCTTGCACCACCAGGTAATGGAGAACATCACCGATGACGTGGTCGCCGTGCCGATCGTGGAAGAAACAAAGCAACGCTTTGGACCACTTCGCAGCGTCAGCATGGACAAAGGCTTCCACACCAAAGACAATCAGATCAAGCTTAAAGAACTTGCAGAGCTTGTTGTTCTGCCAAAGAAGGGCAAGCTCAGCGCAGTCGACAAGGCACGGGAATCTGACGCTGAATTCGTTTATCTGCGTCATCAGCATTCTGCAGTCGAGTCCGCGATCAACGCGCTCGAGCAGCATGGCTTGGACGTGTGCCGAGATCATGGGATTGTCGGCTTCAAGCGATACGTCGCATTGGCCGTCGTCGCGCGCAACATTCAACGTCTGGGCGCAGTGCTGCGCCAGCAAGAGGCCGAGCGAATACGCGGGCCCTACAAACGTGCGGCCTAAGCCGCTGCAAATCTCTGTTTTTTGTTGCCGCAGACACTGCGGCAGAATTGGACTCGTCTGCACTATGGCGAAATGGCGGCAATTGCGCCTCAGAGACGCCATGTGAGTCCGAAATGCCGCAGTCAGTGTTGCGTCTGCGTCATTGCGACTGAGTCAGCAGGATGGATCGCTCAAAAAATCGGGGTTTTCGGCCTGGCACTA
>CANGHK010000016.1 GCA_947453625.1 Burkholderiales bacterium
CGCGGTCGAGGCGATGGCGCCCGCGGCGCTGGCGCGCTGGCAACACGACCGGCTGGCCGGCCTGGTCGCCCATTGGCGCGCGGTCTCGCCGTTCTGGGCCGAGCGGCTGGCGGGCTGGCAGGGTGATCTGGTTGCGCTGGCCCCGCTGTCGCGCCAGCAGGTGCGGGCCCAGGTGGCGGCCGAGGGCGCGCTGGCCTTGCCGCCCGGCCATGGCGCTGCGCACCGCAACACCACCTCGGGCTCGACCGGGTCGGCGCTGGCCTTCCACTGCGCGGACTGGGCGGCCTTCCTGAACGGCCAGCTCTCCCTGCGCCACACGCTGCAGTGCGGCATCGCGTTCGATGCGACCGCGATCGTCGCGCGGTCGAGGACCCAGGACGGCGTCGATTCGGATTGGGGCGCGCCGATCGCGCTGCTGCTGCGCACCGGCAGGCAGATCCGCCGGGCGACCTCGGGCCGCGATCCGGCCGAACTGCTGCTCTTGATCGCCACCCAGCGCGGCGCCACGCTGTCCTGTTGGCCCGAGATGCTTGGCCTGCTGACCGACAGTGCGGCCGACAGGCCTGGGCTGCAAGGCTGCCTGTCCCACATCTTGACGCTGGGCGGGCAGGTCGACGAGCGGCTGCGCGATGCGACGCTGCGCGTTTTCGGCGCCCGCGTGATCGACCGCTACAGCTGCGAGGAGCTGGGCCCGCTCGCGCTGGAATGCGCCGATGCGCCCGGCCACTACCACGTCTGCACGCCCAACGTCATCGTCGAACTGGTCGGGCTGGACGGCCAGGCGGTGGCCCAGGGCGAGCTTGGGCGGGTGCTGGTGACCGGCCTGCAGGCGGCGGCCACGCCTTTCGTCCGCTACGAGCTGGGCGATCTGGCGCGCGGGCATTCGACTTGTCCCTGCGGCCACCGCGGGCCGGTGCTGACCGACATCCTGGGCCGCTCGGGCGAGGTGGTGGTGTACCCCGATGGCCGGCGCGGTTTGGTCCACTTGCGTGCACGCAACCTGCTGCGCATCGCGCCGGTGCTGGACTACCGCTTGCTGCGCCATCAGGCGCTGGACTTCGAGCTCGAACTCAGCTTGTCTGGCGGCGTGCGGCTCACCGAAGCCCAACATGACGCGCTGGCCGCGCTGCTGCGCGACATCACCGTGGACGACGCGGTGGTGCGGGTGACGCAGCGCGAGGCGATCGACTGGGGCCCGGGCTACAAGCGCCTGACCTTCGTCGACCGCTACGCGCAGCGCCAGGCCGTCCCTTGAGCCCGCCCATGCGCCTGTCCGTCGACGTCGTTGCCATCGGCGCCCATCCCGACGATGTCGAGCTCCACGCCGGCGGCACGCTGCTGCGTCTGGCCGCGCTGGGCTACACCACGGCCATCGTCGACCTGACGCGCGGCGAGGCGGGCAGCCGCGGCACGGTGGCCGCGCGCGCCGCCGAGGCGGCTGCCGCCGCGACGGTGCTGGGCCTGGCCTGCCGCGAGACGCTGGACCTGGGCGACGGCCGGCTCGCCGACGGTGCGGCCAGCCGGGCCGCGGTGGTCGCCGTGCTGCGCAGGCTGCGGCCGCGCCTGGTGCTGACCCACCATGCTGACCAGCCCCACCCCGACCATGTGGCGGCGGCGTCCATCGTCACTGCGGCGGCCTACCTGGCGGGGTTGCGCCAGGCTTGCGCCGACGACGGCCTGGCCCCGCACCGCCCGGCCGCGGTGCTGCACTTCGGCCTGCCGCGCGGGCTGGCGCCCAGCTTCATCGTCGACGTCAGCCGCTGGGACGCGCCCTGGCTGGCCGCAGTGCGCTGCCACCGCTCGCAGTTTGCCGATCCGGCCGACGCCGGGCCGCAGACCGCCGTCTCGCAGCCCGAGTTCCTGGCGCGCATCGTGGCGCGACGGCGCGGCGACGGCGCGGCCATCGCCTGCAGCGCTGGCGAGGCCTTTTTTGTGCGCCAATGCCTGGCGGTAGACGACCCCGTCGCGCTGTTCGCCCGGCCTTTCGATGTGCTGCCCTAGCGCGCTGGCTGGCCGGCCCGCCGCGCCGACGGACCGCCGCCCGCTGCGCATAGGCATCGTCTGTTTTGCGGCGCTGGGCGGCAGCAGCACGGTGGCGGCGTCGCTGGCCGGCCAGCTTGCCGGCGCCGGGCATGCGGTGTTTCTGCTGGCCCCCGTGCCGCCGCTGCGGCTGCAGGCCGGCGGCGGCGTGCGTTTTCGCGCGATGCCCGGCGCCGGCCACCCGCTGCGGCCCGGGGCGGCGACGGAGGTCGACGCGCTGGCGCAGGCGCTGGCCGCCGTCGTGGCGGCCGACGGTCTCGATGTCTTGCATGCGCATTACGCCCATCCGCATGGCCTGGCCGCGGTGCGCGCCCGCGACTTGCTGCCGGTCGGGCAGCGCCCGGTGGTGGTGACGACGCTGCATGGCACCGAGGTGACGGCGCTGGCGGCCGACCCGGCCATGGCGGCCTCGATGCGCGCGGCGCTGCTGGCCAGCGACGGGGTCTCGGCGGTCAGCGATTTTCTGGCCGATGCGGCGCGATCGGTGTTTCACATGCCGCGGCCGGTCGTGATCCCCAACGCCGTCGATGCGGTGCTGCGGGCGCCGGGGGCTGGCGGGCTGCCGCCGCGTCCCGCTGGCCAGCGCCGGGTGCTGTTGCATGTGTCGACGCTGCGGCCGGTGAAGCGGGCGGTCGACTGCGTCGCCATCCTGGCGCTCGTCAACCGGCGCCTGCCCTGCCGGCTGCTGGTGGTGGGCGAGGGGCCGGACGCTGACGCGCTGCGGCGCGAGGCCGTCCGCCTGGACGTGGCCGACCAGTTGTGCTTCGCCGGCGCGACGGCTGATGTCGGCTCCTTTCTGCGACAGGCCGACCTGCTGCTGCTGCCGAGTGCCAGCGAGTCCTTCGGGATGGCGGCGCTGGAGGCCATGGCCGCCGGCGTGCCGGTGGTGGGCAGCCGGGTGGGCGGGCTGGTCGAGGTGGCCTTGGACGGCGTCTGCGCCAGGCTGCTGCCGGTGGGCGATGTGGCTGGGATGGCGCAGGCGGCTTGCGAGCTGCTGCTGGACCCGCGCCTGGCCGCGGCCTATGGCCAGGCTGGCCGGCGCATCGCCCGCGCGCGCTACGCCCCCGCCGCGGTGGCCGACGCCTACCTCGGCCTCTACGCCCGGGCCCTTGGCGCCGCCGCGCGGGCCAGGGGCCTGCCTTGCGGGTCGGGCGATCATCCAGCCGCCAACCCCGTCTTCACCGACCATCAACCCCGCTGCCACCGATGACGCCCAGCGCCCGCCAAAACCTTTTCGCTGCGCTGGCCAGCCTGCGCGGGCAGTCGTTCACCGTGCCGGGGCTGCCGCTGCTGCCTTCCGACACGCTGGCGCAGTGCCTGGGGCTGTGGACGCTGTGCGATGCGGTGGAGTCCGCCACGCCCGAGGCGCTGGCGCGCTGGCAGCGCGACCGGCTGGAGGCGCTGTTCGCCCACCTGCGCGGCGTCTCGCCGTTCTGGGCCGGGCGGCTGGCCGGCTGGGCCGGGGATCTGGCGGCGCTGCCCACGCTGTCGCGCCACGCGGTGCGGGTGCAGGTGGCGGCCGAGGGCGCGCTGGCGGTGCCGGCCGGCCATGGTGAGGTTCATGCCCACAGCATTTCGGACTCGGCCGGCGTGGCGCTGACGGTGCACACCGACGCCTGGGTAGGTTTCCTGAATTCGCAGCTCTATCTGCGTCACGCGCTGGGCTCGGCGCTGCCGCTGGGCGCGACGCTGGTCCTCGCCCGGCCCGGGACCGAGCACGGCAGCGCGCCGGATTGGGGCCCGCCGGCCGGCGCGCTGTTCGCCACCGGCCCCCAGCTGCTTGTCCGTTCGGCCGGACGCGAGCTGGGCGAGGTCGTCGCGCTGATCGCCAGCCAGCGCGCTGCGGTGCTGGACTGCGACCCCGGGCTGTTGGCGCAGATCGCCGTCAGCGCGGAGAGCAGCGTTTCGACGGCACCGGGCAACGACTTGCGCGGCTGCGTCAGCGTGGTGCTGGCCCGGGGCGCGCCAGTCGACGCGGCGCTGCGCGAGACGGCGCGGCGCGTCTTCGGCGCGCGGGTGGTCGACCGCTACAGTTGCGAGGAAATCGGCCCGATCGCGCTGGACTGTTCAGAGGCGCACGGCCACTACCATGTCTGCACGCCCAACGCCGTCGTCGAGGTGGTCGACGCCGAGGGCAGCGCGGTGGCCGAGGGCGGGCAGGGCCGGGTGCTGGTCACGGCGCTGCACGCGGCGGCAACGCCCCTCATACGCTACGAGGTCGGCGACCTGGCGCGCTGGCACGGCGCCTGCCCCTGCGGCCACCGCGGCCCGGTGCTGAGCGACCTGGCGCGGCTGGCGGACGGTCAAATGCCGGACGCGGATCTGGCGCCGCGGCCGGTGGCCTCGCCGGCGACCCCGCCCGCGCTGCCTCAGACCTCCAGCCACAACCGCCTGCTGGCCGCGCTCAGCGGGCTGCGCGACGATGCCTATGGCGCGCCCGGCCTGGCGCTGCTGCCCTCGGCCGATGCGGGCCAGGTGCTGGGGCTGTGGACGCTGTGCGACGCGGTCGAGGCGATGGCGCCGGCGGCGCTGGCGCGCTGGCAGCAGGACCGGCTGGCCGGCCTGATCGCCCATTGGCGCGCCGTCTCGTCGTTCTGGGCCGAGCGGCTGGCGGGCTGGCAGGGTGATCTGGCTGCGCTGGCCCCGCTGTCGCGCCCGCAGGTGCGGGCCCAGGTGGCGGCCGAGGGCGCGCTGGCCTTGCCGCCCGGCCATGGCGCGGCGCACCGCAACACCACCTCGGGGTCGACCGGGTCGGCGCTGGCCTTTCACTGCTCGGACTGGGCGGCCTTCTTGAACGGGCAGCAATACCTGCGCCACACGCTGCAGTCCGGGGTGCCGGTTGACGCGACGGCGATCGTCGCGCTTTTCAGGGCCGAGGACGGCGTCGATGCGGATTGGGGCTCGCCTGTCGCGCTGTTGTTGCGCACCGGCCGAAAAATCCGCTGGCGGGCCTCGGGTCGCGATCCCTTGGACTTGTTGCCGGTGATCGCGGTCCAGCGCGGTGCCTTGTTGGCCACCGGCCCCGAGACGCTGGGCCTGTTGCTGGCCAGCGCCGCCGACTCGCCTGGGCTGCAAGGCTGTCTGTCCTTCATCCTGACCTTGGGCGCGCAGGTCGACGAGCGGATGCGCGACGCGGCGCTGCGTGTTTTCGGCGCCCGCGTGATCGACCGCTACAGCTGCGAGGAACTGGGCCCGGTCGCGCTGGAATGCGCCGACGCCCCCGGCCACTACCATGTCTGCACGCCCAACGTCATCGTCGAACTGGTGGGGCTGGACGGCCAGGCGGTGGCCGAGGGCGAGCCAGGGCGGGTGCTGGCGACCGGCCTGCAGGCGGCGGCCACGCCCTTCGTCCGCTACGAGCTGGGCGACCTGGCGCGCGGGCATTCGACTTGTCCCTGCGGCCACCGCGGGCCTGTGCTGACCGACATCCTGGGCCGCGCCGGCCATGTCGCGGTCTTCCCCGGCGGCCGGCGCCGCCACATCCACCTGGGGGTGCGTCAACTGCTGCCCATCGCGCCGGTGCACGACTACCGCCTGCTGCGCCATGAGGCGCTGGTGCTCGAACTCGAGTTGACGCTGGGCGAGGGCGGGCTCGGCGAGGCCCAGCGCGACGCGCTGGCCGCGCTGGTGCGCGGCATCACCGTGGCCGACGCGGTGGTGCGGGTGACGCAGCGCGAGGCGATCGACTGGGGGCCGGGCTACAAGCGCCTGACCTTCGTCGACCTGTTCGCGCGCAGCCAGGCCGAGACCGGCTGAGCGCCGCGAGCCGTCAGCGCCCTCAGCGCCCGCTGGGTCGCGGGTCTGGCGTCGGGGTGAGCGCGCCGCGGCCCGCCGCCACAGTCGCCGCGTAGCGCGTGAGCAGGCGCCAGCGCTCACCCTCCTGCTGCCAGCTGTCGACGATGAACAGCGCGGGCCGTCTGGCGCTGCTGGCCAGCGGGCGCAGCAGAAAACTGGCCAGCCGCAGCGCGCCATGCTCGTGCACGGCCATCTGCTCGATGGCATAGCCGGGGGGAGTGCCAGGCCCGGTACCCGACCCTGCGCCAGGCGCTGCCAGCGCGGCGGCCAGCCATTCGGCGCGCGGCAGCGGGCGGCCCGGCTGCGCCGCCTCGCGCAGTTCGAAGTCGGCGTCCAGCAGCGCGTCCAGCGCCGCGCCGTCACCGCGCGCCTGCGCTTCCAGCAGCGCCTGCTCGCGCTCCAGCGCGGCCTTGACCAGCCGGGTCAGCACGGGCTGGCTGGCCGGCTGGGCGATGGCGTCCGCGCCTGGCAGGCCGTATCCCAGCAGCAAGGCCACCGCCAGCGTGCCCAGCCACCGCCGCCGAAACGCGCCTGCCGGTCCCGCCATCTCAATAGGCCTTGGCGCAGGCGCCGCCAGCCGCGTTGACCCAGTTCTGCTGGAGCAGGAAATCGCGCGCGCCCAGTTTCAGGTTGGCCACGGCGCCGTTGGCCGCCGTGTAGGTGGCGCCGTAGGTCCAGGCGCATTTGTCGGCGTTCTCGTAGCCGCGGCTGTCGTACCAGGCGTTGAGCTGCGGGTCCGAAACCGTCTCTGCCAGTTCATGGGCGACGATGCTGGCCATCGCGTCGGCGCCGGTGTTGCTGTTGGGCCCGCTGGTCTGGGTGCCGCAGGCGGTCGGGCAGCGGTCGGGGTTGCCGACGAAGGCGTACTTGATCACCACCGCGCCCAGCGTGGCAGCGCTGTGCCAGCCGCAGTACTGGGTGCACAGCCCCGAGGTCTCGTTGACATCGGCCGAGCTCAGCACGACGTAGATGCCGTTGGCGTCGCTGGGCAGGCGCCCGCTGGTGATTGCGCTGGTCACCACGGTCTTGACGTTGGCGTCGCTCAGCGCGGCACCCAGGCTGTAGCTGTCGGTGGTCGAGCCCAGCCAGTTGACCCGGTTGACCACCTTCTTGCCGGCGCCGTCGGCATAGCTGGTGTTGATGTTCCACCAGGGCGACCCGGTCAGGTTGCTGGCCAGGTCGGTCAGGATCGCCGGGGTGGTGCTGCCGGTCCAGTTGCCGTACCAGATGTAGTAGACGTTGGTGCCGTTGACGTTGTTCATCACCGGGCCGCCGTGGTAGAGGATGCCGTTGCTCGGCGTCTTGACGACCTTGGCCGCAGCCTTGCGCGCGCTGGCGCCGGCGTCGTTGTCGAGCTCGGCATGGCCCTTGCCGGTGGGGCGGTAGTGGGTGGCGCCGTCGTCGCGTGCGGCGCCGGCCTGGGCTGCCAGCGGGCAGGCCAGCAGCAGGGACAGCAGGGCGGCAGTCTTGAAAGAGGATGTCATGGGGATACCTTGGAGTGGGCCGATGGCATTGTGCGTTCTACGGCTCATCCATCCCATGACGGCTGTCGGCGTGCCGGGGTTTAGTCCGCCGCCGCCGCAGGTGGAGGATGGGCCAGAACCTGGGTTATCTGCTTATACTGATCTCATGCTGTGTCCGCGCCCCTCCATCCCGCTTTCGCGCTGAGGCCAGGCCGCGATGTTTCCCGTGGTTCAGCCTGGCGGACTCGATGCCGGCACGGCGCGCCGCATCGAGCCGGCCGGGCTGGGCGCGACGCAGGGCGTGCAGGCGGTGACGCTGGACCCGCATGCGCCGCGTGCGGCCGCGCCGACGGTCGAAGGGCCGCAGGCCCAGGCCACCGGTGTCCGCGCCGAGCCGCAGGCGCTGCTCGACGCGGCGGCGCAGCGCCTGGCCGCCGACGCGCTGGCCGGTGCGGGAGCCGGCAACCGCGCCGCCACCGTGGCACCTCAGCTGCAGTGGCTGCTGCAGTGCCTGCAGCAGCTCGGCCTGGCCGAGGACGGCGGCGCGGCGCCGGCGATGGTGCGCTGGCCGGCGGCCGACCAGCCGGTGGCCGACAGCCCCGACCAGGCCTTGCAGGCCTTGCGCGACAGCCTGGGCCGGTCGCCGCTGTTCGCCGCCAACCCGCGCACCCCGGCCGAGCTGGCCCGGGGCGCCGAGCGCGCGGCGGCGTTGCCGGCCATGCCGGACAGCGCCGCCGCGTCCGGGTCGGCGTCGGCCAGCCGTCCCGGCGCCGCAATCGTCACAGACGCCGCAGCGTTTTCCGCCATGCCGGACGCTGCACCCCACGGCGGTCTGGAGCAGACCCAGCAGGCCTTGCAGTTGCTGCTGCATGGCCAGCTTCAATGGGCCGGCCAGCTGACCCCGGGCGTGCCGGCGCGGCTGCAGCGCGAGGACGCCTGGCAGGAGGATCCGCAGCGGCCGGGCAGCCTGCAGCGCGGCAGCGCGCTGCGCCTGCAGGTCGATCTGCCGGCCACCGGCCCGCTGGTGGTGCTGGCCCAGCAGTTCGGCAGCCAGGTCAGCGTGCGGCTGCTGCCGGGCGCGCGCCATGCCGGGCGCTTCGAGGCCGCGCTGCCCGACCTGCAGGCCGCGCTGGCGCCGCTGAGCGAGACCCCGGCCGAGCTGTCGCTGCAGGCGGTGCGGACGTGATGCCGCCCAAGCAAAGCCAGGCGGTGGCGCTGCGCTACGAGGCCAACGCGATGGCGCCACGCATCGTGGCCAAGGGCGAGGGTTTCATCGCGCAGACCCTGATCGCGCGCGCGCAGGCCGCGGGCGTGCCACTCAACCAGGCGCCCGAGCTGGTGCAGCTGCTGATGCAGCTCGATCTGGACCGGGTGATCCCGCCCGAGCTCTATGCCGTGGTGGCCCAGGTGCTGGTCTGGGCCTACAGCGTGGACGCGCGCCCGGTCAGCGCCGATCGGCCGGTCGCCGTGGCGCGCTGACTGCGTTGACCGCGCTGTTGCAGCGCGCTTCGGCCGCCAGGCGCTGGCGCCGGGGCTCGGTTTCGAAGCGGTAAGTCGCCAGTTGCAGGCTGCTGACGACCTCGCGCGACGGGTCGAGCAGCGCCGCGCCCAGCCGCCAGCGCCCGGACGGGCCCAGCGCGGCCACGCTGCTCACCCGCAGGTTGAAGGCCGGCGAGGTGTAGTGGCCGTCCGACAGCGTGCAGGCCGGCAGCACCGCGTCGACGCCGCAGGGCGGGGCGGCCGAGCGCAGTTCGGCCGCCAGGCCGCCTATGCCGAGGTCGAGCAGCCGGCCCTGCCAGGGCCCGGCCGGCCCATGGCCGTGCAGGTACATCGGTGTTTTCGCCGGCGGTGTGGCGCGGAACACTTCGCGCCGCGGCACCTGCCAGACCGCCGGTGGGTAGGCGCAGGCCAGCAGCGTGCCGCCGGCACGGTCGGACGCGCCGGCCATGCCCTGCGCGTCCGGGGCCAGCCGCAAGTCGCGCACCAGGAAGCGCAGCACCTGCTGACCGAGCGGGATCACGGCCACCGCGGGCTGCCAGCCGACGGCGACAGCGGTGGAACTGATTGATGCCAGCAGCAGCAGGCCGGTGGCCTCGACCGCGACCAGCCTGCAGCCCACGCTCTGGCCGGCATGGCGGGTGTCGGGCATCAGCGCGCCCCAGGCGGCGGTCTCGGCCCCGGCCCGCAGCGCGGCATGGGCGGGCCCGGGCTCGACCCGGAACGCCGACAGCGCCAGCGTGCGCAGGAGGTCGGCGAGTTGCTCGCTGTCTAGCATCGCGCGGCGCGGGGCTTGGCCCGCGGACGGGGTCGTTCGGTCATGGCGGGTGACGCAGAAGAGAAGGCCGGGTTCAGCGCCAGGATAGCGCCGCGCCCGGCCCGCCGGGCGGCGCTGCGGTCAAACCGCGGCCACCCATCCGCGGTGTTGACGAGCCGCGGCCAGTTGCGATCACACCGCCAGGTTGCTGATCTCGCGGTAGGCCTCGACCAGCTTGTTGCGCACCGCGATCATGCCCTGGAACGACAGGCTGGCCTGTTGCATCGAGATCATCACCTGCTCGATCGAGACGCTGCGGTCGCCGAGCTGGAAAGCCTGGGCCTGGGCCTGGGCGGTGTTCTGCGCCGAGTTGACGTCTCGCACCGCGTCGCGCAGCAGGGTCGAGAAATCGACGCCGCCCGCCGCGGCCAGGCCGGTATCGGTGCCGGCGGCCGACGCCTTGTCGCCCCGGGCAGCGCTTTGCAGCGCTTCCATGCGGGCCAGGATGGAATCAACACTCTGCAGGTTCATGGTGGGGTCTTCATGGGGGGTCGGTGATGCCGGCGTCGGCGGTCGTCGTCTCGGCGTCGGATTCGCGGTAGGCCTTGAGCTTGTAGCGCAGAGCCCGCTCGGAGATGCCCAGGATCGCGATCGCCGCCCGGCGGTTGCCGCCGACCTGCTGCAACACGTCCAGGATATGTTCGCGCTCGACGTCGCGCACGTTGCGCGGTCGGGCCTGCTCGGCCGGCAGGGCGGGTGGTAGGGCGGGTGGCAGGACGGAGGGCGGTGCGGCCGGCTCATGCGGCGCGGTCAACCCCGGGCGTTGCGCGGGCAAGGCGTCGGTGGCGTCCTGGCGCGGCGCGGCGGCCTGCGGTGCGCCCGGCAGCTCCAGGTGCACCGCGTCAATGCAGCCGTTGTCGGTCAGCAGCAGGCCGCGCTGAATGGTGTTCTCGAGCTCGCGCACATTGCCCGGCCAGCGGTGCTGATGCAGGGCGGCCTCGGCCGCGGCAGAGAGCCTGGCGTCGGCGATGCCGAAGCTGCGGCCGTAGCGCTGCACGAAACTGCGCGCCAGCGGCGCGATGTCGCCCGGCCGGTCGCGCAGCGGCGGCAGCAGCACCGGAAACACCGCCAGCCGGTAGTACAAGTCCTCGCGGAAGCGCCCGCTGGCCACGTCGGCGGCCAGGTCGCGGTTGGTGGCGGTGATCAGCCGGATGTCGATGGCGATCGGGCTGTGGCCGCCCAGCCGCTCCAGGCTGCGCTCCTGCAGCACGCGCAGCAGCTTGACCTGGGTGCCCGGCGGCAGCTCGCCGATCTCGTCGAGAAACAGCGTGCCGCCATGGGCCTGCTCGAACTTGCCCGGCTGTTGCCGGGTGGCGCCGGTGAACGAGCCCTTCTCGTGGCCGAACAGCGTGGCTTCGAGCAGGGTGTCGGGTATCGCGGCGCAATTGATCGCGACGAAGGGCGCGCTGGCGCGGCGCGAGGCGAGGTGGATGTGGCGCGCCATCACCTCCTTGCCGGCACCCGATTCACCGCCGAGCAGGATGCTGGCGTCGGTCGGCGCGGCGCGCTCGGCCCGCGCCACCACGCCGCGCATCACCGGGTCGCAGCACAGCAGGCCGCTGGCAGCGGTCGCGCTGTGCTGGGCGGGCGCATGGCGGCGCACCACGTCGACCAGTTGCTCGGCGCCGAAGGGCTTGAGCAGCAGGTCGCGCGCCCCGGCCTTGAGCGCGCTGATCGCCAGCACCGCGTCGGCATGCGCGGTCATCAGCACCACCGGCGGGTGGCCGCCGCGCGCGCGCAGCAGTTCGAGCATGGCCAGCCCGGTCATGCCCGGCAGCCGGATGTCGGAGACCACCAGGTCGACGTCGCGCGACTGCAGCGCGGCCAGCCCGGCCTCGGCGCAGTCCACCGCGGTGACTTCCCAATGGGCGCGGCGCAGCGTCGACTCCAGCGCGTCGCGCAGGTCGTGGTCGTCCTCGACCAGCAGCAAGTGGGTGGCCGTGGCCGGGGCGGTGCTGCTCATACCTGGGGCAGCGCCGGCAGTGACAGCGTGAAGCACACGCCGCTCGGTTGGCGTGGTGCGAACGACAGCTCGCCGCCATGGGCCTGGGCGGCGGCACGCGCGATCGCCAGCCCCAGGCCGGTGCCCGCGGCACGGCCGGTGGCAAAGGGCTCGAACAGCCTGGCAGCCATGTCGGGGGCGATGCCCGGCCCCTCGTCGGCCACCGCGATCTCGACCCGGTGGCCGCGGCTGCGGCAGCTCACGCTGACCAGGCTGCCGGCCGGCGCATGCTGCATCGCGTTCTCCAGCAAGGCCAGCACCGCCGAGCCGAGCTGCAGCCGGTCGACCGGGATGCAGCAGTCGGGCGCGCCCCAGTGCAGGTCCAGCCGCAGCGCGCGCTGCGCCAGCAGCGGGGCGATCAGTTCGAGCTGGGTCCGCACCAGCGGCTCGATCGCGCTCGTCTCCTTGTCGCGCACGCTGGTCTTGACGAAGCTGAGCATGCGGGTGATCAGCGCGTCCAGCTGCACCAGCTGGGCGCCGAGCCGGCCCGCCATCTTTTGCCGGTCGGCGTCTTCGAGCTCGGGCTCGGCCAGCTGGCTGGCGTAGAGCGTGGCGGTGCACAGCGGCGTGCGCAACTGGTGCGCCAGCTCGGCCGTCATCCGGCCCATCGCCGCCAGGCGCTGCTGGCGCTCGATGCGGGTGCGCTCGCGGGTGGCCTCGGTCACGTCCTCCAGCCGCAGCAGCAGCGTGGTGC
The DNA here is from genome assembly GCA_947453625.1 of Burkholderiales bacterium. Classification (GTDB taxonomy): domain Bacteria; phylum Pseudomonadota; class Gammaproteobacteria; order Burkholderiales; family Burkholderiaceae_C; genus Pseudaquabacterium. The sequence continues at coordinate 12,309 of CANGHK010000016.1, forward strand.
CGCCAGGCTCGGCCAGCAGCGTGCTGACCTGCACGATGCGCGCCTCTGCGCCGCGGTCGGTGCTGTAGTCGTCGCTGACGCCGTGGCGCCGCCACTGCGCCGGCAGCGACCAGACGGCCTGCGCGACCAGACCGGGCAGCAGCGCGGCGGCCGCCGCGTTGAAGCCGTTGACCCGGCCGTCCTCGATAGACACCAGGCCGAAGGGCGCGCCCGAGAACATCGATCCCAGCTGCGCTTCCGATCGCGCGCGCCGCCGGGTCTCGTCGTGCAGCCGCGTGTGGGCCTGGGCCAGATCGGCGCGCAGCTGCTCGACCGACAGGCGCAGCTCGGCGTCCTGTCCGGCCAGTTGGGCGGTCGAGGCGGCGAATTCGGCGAATGCGGCCTGCAGGCTGGCGGCAGCCAGGCTGGCCGGCTGCAAGGGGAGCGGGGCGACCAATGTCACGGGAGGGCTTGTCGATTGTTGAGCTAGTCTAAGCTATATCAAGTTTAACTGTGAAAACTGGTATAAACGGAGGATGAGTGGTAGATGCAGATGAGTGACGCCGGAACCGGTGTGGTGGGGCGAGGCGACGGCGGCACGGTGCTGAACGTAGGCGGCGCACGCGCGGCGGCCAGGCCGCAGGCCGACGGCATGGCTGGCCGATTCCAGGTGATGGGCGCGCGCATAGGCTCGCTGCCCCTGCCGCAGAAGCTGATCCTGGGCGCGGCGCTGGTGCTGGCGATCGTGGTGGCCTTGGGCTTGGGCGCGCGCGCCAAGGACGATTACCGGGTGCTGTTCTCCAACGTCGCCGAGCGCGACGGCGCGGCCATCATCGCCGCCCTGCAGCAGATGAACGTGGCCTACCGCTTCACCGAGGGCGGCGGGGCGATCCTGGTGCCCGGCGCCGCGGTGCACGAAACCCGGCTCAAGCTGGCCGGCCAGGGCCTGCCCAAGGCCGGGTCCGTGGGTTTCGAGCTGCTCGAAAACCAGAAGCTGGGCACCAGCCAGTTCGTCGAGCAGATCAATTACCAGCGCGGTCTGGAGGGCGAGCTGGCCAAGACCATTCAGTCGCTGACCCAGGTCAAGATGGCGCGGGTTCACCTGGCGATCCCCAAGATGTCGGCCTTCAGCCGCGATGCGCTGCGGCCCACCGCGTCGGTGGTGCTGACCTTGCACCCGGGGCGTTTCCTGGAGGAGAGCCAGGTCACCGCAATGACCAACCTGGTCAGCTCGTCGGTGCCTCAGATGAGCCCGCAGTCGGTCACGGTGATGGATGGCGAGGGCAACCTGCTGGCGCCCAACCCGGGCCGCCAGGGCGCGCTCGGGCTGGACGCCGCCCAGCTCAAGTATGTGTCCGAGGTCGAGGGCGCGATCGCCAAGCGCATCGCGTCCATCGTCGAGCCCGTGGCCGGCCACGACAACGTGCGGGCCCAGGTCTCGGTGGAGATGGACTTCAGCCAGGTCGACCGCACCGAGGAGAGCTTCAAGCCCAATTCGCCGCCCGAGCAGAGCGCCATCCGCAGCCAGCAGAACCTGGAGTCGTCGGCGCCGCTGAGCACCGCCGGCGGCATCCCCGGCGCCCTGAGCAACCAGCCGCCGCAGCCCGCGCAGAGCCCCATCGAGGCCAAGCCGCCGACCCAGCAGGGCGGCGCGGCATCGGCGCCGGGGCTGGCCGCGCCGTCGCCGCTGGCCGCGCAGACCAGCAACGCCAACCGCAAGGAGTCGACCATCAACTATGAGGTCGACCGCGCGATCCAGACCATCAAGGGCGGACGCGGCCAGGTCAAGCGGGTCTCGGCGGCGGTGATCGTCAACTACCGCAAGGGCAGCGACAAGGCCGGCAAGCCCACGTCGCAGCCCTTTGCCGCCGAGGAGATCAAGCAGATCAACCAGCTGGTGCGCGATGCGATGGGCTACAGCCAGCAGCGCGGCGACTCGGTCAGCGTGGCCAACATTCCGTTCAGCGTCGAGCCGCCCGATGAGACGCCGATCTGGCGCGACGGCGGCGTGCTGGAGATGGTCAAGCAGGCGCTGCAGATGGCGTTGCTGGCGGCGGTGGTGGCGATCGTCTTCTTCGCGGTGGTGCGCCCGCTGCTGTTCCCGCCGCCCGCGCCGGTGGTCGACGAGGCGCACCGCCTGGACGAGGAGTTCGACGAGAAGATGAAGGCCGAACTGGCCGAGCTGACGCCGCAGGCGCGCGAGAAGCGCCGGCGCGAGATGGAACTCGACAAGGAGCGCCGCAAGCTCGAGCTCGAGGAGCAGCGGCTGCGCGAGGACGAGGCCAGGCTGATGCTCGAGGAAGACAAGCGCCGCAGCGAGGAAGACCGCAAGCGCCTGGACGAGGACAAGCAGCGCGAGTACGACGAGCTGATCGCCTACGCCAAGGAATATGTCGGCAAGGACCCGGTGGTCGTCGCCGCGGTGTTCAAGGACTGGTTGAGCCAGCCGACGAAGAAGCCGGAGGCCTGAGCATGGCAAATCCCGAGTTCCAGCCGGCAGCGGCCTCGAGCAGGAGCCGTCATGGCCGATGAGACGCTGGAGACGCCCGCGCCGCCGCGCCCGCTGTCGATGGCCGACGCGATGAAGGAGGGCGTCAAGGGTGCGCAGGGCTCCATCACCAGCGTGGCCGACCTCGACGGGCCGTCCAAGTCGGCGGTGGTCTTGCTGGCGGTGGGCGCCGAGGCCGCGGCCGAAGTCTTGCGCCAGCTCTCTCCCTTCGAGGTCCAGCGCCTGTCGTCCAAGATGGCGGTGGTGCGCGCGCTGTCGCGCGACCTGGTGATGGAGGTCTTGCGCGAGTTCCGGGACACCACCTCGAGCAACGCCCATGTCGCCTTCGACACCGACTCGTTCATGCAGAACATGCTGGGCAAGGCGCTGGGCATGGAGGCGGCGTCGGACTTGCTGGGCCGGCTCGAGTCGGCGGTCGACATGTCGGGCATCGAGACCCTCAAGCGCATGGAATCCGACGTGCTCTACGAGATCATCAAGAACGAGCACCCGCAGATCATCGCCACCGTGTTCATCTTCCTCGACGCCGACCAGGCCTCGTCGGTGGCCCGGCTGTTCTCCGAGGACGAGCGCAACGAGATCCTGCTGCGCGTGGCCTTGCTCGAGAAGGTGCAGCCTGCCGCGCTCAAGGAGTTGAACGAGGTGATGAGCCGCGCGGTGGGCCCCGAGGCCGACCAGCGCCGCAGCACGGTGGGCGGAGTCGGGCCGACGGCCGACATCCTCAACCTGCTGTCGGGTGGCATCGACCAGCAGGCGCTGGCGCGCATCCGCGCCTTCGACCCCGACCTGGCCGACCGCATCATCGAGCATATGTTCACCTTCGAGGATCTGGTCGAGCTGGAGGACCGCTCGCTGCAGACGCTGATGCTGGAGATCCCGCAGGCCCAGCTGGTGGTCGCGCTCAAGGGCGCAAGCCCGCGTCTGCGCGACAAGCTGCTGAAGAACATGGCCAAGCGCGCCGCCGAGGCAGTGCGCGAGGAGTTGGAGACCAAGGGACCGGTCAAGGTGGCGGAAGTCGAGGAGGCGCAGAAAGAGATCCTGGGCATTGGCCGCGCGCTGCAGGACGAGGGCCGGATGACGATGCAGCGTGGCAAGCAGTCCGACGCCTTCCTGTGACCGCGGCTTGCGCCTGAACTTCACGGCTTCCATGTCCGTTGCAGATGTCTCTCGCTGATACCGCCGCGCCGCTGCGCGCCTGGGCGCCGCCGTCCTTCGACCCGCCGCCCCCGCCGCCGCCGCCCCCGCCCAGCATCAGCCAGGCCGAGATCGACGCGGTGCTCGACGCCGCCCATCTGCAGGGCCAGACCCGGGGTCTGGCCGATGGCCTGGAGCGCGGCTTTGCCCAGGGTCTGGCGCAAGGCCTGGCCGAGGGCCGGGCCGAGGGACACCGGCTGGCTTTCGAGGCCGCGCGCGGCCAACTCGCGGTGCTGACCGAGGCGCTGCAGTCCGTGCTGGCCGAGGTCAGCGGCCTGCCGGGCGCGATCACCGAGCCGGTGGTCGACCTGGCCCTGCTGGTCGCGCAACGCCTGTCGGGCAGCCAGCAGTTCGAGCGCGCCGCCTTCGTCGCGGCGGTGCAGGAGGCGCTGATGCACCTGCCCATGCCGGGCGAGCGCCTGCTGCTGCGGCTGGGGCCTTTGGACGAACAGCTCTGGCAGGAGGCGCTGGGCCGCTTCGACCTGCCCTTCGGCCATGCCATCCTGGTCGACCCCGACCTGCCGCCCGGCCGGGTCTTCGTCGAGGTCGGCGGCACGAGGCTGGACATCGGACCGGCCGCGCGCCAGGCGCTGGTGCGCTCGGCGCTCGGCCTGCCGCTGGCGCCGTGAGCCCGTCCGCATGACCGCCACCGACCAGGCGCTGGTGCGGCTGGGCGCGGCGCTGCGGCGCCTGCACAGCACGCCGACCTCGGTGCGCTGCGGCCGGCTGGTGCGCATCAACGGCCTGATCCTGGAGGTCGAGGGCCTGCCGCTGGCACTCGACCAGCGCGCGCTGATCCGCACCGGCGACGGCCGCACGATAGAGGCCTGCTGCGTCTCCTTCGACCACGGCATCACCCACTTGATGGCGCTGGACGCCGATGCCTCGGTCGGCCCGGGCGCGCTGGTCTACCCGGCGGGAACGCCGGCCGACGCCGGCGCGCATTTCGAGCTGATGGAGCGGCGCCGCGCGCTGCCGATAGGCCAGTCGCTGCTCGGGCGCATCGTCGACGGCTTCGGCCGCCCGCTCGACGACCTGCCCATAGCGCTGTCTGCGCTGCCCGGCCAGGGCAGCGGCCGACTCAATCCCTTGCGCCGGACCCAGATCGCCCAGCCCATGGATGTCGGCGTGCGCGCGATCAACGGCCTGCTGACGGTGGGCCGCGGCCAGCGCGTGGGCATCTTCGCCGGCACCGGCGTCGGCAAGAGCGTGTTGCTGGGCATGCTGGCGCGGCGCAGCGAGGCCGACGTGGTGGTGGTCGGGCTGATCGGCGAGCGCGGCCGTGAGGTGCGCGAGTTCTGCGAGGACATCCTCGGCGCCGAAGCGCTCAAGCGCTCGGTGGTGGTGGTGGCCACCGCCGACTCCGCGCCGCTGGCCCGGGTGCGTGGCGCCTGGTTCGCCACCGACGTGGCGACCTGGTTCCGCGACCAGGGCCGCAACGTGCTGCTGATCATGGATTCGCTGACCCGCTTCGCGATGGCCCAGCGCGAGATCGCCCTCGGCCTGGGCGAGCCACCGGTGGCGCGCGGCTACCCGCCCAGCGTGTTCCAGCGCCTGCCCGAGCTGGTCGAGCGGGTCGGCAACAGCGAGGTGGCTGGCGGCTCGGTGACGGCCTTCTACACCGTGCTGCTCGACGACGACGAAAGCAGCGACCCGGTGGCCGACACCGCGCGCGGCGTGCTCGACGGCCACATCTTCCTGTCGCGCGATCTCGCCGATGCCGGGCATTACCCGGCGATCGACGTCGAGCGCTCGATCTCGCGCGTGATGCCCAAGGTGGCTGATGCGGCCCAGATCGAGCGCGCCCGCCTGGTCAAGCGCATGTTCGGCCGCTACCAGCGCAGCCGCGACCTGGTGGCGATGGGCGCCTACAGCGCCGGCGCCGACCCCGAGCTCGACACCGCGCTGCGGGTCTGGCCGGGCATCGCGGCCTATCTGCAGCAGTCGCCCGAGGACCGGGTCGACCGGATGACCGCGCTGGGCCAGTTGATGACGCTGGGCCTGGACATCCAGCGCGGACGCTGAGATGGACGCCCATCTGCTGCAGCAACTGCTGACGCTGGCGCGCGGCCAGGAAGACCGCGCCGCCGGCGTGCTGCGCGCCGCCCAGGCCCAGGTCGCGCGCGCGGCCGCGCTGCAGCAGCAGCTCGAGGATTTCGGCAGCGACTACCGACTGGCCGCGCTCGACGCCCAGCGCAGCGGTGGCCAGATCGGCTTTGCGATGGACGCGCTGGCCTTCGGTCAGCGCCTGCACGGCACGGCGGGCGAGCAGGGCGTGGCCATCGCCGGCCATGCCGAGCGGCGCGACGCGGCGGCGCGGGTGCTGGCCCAGTTGCAGCACCGGCGCCAGGGGCTGGAGAAGCTGCTGAAGAAGGCTTTGCGCGAGCAGCTGCGGGCCCAGGACAAACGCCAGCAGGCCGAACTCGACGACGTGATAGGCGCGCGCTGGACGCGGAAGCTGGGCACAGAAAATGCAGTTGAATGATCGGTAATCCATTCAAGCCGTGAAAACAAGCGCAATCCATCCCCTGTTGTCCAAGACCGCCCCGCATCGTCTGCCCGGTGTCGGGCCTGCGCTTGCGCCGGCGGCTGACATGGTTTCGGCTTTTGCCTTGCAGATGGCCCAGCAAGCGGTGCCGGCGGCCGATGCCACGCTCGGCGTGGTCTCCGCTGGGCCGACCCTGCCCGGAGTGGCACAGGCCAGGAAGCGGCAAATTTTGCCGGCAGCCGATTCGCCCTTGTTGGCAGGTTTTACCGCTTTGCCCTTGCCGCAGCGGGTGTTGGTGGATGGTGCGGCTGCCGCGACTGCTGCAGCGTCTTCGCCTGAGATGCTCGCCAGCGCGGCCAGTGCCGAGCCGGCGCCTTTGGCCACGCCGAGGCCGGTTTGGGCGTCGCTGCTCGACAGCGCTGCCAGCTTGCCCGTCACGGCGCCCATGGGCGCTGCCGCGCTGCAAGCGGGTGCTGCAGGGCCGTCCTCGCGGCTGCAGGTCGATGCACCGCCGGTGGCTGTGGCCGTGATTCACCTCGAACCTGTGGCCGACCCCGCGGCAAGCGCGCTGCCGTCGGCGCAGGGCTTGTCGGTGCCGGCCCCCACGCCCCCTCAGGCGGGTCTGACGGATTTCCCGCCCACCCTGCGTTGGACTGCCGTCGCAGGCCCGGCGCCAGCCAGGTCACCGGCGCAAGTGCTTCCCCAAGCTCCCCAGGCCGCTGAGCTGAGCCCGCAGGCTCAGGTCGGTCAGCCTTCACCGCTGGATCAAACTGGCCAGATGGCCGCGCTGGCCAGTGCATTGCCTCGGGACACTGTGCTGACCGAGAGCCCTCGGCCAGGCGGTGGCTCGCCCGACCTGTCCGCCCCCGACGCCTCGTCGTCCGCCGCCCTCGCCCAAGCGGCTTTCGCGCTGGCCTCGGTGGCGCCCAAAGCGACCGCTGAACCAGCGTCCCCGGTCACTGCCGTGTTGGCCGCTGGCGCTGCCGCCGCGTCCTCGCGCCCGCAGACTGATCGCCAGCCGGTGGCGATGGCCGCTACGCGCTTCGAACCAGTGGCCGAACCCGCAGCCGGCGCTCTGCCGTCAGCGCAGGCGATCACCGATCCGGCGCCGGTGGCGGCGCAGGGCTTGTCGGTGCCGGCCCCCATGCTCCCTCCGGCGGGTCTGACGGACTTCCCGCCCACCCTGCGTTGGACTGCCGGCGCTGCCGCTGCCCTTGCAGGCAGGGCGCCAGCCAGGTCACCGGCGCAAGGGCTACCCCAGGTTCCCCGGATGTCCGAGCTGAGCCCGCTGGCCCAGGTAGGCCAGCGTCCGCCGCTGGGCCAGACTGGCCAGATGGCCGCGCTGCGCCAGTTGCCGCTGGACGCGCAGGCCCATGCCGCGGTTGCCGCCGCGCCGCAGCCGGCTGCCGTCCCGGCGCCGCGGGCTGGCGACCCGCTGTTGCCCGCGGCCGCCGCGCCGGCGGTCAGCCAGCCCGCGCTGGCCGGCATCCCGCTTCAGGCGTCCGGCCCGGCCGCCACTGCCGCCGCCTCGCCGGCCCCGGTCCCCTGGCCGCTGCAGGGTCTGGACGCCCTGGCCAGCGCCATGCCTCGGCCATCGATGACTACCGAGAGCCTGCGGCCAGGCGATCGCTTGCCAGAGCGCGCAGCGCTTGACGCTGATCTGGCCGACCCGCTCGCCGCCAGCGCGTCGCCGTCGGCCGCCCTGGCCCAGCCCGCTGTCGCGCTCTCGCCCAGCACCCTGCCCCCGGCGGCGGCCAGGCTGGAGGCGACAGCCGGTGCCGGCGCAGCGCTGGCCGCTGGCGCCGCCGTCGACCCCGGCCGGCTGCAACTCGACCTGCAGTCGCCCGACATGGGCCAGATGCGCCTGGACCTGGCGATAGACCCGGGCGGCAACGCGCGCCTGGTGGTGCATGCCGCCAGCGAGTCGGCCGCGCTGTCGCTGGGTGAGCGCACCGGACAACTGGTCGACGCGATGCGCGAAATGGGCCTCAGCCTGCAGGTCGACGTGCGGCAGGGCGGCGGGCAGGGCGCTGGCGCCAACCCCCAGCCCCCGGGCTCAGCGCCAAGCCATGCCGTCGCTGTGCGCGACAGCGTCCCGACAATTTCCACGCCCGCGGGGGCCGCGCCGGCCCGGCGGCCTCCAGCCCATCCCCGGGCGCTCAGCTTCTACGCCTGACGCCTCCCCGTTCTCATCTCAAAGGTTGACATGGCCGATCCCGAAAACGCCGCCGCCGTCGCGGTTGCACCCCCCGCTGGCGCTGAGCACGCGGCTGCACCCGCCGCGTCCAAATCCAAGCTGCCGCTGATGATCGGCGGGGCGGTGGGCGCGCTGCTGCTGGTGGTGGCCGGCTGGTACTTCTTCGTCCACCTGCCGGCCGCGCGCCACGCCGAGGAGGAGAGCGAGAAGTCGGTCGAGAAGCGGCTGATGAAGCAGCTCGAGCGCAAGAAGGACAACAAGCCGCCGGTGTTCATCACGATGGACGAGTTCCTGGTCAACCTGCCGGGCAAGGGCGGCGAGCATTACCTGCAGACCAAGCTGGTGCTGCGCACCGCCGATACCGGCACCGAGAAGCGCATCACCGAGTTCCTGCCGCTGGTGCGCGACCGCGTGCTGGCCGTGCTGTCGGCACGCACCGTGGCCGAGCTGGCGACGGTCGAGGGCAAGGACGCGATGGCCAAGGACATCGCGCTGGTGATCAACGCCATCATCGAACCCCAGCTCACCGCGATCTTCATCCTGCAGCAAGAGCCCTCGACTGCCGATCTGCGCAACCTCGAGCGCCTGGGCGCGATCCCGCGAGAGACCGCTGGCGGCGCCTCGTACAGCGCGGTGGCCAAGGAGGCCGCGGCGCAGTTCTGGAAAGTCACGCAGATGGACCTGCCGGTGCAGGCCGTGCTGTTCAACGCGCTCGTGATGCAGTGATCCGGCCCGTCCCGTCCCCCGCATGAGCGACTCCAGCACCCTGCCGCCCGGCCCGACGCCCAAGCCGGGCGAGGCGGCCCCGTTCGTCTTCGACAAGATGCACCGCGTGATCAAGCGGCGCATGCCCACGCTCGAGCTGATCCACGAGCGCTTCGCCCGCACCGCCCGGCTGACGCTCTACAACATGGTGCGGCGCGCGGTCGAGATCGACGTCAAGCTGCCCGAGCTCAAGCCCTACGCGGCCTTCGTCAACAGCTTCCCCGACCGCACCAACATCAACCTGGTCAACATCCGGCCGCTGCGCGGCGTGGGCTGCTGGATCATCGACCCGCAAGTCGTCTACATCACGATTGACAACATGTTCGGCGGCGAGGGCAAGCTGCCGCCCAAGGTCACGACCAAGGAATACACCGCGATCGAGCTGCGCATCATCCGCCGCCTGATCGACAGCCTGATGGCCGAGTACGAGAAGGCCTGGAAGCCTGTGCACGAGATCAAGTTCGATTTCCTGCGCCAGGAGACCAGCTTCCAGTTCGCCCGCATCACCGACAACGAGGAGATGGTGCTGCACTGCAGTTTCACCGTCGACATCAACGGCCGCAAGGGCGATGTCGACCTGTGCATACCGTTCTGGGTGCTCGAGCCTATCAAGACCTTGCTGTTCAGCCAGATGCAGGCCTTCCAGCCCGACGAGGACACCTCCTGGACCGACAACCTGCGCAGCGAGGTCCAGTCGGCCAACGTGCAACTGGTGGCGGTGCTGGCCAAGAAGCAGGGCACGCTGGGCGAGGTGCTGTCGTTCAACGTCGGCGACCTGCTGCCCATCGAACTGCAGGACCCGGTGACCGTGATGGTCGACGGCCTGCCGATGATCAAGGGCGACTATGGCGTGCGCAACGGCCGCTACGCCGTCAAGGTGGCCGAGATCGAGCACCCCATCGAATTCGGCAACCGCCCGCCCGACCGCGGCGTGATGAGCCCGCGCTTCCGGGCCCGGGTGGAGGCGGCCAGCGCCGACGAACCCAACTTTCTGCGAGACCTTCCGTGACCACTGACAGCAACAACAACCCGGCCGACGGCTTCGGCGCCGAGCCCAAGCGCGGCCGGGTCCAGCCCTCGCCCTACGCCTTGCTCGACGACACCAGCAGCGGGGTCGGCGCAGCCAACGACATCGAACTGGTGATGGACGTGCCGGTGCAGATCACGGTCGAACTGGGCCGGGCCAAGATGCAGATCCGCCACCTGGTGGCGCTGACCTATGGCGCGGTGATCGAGCTCGACGTGCCGGCTGGCGACGCGCTGGACGTGGTCGTCAACGGCACGCTGGTCGCACAGGGCGAGGTGGTGATCGTCAACGACCGCTACGCCATCCGCCTGACCGACATCGTCACGCCGGCCGAGCGCCTGCGCAAGCTCAACCGGTGAGCAGCATGGTCGGCTATGGGCTGTCGCTGCTGCTGGTGGCCGCGATCGTCGCCGGCGCGCTGGTGCTGGCCTGGCGGCGCCGTGTCAGCGGCCCAACCCGGCGCAGCGCCGGCGTGTTGCGCACGCTGGAGTTCGCCCCGCTGGGCCCGCATACCCGCCTGGTGCTGGCCGAATGTGACGGCCGGCGCTACCTGCTGGCCCAAGCCCCGAACGGCGTGACCCTGGTCGACCGCTGGGGCGACGGCCCGCCGCAGGCATCGTCCGCCGCGCCGGGCTTTGCCGTGACCGCGCGATGAGCCGCGCCATGGTCTGGGCCAGAATCTGGCTGCGCCAGGCCCTGCTGCCCGCCGTCGGACTGCTGATGGGCGCGTCGGCCTGGTCTCAGGACATTCCGCTCGTCAACGCGGTGGCGGCCGCCGGTGGCGGTCTGAACTACAGCGTGCCGGTGCAGACCGTGCTGCTGCTGACGGCGATGAGTTTCCTGCCGTCGGCGCTGATGCTGATGACCAGCTTCACCCGCATCCTGATCGTCTTCTCGCTGCTGCGCCAGGCGCTGGGCCTGCAGTCCATGCCGCCCAACGCGGTGCTGGTGGCGCTGTCGCTGTTCCTGACGCTGTTCGTGATGAACCCGGTGTTCGAGGCGATGTACGCCCAGGGCTGGGTGCCTTACGCGAAGAAGGAGATCGTGCTCGAGGAGGCGCTGGACCGCGGCAGCAAGCCGCTCAAGGCCTTCATGGTGGCGCATACCCGTGACAGCGACCTGCAACTGTTCTCGCGCCTGTCCAAGCTGCCGCTGACCGACCGCGAGTCGGCGCCGCTGCGGGTGGTGGTGCCGGCCTTCGCGATCTCCGAGATCCGCACCGGTTTTCTGATCGGCTTCGTGATCTTTCTGCCCTTCGTCGTGATCGATCTGGCGGTGGCCAGCATCCTGACCTCGGTCGGCATGGTGATGGTCTCGCCGGTGATGTTCTCGCTGCCGGTCAAGCTGATCATCTTCACGCTGGCCGACGGCTGGAGCCTGCTGGCGGGCTCGCTGGTCGAGAGCTTCCTGCCGCGCTGACGCGATGGAATCCAGCCTGGTCATCGAACTCGTGATCGGCGCGCTGCGCATGGCCGCGCTGTTCGCCGGGCCCGTCCTGCTGACGGTGCTGGTGGTGGGCATCGTGATAGGCGCGCTGCAGTCGGCCACCCAGATCAACGAGCCCTCGGTGGCCTTCGTGCCCAAGATGCTGGCGGTGATGCTGGTGGTGGCCGTCACCGGGCCCACCACGCTGGGCATGTTCGTCGACTATGTGCGCGAGATGATCGTGCGCATCCCGGCGATTGCCGGGTGAGCGCCGGGTGAGCACCACATGACCGCGATCAGCGCCTCGGGTTTCGACCTGTCCTTGATGGGCCTGGGGGCCACCGCCGCGCTGGCGTCGGTGCGCTTTCTCGGCCTGTTCCTGGCCTTGCCGCTGCTGTCGTTCCGCGCCTATCCGCTGTCGCTGCGCATCGCGCCGGTGCTGCTGCTGACGCTGGCCACGGCGCCGCGGCTGACGCTGTCGGCGGCCGAACTGCAGGCCCTGGGCCTGCTGGCGGTGGCCAGCGAGCTGGCGATAGGCCTGGTGGCCGGGCTGGCGCTGCGGCTGGCGATGCTGTCGGTGGACTTCGTCGTCGAGGCCTTGTCCATGCACGCCGGTTTCAGTTTCGGCCAGACCATCGCGCCCGAGAGCGCGCTGCCGTCGACCGCGCTGGGCGAATTGCTGGGCATGTCGGTGCTGGCGGTGTTCTTCGTCGGCGACGTTCACCTGCTGTTCATCGAGCGCATCGCCGACAGCTTCGCCGTCGTGCCCTTCGGCGCCTGGCCCGCCGGCTGGCAGCTGCCGGCGCTGCTGTCGCTGGTCTCGGGTGCGTTCTCGGTCGGGCTGGTGATGTCGTGCGGCAGCTTTGCGCTCTACCTGTTCACCAATTCGATGCTGGGCCTGGTCAACCGCATCTCGCCCCAGCTCAACCTGATGTCGGTGGGCTTTTCGATCAGCGCTCCCCTGGCGCTGGTCGTGCTGGCCCTGCTGGCCTTGCAGTTGCCGGTGCTGACCGAGCTGATCAGCAGCTCGGCGCTCGAATTCGTCGACCTGGGATTGCGCCATGCCCGTTGAAGCTGTTGTCTGGCGCAGCCCACGCGGCTGGCTGCCCTGCTTGTCATTGCTGATGCCCTTGCTGACTGCGCTGTCGGGCTGCGTGGCCTGGCCCGGCCCGCCCCAGCCCGTGGCCAGGCCCTGGAACGAGGCCTTGCAGGCCTGCCAGATCGATGCCGAGGAATGGTCCACCGCCTTGCGCCCGCTGGATGCAGGCCTGTGCCCGCGCGCCGTCGCGCTGGGCCAGCAGCTCGACTGCCTGGTCCGCCAGCTGCCGGCCCAGGCCTCGGCCCAGGCCCGCTTCAGCGCTGCCGGCCTGCTCGAATTCCAGGCCTGCCTGCAGCCGCTGGCCAGCGGTCTGGCGGGCGGGCGGCTGGGCAGGCCGGTCGAGGTCGAGCTGGCGCTGCGCCAGTGCGTGCTGCAGCTCGACCATGCACCGGCCGTGCCGCTGGCCCGCCTGCCCTGGTGGCAGGACAACGCGCTGGTCAGCCTGCAGCCCGCGCGGACCGCGCCGCTGCTGGCGCAGTCCCCGCTGCCGCCCCTGCCCGGTCTGTCCTGGCCGACCTGCGAAGAGCTCGGCCGCCTGATCCCGCCGTCGGTCCGGCCGGCCGCGGCGGCCAGCCCGTCTGTTCCGCCCGACGTCCTTCCCACCGTGCAGCCAACCGGTCGTCCCCCCGTTCGCCCCCCCGTTGGTCCCACCGCCATTTCCTCTGCCGCAGACATTTGACGACACCCAAATCCCATGAGCACTGAACGATTCCGCCCCCATCCCCTGGCCTGGGCCGCCGGCCTGGTCTGTGCCATCGGCCTGAGCAGCGCCGCATGGGCCAACGACGCCCCGCCCGAAGCCGCCAAGCCGGTGGTGGCCAAGCCCGCCGTGGCGCCGGCCTCGGGGGCGATGTCGCCCTTCAAGGCCAAGCCCGGCGCGGCCAAGCCGGCATCGGCCGACGCGCAGGATGGCGCCCATGCCGATGCGCATGGCGCCAAGCCGGCCGAGGCCGCCCGCCCCAAGGCCGCCAAGCCCGAGTCGGCGGCGGGGCTGCAGGCCGACGAGGCGCTGCGCAAGATGCTCAGCGAGCGCCTGGCGGGGTCGGGCGAGCTGATGCTCAAGACCAGCGACCTGAGCCCGCGCGCGGCCACGCCGGGCAAGCGCGCGGCGGCTGCCGTCGCCGCCGCGGCCGATGCCGTCGAACTGGCCGCCGCGCACCGGGCGGCCAAGGCCACCGAGCATCTGCCGCATTGGGACTACGGCGGTGCCGGCGCGCCCGAGCGCTGGAGCAGCCTGAACCCGGACTACGCCACCTGCACCAGCGGCAGCCGCCAGAGTCCGATCGACATCCGCGACGGCATCCCGGTCCAGCTCGACGCGGTGCAGTTCGACTACCAGCCCAGCGGTTTCCGGGTGCTGGACAACGGCCACACCATCCAGGTCAACATCGCCCCCGGCAACTCGATCGAGGTGCTGGGCCGGCGCTACGACCTGGTCCAGTTCCACTTCCACAAGCCGTCCGAGGAGCGTGTCAACGGCCGCGGCTTCGACATGGTGGCCCATCTGGTGCACAAGGACGTCGAGGGCAGGCTGGCGGTGGTGGCGGTGCTGCTGACCAAGGGCTCGGCGCAGCCGGTGGTGCAGTCGGTGTGGAACAACCTGCCGCTAGAGCGTGGCGAGGAGCTGACTGCCTCGGTGGCGATCGACCCGATCAAGCTGCTGCCCGAGGACCGGCGCTACTTCACCTACATGGGTTCGCTGACCACGCCGCCCTGCAGCGAGGGCGTGCTCTGGATGGTGATGAAGACGCCGGTGCAGGTCTCGGCCCAGCAGATCGCGATCTTCTCGCGCCTCTACCCGATGAACGCCAGGCCCATCCAGGCGCTGAACAACCGCCTGATCAAGGAATCGAACTGAGCGCTTGAGAAAGTTCGGGGGGCAGGCGTCGGGATCGGCGCCTGCCCCCGTCGTTTCACAGCAGCTCGGCGGCCTTGCGCACACGCTTGGCCGGTGGTGTCACGCAGACCTGCGGGTCGATCAGCCGGCCCAGGCGGTCGCGCATCTCGGGCCGCTCTGGCGCCGTGCTGACGCGCAGCGGCGCGGCCTGAAACTCGGGCCGCTTGGCCGAGGGCTTGCCGCCGGCCTGGGCCAGCGCGGTGCCGCCGCTGGCGCGCCGGTTGGCCGCCAGCGGCATCAGGGCCGGTTCCACCACCCGCACGATGGCCATCATGCCCTTGTCCTCATGCTCGAGGATGTGGCAGTGGTACATGAAGTTGCCAAGGATGTCGGGCTCGTTGAAGAACATCCGCAGCGTCACCGACGGCGGCGCGCCCACGCCGTTCCAGCCTGGCAGGTCCACCGTGTCGCGCAGCGCGAACTCGTCGAACAGTTCGGCCGAAGCGGTGGGCGCCGGCCAGCGCTTGAGCACGCGGAAGCGGATCTGGTGGATGTGGAAAGCATGGGCCTCGGGCGAGCGGTTCTCGACCTTCCACTCCTGGATCGCGGCCTTGGGCACGTAGATGGCCGGTGCGCCCTGCATCGAGAACGCCGTCTCCAGCGGCGCGACCTTGCCGAGCGCGGTGCTGGCGTCTTCGGTGACGAAGAATTCAGTCGCGTTCTGCGAGAAGTACAGCAGGTGGTCGGGCTTGGCCTTGGGCGTGGCCGGCCCGGTGTCGACGAAGCGCTTGCGCGCGGCGCTGGCCGTGGGCTGCGGCATCAGCCGGGTGGCGTCGACCAGGGTGCCGGGCGCGGGCCCGTCCACCCTGGCCAGCACCCGGAACGGGTTGGCATCGGCCTGGGTCTCGTAGGCCAGCGACACCAGCTCGGCCTGCTGCCCGGCCGCTGGCGCGTCGACGATGAACTCGACCCGTCCACCCGGCGACAGCAGCACCTGCTTGACGGCCACCGTCTTGTTGGGCCTTGTCGGCACCTTGCCGGGCGCGGCCAGGCTGTTGTCGTCGAACAGCAACTGGCCGTTGGGCGCCGAGATCGGCACCCCGTCCATCGCCACCACCCGCAGCGTCTGCGCCACCGGCGCGCCGTTGACCTTGAAGCGCACCTGCAGCCGCAGGTAGCTGTCGGCAGAGACGTTGGCCACGCGCCAGAATTCGCGCGCCGCCTCCATCTTGACCGTGCCGGCCGGTGAATAGGCGGCCACGCCGCCCGCGCCGGGGCTGAACACCACCTGCACCTGGTTGACCGAGATGTCCTTCCAGGGCGGCACCACGCTGGGCAGCGCGGCCGCGCCCGGCAGCGCCGCATCGCGCGTCAAGGCCGTGCCGCCGGCCAGCAAGCCGCGCAGCAGCGCGTCCGACGCCGGCAAGCCTGCAGCGTCGAGCAGCGCGCGCTGCGCCTGCGGCAAGGCCAGGTCGGCCAGCAGGTCCGGCCGCTCCAGGTAGCGCACCCCTGCCGGCGCGGGGGCCAGGTCCTGGTCGCGCAGCACCAGGATGCGCTCGCGCAGCCCGGCCACCACGTTGGGCATCTGGTTGGGCGAGTCGATCACCAGCGCGCCGCTCATGCCGCCCAGCATCTGTTCCTGGGCGATGCCGTGGACATGCGGGTGGTAGAAGTCCAGCCCCGGCGGGGCGTTGAGCGGCAGCGCAAAGTTGTACTGCCAGGCCGCGCCGCCCGGCTGCGCCACGCTGGTGATGACTTCGTCCGAGCCGCAGACCGGCTTGACGTTGGTGCCGTGGAAATGCAGGTTGGTCGCGAAGTCCTGCATCACCGCGGTCGGGCTGCAGGGCGCGGTGCCGCTGCCAGGCGGGTTGAGCGCCGCGTTCCAGGCCATGGGCGCAGGCGGCGTGGCCGGCGCGGGCATGCGGTTGACCAGGCTGAAGCCGATGCGCTCGCCCGGCGCCAGGCGCAGCACCGGGGCCTCGACCGGCGGCCTCGTGCCGTCGGCCGAGTACATCAGGCAGTAGCGGCCGTCGCGGCCGGCGGCCGGATTGCCGTCGAAGTAGGCGCTGAAGCTGCCACCTATCACGCCGTTCTTGGCCCAGACCATGGGCGGGTCGGGGATCAGGCTGCCGGGCGCGAGCCTGGCCGGGCAGTTCTGGGCCTGCACGGCCAAGGGGGCCGTCAGGGCTGCAACAGTCAAGGCCCAGGCGGGCAATCGGTTCATGCGGTTCACCTGTGAAAAATATTAAAACATGTTAGCGAGCTTTACGAATCATTACGTCAAGCCATGGTGAATCACTCCGCCATCGAAGCGTCATTGGGTGCTCGGCGTGTGGGCGGCAAGTCTCGGTCCGACGCGGCAGCGTTGCCGCCGGCAGCGGCAAAGCTTGCCGCTGCCGGCGGCAAGACCGGGTCGGGCGGGCAAGGATTTCCAGCCGGCCAGGGTGTTTTGGCCGATTGCGGACGGCAACGGCCCTGGCATGGTCTTTGCGAACGTTGGGCAATCCCCTCCAAGACCGAGCCGCCTTGACCACCGTCCCCCCCTTCGATCCGCTGAGCTTCCATGCCGCCGCGCTGACGCTGCGCAGCCACCGCCAGGGCGTGCTGGCGTCCAACCTGGCCAATGCCGACACGCCGGGCTACCAGGCGCGCGACCTGAATTTCGCCGATGCGCTGGGCCAGGTGATGCAGGGCGGACCGGTTCGGAACGAAGGCCGGATGGTGATGGTCGGCAGCGATGTCCGCCACCTCGGCCCGGTCGGCGGCACGGACGCCCCGGCCCTGCTCTACCGCACCGCGCTGCAGCCCAGCATCGACGGCAACACGGTCGACCCGGATGTCGAGCGCGCGCATTTCGCCGAGAACACGATGGGATTCGAACTGGCCACCGCGCTGCTGAGCCAGACCGTCAAGTCACGCCAGATGGCGATCACGGGTCAGCCATGAGCCTGATAGACGCCTTCCGCATCGGCGCCAGCGCCACCGTCGCGCAGAGCCAGCGGCTCAACGCGATCGCCTCCAACATCGCCAACGCCGAGTCGACGACCTCGGCCAGCGGCGAGGCCTACCGCGCCCACCAGGTGGTGTTCCGGCCCACGCCGGGCTACGGCGTGGCCGGGGCCGGGGTCGAGGTGGCCGGGGTGGTCGAGAGCAGCGTGGCGCTGCGCCGGATGTACCGGCCCGGCCACCCCAACGCCGACGCGGCCGGCTATGTGCAGGCGTCCAACGTGGACCCGGTGGAGGAGATGGTCAACATGGTGGCGGCCTCGCGCAGCTACCAGATGAACATCGACCTGATGAACAACTCGCGCCAGCTGCTGCAGCGCGTGATCGACATGGTGAGGACCTGATGACGACAACGACAGTGAATGGCCTGCCTTCGGGCATACCCAGCTACGACCCGACCGCGGCCACCGCGCCCAAGTCCACCGGCATGGGCACGACGGCGGCCGAGACCCAGGACTATTTCATGAAGATGCTGCTGGCGCAGATCCAGAACCAGGATCCGATGAACGCCCAGGATCCGGCGCAGATGACCAGCCAGCTGACCCAGCTCAACACCGCCAGCGGCATCGAGAAGCTCAACACCAGCATCAGCGCGATGCTGGCCCAGGCCACCTCGCAGTCCTTCATGAACAGCTCGTCGCTGATCGGCGACAGCGTGCTGGCCCCGGGCAGCAGCATGGCGCTGGGCGCGGCCGGCAACGCCGATTTCGGCCTCAAGCTGGACGCGGCCAGCGCCCAGACCACCGTCAAGGTGGTGGCGGCCGACGGCACGGTGATCGACGAGCTGAGCCTGGGCGCGCTGAGCCAGGGCGTGCACACCTTCACCTGGGACGGCGCCGGCTACGACGGCCAGCGCGCGGCGGCCGGCAGCTACAAGCTGCTGCTCGCGGCCGCTGACGGCACCGGCACGGCGGTGACCTCTACCGCGCTGACGCGTGGCCTGGTCAGCGGCGTGTCGCGCACCGACACCGGCACCCAACTGCTCACCACCGATGGCCGGACGCTCAATCCCGCCGATCTGATCCAACTGACCAAACCCTGAGGACTAGCGAAAATGAGTGCATTCGATATCAGCGTCGGCGGCCTGATGGCCCAAGCCGCGGCCATCCAGGTCACCAGCAACAACGTCGCCAATGCCTCGACCGTGGGCTACAAGGCGCGCGAGTCGCTGTTCGTCGACCAGTACTTCAAGGCCGTGCAGTCGGGCGGCAGCTCGGGCGCGGCCGATTTCGGCGCCAAGCGGGTCGACACCCAGGGCGCGCTGAAGGCCTCGACCTCGGTGCTGGACCTGGCGGTGCAGGGCCAGGGCATGTTCCGGCTGTCCAGCGCCGTCTCGGGCGACGGCGCCAACAACTACTACACCCGCAACGGCAGCTTCTCGGTCGACAAGGCAGGCTATATCGTCAACGCCAACGGCCTCTACCTGACCGGCTACCAGCCGAACACGAGCTTGACCGGCACCACGCCGACGATCGCCGCGCTGAAGATGCCGCCGGCCGATGTCGCGCCGCTGGCCTCGACCACTGGCCAACTGGTGGCCAACCTCGACACCCGCGCTGCCGAGCCGCTGCTGGTGGTGGGCGGCGTGACCACCACCACGCCCAAGACCTTTCTGGCCAGCGACGCGTCGACCTTCAACTCCAGCACCACGGTCCAGGTCTACGACAGCAAGGGTCTGGCGCACCAGGTCAGCCTGTTCTTCAAGAAGGTCGATTCGACCGTGGTCGACGACCCGCGCAGCCTGACCACGCCCAAGGCTTCGGCCACCGCCACCCAGTACGAGGTCTACATGCAGGCCGACGGCGTGACGATGACCGAGACCCCGGCCGGCAACCATGGCATGGCCACGCTGGGCAACGCCGCCGACACCGCCGCCGCCCAGGCCAATGCGCTGGCCAATGCCTACGCCATCGCCGCGGCCGCCGCCGACGACAAGGCCAGCAATTACAGCGCATCCAAGGCGGCTTACGCCTCGACGATCTCGGCCCGCACCGCCGCGCTGGGCAAGCTCGCGGCCGTCTCGCCAACGGCTGCACTGGCCAACGCGTCGCCCCTGGCCGCGGGCGTCGTCTTTCAGGCGAGTGCGCTGGTGACCGTCAACACCGACCTGGCCACGGCCTTGGCCAATCTCGGCGGTCTGGCCGATGCCAAGGCGGCTGCCGACGCCGCGGTGGCGGCGGATTCGATCAGCAGCAGCGGCCATGCCGCGCTGGTGACCACGGCCACCGCAGCAGCAGCGGCGCTGAGCGCCTACCAGACCGGCACCTATGCCACCGCCACCGCCAACCAGGCGACCCAGCAGGCGGCGTTTGCCACTGCGATGACCGCAGCTGCAGCTGACTCTGCGAACACCAACCCCGATGCCAGCGCGGCGCTTGCCGCCATCGCGGGCTACCAGACTTCGGATGCCGCCGTAACCAGTTCGGGGTCCGCCGTGGCCGCGGCCTTGGTTGACAAGAACCTGGCCGACGCCAGCGCCGTGGCCGCGGCCAAGCTCAACGGCGAGGCGGTGGCCAAGTCGCGCATCGGCACGCTGCAGTTCGTCGACGGCCAGCTGGTGGGCTCGCTGACCCAGGTCGCCGGCACCAGTCAGCCGGCGTCGCCTGCGCTGTACAACGCCGAACTTGCCGACGCCAACGGTATCCCGCTGTTCAACGTCTCGCTCGACCTGTCGAGCATGACCGCCTTCGGCGCGGCCTTCGCGGTGACCAAGAACAGCGCCGACGGTTATGCGCCGGGCGCGCTGACGGGATTGAGCATCGACGAGACCGGCCAGATGAGCGGCCAGTACACCAATGGCATGTCGCTGGTGGCCGGCCAACTGGTGCTGGCCAGCTTCAACAGCGAGGCCGGGCTGGACCCGGCCAGCGGCAGCGTGTTCGCCGAGACCTATGCCTCCGGCGCGCCGGTGCTGGGCACAGGCACCAACGGCTCGTTCGGCGCGGTGCGCTCGATGCAGTTGGAGCAGAGCACCACCGACATGGCCGCCGAGCTGGTCAACCTGATGGTGCAGCAGCGCAACTACCAGGCCAATTCGCAAGGCCTGCAGGCGGCCAACACCTTGTTGACCACCGCCATCAACATGGGTCGCTGATGATAGACCGCATGGTGTTCACCGCCATGGCCGGCGCCCGCAATGCGGTCGACCAGCTGGCGGTGACGACGAACAACCTGGCCAACGCCGGCACGCCCGGTTTCCGCGAGCAGCTGGCGGCCTTCCGCGCGGTGGCGGTGCGCGGCGACGGCGCGCCCACCCGGGTCTCGTCGGTGGACTCGACGCCGGGGTTTTCCAGCGTCGGCGGGCGGGTCGAGCAGACCGGCAACCCGCTCGACCTGGCGCTCGAGGGCGACGGCTGGTTCAGCGTCAAGCGGCCCGACGGTTCGGCCGCCTACACCCGGGCCGGCCGCCTGGTGCTGGACGCCACCGGCGTGCTGCGCACCGCCGGCGGGGCGGCCTTGCAGGGCGAGAGCGGCGACGTGCAGCTGCCGCCCGGCAGCCTGCCCGTGGTGGGCGGCGACGGCGTGGTCTATGCCCGGCGCGAGGGCGAGACCACCGGCACCCGGATCGCCCAGTTGCGCATCGTGCGCGCCGACCCGGGGGCGCTGGACCGTGGCTTCGACGGCTTGTACGAATCGCGCAGGCAGCCCGCGCTGGCCGACCCGGCGGCAGTGCGGGTTCGCCAGGGCGCGGCCGAGGCCAGCAATGTCAGCGTCTCGGACGCGATGGTGCAGTTGATCGCCCAGTCGCGCCTGTTCGAGCTGTCGATGCAGTTGGTCAAGAACGGTGACCAGAACGCGCGCAGCGCCAACCAGTTGATCAGCGCCAGCCGCTAGGCGCGCCAAGGACTTTCAAGATGATTCGATCGCTGTGGATTGCCAAGACCGGTCTGGATGCCCAGCAGACCAACCTGGACGTGATTGCCAACAACCTGGCGAACGCGGCCACCACCGGCTACAAGCGGATCAAGCCGGTGTTCGAGGACTTGCTCTACCAGACCCTGCGCGCCGCGGGCGGGCCGACCGGCGGCCAGTCGCAAGCCCCCAGCGGTCTGCAGGTGGGCACGGGGGTGCGCGCCGGCGCGTCCGAGCGCATGTTCCTGCAGGGCAACCTGACGCAGACCGGCAACCCGCTGGACGTGGCGATCAACGGCGCGGGATTCTTCCAGGTCACGCTGCCCGACGGCCAGATCGCCTACACCCGCGATGGCAACTTCTCGCGCGACGCCCAGGGCCAGATGGTCAGCCAGGCCGGCTATGTGCTGTCGCCCGGCATCACGATACCGGTCAACACGACTGCCATCACGATCAGCGAGACCGGCCAGGTGGCGGTGCAGCTGCCGGGCACGGTGGCGCCGAATCAGGTCGGCGAACTGCAGGTGGCGCGTTTCGCCAACCCGGGCGGCCTGGCCTCGATAGGCGGCAATCTGCTGGTCGAGACCGCCGCGTCGGGCGCGCCCCAGGCCAGCCTGCCCGGCACCGATGGCGCGGGCACGCTCAAGCAGTCGTATGTCGAGGCCTCCAACGTCAACGTCGCCGAGGAACTGGTCTCGCTGATCCAGGCCCAGCGCGCCTACGAGGTCAATGCTCGGGCCATCACCGCGTCCGACCAGATGTTGCAGAAGCTGGCCCAGCTGTGATGGCCGCGCGCGCATTCCTGGGCGGAGCGGCCGCGCTGGCTGCCACCCTGATCGGCCTGCTGCTGGCGGGCTGTGCCGCGCCCACCTCGACCGCCGACCGCTCGCTCAGCGAGCTGGCGGTCACCAGCGCCAAGCCGCGGCCGGCGCTGTCGCTGCCGGCCAGCCAGGGCAGCCTGTTTCCGGCCACCGGGGGCTTGAGCACCGGCTACCGGCCGCTGTTCGAGGACCGGCGCGCGCGCACCGTCGGCGACACGCTGACCGTGCTGCTCAACGAGAAGACCGCGGCGAACAAAAAGAGCTCGGCCAGTGCCAGCAAGGAGGGCACGCTGGGCAGCAAGGTGACCGCCGGCACCAAGGTGCCGCTGTTCGACAAGATGGCCGGTCTGGCGCTGGCCGCGACCAGTGCCAACTCCTTCGCCGGCAAGGGCGACAGCAGCGCGACCAACGATTTCTCGGGCACCATCACCGTCACGGTGGTCGAGGTCTATGCCAACGGCAACCTGCTGGTGGCGGGCGAGAAGCGTTTGGCGGTCAGCGACGAGGAGGAGATCATCCGCTTCGCCGGCGTCGTCAACCCGACCGACCTGAACGCCAACACCGTGTCGTCGACGCTGGTGGCCGATGCCCGCATCGAGTACCGCGGCCGCGGCGCCGCCGACGATGCCCAGTCGCCCGGGATCGCGACCCGTGCGATGCTGAAGTTCTGGCCTTTCTGATGCGCGTGCTGATCCGCGCTTGCTGCCGGGCTGCCGGGCTGCTGCTGGCCGGTCTGATGCTGGCCGCCAGCGGCCAGGCCGCCGAGCGCCTGAAGGACATCGCCTCGGTCTCGGGCATACGCAACAACCAGCTGATCGGCTACGGCCTGGCGGTGGGTCTGGACGGCACCGGTGACCAGACCACGCAGACCCCGTTCACGCGCCAGAGCGTGGTCTCTATGCTGCAGGCGCTGGGCGTGTCGGTGCCGGCAAACCAGAACATCCAGTTGAAGAACACCGCGGCGGTGATCGTCACCGCCACGCTGCCGCCGTTCTCGCGCCCCGGCCAGGCGATAGACGTCACCGTCTCGTCGCTGGGCAACGCCAAGAGCCTGCGCGGCGGCACGCTGCTGATGACGCCGCTGCGCGGCGCCGACGGCCAGGTCTACGGCATGGCGCAGGGCAATGTGATCGTCGGTGGCGCCGGCGCCAGCACCGGCGGCGCGTCGGTGCAGGTCAACCAGCTGTCGGCCGGTCGCATCCCGGGCGGGGCTTCGGTCGAGCGCGCGGTGCCCGGCCAGCTCGACCAGGAGATGATCCAGATCGAGCTGGCGCGCAGCGATTTCACGCTGATGCAGAACACGCTGGAGGCCATAGCCCAGCGCTTCGGGCCGGGCGTGGCGCTGCCGGTGGACGCGCGCTTCCTGCAGGTGCGGCTGCCGGTCGAGGCCGGTCCGCGCATGGCCTTCCTGGCCCAGCTCGAGCAGGTGCGCATCAACACCGAGGTGCAGGGCCCGCGGGTGGTGATCAACTCGCGCACCGGCTCGGTGGTGATGAACCAGCTCGTCACGCTCGAGCCCTGCGCGATCTCGCATGGCTCGCTGACGATACGCGTCACCAAGGACCCGCAGGTCAGCCAGCCCCAGCCTTTCTCGCGCGGCGAGACCGCGGTGACGACCAAGGATTCGGTCGAGATCGAGCAGCCCAAGGCTGCGCTGGTGGCGCTGCCAGGCGCGGCCTCGCTCGACGAGGTGGTGCGCGCGCTCAACCTGCTGGGCGCGAACGTCACCGACCTGATTTCCATCCTGCAGGCGATGAAAACCGCCGGCGCGCTCAAGGCCGAGATCGAGGTGATCTGAGATGCAAACCCCCGTGATCCAACCCTGGGCGCTGAGCCGCCCGGCCACCACCGCGACGGCAGGCATGACGCCGTCCTCGCGGACTGGCCTGCCCGGCGCTGCCGATCCCAGCGCCGACGGGCTGGCGCGCCAGTTCGAGCAGTTGCTGCTGCGCCAGATGCTGTCGCAGATGCGATCGACCAGTCTGAGTGGCGACGATGCGGCGCAAGGCCCGTCGGCCGGCTACCTGCAGATGGCCGACGACCAGTTGGCCGGCGTCATCGCCTCGGCCGGCGGCCTGGGCCTGGGCAGCACGGTGCGGCGCTGGATGCAGGGTGCGCAGGCCTACCAGGCCGCTGCCGCGCAGACCCAGCCCGGCGCGCCTACCCCGTCGACCTTGTCCGGCGCGCCGGGCTAACAGCCCCGGCCCGGATCGCCGTCAACTCTCCAGTATCGACCACCGAGTCTGCCCATGTCCGCCAATTCGATTTCCAACACCGCTTTCTCGGCCCTGCAGAATGCCCAGGCCGGGGTCGAGCTGACCTCGCAAAACGTCAACGGCCAGACGGTGGCGGGCTACACCCGGCGCCGGCTCGACGCCGGCACCGACCGGGTGTTGAGCAACACCGCGCCCGCGCTGGGCCCCGGGGTCAGCGTGTCGGGTTTCAGCCGCGACTGGAGCGCGCTGCTGCAGCAGCAGCGCGTCAACCAGGCGGGGGTCACCGCCTACCACGGCGCGGTGGCCGACGGCCTGGCCGCGCTGGACAGCGCCGCCGCCGACCCGACGCTGGCGCTCGACACACCGGTCAACAATTTCTTTGCCAGCCTGGCCACGCTGGCCCGCAGCCCCGGCAACGCGCCGGCACTGGCCGCCGTCAAGGCCCAGGGCACGGCGCTGTTGTCGGCGGCCCAGCAGTTCCAGGACGGCCTGGCCACTGTGCAGTCCAACGCCAGGTCGCAGCTGGCCTCGGGCGTGGCCCAGCTCAACAGCATAGGCAGTGAGCTGGCCTTGATCAACCGCGACATCGCCACCGGCCATGCTGCTGGCGGCCCGGGCCCCAACCCGGCCGAGCTCGACCGGCGCGACGCGCTGCTGCTGCAGGCCGGCGGGCTGGTCGGCGGCGACCTCGGCCTGAACCCCGATGGCCAGGCCTATGTCTTCGTCGACGGCCAGCCGCTGGTCAACGGCGACGCCGCCGGCCAGTTGCAGGCCACGCCGCAGAGCCCGGAGGCGACCGCGCCGCTGACGCTGGCGATGCGTTTCGGCGTGCCCGGGCGCGAGCCGCCACCGGTCTCGGTGGTGCTGCGCGCCAGCGCGCTGCAGGGTTCGATAGGCGGCCAACTGGTGCTGGCCGCCGACCCGTCGCTGGTGCTGCAGCCCGGCGGCGAGCCGGTTCCCAAGCTGGCCGCCTTCACCGATTTGTTCGCCGCGGCGGCCGGCCAGACCCCGGCCGGGGCCAGCCAGCTGACCCGCGCGCTGGCCGCGCTCGGCGCCTTCAACGCGAAGAAGAATCCGGTCGCCGCCGACAGCGCGCCGCTCGACGCTGAACTCGGCCAGCTCGCCGCGCAATCCAACAACACCGACCCGGTGCTGGGTGGCAATGCCTTGCAGGGTGGCCTGCTCGACAGCTGGCGCGCCTTCCAGGGCCAGCTCGGCGCCCAGGTCTCGGTGCAGTTGTCGCGCAAGTCCGCCTCGGCAGCGGTCGAGACCCGGCTGTCCAATGACTTCCAATCGCAGTCCGGCGTCAACCTCGACGAGGAAGCCGCCAACCTGATGCGCTACCAGCAGGCCTACTCGGCCGCCAGCAAGCTGCTGCAGACCAACGCCACACTTCTCGACGGCCTGCTTGCGGTCGTCGGTCGTTAACAACGAGTAAAATGATGAGAGTATCTACTTCTCAAATGTTTCATGGTTCAGTCGATTCGATGGCGAGCACCAGCGCGGCACAGACGCGGGTGAACCAGCAGATCACGTCCGGCGTCCAGTTCGACGCCGTGTCGCAGAACGCGGTCGCGGTCACCCAGGCCTCGGGCCTGCAGCAGGTGATGGCGCAGTCCGGCGTCTACAAGGCCAACCTGAACGAGCTCGACGGGCGCTACGCCGAGAGCGACCAGTCGCTGTCGGTGATCCACGATTCGCTGGGCCGCATCGCCGAGGCGCTGGGCCAGTCGCGCAACGGCGCGCTCAGCACCAACGACCGGACCGCCCTGGGCGTGACGATCCAGGGTGAGGTGGCCGCGATCGCCGCCGAGCTCGCGCGCAAGGACAGCCAGGGCCGGGCTATGTTCTCGGGCGGCAGCGCCGACGCCGACCACCCGGCGCTGCAGGTGCGGCCTGGCCAGACCCTGGCCACCGCGATCCCGCTGTCAGCGGCCGACCAGGCCAGCCTCAGCGCGCTGGGTAGCGCGTCCTGGACCAGCGGCCCCGGCCTGGCCGGCAGCAGCGACGCCCAGCGCGCCAGCGCGGTCGCGCTGGTGGCCGGGCTGCAGGATGCCGCGCTGGGCGCGCGCCAAGCGGTGGGTGGCAGTTGGGCGCTGGTCGGCAACTACCAGGACGCCAACCAGTCGGTGGCCGACGGGGCCCAGGTCAGCCGCTCGGCGCTGATCGAGACCGACGTCGCCAAATCGGCGGCCGACCTGGCGACCTACACCGCGCAGCTGCAGGCCGCGCGGGCCTTGTTCAGCCGCATCCAGTCCACCTCGCTCTTCGACATCATCCGTTGACCCGTTGCCCCCTGTTGAGAATTGAACTGACATGACCATTCCACTTGGCTGGATCATCGGCATGGTGTGCGCGCTGGGCGGCTACGCGCTGCACGGCGGCCACATCAGCGTGCTCTGGCAACCGACCGAAGTGCTGACCATCGTGGGGGCAGCCATAGGCTATATGGTCGCGTCCAACAGCATGCGCATCCTGAAGCAGACCTTTGCCGCGCTGCCCAGCGCCTTCAAGGGCTCGGCGGCCAGCAAGCGCCTCTACCTCGACCTGCTGTGCCTGCTGTTCGAGATCCTGACCAAGATCCGGCGCGACGGCCTGATGTCGATGGAAGCCGACATCGAGGAGCCGCACTCGAGCCCGCTGTTCGAGAAGTACCCGGCGATCAGCAAGGACCACCACCTGCTGGAATTCCTGACCGACTACCTGCGCATGATGCTGGGCGGCGCGCTCAACGTGGTGCAGATCGAAAGCCTGATGGAGCAGGAACTCGAGGTCCACCACGAGATGTCGCATGTGCCGGTGGGCGTGATCCAGAAGGTGGCCGACGCGCTGCCGGCCTTCGGCATCGTCGCGGCGGTGATGGGCGTGGTCCACACGATGGGCTCGATCGGCTTGCCGCCGGCCGAACTCGGCAAGCTGATCGGCGCCGCGCTGGTCGGCACCTTCCTGGGCATTCTGCTGGCCTATTCCTTCGTCGGCCCGGTGGCCACCGTGATGGAGCAGAACGCCGAGGCCGAGTCCAAGGGTTTCCTGTGTGTCAAGGCGGTGCTGCTGGCCCACCTGAACGGCTTCACGGCCCCGGCGGCGGTCGAGTTCGGCCGCAAGATCCTCTACGCCGACCTGCGTCCGAGCTTCAAGGAACTCGACGATGAGACCAAGGCCGTGAAGGGCAAATAGTGGCTACCGCTCCCGACAAGGCGCTGCCGCCGATCATCGTCAAGCGCGTCAAGAAGGCCGCCCATGCCGCGCATGGCGGGGTCTGGAAGATCGCCTATGCCGACTTCGTGACGGCGATGATGGCCTTCTTCCTGCTGATGTGGGTGCTGGGGTCGACCACCTCGGGCGACCTGGCCGGCATCTCGGCCTATTTCCAGAACCCGCTGCGGGTGGCGGTGGCCGGCGGCTCGGGCTCGGGCGACGCCACCCGCATCATCAAGGGCGGCGGCGACAACATCTTCAAGCAGGCCGGCCAGGAGGCCAAGGCCGACGCCAACACGCCGCAGTCCAAGATCAGCCGCGAGGAAGAGGTCAGCGAGCAGTTCAACCGCAGCGAGGCGGCCAAGCTCGACCAGCTCAAGCAGGACCTGGAAAAGCAGATCTCGTCCGACCCGGCGCTCGACAAGTTCAAGAGCCAGATCTTCATGGACATCACCTCGGACGGCCTGCGCATCCAGATCGTCGACGAGAAGAATCGGCCGATGTTCGACTCGGGCAGCGCCGACATGGCGCCGCAGACGCGGCAGTTGCTGACGCTGATCGGCCGGGTCTTGAGCGGCCTGAACAACCGGCTGCGCATCGAGGGCCACACCGACTCGCGCCAGTTCGGCGGCGGTCCGGCCGGCTACGGCAACTGGGAACTGTCGAGCGAGCGCGCCAACGCCGCGCGGCGCGCCATCGTCGGCGGCGGGCTGCAGGAGTCCAGGGTCGCGCAGGTGGCGGGTTTTGCCGACAGCGCCAGACTCAACCCGGCTGACGCCACCGATCCGCTGAACCGGCGCATCTCGTTGATGGTGCTCAAACCCGCTCCCGGCAGCGCCCCCGCGCCGCAGAAGGCAGATCCTGCGGCCCTCGGCGCCTCGGCCAGCGCGCCGCCCAGCACAGGACCGATGCTGCGCGAGCGGTCGCCGGCCGGCCCCGCGACTTCCGCGGCACCGACCGCGGCGCCGCCGGTCGCCGAGCCGGCGGCGCTGCCCGACCGGGCCCAGCGCGAGAACGCGGCCAGCGAGCGACCCTATGGCGCCGGCCTGCGCCAGCAGGCGGGTGGCGGTGGCGAACCCGCGCCGGGCGCGGGCGGCAACTTGTTCCCGCCCCCGCCGGCCGGTCTGCCGCGCGAGGCGGCGCCGCCGCCGCGCGCGCCGGTTCCCGAGGCCGCCAACAACCGCGGCCAGGCCTTCATCCTGCCCGGCCGGAAATGAGCAACCCGCGCTGGCGCGGCGTGGCGCGCGGGATCTGGCGCTGCGCGGTCTTGCTGGCCTGCAGCGCCGAGGCCTTGGCCAATACGCCGCCCCATGGCGATCACGCGGCGCCTGCCGCCAAGACCGGGCCGGCGGCGGTCGAGAGCGAGGTCCAGGCGCTGGTGCGTCGCCACCGCGCGGCCCAGCGGGCGGTGCTGAAGGAGCAGTTGTGTCTGGTCACACGCGGCTGCGCCACCGACGAAGGCCGTCTGCTCGACGCGATGGCGGCGGTCAAGCAGGTGTCGCAGGCGCTGGCCGACCGCGCCCATGCGGGCGACAGCGAGGCCGCCTACCAGCGCGGGCTGATCGGCCTGGCCGCCGCAGAGACCCATTCCAGACGCTCCTGGGCCGAGACCGATGCGCAGTTTCCCGGCACCACCGCGGTGCTGCGCCGGCGCTGGGCGCAGGAGACGTCCACGGCCGAGTCCTTCCTGTCGCTGGCCGCGGCCGCCGGCCATGCGTCGGCCTGTCAGACCTTGGCCGAGCATCTGGCTTCGCGCGTGCCGCAGCCCGAACCATTGCTGGTGTCGCGGCTGTTCCGCTGCGCCGTCAACGGCTTCAGCGCCCAGGGCCTGCGCGAGGCGGCGATAGGCGCGTTTGTCAAGATGCGCGAGACCTGCGGGCCTGGCGACCCGCTGCTGATCGAGGCCCATTCGATGATCTACCGTGACAAGCCGCCCGAACGCGCCTGGCGCCGCGTCGAACCCGCCGAGGCGCTGGACTTGCGCAACAAGGCTGCGCCATGAGCCGACGCCCTGGTCGCTGGCTGATCTGGGTCGGGTTGTTCGTGCTGTGCGCCGTGATGCTGCTGAGTTGCATGCAGGAGAGCGCGGGCTTCGACCAGTTTCACGAGATTACCTGCAGCGCTGACCCGCTGCCGCGGTGCGTGCCCACTGGCCGGCGCGTGCTGGTGACGCGCAAGCCCAGTGACCGGCTTGCCCGTCCGCCCAAGCTGGCGGCCTTGCGCATCGAGATCTTCAGCGCGGAGAAATTGCTGGAGACCCACCTCGACCAGATAGGCTGCACGATGCCGGATGTCAACAACTTCGCCTGCCGGCAACTGCTGGGCGCAGTGGTCACGGCGGGCGCCGGTGCCGAGATGGCGCCCTGGCGCATGGTGCAGGGCCGGCTGATCAACGACGGCATGAACAACGAACTCGTCCATTACCTCAACGGCCTCGAACTGTGGCGCAACCGCCTGACCTTCGGCAACTTTGAACGCTAGAAATCCGCGATGAAAAACACCCTGGTCCAACTGGTCGTGCTGGTCAAGCGCTTGCTGAAATGGACGGCGCTGGCCTTGCTGCCGCTGTTCGTGGTCTTCGTCATCGGCGAGCAGATCGAGTCGGCGCGACTGGGCGCGATCGCCGCCTGCGAGAGCGCCAAGGACGGCCCCAACTGCATGCGCCAGAAGGGCTATCTGGCCGCCAATCCGCTGTATCCCGACATCACTCGACGGCTGGTGGGCGGTTATGCGCGTCTGCTCGGGGGCGCGCTGGGTGCGTCCTACGCGCCACCGCCGCCGCCGGCCGAAGAGGGCTGAGATGTCCACCAGGCGCTTGCTGCCGGTCTTGCTGCTGCTGCTCGGGCTGGCGGCGTGCTCCGATTACGACCGCGCTCGCAATGCCTACGAAGGCGGCGACTACGCGGTGGCGATCCAGCGCTACGAGGCGTTGTCCAAGGCCGGCCATGCGCAGGCCCAGTACGACCTGGCGCAGATCTACTTCCAGGGCATAGGCACGGCCAAGGACAGCCAGAAGGGCTGGTACTGGCTGCTGTCGGCCGCGGGCACCGGCAACGTCGCGGCGATGGTGCAACTGGGCGCGCTGTTCGAGAGCGGGGTCGGTGCCGATCGCGATTACGCCACCGCCGCGCAGTGGTATCTGCGCGCGGCGCGCAAGGGCGACGCGGTGGGCCGCTTCAACCTGGCGCTGATGTACCTGAAGGGCATAGGCGTTCCCAAGGACGAGGTCGCCGCGCTGGCCTGGTTCAGGCTGTCGTTCCGGGCCGGTTGCGCGGCGGCGCGCGACCGCGGCGACGAGGTCGAGCGCCTGCTGACCAAGGACGAGGTGTTGCGCGCCGAGGAACTGGGCGAGCGGCTGGAGCGGGCCGCGGCCACCGAGTGAGCCATGGCCGGCGAGCAAGGTGACCAGGAACGCACGCTTGAGCCCAGTGAACGCAAGCTCGAGAAAGCCCGCGAGGAAGGGCGCTTTCCGCAGTCGCGCGACCTGAGCTTCGTGCTGATGCTGGGCGTGGGCGCGCTGGCCTTGTCGCTGGGCGGACCGCGCGTCTGGGCGGCGGCAGGCCGGATGGTCAGCGGCGCGCTGAGTTTTTCGGGCACGCAGTCGCCGCTCGAGCATCTGGCGGGTTGGGCCAGCGGCCCCTTGCTCGAGTTCGGCCTCTGGCTGCTCGGCTTCCTGCTGCTTGCCGTGGTGGCGGGCGCCCTGGCGCCGATGTCGCTGTCCAGGCTGCGGCCGGTGTTTGCGCTGCGCTTCGACCCCAGCCGGATCGACCCGGTGGCCGGCCTGGCCCGGATGTTCTCGGGCCGCAACCTTTTTGCGCTGGTCAAGGGCGTGGTGGTGACGCTGGCGGTGATAGGCGTCGGGGCCATCTACTTCCTGTTCCAGCGCGACAGCCTGATGCTGCCCCCGACAGCGGCCCTGCCGGGCGCGTTGGCGCGGCTGTCGGCGGTTTTGGGCCGGGGCTTGCAGTGGCTGCTGGGCGTGGTGGTGATCGTCGCCGCGGTCGACGCCACCTTCCAGTGGATGACCTTCCGGCGCGAGATGCGCATGTCGCTGCAGGACATCAAGGACGAGAACAAGGAGAGCGAGGGCTCGCCCGAGATACGCGCCCGGGTACGCTCGCTGCAGCGCGATGCTTCGCGTCGCCGCATGATGAAGGCGGTGGAGACCGCCGACGTGGTGGTGGTCAACCCGACCCACTTCGCGGTGGCGCTGCGCTACGACCGCGATCGCATGGACGCGCCCACCGTGGTGGCCAAGGGGGTCGACGAGGTGGCGTTGCGCATGCGCGCGCTGGCCGCCGAGCATGGGGTGCCGCTGGCCGAGTCTCCACTGCTGGCGCGCTGGCTGTCGGCCCATGTCGAGATCGACAGCGTCGTGCCGGCCGGCCTCTATGCGGTGGTGGCGCAGTTGATGGCCTGGGCCTACGCTGCACGCTCGGGCGACGGCCCGCCGGTGCTGCTTGCCTCGCTCGACGACGACTTGCCGCCGCCGCCCTGACCGTCGTTGCCCTGACCCGCGGCGGCCCGGGCGCGGAACTGGGCCCAGACCGCGCGTTCCAGCGCGCTGCCCTGGCTGGCCAGTTGCTCGGCCAGGGCAGGGCGGTCGGCCAGGTCGGCCACCTGGCGCAGTTGCGACACCAGCCCGCGGAATTGCTCGAAGGCCACCAGCGGGTGCGTTCGCACCAGGGCGTAGGGCACGCCGCCATTGCCTTGGCGGTCGGCGTGGCGCTGGCGGCGGGCACGCTCGACGATGCGCGACACCTCGGACCGCGACAGGTGCAGGCGTTTGGCCTCGCGGTCGATCACGGCTTGCTCGGCGTCAGAGATCTGGCCGTCGCCCAGCATCTTGTAGAGCTCGTTCTGCAGGCTTTCGCGCTCGAAGCGTAGCTGTTCGTTGAATGCCGACGACAGCACCGCCGCCGGCACCGCGAAGATGCCTATGCCCAGCAAGGCCAGCACCACTGTGATCAGCCGCCCGGCCGGCGTGATCGGGGTGATGTCGCCATAGCCCACGCTGGCCAGCGTGATCACCGACCAGTAGATGGCCTGTGGAATGTTCTCGAACTTGTCGGGCTGGGCTTCATGCTCGAACAGATAGCCCAGGCTGGCGGCCAACACCACCAGCAGCATCATGATGAAGGCCGACGCGGCGATCACCGGCCGCTCGCGTTCCATCGCGGCCAGCAGGGTCTGGGTAGCGCCGGTGTAGCGGGTCAGCTTCATCAGCCGCAGCAAGCGGAAGATGCGCAGGAAGCGCAGGTCGACCAGGTGGTTGAACAGGGTCTCGACGAAGAACGGCAGGATGGCCAGCAGGTCGATCAGCGCGGCCGGGCGCAGCCCGAAGCGGCCTCGGCCGGTCCAGCGACGCTGGAATCTCGGGTCCTCGACGCAGCTGTACAGCCGCATCAGGTACTCGGCGCTGAAAATGCCGACCGCCAGCGCATCGAGCACCGCGAACTCGACGGCCAGCGCGCTGTAGACCGAGTCGACCGACTCGATCACCACCGCGACCACCGAGATCATCACCCAGACCATGATGAAGAGGTCGAACATGGCGTGCAGCCGGCCGCCAAACGGGCCGGGCGTGACCAGGGCGTGGACTTGCTGGCGCAGGCTGCGGCCGCGGTTGAGGGCGCGAAACTGCGCCAGCGCCGGGCCGAATACCCTGAACAGCTTGAACAGGCGCAGCAGTCGCAGCACGCGCAGCAGCCTCAGGTCCAGCGGGCTGGGCATCAGCAGCCCGGCGTAGAACGGGGCAATCGCCGCCAGGTCGACCAGCGCCTGCCAGCTGGCCATGTAGCGCAGGCGCGGAAATGGCGCCAGGGCCAGCCTGGGCTGCTCGGGCGCCAGCCACAGCCGCAGCGCGTACTCGACCGAGAAAGCGGCGATCGAGAGCTCGTCGAAGGCTTGGAAACCGACCCGCCAGCGGTCGATCACGGCGGGCACCTGTTCGAGCAGCAGCGCGACCAGGTTGGCGATGATCAGCAGCGCCAGGCCCTGGTCCAGGCGGCGCCCCAGCGCGCTGCGCGGGCCGGGGGCCAGCCACGCGGCATAGAGGCGTCGGCGCAGTGTCGGGACGTCCGGGCCTTGTGGCGCTGCGGGGCCGCTGCGGCGGCGGTAGGGCGGCTCGCGGGTCAGAATCTCACCTCTGCCGCGTCCAGGGTGCTGAATCCCGGTCCGCACACCGCCACATGCAGCAGCAAGACCTCGTCCAGGGTCTGCTTGTCGGACAGCGTGGCGCGCGTCAGGCCGCTGCTGCCCGGGCTGGGGTCGCGGGTCACTCTCTCGATCACGATGCTGCCCAGGGTGGCGAACTGCTGGCGCTCGCACCGGCCGCTGACCGCCAGGCCATGGGCTTGCAGCGGGTTGACCAGGCCGGACAGGGGCTGGCCGGGTTCCTGCAGCGCCCGCAGGCAGTCAGCCCAGGTCGAGCCGGCATGTCCCGGTGACGCGGACACGCGCCCGCAGGCGGCCGGCTCGATCGCCTTGCCGGCGCTGCGCCGCGGCTCGGCCGAAGTCAGCCAGAGCGTCAGCTGCCTGGCCTTGACGCGAACCGGGTCGAGCTTGCGCAGATCGTGCACCCGCTGCGCACCCAGCGTCGAAACCAGCGCCAGCGCGCAAACCAGCAGCAGCGCGAACACCAGGCCAGAACGGTCCACGTTGCCCAAGGTGATTTCCCAGACCGACAGCCACTGCACGCACGCTGGCCGGTCGGGATGGCGCGGTCAGTCCCCGCCCGGGCTGGCCGGCGCCGGGTCGGCTGGCGACCGTAAAGGCGGCGGCAGCGGCTGCAGCACGGCCACATCGCGCTCGACATCGTTCAACCGCTGCTCCAGGAACGGGATTCGCGCCACCGGCTCCACCATCCCCAGCAGGCCCTGGCGTATGCGCGATTCGACGTCGCTGCGCATGTCGTCCATCCTGCGCTGCGCGGATCTGAGCTCATAGAAAAGAATCAGCACCAGCGCCAACAACGCCAGCATCAAGGTCATCAGGACAAGGTCCATGGCGGCAGGTCCAGGGGTCTGAGTGCCCGGGCCCCGCTGCACGCCGGCAACGCGGCCCCAGGCGCGGTTGCCGGGTTCGTTCAACAGTAATGATTGATACTATACGGCATTACGCGATTTCATCGTCCGAGCCGACACTTTCACGGCTTCGGGCTCTGCGAGGGGGAGGTCGGTGGCGGGTGCCAGCAAAGTGACGTCGATGGCGCAGCGCAGCACTTCGGGTGGGGTCGGCATCCTCCGTCACGACAGCACAGGCCGTCAAGGCAGTCAGCGGTTGCCGTACCTCGCGTGCCGTCACCTGCCCGGTCAACCGCCCTGCCAACCGACGAGGCGGATCGGCCCGGCGGCCTGTGCTCGGGCAGGCGGATGGCGGTGGCGTTCGGCACCCTGCCGGGCTGGCCAAGCCAAGGCAACTCGCGCCCGACGACGCGGATACCGCCTCCGCGAAAGACCTGCCACGATGTCTCGCCCGGGGTGAAGGCCGGCGCACCCGACTTGGCCTGGGTCTCGGCCGCCGGAATGCAGGCCGCGGTTTCTGTCCGGGTTGCTTTCGGCCGGTCCACGCCAATTATTGTGTTTAAATATTCAAAGCGTGAATAAATCTCCAAAAAATTCGGTTGTTACACCGCCCGCTTGCCAGGCTTCTCCAGATTGGAGTTTCCGGTAGGCTCGGTGGCGCCAAAATGGTGCCCGCCGGTTCGCCGGCGGTGTGGCGCGCTGTCTTCGAATGGGCGCCATGTGCTGCACACCCTGAAACGATGAGGAATTGAAGATGGACACGAATGAGGTCGTGGACCCGGACAGCCTGGCTGTCCTCGACGCGGACTGGGTGGTTCGGGACATGGGTCAGGACGTCGAGGGCTACCTCGAGGTCGCGGAGATTTTCCTGGAGGACCTTGCGGCCTCGCGGGCAGGTTTGTCGAGCGGTGCGGGTGGCACGGCGGTCGCCTTGTTGCCGCTGATCCATGAACTGGCCAACTCGCTGGGCGTGATCGGGGCCAGACGAGGCACGGCGCTGGTTCGCAGGACCGAGCACAGTCTGCGCAATGGCGTGCCGTTGACGGCGGGTGAGGTGAGCGGGCAATCGCTCAGAGTGCTCGATGAGGCTGAAGCCGCGCTGCGGGCCTGGATGGCCCAGTCGTCAAGGGCTGTGGCAGGCGATTGAAGCCTGTCGGGCCGCTGCGCTGGAGCGGCCCGCCCGCCCAGCCCGGACTCAATGGTGGTGTTGCCTGTCCTGCAGGCGGGCGTCCACATAGCCGCCGAAGCGCTCGAAGGACATCGGCTTGTGGTAGCAGACGGTCCATTCGTCCAGGCCGCCCTTGGCTTCTATTTCGTTGTCCGTCAGTCCCGTGACCACCAACACCCGTGTGTCAGCCAGTTCAGGCGAGGCCCGCAGCGTGCGTATCAGGTGGAAGCCATCGAAGGGTTCCATCGCCAGGTCGGTGACCACCAGATTGGGTCGGCGCTGGGCGATCTGCAACAGCGCGGACGCCGCGTCGGCGGCGAAGCTCAATTCGACCGCCGTGCCCCATTGCACGGCAACCTTGGCATAGGCCTTGACCATGACCGGGTTGTCCTCGACCACCAGGATGGACAGCGACTTGTGGGAGGACCCGGCGACGGCCTGCATGCCGTCCCGGTTCGCCGCCTGCACATCGACCTCGGCGATGCGCCGGTGTCCGCCCTGGGTACGCCAGGCGCGCAACTTGCCGGCTTCCACCATTTTCTGGATCGTGCTGACCGAAACTCCCAGAATGGCGGCGGCTTCCTTGGTGCCGACGAAGGCCTCATTGGTCGACAGGATCTGCTCGGCGCGTGACTTGGGTCTTGCCACTGGTGTCTCCTTGATTCATGGGATGAAATCGTATTCGCCAGCACCTGGCGAGTCTGCCCTAATTTGAACAGATTGATAAGCGACGCGGTCAGGCCCAAGCTCCAGGCCGATTCCTGGCGTGTCATTTTGCCCGACAGCGCATGGCAGTTGTGGTGTCCAGTAAGCCAGGCCGGCGGACCGGTGACCGGAAACGAGGATATCATCTCACTAAAACAAGCAAACCAATCCTGAAATACAGGTTGGCGTCCGCACATCCCGTTACCGTTTTGTCTGAATTTTCGTTGAACGCTGGCTTGCCGCGAACCGCGGCGCCTGCAACCGGGTCGATGGAGTCGCCCCACGCCGGCCGTGTTCCACCGGGCGGGTGTGGTCACTTACCTCTGGACTGGGCCTCGTCTATGAGCTGCAACCCTTCACTTGCGCCGGCGGATGGCGATGTCGCCGATGGCTTGCCTGGCGCAGGCGCTGCCCGCGGGCCGGCTGGGCCACAGGGTGCATGGGCCCTGGTGGCCGACGACAACCGGCTCAACAGCCGCTTGCTGGAAATTCTGCTCGGGCGTCTGGGCTTGCAGGTTCGCAGCGTCGAGTCCGGCCGCCTTGCGCTTGCGCTGCTGGCCGAGCAGACCTTCGATCTGGTGGTGCTCGACCTGCGCATGGCCGATGTCGGTGGTGAGCAGGTATGCCGGGCGATTCGCGAACAACGCCGCCTGCAGCAACTGCCGGTGGTTGCTTACACCGCCCACTGCATGCCGGAGGAGCGCGGGCGAATCCTGGCGATCGGGTTCAACGGCCTGCTGATCAAGCCGGTCTCGTTTGCCGATGTCAAGTCACTGTGCAGCGACATGCTGGGCTGGACGCCATGAGTCAGGCGCTCGTCGCAGCGGGGTCGGCCTGGATGGATGACGGCGCGCCAGCCCCGTCGTCCGGACCGGGCTGGCGAGGCCCTTGCTGGGTGGCGGTGTCCGACCCGACCCGGGCGATCGAACTCGCCCAGGCCATGGCCGCCATTGGCTGGCGCGTCGACCGGGTCCTGGATTCGGTGGCGTCGGTGCTGGCTGGCCTGGCCGACTGCACTTTTTCCCCCGACCTGTTGGTGATGTCACTGCGTTTTCGCGATGGTGACGGATTGCATCTGATCCGGTCCTTGCCACGCGGTGGCCATTGCCCGGCGATCTGTGTCGTCAGCCACCAGCAGCGCGCGGTGATCAAGGCAGCGCTCAAACTGGCCGAACTGCTGGGTGTGGTGGTGGCCGGATCGGCCGAGGAGCCGGTGGCAGCTGCCGATGTGGCGCGTCGGATGATGGGCTTTCGCGCGACGCCCGGTGCTGCGTCGCCGGCCGCCGAGGGCATGGCTTCGCAAGCGGATGCGCCCTTGGGCCGAGCCGACTTGCGGTCGCTGCTCGACAGCCGGGGCTTGCAGGCCTGGATGCAGCCGCAGTTGCGCTTGAAGTCACGTGAGATCGTGGGCTTCGAGGCCTTGATGCGCGCGTCGGACGGATGCGGGGGGTGGATCACGCCCGATCGCCTGCTGCCCGGTCTGGCCGAGCATGGCATGCTGGAAGACGCGACGCTGATGATGCTGCAGCAGGCAGTCAGCTTCGTTGCTGATTGCCTGGGAAGGGGTCTGGCGATCAGCACGTCGGTCAATGCGTCGTTGAGCTCAATGTCGGATCCGGTTTTTTGTCGGGCCCTGCCCGAGGTCGTCGCCCGGGCAGGGTTGGACCCGAGCTGGATCACGATCGAGGTGACCGAGACCGATGCGCTCGATGATCTGGCGCATGTGTTAGAGAACGCCGCGCGCATCCGCATGCTCGGCTTCAATCTGGCGATCGACGACTTCGGCGTCGCCTACTCGGGCTTGTCGCAGTTGGGGAGCATTCCGTTTTCCGAGCTCAAGCTCGATCGCAGCTTCGTGCAGAACCTGCATCTCGACCCGCGCAAGCAGGCTATCCTGCGCGGTTGTGCGTCGCTGGGCCAGTTGCTCGACCTGCATGTGGTGGCCGAGGGGGTCGAGACGCTGCTGGAGCTCGAAATGGTGGCCAAGGCGGGATGCACCCATGTGCAGGGTTATCTGGTATCGCGTCCGTTGCCACCCGGCCAGTCCCTGGCGTGGCTGGGTCGCCTGTCCGATTCGGTCTGGCGGCCTGGGAGCTGAGCGTTTGTCCATGCACGGGGCCAGGCTGTCCTGATCCAGTGAGGTGCCCGGGACTCCGGTGCCCAAGCCAGCACCATGCCCTTGCCGCGGACGTCGACCGTTCGATGGCAGGTCGGAAATGTCGTGCCGGTTGCGCAACGCAGGCTTGGCATTCCAGAACCAAAAATATGAACTAACGCCAGAGCTGTTTCAGCTAACAATATACGTGCCGAGATCTTCAGCTGGCCGGTTAGTTCATTTGTTGGTGTGGGTGCGGTCAAAGCGTCGTTCGCAGGAGCTGGCACGGTCGATTCATACCCGCAAGGCAGCACAGGCGGCGGCACGGCGACCCGTCAGGACAGACAGCGCGCCCCGGAACTGACTAGCCTGTTTTCAACTTGGGTCGGCCAGATCGGTCTGTCACAAAGGTGAAATCGTCTAAAATTACGGCGTTTACAACACTTTACTCCTTTTTATCGTCAGGGTACCAGTATTATTTGTTTGACAACTGTGACTTGTTCACTATGATGGGTGCCATGTTTCAAATCAACAAGAACTCGCAGATCTACACCCGCTTCCTGAACTTGGCCAGTGCACTGCGGCAACTGCCCGGTTTTCCCCAGCTCGACCCAGTCGAAGAGCGAATGCTCAACGCACTGGCGGCGGTCTGGCAAACCGGTGCACAAGTCACGGTCATGGCCGCGCTCAACACGGTGTCTGAGATCTCTCCGGCGACCGCCCACCGCAGGCTCAAAGCCCTGCGAAAATCGGGCATGGTCATGTTCCAACAAGATGAGGTCGATGGCCGCGTCAAGTACGTGTTGCCAACCGACACCACGCAGAGCTACTTCGGACAGCTCGGTGACTGCTTGAACAAAGCCAAAGCGGGCTGATACCCCGGCGACTTGGCACTGCGGTGTCAGGTCGCCCGCCGCGCCAAAACGCCGAGCCGCCATGTTCGACAGACAACACCGTGGCGGTGGGCGTTGGCACGGCCATTGTTCGAAGCGATTGCAGCCCCGACAGACAGCGTCGGTGGGCGCGGCCTGGACGCGTCACCGTGCCACGCGAAGCGCTGCAGCGATGCGCTGCAGGGCCCACGACCCGGCTGATTGAAGGCTGCGTCGCGAGGTCGTCAACACATGGCGCGGACAGCGCTGGCCCGCGCACGCGCTCCCCCGAAGCTCACCACACCGCCGACGCACCGGCGCCAGACGGGGTGGCCCGAAAACGGCAGCGCCAGCTGGCGCCGGCAGCGGTGCACATGGCGGTCCGGACCGGTCGGCCGCAAAGGCGCGGCAACCAATCCGGATGCGTGGCTTACAGCTGCACGCCCTTGGTGAGCGCGCCGTCGACGACCAGGTTGGTGCCGGTGATGAAGCTGGCGGCCGGGCTGGCCAGGAAGACCGCCGCGTTGGCCATCTCCTGCGGCGTGCCCATGCGGCCGGTCGGGTTCATGCCCAAAGCCATCTTGAAGAACTCCGGGTTGCCCTGCTCGATCTGGCTCCAGACACCGCCCGGGAAATAGGTGTTGCCGGGCGAAACCGAGTTGGCGCGTATGCCCTTGCCGGCCAGGTGGTAGGCCAGGCCCTGGGTGTAGTGCACGATCGCGGCCTTGAAAGCGCCGTAAGGGCCGGAGGCGAAATCGATCTCGCGCCCCGACACGCTGGAAATCGTGACGATCGCCGGCTTGGCGCTCTGCTCCAGGTAGGGCATCGCGGCGTTGACCAGCCGCACCGTGCCCATCATGTCGACCTCGAAGCCCTTCTGCCAGGCCGCCTCGTCAGCGGCGATCGCCAGCGCGCTGACATTGGCCACGACGATGTCGAGGCCGCCAAACTCTGCCGCCGCGGCGTCGACCCAGGCCGCCAGCGCGGGCCCGTCGGCCACGTCGACCGCCAGGCCGAAGGCCTTGACGCCATGCGCCGCGAGTTCGGCCACGCTGGCCGCCACCTCGTCGGCATTGCGCGCGCAGATAGCCACCTGCGCGCCTTCGGCGGCCAGCGTCTGCGCGATCGCGCGGCCTATGCCCTTGGTGCCGCCGGTGACCACTGCCTTCAAGCCCTTGAGTCCGAGATCCATGACTGTTCCTTTGCCTGTCCGTTGTTGAAAGTCGCCGTCCGGGGCGCGGCGACGCCGGCGCCGCTCACCCTGATTTCGGCCTGCACGCTGATGACGCGGTTGGCGCCGTTTACGCCGGCGCCAGATACTTCTTGCTGATGCCCGCGCCCACCGTGTATTTCGGGTCGACGAAATTGCCCAGGCGCACCTGGCCGCACTGGCTGAGCATCATGTAGGCGTCCCAGCGGTCGTAGCCGTATTCGGCCTCCATCCACAGGATCAGCTCCTTGTAGGCGATGCGGGTGGCGTCTTCCAGCGGCCTGGCGCTGCCTATGGCCATGATCACCGATTCGTTCTCCAGCCGCGGCCATTCCAGCTGCCAGCCCTTGATCAGGTCGACCTGAATCGTCGTCGTGCTAGCGAACTCGACCGCCGTGCCGCAGACCTCGCCGTCGCCCTGGCAGGCATGGGCATCGCCGATGAACAGCCGCCCGCCCGCGCTGCGCACCGGCAGATAGGTGATGCTGCCCGGCCCCATGTCGGGCAGGTCCATGTTGCCGCCATGGCTGTCGGGCGTCAGGGTGTTGATCGAATCGATCTCGGGCGAGCAGCTCAGCGTGCCGATATGCGGCCGGTAGGGCAGCGTGACGCGCTTGCTCCAGTAGACGCCGTTCTCGTCGAGGTCGATCTTGCGCACCAACTCGGGCAGGTCTTCGGCCAGCAGCGCGGTCAGCGAGGTGCCGCTCAATGCGCCGAACTGCGGGATCATCGCGCAGGTGCCACGCGGATTCGGACCGCGCGGCGCCATCGACTCGATGTAGACCGCCAGCACATCTCCCTTCTCGGCGCCCTCGACCATGATCGGGCCGTTCTGCGGGTTGACGAAGGGCATCGTCAGCACCCGCGACGGCAGGTCTTGCTCGGTCTTGACCTTGCCCTCGAAAGCGTCGCGGGTGTCGACCACCACCCGGTCACCGGGCCGGATCCTGAGCACCGGGTCCGAGTAGGGGCCTATGGTGTAGTGGAACTTGCCCTGCAGGGCCTCGGTCAGCGCGTGGGTGTCGGGCGTTCGGCCCTGGGCCACGCCGCGCTGGCGCATGATCGAATCTTTCAGCCAGTCCATGCCGGTCGTCCTTGGTGGTGGAAAAAACGAAGGGGAACAGCGACGAGTGGGCTGAGGCCAGGTCAGGACCAGGCCCGAGGCCGGCCCGCCAGCTCAGCCATGCACCCCCGTGTACTGGCTCATGATAGCCAGATCGCCCAGGTGCTCGCGCGGGATCTCGTCGCCCAACTGGCCGCGCTTGATCACCAGCACGCGCTGCGACACCGCGGCGATGAACTCGAGGTTCTGCTCGACCAGCACGATCGTCAGTTTCATGCGGTCGCGCAGTGCGGCCAGGGTTTCGGCAATCTCGTCGATGATCGACGGCTGTATGCCCTCGGTCGGCTCGTCGAGCAGCAGCAGCGTGGGTTTGCCGGCCAGCGCGCGCGCCAGGGCCAACAGCTGCTGCTCGCCGCCCGACAGGCTGCCGCCCGGCCGGTCGAGCAAGGGCTTGAGGCGCGGAAAGTCGTCCAGCAGCGCCTCTAGGGTCTGGCTGCCGCGCTCGCCGGTCTTGACCAGGCCCATGCGCAGGTTGTCCATGGCGCTCAGCGTGGGGAATATCTCTCGCCCCTGCGGCACATAGGCCATGCCCAGCTTGGCGCGCTGGTGCGGCTCGGTGCGGGTGATGTCGGCGCCGGCCAGGCGCACCACGCCGGCACTGGCCCGCAGCGCGCCGATCAGCGTGCGCAGCAGCGTGGACTTGCCCATGCCGTTGTGGCCGAGGATGCCGACCGATTCGCCCTCGGCGATGGCCAGCGAGATGCCGTGCAGCACGGGGATGGCCCCGTAACCGGCGTGCAGACCCGAGACTTCCAGCATATTCAGTTCCTGGCTCAATGCGGCTTCTTGCCGAGGTAGATCTGCTGGACCAGCGGGTCGCTCATGATGCGGTCGGGCGTGTCCTCGCGGATCACCGCGCCCTGGTGCAGCACCGTCACCTTGCGGGCGATCATGCGGATGAAGTTCATGTCGTGCTCGACCACCACCAGCGCGTGCTGGCGGTTGATCTCCAGGATCAGCTCGGCGGTGCGCGCCACCTCGCCGTCACTCATGCCGGCAGCCGGCTCATCCAGCAGGATCAGCGGCGGGTCGGCGGCAATCACCACGCCGATCTCCACCCATTGCCGCAGGCCATGCGCCAGCAGGCCGGCAATGCTGTCGCGGTAGGCCAGCATGCCCACCCGCTCCAGCGTCTGGCGGGTGATGCGTTCGGCCTGCGTGTCGCTGTTGACGCGGCGCGCCGACAGCCAGACGTTCTCCCACACGCTCAGGCCGTTGAACAGGCTGGGCACCTGGGTCTTGATACCTATGCCCAGACGGCCCGGATGGTGGGGCTGCATGTTGGAGATGTCCTGGCCACGGAACAGGATCTGACCCGAGCTGGGCTTGGTCTGGCCGGTCAGCAGCTTGAAGAAGGTGCTCTTGCCGGCGCCGTTGGGACCGATCACGCAGCGCAACTCCGTCTCGGCCAGCGTGAAATTGACATCGCGGGTGGCGTGCACGCCACCGAAATGGACGTTCAGGCCGCGGGTCTCGATCAGGGGGGTGCTCATGGTGCGGACTCGGTGCGGGCCAGTGCGGGCTGGCTCTGGGCGGAGGGCGTGCCGGCCGCCGGCTCGGGCCGCCGAACGCGCCGAACGGCCCAGTCGATCAGGTCGCCCAGGCTGGGCACGATGCCGCGCGGCACCAGCAGCACGAACACCACCAGGATCGCGCCCAGCACCAGGTTGGAGTTGAAAGTCTGCTGGGTGCCGATCTCGGTCGTCAGCCACTGGATCAGCAGGCAGCCCACCACCGGGCCGACCAGCGTGCCCAGGCCGCCGACGATGACCCAGATGATGATCTGCGCCGACTGCGCCAGGCCAAAGATGGTCGGGCTGGTGAACGCGCCCCAGTTGGCGAACAGGCAGCCCGCCAGGCCGGCGATCGCCCCGCCCAGCGTGAAGCAGAACAGCTTGTAGGCGCGGGCGTCATAGCCCAGCAGCAACACCC
Organism: Burkholderiales bacterium; assembly: GCA_947453625.1. Classification (GTDB taxonomy): domain Bacteria; phylum Pseudomonadota; class Gammaproteobacteria; order Burkholderiales; family Burkholderiaceae_C; genus Pseudaquabacterium. The sequence continues at coordinate 56,052 of CANGHK010000016.1, forward strand.
GCTGTTCGTTCTCCTTGGCGGCGATGATGACGCGCCCGACCTTGGAGCTGATCAGCACGCGCAGGCCCAGGTAGACCAGCAGCAGGCAGACGAAGGTCAGGTTGAACAGCGCGCGCGGCCCCAGCTGTTCGTCGGGCTGGCCCGGCAGGTTCAAGGTCGGGATCGACGGGATGCCGTTGAAGCCGCCCAGCGGCGCGCTGCCTATCTTCCACTCCGGACCGGCGGTGGAGTTGACCAGGTTGAACAGGATCAGCGTCACGGTCAGGGTGATCACGCCCATGTAGACGTCGGACAGCCGGCCGTAGAAGATCACATAACCCAGCAGCGCAGCGAACAGCGCGGGCACGACGATGGCCAGCAGAAAGGGCAGGGTGCTGTCGCCTATGTTGATCACCGCGATCGCGTAGGTGTACGAGCCCAGCCCGAAAAAAGCCGCCTGGCCGAAGCACAGGATGCCGCCAAAGCCCCAGATGAAACCCAGGCTGACGCCCAGGATCGCCATCACGGCGTAGATCGTCACCTGGATCAGGGTGTAGTCGTCCAACACCCCGGGCAGGAAAAACAGCAGGGCGACGCCGAGCGCCAGCGTCAGCGCGGCACTCTGCCACGACTTGGCAAAACGGTTCACAGCGATCCCTTGAAGAAACGTCCGGTAATGCCTTGCGGCAGCAGGCGCAGCATGATGATGGCGGCCAGCAGCAGCGCGACCTCGCCGAACACCGGCGTGGTGGCAAAAGTGGCCAGCTGGTTGATTGCGCCGAACAGCGTCGACGCGCCGACCAGCCCGGCCAGGATGGCAGGCCCGCCGCCTATCACCGTGATGAAGGCCTTGGCGATGAAGGCCCCGCCCATCGTCGGCACCACCCCGGTCAGCGGCGCGAGCAGGCCACCGGCCAGGCCCGACAGCGCCGCGCCGACCGCGAAGGTGACCGAATAGACCCGGCTCGGGCTGATGCCCAGGGCGTTGGCCATGTCGGGCTTCTGCATGGTGCCGCGCGCAATCAGGCCCCAGGGCGTGCGCAGCAGCACCCAGCGTATCGCAGCGGCCAGCACCACGGCCACGCCTATGATCACCAGCGTGTAGCCGCTGACCGAGTAGGCGCCGATCATGAAACTGCCCAGCGGCGCCGACACCCCCGCAGTGGTGTTGCCGGCGATCGAGGTCATGATGCCCACCAGCAGCAGCGACAGGCCCCAGGTGGCCAGCATGGTGTCGACCATCCGGCCGTAAAGCCGGCGGATCACCAGCCGCTCCAGCACCACCCCGGCCAGGCCGACCGCCAGCGGGGCGACCAGCAGCATCGCGACCCACAGGTTGACCCCCAGCTTGTTCGCGCCGATCGTGGCATAGGCGCCCAGCATCATGAACTCGCCATGCGCCAGGTTGATCACCTTCATCATGCCGAAGATGACGGCCAGCCCGGCCGAGACGATGACCAGGCTGGCCACGGCATACAGCACCTGGATGACGACGACGAGAGCAAGGTCCATGGGAGCGTGACGGTACGGTGGTTGGGGAGGAGCGTTGGCGGCAGGCGCGGGCCCGGGGATCAGACCTTGATCACATACTGCTGGTTGTCCTTCGGGTTCTTCTGCAGGTTGCACACAGCGCTGGTGTCGGTCGGCGCCTGCTGGGGGAAGGTCTGCAGGATGTTGAGCTTCTTGGCCTTGACCTCGGCCACGCTGACGTTGAGCACGCAGTGGTGGGTGGCCGGGTCTATCGTGACCTTGCCGCTGGGCGCGTTGATGCTGATGCCCGACTCCAGCGCGGTGGTGACCTTGCCAATATCGACCGAGCCGGCTTTCTTGACCCCCTCGGCCCACAGCTTGAAGCCCTGGTAGGTGCCCATCGCCAGTTCGGTGATGTTGGGGTAATCGGCGCCGAAACGCTTGTGGAAGCGGTCCTTGAAGGCCTTGTTCTCGGGCGTGTCGATGTTCTCGAAGTAGTTGTACGACAGCAGGAAGCCGTCGGCCTCCTCGGGCGACAGCACGATCTGCTCGTTGCCGACCGCGAAGGTGGTCGACGCCAGCGGGATCTTCTTGGTCAGGCCGGCCGCCGCCCACTGGCGGTAGAACGACATGTGCGCGCCGCCCACCAGCGCCGAGACCACCATGTCGGGCTTGGCGGCCTCGATCTTGGAGATGGTCGAGCCGAAGTTGGTGACGTCGAGCGGGAAGAAGTCGATCGCGGCGATCGTGCCGCCGTTCTCGAGCGCGAACTTCTTGACCCACTGCGAGGTGATCTGGCCGTAGTTGTAGTCGGCGGCGATGACGTAGATCTTCTTGCCCCACTTCTTCATCGCGTAGGGGATCAGCTTGCCCACGGTCTGGGCCGGCGTCACGCCGGTGCTGAAGGTGCCGCGGTCGCAGACGCCGCCTTCATACTGGGTGTTGTAGAAGTAAAGCGTCTTGTTCTTGTTGAGCACCGGCCGGATCACCTCGCGCGAGGCCGAGGTGATGCCGCCCATCACGACGGCGACCTTGTCCTTGAGCGCGGCCTGCTGGGCGAACTGGGCGTACATCTGCATGTTGGACTGCGGGTCGTAGCTGACCAGCTTGACCTTGCGACCGAGCAGGCCACCGGCCGTGTTCTGTTCCTCGATCGCCAGCGTCAGCGCGTCCAGCATGGGCTTGCCGTAGATGTCGAGTCCGCCCGACAGGTCGTGGATGCTGCCCACGCCGATGTCGTCGGCGGCCAGCGCCGACAGCGGCAGCAGGGTGGAGGCGGTGCCGGCGGCGACAGCGCCCGAGGTCTTGATGAAGGAACGACGGTCCATGGGGATAACTCCTGGGTCAAGGGGGGGCGGCCGCAGCCGCCCTTGGGGGAAATCGAAAAAGGAAACCTGGGATCAGCCGACCAACGTCGGGCTGTGGCGTGGCAAGCTCAGATCGCCTTCCAGTCGCCGGCCTGCTCGAAGGCATAGGCGGCGCGGTAGATCGTTGCCTCGTCGTAATGCTTGGCCACCAGCATCATGCCCACCGGCAGGCCCTCGACCAGGCCGCAGGGCACGCTGATCGCCGGGTGGCCGGTGACGTCGAAGGGGCAGGTGTTGGGCAGCATCTCGAACGCGCGCTCGACCACCAGCTCGACCGGCGAGCCGGCCGGCGGCAGCGGGGTGGCGGTCATCGGCAGCGTGGGCATCAGCAGCAGGTCGAACTCGGCCAGCTTGGCGTCGTAGGCCGCGGTCAGTTGGCGGCCCAGGTTCTGCGACTTGGCGTAAAAATGGCCGCGGTAATGCTGGATGAAGTACTCGCCCAGCACCATCGTCAGCTTGAGCGTTTCCGACAATTCGTCGGCACGCTGCTTCCAGCCGGCGTGGAAGTCGACCATGCTGGTGACATACAGCCCCTTCCAGTTGAAGCCGTGGCCGTTGTCCTTCATCATCTGCTGGGTCGCGCCCTCGGCGGCGATGGGCAGCCAGATCGCCGGCCCGACCAGGTGCATGGGCACCGAGACTTCCGAGACCTCGGCGCCCAGGGCGGTGAACACGGCCGCGGCCTGGCGCACCTTGGCGTCGACCGCCGCCTGCGACTGCGGCCAGCCGAAGCCCTCGGTGACGATGCCTATCTTCAGCCCGGCCACACCCTGCTTCATCAGCTCGCTGTAGGGCTTGGCGGTCTGGCCGGCGTGCTGGCGCGGGTCCAGCCCGTCGGGGCCGGCCAGCACCTCGAGCATCAGCGCGTTGTCGGTGACGTTGGCCGTCATCGGCCCGGTGTGGTCGATGGTCAACTCGATGGGCATCACGCCGGTGTAGGGCACCAGGCCGTGGGTGGCCTTCATGCCGACGATGCCGCAAAACGACGCCGGCATGCGGATCGAGCCGCCCTGGTCGCCGCCCATCGCCAGGTCGACCTCGCCGGCCGACACCAGCGCCGCGCTGCCCGACGACGAACCGCCGGCCGAGTAGCCCATGCGGTAGGGGTTGTGCACCGGCGCGGGCGAGCTGGTGTGCGAGCCGCCCGAGAAACAGAAGTACTCGCAGGTCGACTTGCCGACCACGGTGGCGCCGGCGTCGAGCAAGCGGGTGACCACGGTGGCGTCGACATTGGGCACATAGCCCTCCAGCGTCGAGGCGCCGTTCATCATCGGCACGCCGGCCAGGCAGATGTTGTCCTTGAGCACCACGGTCTTGCCGGCCAGCTTGCCGGTGGCCGCACCCTTGATGGTGGACTTGACATACCAGGCGCCGTACTGGTTTTCCTCGGCCGGCGGAAAGTAGCCCGGCGTGCGCGGGTAGGTCACGCGCGGCACATAGTCGGGCATCGCGTCGATCACGTCATAGGCGTCGAAATTGCCCTGCAGCAGCGTGTTGTAGACGGCGGCCTGCTCGGTCGACAGGTGGATGCCCAGGCTCAGCGCGACGTCCTGCAACTGGTCTGGGGTGGGGCGTTTGATGGCCATGTTGACTCCGGGAAAGGGGGGTGGATGGGGCTGCGCCTGGTGCTCGCTGCGCTGGCCGCGCCGGCGACTGGGCTGACATCGCTGCCTGGAATCCGCGCAAACCAGCCCCGGGCTCCCAGCATCAACGCCCTGCAATTCTGCGGTCAAGCTTTTTCCGGGTCAAGTGTTTTTACTTGCTTTGGAAAATATAAATCGCCTATCCCAGGCCCAGGTCCGGCACGCTCAGAGCCGGGTGATGACGCGGAAGGTGTTGCCGTCGGCGCGCGCCAGGTAGATCGGCGTGGTGCTCAGGCCGGCGCCGCCATAGAGCGCGCCGCGCGCGCTGCAGTAGCTCAACGGCGCCTGCCCGAGCTGCGCCCAACCCTGTGCCGAGCCCTGGGCCTGGCCCAGCAACGCGGCCAGGAAATGCACGCCCTCGTAAGTGGATTGGCCAAAGGTGTTGAGCGTGGGCGCGCGCTCGCCGAAGTGGCTCTGGTAGCGCTCCTTGAAGGCCAGGTTGGCGTCGGTGTCGAGGGTGGCGAAATAGCCGCTCGCCACATACAAGTCCTCGGCGTTGTCCGCGCCTATGCCCAGCAGCTCGTTCTCGCCGATCGCACAAGACAGGCGCAGGATGGACCTCGACAGCCCGGCGCGGCCGAATGCGCGGTTGAAGTCGATCGCGTCCTGGCCGATCAGCGACACCAGCACCGCGTCGGCGCGGCAGCGGCTCAGCGCGTCCAGCACCTCGGAGTAGTCGGTGGTGCCGAAGGGCAGGTAGATCTCCTCGACCATCTCGCCACCGGCTTGGGCGATGTACTGGCGCGCCTGGCGGTGCGAGACATGCGGCCAGACATAGTCGTTGCCCACCGCCAGCCAGCGCCGCGGTTGGCGGTGCCGGCCCAGCCAGTGCAGGGCCGGCTGCAACTGGCGCGAGGTCACCTCGCCGATCGCGAAAACGCCGGGCGTGGTCTCGCCGCCCTCGTAGAGCGGGGTGTAGACATAGGGCAGGTGGCCGCCGACCGCGCGCAGGATGCGCTGGCGCACGCCGCTGGTGTGCATGCCGATCAGCGCGTCGACCTCACCGGCCTGCACCAGTTCGACCAGCGTCTCCTCGATGTCGTCGGCATCGTCGGCGGCGTTGACGGTGAGCACCCGGCAGGCCCGGCCGAGGATGCCGGCGTCGCTGTTGAGCTCGGCCACCGCGAGCCGGGCCGACGCCATCGCCGACGGACCCCAGATGCCGGCCGACCCGCCCAGCGGCACGCACAGCGCGACGTTCAGGTCGGCCCCGGGCCTGGCCAGCCGGGCCGGTCGTGGCATTGCGCCAGCCGGCAGCCGCGGACGCAGCAAGGGTCGACCGCCAGCAGACCCCGGCGGGGCCGGACGCGAGACAGGGACTGAGGACAAGACCATGGACTCTCCGGGCAATGCACCAACTTGGATGAGCCCGCGCAACATTTGCGCGGACAACAGCGCGGGCCGCACCAAGGTGGTTTCCATGGCAAGCTATTTTGCGTAATATCAGGCCCGACCACTACCGTGTTTGCACCGACCATGCCTGACCAAGACCTCTCCGAATACCTGGCTTACCTGCTGGCATCGGCCAACCGGCGGATGCGCCTGGGGCTGGCCCAGTCTATCGCCGCCGAGGATGTCACCGAAGAGCAGTGGCGCATCCTGCAGGTGCTGTCGGACGAGCAGGGGCGCTCGATGGGCGAGTTGGCCGGCCTGGTGTTGATGAACCACCCGGCGCTGACCAAGACCATGGACCGGCTGGTCGGCCGCGGGCTGGTGCAGCGCGCCGCCGATGCCCGCGACAACCGCAAGGTGCTGGCCTACATCAGCGACCTCGGGCTGGAGATGGTGACGCGGCTGAGGGCGCAGGTCGACGCCCACCACGGCCTGGTCGAGGACACGCTGGGCCCGCGCAAGACCGAGCAGCTCAAGCGGCTGCTCAAGGCCTTCATCGAAGAGTCGGCGGCGGGCTGACGCGCCGGCCCGATAGCGGCCAGGCGTCCATCGGCTGGCCAGCCAAGCCAGCGGATGGGTTCAGGCTCAGCGCGCGGCATTCAGACCCGCCTTTCAACCTTCCATTTTCAGCCCGCGCCCACATCGGGGTGGGGCGGGTAATTCCCCGCCGGCATGGCTTGTCACGGTAGCGTTCATGTTCAATAATATGCCTATACTGGTTAAATCATTGATTCGATGAACAGGTCAAGGCTGCTCACCCGGCTAGAGATGCAGCCCCCCCCCCCGCCTGCGGCGATCCGGCCCACATGGAGCCACGGGGTGGCCTTGCGGGTTCCGGGTTGATGCGGCGCTGTCGGCCTGAGGCGGCGATGCGCGCCCGGCTGCAACGCCTGTTTGCGTGGCTCGCGCTGCCCCTGCTCGCGCTGCTGCTGGCCCTGCCGCGGCCCGCCGTGGCGCAGGCGGTGGGCGACCTGGCGTTGCTGGTCGACGCTGCGGGTGTCGAGTCCATAGACAGCGTCAGCGCGCCGGCAGCGCGCGGGCGCTTCAGGCCGGTGCGCGGCGATTTCAGGGCCGGCTACACCCGGGACGTGCACTGGTTGCGCTTCACCGTCCAGGCCCCCGCGCCCGGCACCTGGTGGCTGGAACTGCAGCCCGCGGTGCTCGACGACCTGCGGCTGTTCGAGCCCGGCGCGGAAGGCTGGACTGAACACCACACCGGCGACCGCCAGCCTTTCAGCAGCCGCGATCTCGACTACCGCGGCTTCGTCGTCAAGCTGGCCCTGGCCGACACCGCGGCGCGGACCGTCTACCTGCGCGTCCAGACGAGCAGCAGCATGCGGATCAAGCTGGCGCTGTGGCGGCCCGACGACTTCCGCGCGGCCAAGAACGTGGACACCGCTGTTCTCGGGCTGTACTTCGGCATGGCGGCGATGCTGTTGCTGTTCAACCTGGCCATCTGGGCTGCGCTGCGCGAGTGGCTTTTCGCTTGTTTCAGCCTGCATGTCGCCAGCCACGCCCTGGTGTATTTCGGCGGACGCGGCCTGGCCAGCCAGTTTCTGGCCCCCGACATGCCCATGCTGGGCGACTTCTGCACCACGGCCGGTGAGGTGCTGCTGCTGTCCTCGTGCGGCCTGCTGTACCAGAGCATGCTGCGTGTCGGAGCCCGTCCCGCCTGGCTGCAGCTGCCGTTCCGGATCCAGACCCTGCTGCCCTGGCTGATGCTGCCGGCCTGGTTCAGCGGCCATTACGCCGAAGCGGCGCACCTGGCGATGGGCTGGAGCCTGGTCTTCGTGTCCTGGGTGCTGGGGCTGTCGATATGGCGCTGGCGCCAGGGCCAAGACGTGACGCGGTGGATCATGCTGGCCAACGCCGTCACCCTGATCGGCACCGGTTTGCAGGCGCTGACCTTGATCGGCCTGCCGCTGCACGGCCTCTCGCTCAATACCCATCTGTACTCGAGCGTGGGGACTTTGCTGGCGATGCAGGTGGCGCTGGCCTCGCGCATCATCGTGCTGCGCGACAGCCGGGCCCAGGCCCAGCGACAAGCCGTCGACGCCGAGCGGGTGGCCGCGCTGTTGGGCGAGTCGCAAGACCGCCTGCAGGCCTTGCTGACCGAGAAGACGACCTTGCTGGCCGAACGCGAGCGCCAGCAGGCGCTGCTGAGCCGGACGGTGGACGCGCTGCACGAGGCGCAGCATCTCGGCAGGATTGGCAGTTGGGAATGGGACCTGGCGACCAACACCTCGACGGCCTCGCCGCTGATACGGCAGTTTTTCGAGATGGACCCGGCGCTGCCGCCCCCGCCCTTTGAAGAGCGCATGTCCTGGGGCACGCCCGAGAGCCAGCAGCGCTTGGCGCAGGCCTCTGCCTTGGCTCGCTCGGACGGGACGCCCTACCAGATCGAGCTCGAGATGGTGCTGCCGTCGGGCAAGCGGCTCTGGGTCGAGGCCCGCGGCAAGGCCTTGCGAGACGACCAGGGCAGCATCGTCAAGCTGTTCGGCACGTCCCAGGACATCAGCGACCGCCGTATGACACTGCTGGCCGAGGCCGCGCGCCAGGCCGCGGCATTGGCCAGCCGCCAGAAGGACGAGTTCCTGGCCCGCGTCAGCCACGAGATGCGCACGCCGCTGAACGCGCTGCTGGGGTTTGCGCAACTGCTCGCGCTCGACGAGCGGGTGCGGGCAGCGCCGGAACTGGCCGACCCGGTCAACATGATCGAGGGCGCCGCCGGCTTGCTGACCACCATGGTCGACGATGTGCTGGATCTGGCGCAAATCCAGTCCGGCGGTCTGCGGCTGAACCGGGAGATCGCCGAGGTCGGCAGCCTGGGCGCCGATTGCCTGTCGCAAGTGGCCACGCTGGCGGCGCTGCACGGCATCACGCCGCGACTGCACGGCCGCGACGGCGGCCACCATGTGTTCGGCGACCGCGCCCGGCTGCGCCAGGTCGTGATCAACCTGGTCAGCAACGCGATCAAGTACAACCACGCCGGCGGCGCGGTCGACATCTCCATCCTGCGCGGCGTGCCGGCGATGGACGACGCCACCGCGCCCGAGATCGCCGACCCGGTCGACATCGTGGTCAGCGACACCGGGCCGGGGCTGTCGGCGCAGCAGATCGGCGCGCTGTTCCAGCCTTTCAACCGGCTGGGCGCTGAGGCCAGCGGGGTCACCGGCGCCGGCCTCGGACTGGCGCTGTCACGCCAACTGGTCGAGGCCATGGGCGGACGGCTGTGGGCGCGCAGCAGCCCCGGCCAGGGCTCGGTGTTCACGCTGCGGCTGCCAGGCGCACCGCTGGCGGCGCTTGGCAAGCCGCGCTCCGGCGAGGCAAGCGCCGCCGCCGTCGAGTTGGACCGGCCCTTCGTGGTGCTCTACGTCGAGGACAACCGGCTCAATGCGGCGGTGATGCGCCAGGCGATGAAACGCCTGGCCGGCGTCAGGCTGGAACTCGCCACCGACGGCGCCGCGGGTCTGGCGCTGGCGCGCCAGCTCAGCCCCGACCTGCTGCTGCTCGACATGAACCTGCCGGTGCTCAGCGGCACCGAGGTGATGCAGCAACTGCGCACCGATCCGGCGCTGGCGGCCATTCCCTGCGTGGCGATCTCGGCCAACGCGATGGGCGGCGACATCGAGCGCGCATTGGCCGCCGGCTTTGCAGACTATGTCACCAAGCCGTTCGAGATCGCCCATGTGGTGGGTCTGGTGGAAAACCTGCGCCGGCAGACGGCAGAAGCCCAGACGCAAGCGTCGGGCCAGGCGGACCTGGCCGCCGCGCTCTGACCCGTCTCGGCCCACAGGCGCTACCGTCGACTCCCCGTGGATGCGGGCCGGCGCAAGTTGTCCACAGCCCCGGTGGAAACACTTGTGCTCAAGCTGTGATCAAGAGGCTGCGGCCCGCGCCAACCCTGACTGTCAAGCCCTTTGCCACATTCCCGGGCAGGCGCCTCGAATCGAACCCGCGCCGACGACGGCGGGCCGCGACGGGCCAAACCTTGTCGAAAACCATGGAGAACACCTTAATCACGGTCAATTCCGACGTAATCAGCGCAACCAATCTATCAAAGCAGTTAAAACGTTAAACTCAGTACCTTTCTTCCAACCCGATATGCGCAAACCATGGCAACCTTGATCAGCATCCAGAAGCAAATCGCCGACCTACAGAAGCAGGCCGAATCGATTCGCAAGGCCGAGGCCAACGCGGCTGCGGCAAAGGCCAAGGAACTCATTTCGCGCCACCAACTCAGCGCCGAAGACGTCGGCCTGGGCGCACCGGCGACCCGGCAATCGGTGGCACCCCAGAAGGAAGTCAAGGCCGTCAAGGCGCCCAAGGCCCTGGCTGTCGCGGCCAAGCCGGCAGGCATCCCCAAATTCCAGGACCCGAAAAGCGGCAAGACCTGGACCGGCAACGGCAAGCCACCGGGCTGGATTGCCGGCGTCAAGAACCGCGACAAGTTTCTGATCACCAGCGCAGCCGCCGTGATCGACGCTGCGTCCAAGCCGACGGCTGTTGACACCCTCGCGCCCAGGAAGACCCGCACGCCGCGCGTCGCGCTCGGTGCCAAGGCCGAGGTCGTCGCCCAGGTGGCCGCGCCCCAGGTCGGTCTGGACAAGGCCTCGGTGTTCAAGCTGCCAAAGGCCGCCGCCCCGGCCCGGCGGGCCAGGGCCGGCAAGCCCGCGACCGGCAGCGCCGAGACGGCAGCCACGCTGCCGGCCGTGGCGTCCGGCGCCTGAAGGCCGGCGGACGATCCGCGACGATCATGCACCGCCGCGGGTCGTCTCCCGCTGACGAAAGCCTTGCACCAGGCCCAGCAAGTGCTCGATGCTGAAAGGCTTGGTCACGTAGTCATCGAATCCCGCGGCCAGCGCGCGCTCGATGTCGACACCCATCACATTGGCCGAGACCGCCACGCAGGGTATGGCCGCCAAGGCCGGTTCGGCACGCAGGCGCTGCAACAGTTCGGTGCCTGAAAGCCCGGGCAGATTCATGTCCAGCAGCATCAGGTCGGGCCGCAGTTGCCGGGCCCGCTCGAGACCCGAATCGCCGTCGGCGGCAATCTCCAGGCGGACACCGGGCAGTCGCTTGAGCGCGTGGCGCATCACCGTGGCGTTGAGCCGGTTGTCCTCGACGTAAAGCACGACGAACAGCGGCTCGGCTGCGGCCTCGGGGCCGCTGGCCGGCGCCGCGGACTTTGAGGTGGGCGGCGCTGGCAGGTCGGCTGCAGGCTCGCAGGTCGGCTCGGCAGTGCCAGGCGTCACGGTGTCTTGCGCCGGGTCCGACGCGGCGCCAGACGCCGCCGCCGGCAGCCTGACCGTGAACACCGCGCCTGCAGCTGGCGCGCTGCTGACCCGTATCGATCCGCCCATCGCCACGACCAGTTCCCGGACCACGGCCAGACCCAGTCCCGTGCCTTCGATGCTGCCAGACTCCGCGCCCAGACGGTTGAAGGGCTGGAACAGGGACTCGATCTGCTGCTTAGTCAAGCCCGGCCCGGTGTCGGTGACAACGATGTCGATGCAGGCGGGCAGGGCCGGATCGGCCACCGGAAGCAGGGACAGTCGGACCGAGCCACCGACCCGGTTGTACTTGATCGCATTGCTGAGCAGGTTGATCAAGACCTGGCGCAATCGCCTGTGGTCGGCCAGCACAGGCTGGGCCCCGGGCTGGCCCTGCAGGCTCAGCGTCACCTGACGGCTTGCCGCCATGGGCGCCATCCAGGCCAGGCATTCGGCGGCCAGCGCTCTGGCATCGGATGACTCGAGCGCCAGCGGCAAGCTGCCGGACTGTATGCGCGCCAGGTCGAGCACGTCGTCGATCATCGCCTGCAAGTGGCCGGCCGCGCCCAGGATCATCCCGACCTGCTCGGCAGCGACCGGCGAGCCACGCACCTGGTCGTCGAGCGCGAGCAGCTGGGTGAACCCCAGCACCGCGTTGAGCGGCGTGCGCAGTTCGTGGCTGACGCGGGCCAGGAAGGCGTCCTGCTGGCGGGCGGACATCTCGGCGGCCTGGCGCGCGGCGTCGGCCTGCTGCACGGCGCGGCGGCCGGTGATGTCCTGCAAGGTGCCCGCCAGCTTGACGATCGCGCCCTGCGGGTTGCGCAAGGCCGCGCCCCGGCTCTCGACCCAGCGCGGGCGGCCCGAGGGCAGCGCGAGTTCGAGCTCGACCACATAGGGCTCGCCGGTGGCCAGGGTGGTCGTGATCGCCGCCTGCAGGCGCTGCCGGCTCGGCGCGGCATAGCAGCGCGTGAAGTCCGATCGGCGCAGCAAGGCGCTCTGCGGGTCGCGCTCGATCAGCTGGTGGTAGACCTCGGACCCGGCCACGGTGTCGGAGGCGATCACCCATTCCCAGCTGCCGATGGCGCCCAGCCGCTGCGCCTGCTGCAAGTCGGCCAGCAGGGCGGTCTTCTCAGACAGCAAGGCCTGCAGGCCGGCCCGGTGGTGACGCTCCACCGCCGCCGAGCGCGCTGCCTCGGCGGCCTGGCGCTCGGCCTGGACGCGGCGGCCACGCGATGCGCCTATGCGCGTGGCCAACGCCAGTTGCATCGCCAGCAGGGCGCCCAGGCTGGTGTACAGGTGGGTGTTGTAGGACAGCGGTGGGTCGGGGGTCCAGCCCAGCAAACCCATCGCCTGCAAGCCAGAGCCGCCCAAGGTGACGGCGTTGGCCAGCACGATCCAGCGTGCCTCGGGCTGGCCTTGCCGCCACAGGCGCAGCGACAACAGCAGCAGCCAGGGCACGAACAGCGTCGAGACGGCGACGACCAGCCGGGTGACCTCGGGGTAATGGCCGCTGAAATAGGCCGGCAACATCAGCCAGGGCAGCAGGGCCTGGACGCGGAACGGCAGCAAACGCCAGCGCGTGTCGCCCCTGATCACCAGCATGCGCCGGTAGAACGGCGCGGCCGACGCCACGTAGCAGGCCATGCCGACGACGCTCCAGAAATCGCCCAGCCAGGGCGTGTCGGGCAACAGGAACTGGCTGGCCAGGCCGTAGATGCCGAAATAGACCGTCATGTGAGCGGCCACATGCAGGCTGAACCAGCCGAACAGCGACTCCCTCAAAGTGACCCAGAGCACGAGGTTGAGCGACAGCAGCAGACCGGCCAGGCCGAAATAAAAGCCCAGCCCGGCCGCGTCCAGGCTGTCGGCGACGGCGAAATCGGCCGGATGCCAGAGTGCCAGCCTGGCCTGGGAGCTGCTTTGGGTCTGGATGCGCAGGTAGAAGCTGCGCGGCGCGGTCTCGGTCAGGTCCAGCTTGAAGACGAAGCCGCGGTAGTCGAGATCGCGGCCGGCAAACGGCAGGGTGTCGCCGCCGCGGTGCTCGACGAAGCCGGCCGCGGCGGGCTCGAACAGCCGCAGGTCGTCGAGCACGGCCGGCTGCACCGCCAGCCACCAGGGGCCGGGCACCGGGGCCTGGACGGTGAAGCGCAGCCAGTGGACGTCGTGGGTGTAGCCGGCCCTGAAATCACCCCGCAGCGGCTTGAACCGACCCCATGCCGCCGGTGCGCTGACGCTGTCTATGGTCTCGACACCCGCGGCGTCGACCAGCACGGCCAGGTCGGTCACCGGCAGCGCGGCCCGCGCGGCGATCGGCAACAGGGCTGTCGACAGGGCTATCGACAGGACGAGCAGCCGCCAGGCCAAAGCCCATGGTCTCGGCAGTGCCAGTGGCCAGCGCAAGCGCTGCAGCCGGCGCTGGCCGCCCTCTGGCCGGCCAGCGCCGGCCAGACCGGATTTGCATGTCACGGGCATGACCTCGAAAATTTGAGCTCTTACTATACTAATTTTACATGTCTTGACTATTATCTGCTTCTGGCGACAAGCCGCCGTCACCTGGAGGACAAACCGGCCAACCCGTCAGCGGCGTCAGTCAAGGTGCGCGACGATGTATCTTATGTAAACCATCAGCAAGGGCCATGGCGCGGATCAGGCAGGCCCCAGCGCTGGCCAGGCCAGTACCAAGGCGCCGGGCGATCGAGCCCGGAGCGACCGGACCCGATCAACTCGCCAGCAAGGCCTTGACATGGCGCTCGATGAACGCCCGGTCATCAGGCTGGTTGACGGGGTTGCCGGCACGGTGGCCCCAGACCGAGGGGATGGGCGCGAGCTCGGCATGGCGCAGGTGCGCCAGCTCGAGCCGGTTGTCGTCGACCTGGAAGTAGAGGTCATGGTCGCCCGGCATCAGCAGCGTGCGGGCCCGGATGGCTGCCAGCGCGCGCGGCAGGTCGCCCTGGTATTGGGGGTTGGCGCTGATGTCGGCCTGCTGCCAGGTCCAGAACTGCGCCAGCAGGTCGGCCGGGTCGCGGCGCGCGAAGTTGGTCTCCCAGAAGGTGACCAGGTAGTCCTCCAGCGAGCTCGCGCCCAGGCCGCGCCACAACTCCTCGCGGTAGAAGGTCTGCGACAGCGCCCAGCCGGCATAGACCCGGCCCATGGCCCGAAAGCCGCGCACCGGCCGCTCGGCAAACACGCCGTCGCGGTAGCCCGGGTCGGCCATCAGCGCGCTCTTGGCGCCCTCGATGAAGACCTGGTTGTGCGGCGCGCAGCGCGCCGCGCCGCAGACCACCGCCAGGCGCTCGACCGCGTCCGGGAACAACGCCGCCCAGTGGTAGGCCTGCATCGCGCCCATAGACCAGCCGTAGACCAGGGCCAGCCGGTCTATGCCCCACAGCTCGGTGAGCATGCGGCGCTGCACCTGCACCGCGTCGAAGCAGGTCACGTCTGGGTAGCGCGTGCCGATGTCGGGCCAGGGCATGTTCGACGGCGAGCTCGACAAGCCATTGCCGAACAGGTTGGCGATGATGATGAAGTACCTGGACGGGTCGAGCGCTGCGCCCTCCCCGACCATGAACTGGGTGTCGTGGTGCTGGGCGCTGTACGAGGTCGGGTAGAGGATGGCGTTGGACTTGTCGGCGTTGAGGGTGCCGAAGGTCTTGTAGACCAGGCGCATGTTGCGGAAGGTGCGGCCCGACTGCAGCGCGACGTTGCCGGCGGCGAACACGCCCTCGACGCCGGGATCGCCGGGCGCGGTGGCCGAAGGCAATGACGGGCTGATCTGGGGCGTGGGGGTCATCGAGGTCACGGAGGTCATGGAGCGTTCGGCCGGCGGCCGGGGTGGCGAGGGAGTCTCAGCGTAAGTGAAATCAGCGCCCGCCGCATTGCCCGAACCAACCCGGCCCCTGGCACGGCGATTGCAGCGTCACACTGGGCGCCACCAGCCCGCTGCGGGCGCTGGAAAACAGCTTAGACGACGCGCATTTCAGCCTCGTCCACCGCGCGATTTTTGGCATCGCGGACCGGCCCGAGCCCAGCAAGGACGAACTGGTCGAGCGCCACGGTGCCCAGGGCGCGGTCGGCTTCCAGGCCGAGACGCCGCATGCTGGCCCGCAAGCCGCTGATGGAATTGCTGGCCAGGCATGGCTAGGACGAGGACGAGGACGAGGTGCACGGCTGAGCCGCCCACCACGCGATCAGTCGACCGCGTCGCCGAAGGCGGCGAGAAAGGCCTCGACAAAGCGCGGCGACCCGGTCAGCGTCAAGGTGACGACATGCCACACCCCGTCCTCGACATGCACCTGGAGGTCGTGGTCCCAGTCGCTGCCGTCATCGGGCTGCCCATGGGTATGCGGGAAACGGCGCCAGGACCAGTCCAGCACCTGGCCCGCCTCGGCCATCACCGCGGCATGCTGCGCCGCCGCGGTGGAGGCCATCGCCTCCAGCGTGGTGACGCCTTCGTCGCCCTCGCTGGGTTCGAACGTCAGGTAGTGCATGGGCGGCTGGCGCCAGTCGGACCCGCCTCACCCGGCGTGGCGCGTATGAAATCGACGATCGCCCGAGCCACCTCGGCGCCCTTGTCTTCCTGCAGAAAATGCCCGGCGCCGCGCGTCACCGCATGCGGCTGGCCGCGGGCGCCAGGCACGCGTTGCTGCCAGATCCGGTGGCCGCCCCGGGTGACGGGGTCGCGGTTGCTGAACAGGGTCAGGAAGGGCTTGTCCCACTGCTCGAACACCGCCCAGGCGCGCTCGTTGTTGTGGCGCTCGGGGTCGTCGGGCGTGGTCGGCACGAAGCCCGGAAACAGCCGCGCCGCGATGCGGAAACGCCGGGTCGGATACGGCGCGTCGTAGGCCGCCACTTCGGCCGGGCTCAGGCCCAGCGCGCAGCCGGCGCGAACGATGCGGCCGATCGGAAACCAGGGGCTGTAGCGGGCGAAGGCGCGCCAGATCCTGAACGCCCGGGGCACCGGGTCGATCCCGGTCGGCAGGCCGCCGTTGGCCAGCACGATGCGGTCGAAACGCTGCGGCGCCTCGGCCGCCAGCCGCAGGCCGATCAGCGAGCCCCAGTCCTGGCAGAACAGCGTCAGGTGCTGCAGATCATTGGCCTCCAGCCAGGCGCTCATCCACAGCACATGGTTGAGGTAGGAGTAATCGGCGCGTCGCGCCGGCTTGTCGGAGCGGCCAAAACCCACCAGGTCGGGCGCGACCACCCGAAATCCCGCGGCCAGCAGCACCGGGATCATCTTGCGGTAGAGAAACGACCAGGTCGGCTCGCCGTGCATCAGCAGCACGGTGGGCGCGTCGCGCGGCCCTTCGTCGATATGCGCGATGCGCAGCCCGCCCAGGTCGGTGTAACGCGGCAGGTAAGGAAAATCGGGCAACTGCGCAAAGCGCTGCTCGGGCGTGCGCAGCACTTCGGTCAGCGGGGGCAGGGATCGCGGGGTGAGCGGGGTGAGCGGGGTGAGCGGGGTGAGGGATGGCATGGGGGGAGTGTTTGGGCTGGCTCGGCGCAAGACCTGTCGAAACCTTCAAAACCTTCGAAAGCTCGAACCGATCAGAAGCGCCGACCGACGTCGATCCGCGTCGACCCGGCAGGCAGGCTGATGAAGTCGCCATCGGTGCCGACCCGCACCGGGCCGGCGAAGATCCTGGCCGCGTCGCCCTGGAAGGCGGCGTCCATGCCCGGCAGCGGCAGCGCCGGCACGATGTGGTTGAGCAGCAGGTAGCGCACACCAGCATCGCGCGCGGTCTCGGCGGCCTGCTCGGGGGTGGCGTGGTAGTTCAGGATGTCGTTGAAGATCTTCCTCAGCTTGGGTCGGCCGGCCTGGCCCGCGCCGTCCTCCAGCACCGCCATCAGCGACGGCGACAGCGCCTCGTGCACCAGCAGGTCGGCGCCCTGGGCCTCGCGCTGCACCGCGGCGGATTGCTTGGTGTCGCCGCTCAGCACCACGCTGCGGCCCTTGTAGCGGATGCGGTAGCCCACGGCGGGATGGACCGGCCCGTGGTCGACGGCGAAGGCCACGATCTCGAGATCGCCATCCTTCAGCACCACCGTCCGGCCGTCGGGCCCCAGCGGGTAAGGCCTGGCCTGGCCGCCGAAGCCGCTGGACGGCACGGTGGCCTCGCCGTGGTGGGCCACGCGGTAGCCCTGGTCGGGGGTGTAGGCCTGGCGCAGGCCTGCCACCACCTGCTCGACGCCCGGCGGGCCGTAGACCGGCAGCGGCGCGGTGTTGGCGGTGGACACCCAGCGCTGCAGCATCAGTTCACCCAGGCCGTCGATATGGTCGGAATGGAAATGGGTCAGGAAAACGGCCTCGATGCGGCCGTGCACGAAGCCCATCTTGCCGATGTTGCGCGCGCTGCCGCTGCCGGCGTCGAAGACGAAGAGACGCCGGCCCGCCACCACCACGCTGCAAGGCCCTGCCCGGCGCTCGTCCGGGAAAGGCGAGCCTGCACCGCACAGGCCGACATGCAGGCCGTCGGGCAACTCGGTCAGCGCGTCGGCGGCCAAGCGGCCCACGACGATGCGCTTGGCCAGCGCCACGCTCAGCGGCCCGCGCTGCGTGTAGGCCGCCGCGGCTGCGATGGCAATGATCGCCAGTGCCAGCAGCAGCGTGTTGCGAAACTTCATGCGCCCTCCCCTGTCACGGCGCCGGCGCGGCGCATGGCTTGCATCGCCCGATCACCAGGCCTTGATGAAGCGCAGTTGCAGGGTCTGGGTGACCAGCGCATTGCGGCCGCCGAAGTTCTCGCTGTAGTGCAGGTTGAAGCCGGCGTCCTGGCCCGGCAGCTTGTACGACAGGAAGGGGCCCGCGGCGTAGTTCTGGTAGCGGCCCAGCACGGTGCCCGGACCGCTGTCATCGCTGACCTGCTGGGTGCCCGACAGGTTCAGGCCCAGCGCCCAGTTGCCCACCACCTTGACGATGCCGGCCTCGGCGTAGACGAAGTTGCCGCTGCGGTACTGGGTGTCCTTGTTGACGCTGTTGATGCCGAACGACAGGCGCCCGCCGACCGTGACGCCGGCGTCCCAGTCGGACGTGGTCTGCTGGGGGTTGAGCGAGTAGGTCACGGCCACGCCTGGGCGCAGGGTGTAGAAGTTGCCGAAGCCGGGGTTCGGGCCCTTCGCGGTGTCGCGTGCCAGGTCGTAGTTGCCGGTCGGCACGAACAGCGAAACGCCGGCGGCCAGTTTCAGGCGGTCCTGGTGACGGATCCAGACCATGGACAACTCGGCGTCGCCCAGGCCCGAGGCGTCGACGCTGGCCGCGGCATTCTTGGCGGCGACGCCGGCCTGCACGGCGGTGTTGTACTGCACGGCGCCGCCGTTGATCCCCGCCAATTGCGCCGGCAGCAGGGGCGGTGAGGTGGGCGTTGGCAGCACCGTGCCCACAGGCTGGGTGATGGTGAAGCTGCGGCTTTGCTTGATCAGCGGCAGATTGGCGACGAAGGCCAACCGGCCGTCGGCATAGGTGGTCTCGGTCAGGTAGCCGCCCACCAGGTTCAGCTGTGTCTGGTCCTGGTGGAAATCGAGCGTCCCCTGTGGAAAGGTCACCGCGTAGGGCAGCGCCGAACTCAGCTTGTAGGGCGGAATGGCCGGCGGCTTGACGCTGTTGCCGTTTTCATCGACGAACTTGCTGATCCGGATCTGGCTCAGCGAGGCCGTGCCGAAGAAGCCGGGGTTGTCGGCCCCGGCGGCCATCTCGCCGCCGAACACGCCTACCGACGCCTGGCGCAGCTTGTAGCCTTCGCCGGCGCTGGCCTGCAGGCCGATGGCGGCCAGCGCCAGGGCGATGACGGTCTTGACGGGGCGAGCGCGGGCGGGTTGTGACAGGGCGGCAGGCGTCATGCGGGTGTCTCCAGAGAGTCGTTGGCAAGTGGGAAAGGCGCGCCGCTCGGGCTGGCGCCGGGGCGCAGTCAGGACATTCCGTACACAGGTGTATGTCGTCGAAATGTAACCGTCGCCTGGGCCCATTATTGTTCGGGTAATCGCCAGGGACGGGTCGCCGGTCGCCGGTCGCCGGTCGCCGCCGCGGTGCAGGAAATCCGCTCGGCCGGTGTTGGCGACGCGGTCTGCGCCAGGCGGCCAAGGCACTGGCGGGTGCGGGAGGAAGCCACCCGACCGGTGGCATCGCGCCGGTCGGCACTGGCATGGGTCGGGGCGGGATCACCGCGACCCGCTGCGCCTGAACCGCCGCCGGGCGACACCCCGGAAATCAGTGCGCTGAACCCGCCCCACAGCATCCGAAAACCATGATAATCATTATTATCATGGGGTTGCTTTTTACCGGCCGATCGCGTTCATCAAAAAACAATCCATGCAAAATGACTGCCATGACAAGCACTTGCAAACTGGTTTCGAAGACCGCCGACGGCGCACGGCAGCGCATGGCCTGCCCACGCCACGGCGCGCGATGAGCGCTTCTGACCGCCGGCTGGGCCACCCGCAGATGGCCTTCGTTCGCAGTTGGGCCGAGGGACTGGACTTGAGCGAGGCCTGGAACCGTTACCTCTATGTCGACGGATTGGCCGACGCCCGCCGTGCGCGCGGCGAGTTGCAGCGCCTGTTGATCGAGTTGCGCGGCCTTGCCCTGGCCCACCAGAGGCCCGAGTTGGCGGGACTGTTGCGGCGCGACCCCGAGGCAATGGCCGACAGCGGTGTGACCAGGCCCAGCCTGGACGAGTTTCGCGACCGCCAGCCGGCTGACTTCTACAGCGAGGCCGAGCTGGTAGCGCTCTACCTGGCCGAGTTCGGTCAGATCGACGCACGCAGTGCGGCGCGGCGCCGCCAACGCCTGCGCGAGCGACTGGTGCAGGCCTTGCTGTGGCTGGAGGGCTTGGTGGCACGCGACCCGCAAGCCACTGACCCGGTGGCGGGCTGGCTGGACGAGCGGGTGGCCGCCAGGCTGGCAGCGGTGGGCATAACCCAGATCGACGCACTGCTGGCCTGGATAGGCCGCAAAGGCTTTCACTGGCACCGCGGCATTCCCAGGCTGGGACCTGAGGGTGCCGCGCGCATCCTGCGCTGGCTGCGAGACCATGAGGCCACGCTGGGTGCCCTCCCCGGCCTGGCGCTGCAGCCCCGGGACCAGGTCGACACCGGCGCGCTGACGCCGCTGCCACGCAGCGGCATCGTGCCGCTGGAGCGCTTTGTCGCGCCGGCAACGCTGGACGGCGCCGAGGGCTCGAACCGGGCCGCGGCGGCGCGCTGCAAGATCGCCGCCAGGACCGACTACCAGGCAGTGCTGGCCTGGCTGCGTCTGCGCCAGCCAGACAGCCACACCTGGCGCGCCTACCGCAAGGAGGCCGAACGCTTCCTGCTCTGGGCGGTGCTGGCGCGGGGCAAGCCGCTGTCTTCGCTGGACGGCGACGACTGCCTGGCCTACCGCGACTTCCTCGTCCAGCCCCCAGCCGACTGGACCGGTCCGCGCAACACCCAGCGCTGGAGCGAAGCCTGGCGACCCTTCGAGGGCCCTCTGTCGCCACGTTCGGCAGCCACCGCGGTGACGATACTGCGCGCGCTGTGTGAGTGGCTGCTGCGCCGCCACTACCTGGACTCCAACCCCTGGGACGATGTGCCGCAGCGCACCGATGCGCCGTCGATGCCACAGTTGCGCGCGCTGTCGGCGCTGCAGTGGCAGGCGGTGCAGGACTGGTTGAACGATCCCGCTGCGCTGCCCGCGTCGCCGGCATCGCGTCGCCTGCGCTTCATCCTGACCCTGGCCTACACCACCGGCCTGCGATTGAGCGAACTGGCCTCGGCGCATGTGGCCTGGTTGCGCCATGAGCCGCTGGATGACGGCGAGATGGCCTGGTCGATGATGGTGCTGGGCAAGCGCGCGAAGTGGCGCGAGGTCGCGTTGCCGGACTCGACCGTGGCCGCGCTTCGCGACTACATGGCCGACCGCGGCCTCGACCCCGACCTGCTGGCCAATCCGCCGTCAACCCCGCTGCTGGCCAAGGTCGTCGAGAACAGCCCGCTCTCGCCAGCCTGGATCTACGCCCTGCTGGTCGAAGGATTCGAGCGCTGCGCCGACCATGTCGCCCGGCATGACAGGCGAGCCGCCGAGCGCATACGCCAGGCCACGACGCACTGGCTGCGCCACACCCACGGCGCGCATGCAATCGCCAAGGGCGTGCCCCAGGACGTGCTGCAGGCCAACCTGGGCCACGAGAGCCTGGCCACCACGTCGATCTATGTCCGGGCTGAAAAGGGCCGTCGCCAGCGCGCGCTGCAACAGGCTTTTGGCGACCGGGGCTGAGAGAGGCTGTGCGTTTTTCGATCATGCCCGCTCACCACGCCAAAACGCACCCGCCCGTCGTTGCAAATGCTCGCCATGGCCCGGGCCATGCCTGCGCCTTGCGCCTGGATCGAGCCGGTTTGCGCACCTTGCTCGGCCACGCTCGAATTCCTCTCGGTCTCTGAGTTCGCCCGGCTTTGTGTTCGGAGCCAAGGCCTTTCGCGCGCGCACTCGACAGCGCGAACAGAAACAAGAGGCTCCATGAGAAACCAAATGTTTCTTGTCGTGGATTGGCCATATCGCCGTGAAGACCTGCCTGCGTTGCACCCCGGGGGTGAGATCAGGCGCCTTCGAGCAGATTTGGCTGTGCCCCTTTGTTTGACCCCCACGGAAAGGGCAGGCTCTGGTCCGCCCGGGGACGATCGGTCGCCGGGCCGATCGATGGCAGACCGGCCAGGCGGCAGGATCCGGAGGGAGGGGGGGTTGAACGGTTCAACCCCCCCTCCTGATCGCAACGCCCTGCTGTCCTGCGGTCAGTTGCGCTTTTCGGACCCCGTCAGGAATCCTTCGACCAGATCGGCCAGCGCCTGCAACTGGGTCGCCGGCATCGCGCCCGGCACTATCGCCACGTTCGCACCCCCTGCGGCGGTGATCTGCAACCGTGCGACGCATTTGTCACCAATCATCACGTCAACCTGCGGGGGGGGGTTGAACGGTTCAACCCCCTTCACCGTCCTGGACGTCAAACGCTCGAACACCGTGCGAGCCACCAGCGTACCGGCTTGTTTTTTCAACTCGCGCGCACGGCCAAGCATGCCTTCGTGGTCTGCCATCAAGGCATCGCTCAGTGGCTTAGCCCACCGGTATTGCAGTTCCAGCGGTGATCCGAAAGCGGCGACCACTTCATCGGGCAGATCGGCCAAGGCCAGCGCCTTGCCCACCGCCCCCAGATCGACACCGGTCGCCTCCGCCAGCTTGCGGTTGGAAGGAAACAAACCCTCCTTCAATGCCCGGCGGTACATCGCACCCTGCTCCCAGGCCGACAAATCCTTGCGGCTGCGGTTCTCACGGTCCATCTCGACGAACAGCGTGCGGTCATCCAGGTTGTCGACCACCGCCAGCACCGGCAACCCCAACTGTCGACAAGCCTCGTGGCGCCGATGGCCGAATACCAACTCGTAGCGAGCCTCGCCCGACAGTCCCACGACCGTGCGAACCTTGATGGCCTGCACATTGCCGCCGGCGTCGCGTATCTCGGCCTTGAGCTGCTCGAACTCCACGCCGTCAAAATTGACGGCATGGCGGTTCGCGAAACGGCTGCGCACAATGCGCTCCGGGTCGATCAGCCTAGTCGCCTTGGCATCCTGCCACTGTTGCAAGTCCTGCAGGGCTTCTCCAAGCTGGCCTTGCAACTCGTCGACCCTGCCTGCCTTCTTGCGCAGCAAGTCGTTCTCCTGAACGATCTCGGAGCGCTGGTCGACGGCAAAAGCCATCATCGCGCCCGGTGCAGTCTTGGGCGGCTTGTTCTCACCGGCCGGCGCCAACAGTGCCGGCGATGCCGACAAGCCCGGCAGCGAGCCGAAATCAATCCGCGATGCTTTGTCCTTGAGTCCCATCTCAGCCTCCTAGCGATTCCACCTGGTTGGCCCAAACCGCTTCGATTTGCTGCTCCACCAGTTCACACATGCGGTCATAGGCATCGCGCGCCCTTGCAAAGGTCCTGGCGTTCATCGAACCACGTGGCAGATCGTAGACCGTTCCGAACTCCGCGCTTGCCGTGGCTGTGACCGAGGTCTTGGGGATCTCGATGGGCAGCACCTTGTCGCCATAGCCCTCGAGCACCCACTGCCTGACCACCGAACTTGCGGCGTCGTTGGCCTCCACCCGCGACAGCAATACATCGATGAACTCGAAGCTCTTGTCCTGGCCCCGGCTGCGGATCAACTGGTTGCACAAGTCGCTGAACAAGTCCCAGAACTGGGCTGAACTCGCGAAGTCCAGTGCCGACGGCGGCAGTGGCAGGATCACGCCATCGGCCGCCATCAAGGCATTGATCGTCACATACGACAGCGAGGGCGGCGTGTCGATGATGATGACGTCGAAATCGCTGCGCGCCTGGTCGAGGCCACGGTCCAGGCAGCGCCAGAACTCGAAGCCGGCGTCCCGCGTCTGGCGGGCAGGCAGCGCAAACTCTGCGCCGAACAGCAGCGGCGCGGCGCACACCAGGTCGATGCCCGGCCAGTAGCTGGGCCGCACCGCATACGACAGGTCGTCGTGCTCGCCCGTGAACAAGGGCATCGCGGTGTGCTCATGGTCCACCTCTGCGTCGGGCAACACCCCGAACAGGGTGGTCGCCGATCCCTGTGGGTCCAGGTCAACGAGCAAGACCTTGTGGCCACGCATCGACAGCCCCTGGGCCAAGGTCACCGCAGTCGTCGTCTTGGCCACACCGCCCTTGAAGTTGGACACCGTGATGGTGATGCCTGCAGCACCCGCTGGGCGCATATGGCTGGATCTGAGTTCGCGGGCCCACTGCTGGGCCGCGCTCATCGTCCACTCGCGTCGGTTGCCTTGCATCGTTCCTGCCGGCAGGTCGCCCCGGGTCATGCGGTAGGCGATCTTGGCCTTGTCGACGTTGCACAACTGTGCCAACTGCAGCGCGCTGAGGGTGGGCGGCGACTTCTTGGCAGTTGGCGGCAGCATCGCGGCACGGATATGCCCCATCATTGCGGCCACTCTGGCTGCCTGCGTTTCTATGTCTGCCAGACTCTGGCGTTTGATGGGCTGCTTGATGTCCACGGGTTTGTCTCCGATAGCCTGCGTGCAAACGATTATCCACACAAGCCACAAAAAAACGCCTGCTCACAATCAAAGCATTTGCCCTTGACTTGAGATTTGGTCCTTGAAGGCTTGGCGACAAGACTCTCCAATCCCCGGGTTTCAATAGAAATTTAAAGACCTTCAAGAGATTACCCCCTGTGGATAACTAAAAAAAGTTGTTTATTAACAAGGACTTAGATCTATTTCTCGGCGCCATCCGTCCGCCGTTTACCCGGATCCGTACGCTCTTTACCCGCTTGTGTCCCCGGTCTACCCGTCACTCGTCCAGTGTCTAACCGGGCGGTGATGCGCCAGGTTCACGGTGGTGGCGGCACTTGTCGCGGCCTCGCCAGCGGCCTGCGATCCGGGTTTCTGCGGGGAAGGTCAGCCCTGAATCGGCCTCTGGCCAGGCATGGGCGGCCAATTGTCCGGCTTCTACCCGGTCGCGCCACGGCTGCTGCCGGCCAAATGTCCTGCGTCTACCCGGTAGCGCCTAAGCCCTGTTGCGCCAAATGTCCTGTTGCTACCCGGGCACATCAGCCAGAACCTCATCCGATCGCTGTCCAATCGGTGAAGGACATATGATCCCGTCCATGGACGATTCCGATGATCCCAAAGCCGCAACGGCACCGGCCACGGTGGAGACGACCGACGGCGTCGAGTTGCGCAAGCCGCATGAAATGATCGTCATGTTCCCGCGCTCCAAGCGCGTCACGCTGACCGGCCGCCGGCTCTACAACGCCTTGCTGCAGGTCTCGCAAAGCCGGATGGCTGCCTTCAAGTCGATGCCGCCGGCCGACTACATGTTCGAGGCGCCGCTGCCCGCGCTGCTGCGCACCACGGGCTCGAGTGGCGAGGACCGGACCGCCGCCAAGCGCTATCTGCGCGAGATGCGCAGCCTGGAGGTCGACTGGGAGTCGACGGCCCCGGGTGACGGTGTCAAGTGGCGCGGCTTCTCGATGCTCAGCGAGGTGGCAATCGAGGTGCGGCGCGGCGAAAACTGGGTGTCCTGGTCCTACCCCCCCACCATCATGGCCGCGCTGCGCGAGCCCGCGCGCTGGGCCAGGATCGACCTGGACGTGCTGGCCAAACTCGGCTCCTACGCCGCGCTCGCGCTCTACGAGATCTGCGCCCGCTACCGCGACAACCCAGGCGGTGTCACCAGCCGCAAGCCGGTGCAATGGTGGGCCGATGCCCTCAGCCCGTCGGTGGCCGGCAGCGACAGGCGCGAATGGCGCAAGTTCAAGAGCGAGCGGATCAAGGAGGCGATCGAGGAGATCAACCTCGAGACCGATCTCGAGATCGAGCTGATCGAGCACAAGCAGGGCCGGGCGGTGGTCGAGGCGCAGTTCGCGGTCCGGCGCAAGCGCCCGGCCGCACGCGCCAAGCCGTTGCCGGCCGACCCGGTGGATGCCCACCTGGTGCTGCGCGCCGAGTCGCTGGGGGTGCGCGAACTCAAGCTCGAGACCCTGATCAAGGAGTTTGGCGACGACCGGGTGCGCGAGAAAGTCGACGTGCTGGAGCGGCGAGCGACGAACAGCAAGTTGCGCGGGGTCGAGAACGCCTACTCCTACCTGCGTTCGCTGCTGCGCAGCGACGATGCCCCTGACGCCGCAGGCACCACCGCCGACGAGCGCGCCTCAGCGGCACAGACCCCTGCCGCATCGCCATCGCCGGCCCCGCGGGCCAGCCCCGTGCCGCTGCCCGTGCCGGCGCCACCCGCGCAGACCGACGGTCAGGCCTGGCTGAACGCGCGCAGCGCCAGCCTGAAACTGGAAATCGCCGCGCTCGGCCCGGCACAGCGCCAGGAGTGGGTCGACCGGGCGCTGCGCGAACTGGCCGCCAAGGGCTTGTTGAGCGCGGTCATCTCGCGCCGCGCCGCGCAGGGCGACGTGCTGCACGGCCTGCTGGGATCGGTGGTGGTGCGGCTGTACGCGACTGCGCTCTACGGCCCGCAATGGCACTTGCCGCCAACGCCGCCCGATGGCAGCTAGCGCCTGGACGCGCGGGCGTCTGCCACCCCGCTGACCGGCCGGCACCCAGACCATGCCGGCGGATCTGGCGCGGCGGGAGGCCTGGCCCGGCCCGGCGCTGAACAGGCCCAGCCCACTTCGGCACGCTGTTCAGGCCTCATTCGGGCGCTGAACGGGCGCCGGATCGGCGCTGTATAGGCGCTGGATAGGCGCACGGCGGGCCCTCACCTGGCGCCCGCCTCCGCAGTCAGCCCGGCCACGCTTGGCAAACCGGGGCCCCGCGTGCGTTCATCCTCACGCTTCACCGCCAGACCCTGTGCTTTCGATGGTAGATTTTGATCAATAAATTCGAAACTATCATTTCCATGACCCCCCCGACGCCGCCACCCCTTCCTGCCGCATGCCGGCCCGCGAGGGCGAGAGCGCTCCGCATCGCCTGTCACCTGGGTCGGCCATGAGCCCGACACCACGCACCGGCTGCCCGCGCTGCCCGACTGGCGGCCGGGCGTCGGGGAGGGTGTTGACGGTCCTGGCCGCGCTGATGCCGCGCGGGCGGCTGCACTGGCAGGTCGCCCTCCCGGGCCGCGCGCTGTGGGTCGCGCTGGCCGGGCTGATGCCTCGCCGCCAGTTGCGGGCGCCGCGTCATGGCTGGCCTTTCGAGCACAGCCTGGACGCGATCCTGCGCACCAGTGCCGACGGCGTGGTGCTGGCCGCCAACGCCGCGGCGCAGCAACTGTTCGGCCGCAGCCAGGCCGAACTGGTGCATGCCTGCCTGCAGCAGCTGTTCGACCTGCGCGACCCGCGTGCCGGCTTGCTGCTGCACCCCGGCGCCCGCGCGCATCAGCGGGGCCGGCTGACCGCGCTGCGCGCCGACGGCAGCCGCTTCGAGGCCGCTGTCAGCGTCACGCGCCACGGCGACGTCGCCGGGCTCGACGCCGAGGTCTCCAGCGTGGTCGTGCGTGAGCTCAGCCCGCACAAGAGCCCCGGCGATGAAGCGGCCGCGCAGCGCCAGCGGCTGGCGCAAGAGGTGGACGAACGCACGCGCGACCTGCAGGCGGCCAACCGCTCGCTGCAGCAGGCACAGCAGCATGCCGCGGCCGCCAACCAGGCCAAGAGCGCCTTCCTGGCCAACATGAGCCACGAGATCCGCACGCCGATGAACGCCATCATCGGCCTGACCTATCTGCTGGCCCGCGACAGCCACGACCCGCTGCAGCAAGGCCGGCTGGGCCAGGTCAGCAGCGCAGCCAAGCACCTGCTGCAACTGCTGGACGACATCCTGGACCTGTCCAAGGTCGAGTCGGGCAAGATGGCGCTCGAGCGGACCGACTTCGCGCTGGCGCCGCTGCTGGCCGATTGTCTGGATCTGGTGCGCGGCCCAGCCGAGGCCAAGGGCCTGGCGCTGACGCTGGAGGCCCCGGCTTTGCCCGAGCGCCTGCGCGGCGACCCGACGCGGCTGTCCCAGATGATCATCAACCTGCTGACCAACGGCGTGAAATTCACCGCCCGGGGCAGCGTGGCGCTGCACGTCAGCGTCGAGCACGAGGGCGCCGGGCCCGCCGGCACCGAGCCCGCCGGCACGGCCGGCCCGCGCCTGCGCTTCGAGGTCCGCGACACCGGCGTGGGCATCGCGCCCGAGCGCCAGGGCGCGCTGTTCGCGCCCTTCGAGCAGGGCGAGGCCTCGACCACCCGGCGCTACGGTGGCACCGGCCTGGGCCTGGCGCTGACGCGCCAGCTCGCCCGGCTGATGGGCGGCGAGGCCGGCCTGGCCAGCACGCCGGGCGTGGGCAGCCTGTTCTGGGTCACCGCCAAGTTCGCATCCGCATCCGCATCCGCCGCCGCCGACGCCGCCGATGCGGGTGAGCCGGGCTGCGGCGTTGACCGACACTGGCCGGGCGGTCAGGCCGCCGCGCTGCTGCGGCGTGACCATGCCGGCCAGCGCGTGCTGCTGGCCGAGGACAACCCGGTCAACCAGGAGGTGGCGCAGGCACTGCTGCGGGGCGTCGGTCTGGTGGTCGATCAGGCCGACGACGGCGCGGTCGCGGTCGAACTGGCGCGCACCGGGCGCTTCGACCTGGTGCTGATGGACATGCAGATGCCGGTGCTGGACGGCCTTGCCGCAACCCGGGCCCTGCGAGCCCTGCTCGGCCCGGCGCTGCCCATCGTCGCGATGACGGCCAACGCCTTCAGCGAGGACCGGGCGGCTTGCCTGGCCGCCGGCATGAACGACCACCTGGCCAAGCCGGTCGACCCCGAGCACCTGTACAGCATCTTGCTGCGATGGCTGCCTGCTGCGGTGGCTGAAGTCGACCTCGCCCCCGACGACCTGCCTGCCTTGCCCTTGTCGGGCGCCGAACTGATAGCCGGGCTGCAGACGGTCGACGGACTTTCGCTGACGCCCGCGCTGCGCAACGTCGGCGGCAACCCGGTGA
The DNA here is from genome assembly GCA_947453625.1 of Burkholderiales bacterium. GTDB lineage: Bacteria > Pseudomonadota > Gammaproteobacteria > Burkholderiales > Burkholderiaceae_C > Pseudaquabacterium. Next base: position 84,626 of record CANGHK010000016.1, read on the forward strand.
CCCTGGCCTGGGCTCTGGGCGTTTTCGCCGAGACCTTCAGCCAGGGCGAGCCCGCGCTGGCGCGGTCTGGCGCGCCCGACGACATCGCGCGCTGGCAGGCCGCCAGCCACTCGGTGCGCGGCGCCTGCGCCACCCTCGGCCTGACCCTGTTGCAGCAGCGGCTGGACCGCTTCGAGCAGGACTTGCAGTCGGGGGCCGAGGCCCGCGACCTGGCACCGCGGGCGCGCGCGCTGCACGACGAACTGCTCGCCCTCAGCGGCGCGCTGCGCGGGGTGCTGCAGGGCTCAGGCTGAGTCCGTCGCGCCGCTCAAGTTCGCCGAGCCCGCGCAGGCCGGGAGGCCGTCGAGCTGCTGCAGCATCGCCGCGATCAGCAGCGCGCGCTGAACCGGCTTGCCGACATAGTCCGACATGCCCGCGGCCAGGCACTGCTCGCGGTCGCCGAACACCGTGTGCGCCGAGACGCCGATGACGGGCAGCCTGGGCGCGCCCGGCACCGCCCTGGCACGCAGCGCGCGGGTGGCATCCAGGCCGTTCATCACCGGCATCGACACGTCCATCAGCACCAGGTCGAACACTTGATCGGCGGCCCGCGCCAGCGCCTGCGCGCCGTCGCCCGCGGTCTGCACCACCATGCCGAACTGGCCGAGCAGGTGCGACAGGTAGCGCAGGTTGATCGGGTTGTCGTCAACCACCAACACCCGCTTGCCGCGCAGCACGGCGGTCGCATCCTCGGCCGGCGGTCCGGTCAGCCCGCTCAGACCGGACGCCAGGGTGCCGGTCGTGCCGGCGCGGGTGGCGCCATCGGCGCCCGGTACAGGGGTTTCGGACATGGCGTGAGGGCAATGGCGAGACGCTGATTATTGGTGCCTCGCCGTGCTGGCCGGCATCGCCGCCGGGCGCTTGCGCCAACTTGTGCGCTGCAAGCGCCAGCGCGTGTCGGACCGGATCGACATCAAACTTGTAAAAAAGCACTTAAATCATGTGAACTGATGTAATCTTGAGGGCATGACCGATTGCGTCTCACCGCCGAGCCGCGCCCGCCGCGCCGCAGCCGAACGGGTCGACGCCTGCTGCGCCCGGGCCCGGCTCGACGAGGCCGCCGTGCTGACGCCGCCGGGCGATGCCGCCGCGCCGGCCCCGTTGCGGCTGTCGCGCATCGGGTCCGCGCTGTGCCCGGCTGGCCCATGGCCCGCTGCGCGGCGGTCTGGCCGGCCGGCGTCAAGACCACCGCAGCCGGGTCGACGACACCCTGGCCGGCTTCAGCGCCGGGCTTTGGCGCGCCTTGCCGCCCTGGCGGGCTTCGGCCGGGCGCTGAGACCCCGTCTCGCGCTCGGTCGAATTTCCCGACACCTCCCCAAACCCCCGGCAGGAGACGCCCCGCCATGAGCTGTACAAGCCCCGACCCCCGGCTGATGCTGGGCCCGCACCGGCTCAAGACCCGCGCGGAAAGCCCGCTGGGCGGCTCGACCCAGCTGCGCCTGCTGCCGCTGGGCCTGCGCGCGCTGCGGCTCTATTCCGTGGCCGCCGGCCTGCGCCCGCTGTGCCAGGCGCAGTGCCGCGACGAGCTGGGCATGATCGCCACCGATGGCATGCAGCTGTTCCTGCTGCTGAACGGTCAGCGCCTGCTGGTGCGCGGCGTGTCGGCGCGGGCCGTGCTGCGCAAGCAGGCCGCCGCCCACGCGGACCATTACCCGGCGCTGCGGGTCTTGCTGAGCCCGGCGCCTTGCCCGGCGCTGGTGCCGGCCCGGCCGACGGCCGAGGAGGCGGTGCGGGCCGCACCGCCCCGGGTCACCGTGGTGGTCAAGCGCCGTCGCCACTATGTGCTGCCCCCGGCGCCGCCCGGGTCCAGCCCGCAGCTGGGCGCGGGCTGAGCGCGGTGCGGCACCCCGGGCCCGGCATCCCGCTGTACGCGGACGGCGAGTTGGCGGTGTACGAGCGCCGGGTCGTCGGGGCCGATGGCCGGCACTGGACCATCACCGCGCTGACCCGGGCCACCGTCGAGCAGTCGGTCGGGCCGGCGCTGCACTTTTACGGCGGCTGGGCGCTGTCCACCGCGGGGGCGTTGCTGGCCTGGCTGGGTTCGGGGCAACTGGCCACGGCGGCCGGTCTGGTGCTGATGGGTCTGGGGGGGTGGGCGGTGCGACACCACCACGCGCGGTCCGTGGCCACGCTGTGGCTGGTTTCGGGCGGGCAGGCCGCTCAGCGCCGCGCGCTGGCCTGCCGCTCGGCGGCCCTGGGCGACGACGTGGGCGGCCTGCACCGGGCGCAGCAGGCGGTGATGCTGGCGGTGGCCTGGCTGTGGCAGGCGCCTGGCGCGCCGCCCGCCATCCCGCCACCCGTGGCGCCGGCGCCGCGCCAAGCCATGCCGCAGTCCGAAGCGGCGGTGTCTCAAGACGATGTTTACAATCGTTTCATGCAATAAGGTACTATTGCACATTCGAATTTTTGCCGGAAAACCATGACCAACCTCACCCTCAACGTCAATGGCCAGAACCACCAGGTCAGCGTCAACAGCCCCGAGATGCCCCTGCTCTGGGTGCTGCGCGACCTGATCGGACTGACCGGCACCAAATACGGCTGCGGCATCGAGGTCTGCGGCGCTTGCACCGTGCTGGTCAACGGCCGGCCCGAGAAGTCCTGCGACATCAACGCCTCCTCGGCGGTGGGCAAGAAGATCACCACCATCGAGGGCTTGTCGGCCGACCGCAGCCACCCGGCCCAGAAGGCCTGGATCGCCAACCAGGTGCCGCAGTGCGGCTACTGCCAGTCGGGCATGCTGATGGCCACCGCCGGGGCGCTCAACGCCGGCCGCCATGGCGCGGCCATCGCCAGCGAGATCAAGAACATCTGCGTCTGCGGCACCTACCAGCGCATCAAGCAAGCCGTGGCCGGCCTGTGATTCGCGCAGTCAACCGCGCCGTGAACCGAGACCCCGCCATGACCGAATCCCTTGCCCTGAACCGCCGTCACTTCCTCGCCACCGGCACCGGCGTGCTGTCGGGCCTGAGCTCAGGCCTGACCCTGGGCCTGCTGCTGCCCGCCGGCAGCGCCCAGGCCGCCACCACCGCCACCGTCAACGCCTGGCTCAGCATAGGCAGCGACGAGACCATCACGCTGACGGTGGGCTCCTCCGACATGGGTCAGGGCTCGTTCGCCGGTCTGGCGCAGATCCTGTGCGAGGACTTGCGGGTCGACCCGGTCCGGGTCAAGGTGGTGCAGGGCGGCCCCACGCTGGCCACGCCCGCGCCGGTGGGCACGGCGATCAACACCGTGGGCAGCGGTGTGATCCGCAACAACTTCTGGAAGCTGCGCGACGCCAGCGCGGCGGCCTACACCATGCTGCTGGCCGCGGCGATGATCCGCCAGCAAGACCAGTCGCCCGCCAACTTCAGCGCCGACAACGGCGTCTTCACCCACAAGCCCAGCGGCACCCTGCTGAGCTACGGCCTGCTCGCCCCCGCCGCGGCGTTGCTGCCCTTGCCGAGCGCCGATGTGGCGGCTGCCGCGCTGGTGCCCGACAGCCAGTTCAAGCGCATAGGCAAGACCTTCGCCCGGCCCGACATCCCGGCCAAGGTCGACGGCAGCCTGGTCTACGGCATCGACGTGCGCGTGCCCGGCATGCTGTACGCGGTGATCAAGCATTGCCCTAGCTTTGGTGGCACCCTGTCCAGCCTGCCAGCCAAGCCCGCTGGCGCGCTGGCGGTGGTGCCCACCCATGTCGTGGCCGGCACCGGCCGCGGCACCGAGGTCACCGGCGCGGTCAACGCGGTGGCGGTGGTGGGAAGCAACACCTGGGACGCCTGGCAGTCGGCCAAGGCCTTGAAAGTCACCTGGAAGCTGCCGGCCAACGCGGCCAAGCTCAACAGCACCCAGTTCGTCGCCGATGCCCAGGCCCTGCTGAACCAGGCCACCGCCTATGTGGCCGGCGCCGCCAACCCGCCCGGAACGCTCTACACCGTCGAGGGCAACGCGGCCGGCGCCGACGCGGCGATCAAGGCCAGCGCCAAGAAGTTCGACGCCACCTACTCGCTGCCCTATGTCTCGCATGGCTGCCTGGAGGTGCTCAACTGCACCGTCGACTATGTCGCCGGCGTCAAGTGCGAGGTCTGGGCGCCCACCCAGTCGGCCAATGGCGCGCTCAAGCTGGTGGTGGCGCTGACCGGCCTGCCGGCCGACAAGGTGATCTTCCACACCACCGCGCTGGGCGGCGGCCTGGGCCGCAAGGCCGAGCAGGACTTCGTCAGCCAGGCGGTGCAGGTGGCGATGGCGCTGGGCAAGCCGGTCAAGCTGATGTGGCCGCGCGAGGAGGATTTCACCCGCGACGTCTACCGGCCGATGGCGCTGGTGCGGGTCCAGGCCGGCCTGAACAGCGGCCAGGTCGCCGGCTGGCATTACCGCAATGTCTCGCCGTCGATCATGGGCCAGCGCGGCGCGGTGGCCGCGGCCACCGGCGACAGCCAGGGCTATGAGGCCTCGCAGGCGCTGCCCTACAACTTCGGCCAGCGCGTCACCGAGTGGGTCAGCCACACCGCGCCTATCCCGGTCGGTTTCTGGCGCTCGGTGGGGGCGTCGATCAACACTTTCGCGGTCGAGTCGACGATCGACGATCTGGCAGCCGCAGCCGGCCAGGACCCGCTGCTGTTCCGCCGCAACCGCCTGACCGACCCGCGCTGGCTGGCGGTGCTCGAGGCGGTGGCCAAGGCCGCGTCCTGGGGCACGGCCGGGCCCAAGGGCACGGCCAAGGGCATTGCCGTCGGCACCGCTTTCAACACCATCGTGGCCCAGGTGGTCGAGGTCAGCAGCACCAGCAACGGGCCGAAAGTGACCCGGGTCTGGGTGGCGGTGGACAGCTACCTGACGGTCAACCCGGGCTCGGTCGAGGCGCAGATCATCGGTGGCGTGGTGCACGCGATGAACGCCGCGCTCTACGGCCGCCAGACCTTCGTCAACGGCGCGGCGCAGTCCCGCAACTTCAGCAACAACCGCATGATGACGCTGGGCGAGATGCCCACGGTGGCGGTCACGCTGCTGCCGGCGCCGGCGGCAATAGACCGCCAGACGCCGATAGGCGGCATAGGCGAACTCGCGGTGCCCACTTTCGCGCCGGCGCTGGCCAACGCCTGGTTCAAATTGAGCGCCAAGCGGGTGCGCACGCTGCCTTTCTTCCCGACCGCGACGATGTCGGACTGAAGGCGTTGGCGCGGGGGCGGCCCGGGTTGGCCCGGGCGCCCTGTCCGCGCAATGTGCCCGCCATTTTTTCCTGCCGCGTCCCCCGCTTGCGGGCACCGTCTACCAGCCGGCCTCGCGCCACCACAAGGCCAGCGCCGCCCGCATCACGCGGTCTGCCATCGACTCCGGTGCGCTGTCGACCACCACCTTGCCGCGCCAGGTCTGGCCGGCCAGCGCCGCCGGCTGCGTGTCGGCGCGCAGGCTGATGCGGTAGACCGCCTGCTCGGGCAGCAGCCGGCCATCGACCTCGCGCACCGCCACCGTCCCGCCCAGCGCGCTGGCCAGGTCGCGGTGCGGCAGCACATGGCTGGCGTCGTGCGAGATAGCCGCCACCGTCAGGTCCAGCGGCGCGCCGAAGCGGCCGTCGGGGTAGAAGCGGGCGCGGCTGCCTGGCGCGACGCGCGCCAGCTCGGACTCGCTCAGGTAGGCCTCGACCTGCCAGCCGTCCTGCGTGCTCAGCACGGTGGCCAGCGGCTCGCGCGCCGCCACCCAGTCACCTGCGCGCAGGTCCGGGTCGCGCCAGCGCAGCTGGCCGTCGACCGGGCTGGTCGGGCTGCGCTCCTTCAGGCGTGACTCCAGGCCGCGGCGCGCGGCCTGGGCGGTCGACAACTGGCCCTCGGCCACTGCCAGCCGGCCGTGCAGGTCGGCGCGCAGCGCATTGGCATCGGCCTCGGCGCTGTAACGCTGCACCCGGCTGCGCGCGCTCTGCAGCTGCTGCTCCACCTGCTCGGCGCTGAAGTCGAGCAGGGTCTGGCCGGCGCGCACCGGCGCGCCGTCGGCCACCCGCAGGGCTTCGATGCGGCCCGCCGCCGGGGCGTAGATCACCTGGGCCTGGCCGGTCTGCAGCAAGCCGGCGGCGCTGACATGGCCGGGCAGCGGCCAGGCCGCCA
>CANGHK010000017.1 GCA_947453625.1 Burkholderiales bacterium
GCCCCGACGGCCCCGGCGGTCGCTACCCCGCCGGCGTCCGCGCCGAGGCACCCGCCGGCCTGCTGACCGGCCTGGCGCGCGGCCTGCTGCCGCTGGTCGACGCCACGCTGCAGCGTTGCCGGCGCGACGACGGCCTGTTCCACAGCTACAACCTGGTCGACCTGTCTGGCGGCCGGGCCGAGGTCGACACGCTCTACCCGATGCTCGAAGGCCAGGTCGCGCTGCTGTCCTGCGGCCTGCTCGACCTGGGGCAGTCGACCCGGCTGCTCGACGCGCTGTTCGCCAGCGACTTGTTCTGCCCGCGACGCCAGAGTTTTCTGCTCTACCCCGACCGCCAGTTGCCGGGGTTCCTGCAGCGCAACCGTCTTGACGCTGACGCGCTGGCCTTGCCGCTGGTGCAGCGCCTGCTCGCCGAGCGCAGGGTCGACCTGTTGCAGCAGCAGAGCGACGGTGCGGTGCGCTTCGCGCCCGCGCTGGCGAACCGGGCCGATCTGGAGGCCGCCGGGGCCGACCTGGGCCAGTCGTTGACGCCGCTGGCCGAGGCCTACGAGCGGGTGCTTGATCATCACGCCTTCACCGGGCGATCGGGCACGATGTTCGGCTACGAGGGGCTGGGCTGCATCTACTGGCACATGGTGGCCAAGCTGCTGCTGGCGGTGCAGGAGAACGTGTTTGCCGCCGCCGACCGGCAAGCGCCCGAACTGCCGGCGCTGGTCGCCCATTACCGTCGGGTGCGCGACGGCCTGGGTTACCGCAAGACCGCGGCGGCCTATGGCGCTTTTCCGGCCGACCCCTACAGCCACACGCCCGGCGAGGGCGGCGCCCAGCAGCCCGGCATGACCGGGCAGGTCAAGGAGGAGATCCTCACCCGCTGGGGCGAGCTGGGCCTGCGTAGTCGCGGCGGCCTGGTGCACTTCAACCCGGTGCTGCTCGACGCCGCCGAACTGCCGGACGACGGCGCGCTGAACTTCACCTGGGGCCGCGTGCCCTACACCTACCGCCGCGGTCCGACGACCGTGCTGCAGGTGCAGACCGCGCAGGGCTGGCAGGCCTGCCCAGAGCGGTGTTTCGACCCGCGGGGGGTGCTGGCGGTGCGGGCCGAGGTGTGCTGCGGGCCGGACTGAGCGCCGAGCCCTGCGCCACCCACTACGGCTGGTACACCCGCACGTAGTCGACCTGCAGGCTGTCGGTGGCAAAGCCCGCGGGTACGGGCCCACCCAGACTGCCGCCCATGGCCAGGTTGAGCAAGATGAACTGCGGTGCGTCGAAGGGCCAGGTGCTTGCGTCTGCGCCTGGCGGTTTGGCATAGGTGTTGTAGACCACGCCGTCGACGCCGATCTGGATCTGGCTGGTGCTCCAGTTCAACTGGTACTTGTGAAAGGCGGTGCAGGCATCGGGCAGTGCTTTTGACTCGCTCAAGCCGCCACCGGCGAAGTGAGCCGGCATGTGCAGGGTGCCCAGCACGCTGGACTTGTCTGCGGCGGCAAAGCCTTTTTGCTCCATGATGTCCATCTCGCCATGGGCCGGCCAGCTATTGGCGGGCATGCCCAGCGTCCAGATGGCGGGCCAGGTGCCCAGGCCGCAGGGCAGCTTGGCGCGCACCTCGACAAAGCCATAGGTAAAACTGAATTTGCCCTGGGTGATGAGCCGTGCCGACGTGTAGTTTTGATTGCCGAAGTCGGCAGCGCTGCTCAATCGCTCCTTGATGGCGGTGATGGACAGCACGCCGTTGGCCATGCTGCTGTTTTGCAGCCTGGCGTTCGCGTAGTACTGCAGTTCACCGTTGAACCAGCCGTCGCGGTTGCGGTAGGTGTCGTAAGCCCATTTGCTGCTGTCGGGCAAGCCCAGTGCGGTGAATTCATCGGACCAGACCAGATTGAATCCGGCTGGCACGGTATTGCCCGCATCGGTATAGGTTTGTGAGACCGCGTCCACGTTGGCATTGTTGGCGGCGTCTGAAAACTTGCCGGCGGCCACGGTGGCCTTCACCATGCGCTGGGTCGGCAAGACGCTGAGGCGGTATTGCGTTGCATCGATCTGGGTCACGGTGGCCGCGGGGATGCCACCGGTGACGGCGACATCCTCTGCGCCAAAAGAAGTGCCAACCGGCTTGCTGAAGCTGAAGCTGAACAGCGCGCTGCCGTCCGGACCCGCAGCGGACGCGATGGTGACGCTGGGCGGCGTGGTGTCGGTCGCGGGGGCGCCGCCACCGCCGCAGGCGCTCAAGAGCAGGCCTGCTGCCAGCGCGCAGGCGCAAGGTTTCAGGGACAGGTTCATTCTTCTATGCCGTCGCCGATTCAACCCAGCAGCCGGCCCGCGCTGTCAAAGGTCAGCGCCCAGGCCGCGTCGGGCGCCAGGCCGACGGTCTGCCCGGCGTCGACGTTGCGCTGGTCGGTGCCGACCTTGGCGTTGAGCAAGTCGGCGATGCCGTCGACCTTCAGGTGCAGTATCGATGCGTCGCCCAGGTGCTCGGCCAGCACGACGCTGGCGGGGATGCCCTGGCCGGCGGCGGCCAGGTGCAGGTGCTCGGGGCGCAGGCCGGCAGATGCGGCAGATGCGGCAGAAGCTGCGCTGCCCGGCGCGCCGCTGGTCAGCAGTGCCCACAGGCCCTGGTGCGGCGCGGGGGCGCCAGCCTGCGGCCGGTCGACGACGTTGATCTTCGGTGCGCCCAGAAAGCCGGCGACAAAGGTGTTGGCGGGCCGGTTGTACAGCGCCATCGGCGCGCCCAACTGCTCGATCTGGCCCTGGTTGAAGACGGCGATGCGGTCGCCCAGCGTCATCGCCTCGACCTGGTCGTGGGTGACGTAGATCATCGTCGTGCCCAGCGACTTGTGCAGCCTCGACAACTCGATGCGCATGTTCACCCGCAGCGCGGCGTCCAGGTTGGACAGCGGCTCGTCGAACAGGAAGACCTTGGGCTTGCGCACGATGGCCCGGCCTATCGCCACCCGCTGGCGCTGGCCGCCCGACAACTCCTTGGGGTAGCGCCCCAGCAATTCGGTGATGCGCAACACCTCGGCGGCATGCCCGACCTGCTGGTCGCGCTGGGCGCGGGCCACGCCGGCCATCTTCAGCGCGAAGCCCATGTTCTCGGCCACCGTCATGTGCGGGTAGAGCGCATAGCTCTGGAACACCATCGCCGCGCCCCGGTCGGCCGGCCGCAAGTCGTTGGCGCGCAGCCCGTCGATCAGCAGGTCGCCGCTGGTGATGCTCTCCAGCCCGGCGATCATGCGCAGCGTGGTCGATTTGCCGCAGCCCGACGGGCCGACGAAGACCAGGAATTCACCCTCGGTGACCTCCAGGTCCAGTCCCTTGATGACCTCGACCTGGTCGTAGCGCTTGCGTATGCCCCTGAGTGTTACCTGGCCCATCTCAAGCTCCGGTCATCTCGGCCCCTTGGGGCCTGTGGGTTTCTCGCGCGGCCTGCGCGGTTTTCTGTTGCCGCAGGAAATCGCGGTACCACAGCGCGCTGTCCTTGGGCGTGCGGACCTGGGTGGCGTAGTCGACATGGACGATGCCGAAGCGTTTGTCGTAGCCCGACGCCCATTCGAAGTTGTCGAGCAGACTCCACACCATGTAGCCGCCCATGCGCACGCCCTGGCGCATCGCGTCGGCCACCGCGGCGATATGGCGTGCGATGTAGTCGGTGCGCCGGGCGTCGTGCACCCGGCCGTCCACCACCTGGTCCTTGAAGGCGCCGCCGTTCTCGGTGACGTAGATCGGCGGCACCGCATAGTCCCGGTGCAGGCGCAGCAGCAATTCGGTCAGGCACTCGGGGTAGACCTCCCAGTCCATGTCGGTGATCTCGCGCCCGCTGCTGCGCACGTCCCAGGGCTGGCCGGCGCTGACCACCACACGCGTGTAGTAGTTGACGCCCAGGAAATCCATCGGCGTGGCGATGGTCTGCAGGTCGCCCGGCGCGATGCGCGGGGCATCGTCGCCCAGGTCGGCCAGCACGTCCTGCGGATACTCGCCCTTGAACAGCGCGTCCATGTACCAGCGCACCAGTTTGCCGTCCTCCAGCCGCGCCAGGGCCTGGTCGGCGACCGACGCGCTGGCCGGGTGCACAGGCGCCAGGTTGAGCACGATGCCCAGCTTGGCCGGGCAACCCTGGGCGCGCAAGGCCTGCAGCGCCAGGCCATGGCTGAGCAGCAGGTGGTGCGACACCTGGGCGGCGATGGCGCGGTTCTTGATGCCGGGCGCGAAGACGCCGGTCTCGTGGCCCAGCACCGCCATCACCCAGGGCTCGTTGTGGGTGGTGATGGCCGCGACGCGGTCGCCCAACCGGTTGGCCATGCCCTGGGCGTATTCGACGAAGCGGTGCACCGTGTCGCGCTGCGCCCAGCCGCCCTGGGCCTGCAACTCGGCCGGCAGGTCCCAGTGGTTGAGCGTGAGGTAGGGCGCGACACCGCGTGCCAGCAAGCCGTCCACCAGCCGGTCGTAGAAGTCCAGGCCCTTGGCATTCCAGGCCCCGCTGCCGCCCGGTCGCACCCGCGGCCAGGACACCGAGAAGCGGTAGGCGTTGGCACCCAGCGAGGCGATCAGGTCGAGGTCGGCCTCCAGCCGGTGGTAGTGGTCGCAGGCGATGTCGCCGTCGCTGGCGTCGGCGATCACGCCGGGCCGGCGGCAGAACTGGTCCCAGATCGACTCACCCTTGCCGTCCTCGATGGCCGCGCCCTCGATCTGGAAGGCCGCGGTGGCCACGCCCCAGGCGAAGTCCGGCGGGAAGGGGGTAGCCGGGTCAACCGGCGTCAGCTTGGGCATGGAGGCGGTACGGGAGGGGGTGAAGAGAGAGGGCGGGCCGGCGGGGCCACGCGGATCGGTAGCCGCGAGACGGCGTCCGGGCTCGCGGTGGCCTCACTTCACGGCCCCGGCGGTCAGCCCCGAGATCAGCTGGCGCGACGACAGCACGAACAGCAGCACCAGCGGCAGCGTGGCGATGGCCGCGCCCGCCATCAGCGCGCCCCATTCGGTGTTGACGGGGCTTTGCAGGCTGCGCAGCGCCAGCGGCAGGGTGTACATGTCGGGCGAACGCATCACGATCAGCGGGCCTATGAAGTTGTTCCAGCTGGCGATGAAGGTGATCAGCCCCAGCGTGCCCAGCGCCGGCTTGAGCAGCGGCAGCACGATGCGGGCGTAGATGCCGAACTCGCCGCAGCCGTCCATGCGCGCGGCCTCGATCAGGTCTTTCGGAATCGAACTGGCGACGAACTGGCGCATCAGGAAGATGCCGAAGGCGCTGGCCGCGCCGGGGATGTAGAGCGCGCGCGGCTGGTCTATCCAGCCCAGCAAGTCCATGATCATGAAGGTCGGGATCATGTTCATGAACGACGGCAACAGCATCGTGCCCATCACCAGGCCGAACAGCGCGTTCTTGAAGCGGAACTCGAACAGCGCGAAGGCATAGCCGCCCATCGAGCAGAACAGCAGCGTCAGCGCGGTCGACGCCAGCGCGACGTACACACTCCAGCCCAGGTTGCGCCAGAACGGCATGCGCTCGGTCAGGATCTTCAGGTTGTTGAAGAAGTCGTCACCGAACCACAGCGGCGGTGGCAGGCTGAAGATCTCGGTGCGCGAGTGGGTGGCGAACACGAACATCACGTAGAACGGCGCCAGCATGATCAGCGCGCCGACGCCGACCAGCGTGTAGGCGGCCCAGCGGCTCAGGCCTGGTTGGGTCATGCCCCGCTCCGGTTGGGCTTGAAAGCGCGGTTCGTCAGCCAGGTCAGCAGCGCGACGACGACGAACAGCAGCCATGACATCGCGCTGGCGGCGCCGAAATCGTTGAAGTCGAAGGCCATGCGGTAGAGGTAGATCGCGGTCGTCATGCCCGACTGGTCCGACCCGCCGCGCCCGCCGGTCAGGATGAAGGGCTCCTCGAACAACTGCAGCCCGCCGATCACGCTCAGCGTGACGCCGAAGAAGATCATCGGTTTCAGGCTGGGCAGCGTGATGAAGAAGAACTGCTGCAGCCGGCCGGCGCCGTCCATCGTCGCGGCTTCGTAGAGGTCCTTGGGGATGGTCTGCAGCGCCGCCAGGTAGAGCACGACGTTGAAGCCGACATAGCGCCAGAACACGATCAGCGCGATCGCCGGCTTGATGTGGTCGGGGTCGCCCAGCCAGTCCACCGCCGTGCCCGGCACCAGCCGGCCCAGCAAGGGCAGCTCGGCGATGGCTTGCAGGCCGACGTTGATCAGGCCGAAGTCGGTGGAGAACAGCGACGAGAACAGGATGGAGATCGCCACCGTCGAGGTGATGTAGGGCATGAAGTAGGCCCCGACCACGCCGTTGCGCAGGCGCTTGAACGAGGCGTGGATGAAGCAGGCCAGCGGGATCGCCACCAGGTGCTGCGGCACGCCCGAGGCCAGCGCCAGCCAGGCGGTGTTCTGCAGCGACTTCCAGAACCACTCGTCGCGCAGCGCGAACAGATAGTTGTCCCACCCGACGAACTGCATCGCCCCCAGCCCGCTGGTCGGCTCCCAGGACTGGAAGGCGAGGTAGAGCGAGAACACCAGCGGAAACACGCCGAAGACGCCGAACAAGACCACGAACGGGCTCAGGAAGACATAGGGCGCCCAGCGGGGTGACAGGCGCAGGGCGGCGGGCAGTTTCATGGTGGCAGCGACGGGATGGCGGCAACGGGGGCGACGGCTGCGGCGCCTCAGCGCAGCGCTCGCTGCTGCAGCAGGCGCTGCGCGTCGGCCAGCGCGGCGCCGATGTCCTTGCCGCGGTCCAGCACCTTGTCGAGTTCGGTGTCTATCACTTCGGCCGCGAAGGCATCCTGCTTGTGCACCGCCACCGCGGCGATATGGGCCGCGGCCTCGCGCCAGCCCACGCGCGCCGGCTGGCCGCCGAGAAAGGCGATAGGCTGGTCGAAGAAGGGGTCGGCGTAGGTTTCCAGCAGCGCCGGGAAGGCGTCCTGGGTCTTGAAGGCGCTGAGCTGGACTTCGCGGTTGAGCGTCATCAACTGGATGAACTGCCAGGCCAGCGCCTTGTTGGCCGCCGGCGCGCTGCGCGGGATCGCGTAGAAGGTGCCGCCATAGGCCGCGAAAACGCCCTCGGGCAGCGGCGCCGCGCGCCACAGGCCGCGGGTGCCCGGCGCCAGCCAGTTGTTCAGGTGGCCGGCCAGCCAGGCCCCGGTCATCTGGGTGGCGATGCTGCCGCGCTTGAAACCTTCAGACCATTCGTTGGACCAGGCCCCGACCTTGGCATCGAGCTTGTGCTGGCGCACCTGGCGCGCCAGCTCGAAGGCCCGGACGAAGCGCGGCGAGGTCACCAGCACCTTCGATTGCTGGTCGAAATACAGCCCCTCGCCGGGCTGGATGCCGGCGCGGATCACGATGTCCTTCATGTCGCGGGCATGCGCCATCAGGTAGGCGCCGGTGGCGGCCTTGATCCTGGCGCCGCTGGCCACATAGCTGTCCCAGGAGCGGGTCAGCTCGGCCTCGCTGACACCGGCCTTGGCCAGCAGGTCGCTGCGGTAGAGCAGGGTGCCGGGGCCGATGTCGGTGGGCGCGGCCACGACACGGCCGCTGCGGCTGGTGGCCTGGGCGTAGGCATAGGGCACCCAGCGCGTGCGGAATTGGCCGATGTCGTAGGGCGGCTGCGCCAGGTCGTCCAGGCCGCCGCCCTGGGCGAAGCGGCCGACATAGCCCACCTCCAGCGCCATCACGTCGGGCAGGTGGAAGGAGGTCGACAGCGCCGTCGTCATCGCGGTGTGGTGGTCGCTGAACTGGCGGCTCAGCACCTGAATGTCGACCGTGGGGTGCAGCCGCTTCCACTGCGGTATCGCCGAGCGGACGATCTCGTCGACGGCCGGGAAGGCGGCGATGGTCAGGGTCTGCTGGGCCGTGGCCGTGCTCATCGACAACGCCAGCAGGCCGGCTGCCACGCCGGCGCGCATCCCCCTGTTGCCTGTTGTCGAACTGTCCCGCATCCCGGTCTCCGATCGCGCCGCGCCAGGCGGGCCTTCAAGCGCCGTCGTGAAAGCGCTTTCAAACTATAGGTTGCCGGGACTGGGCGTGTCAATCGGGGGAAAGCGCGGGGGCGGATGAGCTGCTGCGCGCTGGGGTGCGCTGACGGCGCGACTTGCCGTTGCCGATCACGCGCGGGCCGACCCGCGACGCCGAGCGGGACTCAGCCGTGCAGGCGGCGGCTGGTTTCGCGCGCGATCAGGCGCGGCGCCGGCATTTCGGCCACCGGGGCGGCACCGGCCAGCAGTTGCAGCATCGCCGAGGCGGCCAGCCGGCCCAGTTCGTAGGCGGGCTGGTGGACGGTGCTCAGCGGCGGGATCGCGTAGACCGAGGTCGGCAGGTCGTCGAAGCCGACCAGCGACACATCCTCGGGTACCCGCAGCGAGTGCCGCTGCAGGCCGAGCGCGGCGCCCAGCGCCATCTGGTCGTTGGCGGCGAAGATCGCGGTGAAGCGCTGCGCCCCGTCGAGCAGCCGATTCACCGCCAACAGGCCGCTGACCTCGTGGTATTCGCCCGGCACCACCAGCGCCGGATCGAAGGCGATGCCGGCGGCTTCGAGCGCGGCGCGGTAGCCGCGCAGGCGCTCGGTGGCGTCGGGATGGTCCTGGTCGCCGGCGATGAAGGCGATGCGCTGGTGGCCCAGTTCGATCAGGTGCCGGGTGGCCAGCCGGCCGCCTTCGAAGTTGTCGAAGTTCAGCGAAAACAGCCCCGGCGCCGACAGGTTGCGGCCGGTGACCACCACCGGCAGGCTCCGGGCACAGGCGGCCAGCGCCTCGTCGGTGAGCCGGCCGGTCAGGACGATGATGCCGTCGACTCGGCGCGAGCGCAGCACGTCGATGCAACGCGCCTCGGCCGCCGCGTTCCAATGGCCGCTGACGAACAAGGGGCTGTAGCCGGCGGGGTCGAGTTCGTCCTCGATGCCGCGCAGCGCGGCGCCATAAAACGGGCTGTCTATGGCCTGGGTGATCACGCCCACGCTCAGCGTGCGGCCGCCGGCCAGCCCGCGCGCCATCGGATTGGGCACGAAACCGAGCTTGGCGATCGCGTCCTGCACCGCCTGCTTCTTCAGGTCGCTGACGACCGCCGTGCCGTTGAGGATGCGCGATACCGTGCTGGGCGACACGCCCGCTTCTCTGGCCACCTGCTCCAGCGTCCTGGCGCCCTCGCCAAGTGCTGCCGGGGTCCGGGCCGTGCCAGGCGCAGCGCTCTTGTTTTTCATATTTGTCATATGCAGCCACGGGGAGTGCGGAGGCCGAGTGTAGTCGGCGGGTGGCACGCATGAAAGCGCATGTCAAATGACTTGCGGCAGCCAGACACCAGCCATTCCCGCCCTCAGCGTCCGCGCATGAACAGGCTGTCGAGCTCCTTGACCGTCACCTGGCGCCAGGTCGGCCGGCCGTGGTTGCACTGGTCGGCGCGGTCGGTGCGCTCCATGTCGCGCAGCAACGCGTTCATCTCGGGCAGCGTGAGCGCCCGGTTGGCGCGCACCGCGCCATGGCAGGCCATCGTGGCGAGCAACTCGTCGCGCGCCCGCTGCACCACGCGCGAGCCGTCGACTTCGCCCAGCTCGGCCAGCACGGCGCGGGCCAGCGCCACCGGGTCGGCGTCGGCCAAGGCCGCCGGCCTGGCCCGCACCGCCAGCACGCCGGGCGAGAGCGGTGCCACGTCCAGCCCGAGCGCGGCCAGGGCGTCGGACTGGGCTTCGGCGGTGGCCACCTCGGTGGGGGTGGCCGCGAAGGTGGCCGGGATCAGCAGCGGCTGGCTGGCCATCGCCTGCCCGCTGTCAGGGGCCTGCGCCGATTTGAGCCGCTCGTAGACGATGCGCTCATGCGCCGCGTGCATGTCCACCACCACCAGGCCCTGCCGGTTCTCGGCCAGGATATAGGCCCCGGCCAGTTGCGCCAGCGCGCGGCCCAGCGGCCAGGCCTCGGCGCTGTCGGCGGCAACCGGTGCCGCGCGCTGCGCCAGCCAGGACGGCGCGGCAGCGGCTGACGGGGCTGCGTCGCCCGCCTGTGCCTGCTGCGCCGTCGGCGCGCCCGCGGACGTCCAGCGCGGCATGGGCTCCTGGGCGTACAGCAGCGCCAGGTCCTGCAGGCCTAGCGTGGTTTGCCCGCCATTGCCCGGCGGCACCCAGGCCGGGCGTGCCGGCGTGGCCGGGCCAGCAGACCCAGCGGGCCCGCCGTCCTGCGCCGTTGGTGTGCCACCGGTCCCGTCCGGCAGCGCGGCGGTGTCGGCCGCCGCCGGCGCCCGCGACAGCGCCAGCGAGTCTTCCACCGCGTGCCGCACCGCCTGGTGCACTTCGCGGCCGTCGCGGAAACGCACTTCGATCTTGGTCGGGTGGACGTTGACATCGACCCGCATCGGGTCGATCTCGACGAACAGCACCCAGCTGGGTTGGCGCTGGCCGTGCAGCACGTCCTCGTAGGCCGATCGCGCGCCATGGTTGATCAGCCGGTCGCGCACATAGCGGCCATTGACATAGGCGTATTGCTGGTCGGCGCGGGCGCGGGCGGCGTCGGGCAGGCCGACGCGGCCCCAGACCCGCACCGCCGCGCCAGTCGCGCTGCCGAGGTCCATCGCCGTGTCGGATGGCGCCAGCGCCCGGCTCTGGGTCATGAAGCCCTCGCCCAGCACGTCGGCCAGGCGCTGCGCGCTGTCGGCGCGCCGCCATTGCTCGACCAGCTTGCCGTCGTGCCAGACTGCGAAGCCGACCTCCGGCCGCACCAGCGCATGGCGGCGCACGGCCTCCAGGCAATGCGCCAGCTCGGTGGCGTCGGTCTTCAGGAACTTGCGCCGCGCCGGCGTCGAGAAGAACAGCTCGCGCACCTCGACGCTGGTGCCCTGGGCGCGCGCGGCGGGCTGCAATTCGCCGCTGCGGGCATCCAGCCGCGAGGCGAAGGCCGCGTCGCCGCTGCGGCTGGTGATGCTGACATCGGCGATCGACGAGATGGCCGCCAGCGCCTCGCCGCGGAAACCCATGGTCGACACCGATTCCAGATCGAACAGGCTGGCTATCTTGCTGGTGGCATGGCGCTGCAAGGCCAGCACCAGTTGGTCGGGCGGGATGCCGCAGCCGTCGTCCTCGACGCTGATGCTGCGCACGCCGCCGGCCACCAGCCGCACCGTGATCTGGCGCGCGCCGGCGTCCAGCGCGTTGTCCACCAGCTCGCGCACCACCGAGGCCGGGCGCTCCACCACCTCGCCGGCGGCGATCTGGCTCACCAGTTCGTCGGGCAGGGCGCGTATGGGTCTGGGGGCGGCGGCGGTCATGGGCGGATTATCCCGGGCGCCGCGCCGTTCATCGGGGCCCCCCGATAATGCTGCGCGATGGACAACCTGCTGCTGCTGATCGACTTCGTCGTGCATGTCGACCGCCACCTGCGCGGCTTCGTCGAGGCCTACGGCGATTGGGTCTATGCCCTGCTGTTCCTGGTCATCTTCGTCGAGACCGGGTTGGTGGTGATGCCGTTCTTGCCCGGCGATTCGCTGCTGTTCGTGGTCGGCGCGCTGGCCGGCCTCGGGCTGATGAGCTACCCGCTGGTGCTGGCGCTGCTGCTGGCGGCCGCGGTGGCCGGCAACCAGACCAACTACACCATAGGCCGCGCGCTCGGGCCCAAGGTCTTCGGCTGGGAGCAGTCGCGCTGGTTCAACAAGCGCGCCTTCGAGCAGGCCCATGCGTTCTACGAGCGATACGGTGGCATCACGATCGTCGCGGCGCGCTTCATGCCCTTTCTGCGCACCTTCGCGCCCTTCGTGGCCGGGGTGGCACAGATGACGCGGCGCAAGTTCACCTTTTTCGACGTCACCGGCGGCGCGCTCTGGGTCGGCAGCCTCGTCAGCGCCGGCTACCTGTTCGGCAACATCCCCTGGGTGGCGGCGAACCTGAGCAAGATCATCTGGGCGATGATCCTGGTCCCGGGCGCGCTGATCCTGGTCGGCGCCTGGCGCGCCCGGCGCCAGGCCGGGGTGAATACGCCGGCCTGAGCTACAGGCTGCGCTGGCGCGCCAACGGCGGGTTGCGCGCGAAGTAGCGCCGGATGCCGGTGTGCAGCGCCTCGACCAGCCTGTCCTGGTAGGTCTCATCGCGCAGCCTGGCTTCCTCGTCGGGGTTCGAGATGAAGGCGGTCTCGACCAGGATGCTGGGGATGTCGGGCGCCTTGAGCACTGCGAAGCCGGCCTGCTCGACGCTGCGCTTGTGCAGCGCGCCGACCTGGCCGATCAAGGCCAGCACCTCGCGGCCTATGCGCAGGCTGTCCTTGATCTGGGCGGTGGTGCTCATGTCCATCATCGCGCGCTGCACCTGGGCGTCCTTGACCGTGGCCAGGTTGACGCCGCCCACGCCGTCGGCGGCGTTCTCCTTGTTCGCCATCCAGCGCGCGGCCGCGCTGCTCGCGCCGTTCTCCGACAACGCGAACACCGACGCGCCGTGGGCAGCCGGCGTGAAGAAGGCGTCGGCGTGGATCGAGACGAACAGGTCGGCCTGCACCCGGCGCGCCTTGCGCACCCGCTCGTGCAGCGGCACGAAGAAGTCGGCGTCGCGCGTCAGCATCGCCCGCATCCCGGGCACGCTGTTGAGCCGGTCGCGCAGCTTGAGCGCCAACGCCAGCACCACGTCTTTCTCGCGCAGGCCGCTGGGTCCGATCGCGCCGGGGTCCTCGCCGCCATGGCCGGGGTCTATCGTCACGACCACCAGGCGGTCGATGCTGCGTTGCTCGTCGGGCGGCAACACCGGGCTCGGCGGCGCCGGGCTGAGCCGCGGCGGCGCGGCCGCACCGGGTTCGGGGATGCTGGGCGGGCCGGCGCGCTCGGCCAGAGGAAGGCCTGCGACCGGGCCGGAGGCTGGCGGGGTGGCCGGCCTCAGCGGCCGCTCGACACGGGCGATGAACTCGCCCAGCGCATCCTGCACGCTGCGCGTGGCCAGGGCCTCTGCCCGCTCGCGGTCGCGGATCAGCGCGGCCAGCGGGTCTTGCGCTTCGGTCGGGTAGAGGTCGAACACCAGCCGGTGGCGGTAGGCCGCCACCGGCGTCAGCGTGAACTGCTGTGGCGCCACGGCCTGCTTCAGGTCGATCACCAGGCGCACCACGCGCGGCTGGTTCTGGCCGATGCGAACGCCGGCGATGAAGGGGTCGTCGCCGCGCACCTTGCCCACCAGTTCGCGCAGCGCCGGGCTGAGCTCGAGCGACTCGATGTCGACCACCAGCCGCGGCGGGTTGTCGGCCAGGAACTGGCGCGCTACCAGCGCCTGGTCGCTCTCTATCGTGACCCGGCTGTACTCGGCCGCCGGCCAGACCCGCACCGCGATGATGGCCTCGCCGAACGCCAGCTCGCTGCCGCCCAGGCCGAGCGCCAGCAGGCCCATCTGCTGCAGCGCGCGGCGGCGCGCGGGTGCCTGGGCGCGGTCTGGTGTCATTACTTCATGCCAGCAGGCGCTGGCCGAGCGGCGTGTGGGCCTCGACCCGCACCCCCCGCCGCTGTTCGTCGACCGGGTCGATGTGCAGGCTCAGGTCGGGCAGCGGCAACTGCCCGGCGGCCTTGTCGGCCCATTCGGCCAGCTTCAGGCCAGGCCGGGCGAACACGTCCCGAAAGCCGGCGTCCTGCCATTCCTGCGGGTCGTTGAAGCGGTAGAAATCGAAATGCGCGGCCTCGCGCCCGTCCGGCAGGGCGTAGGCCTCCAGCACCGTGTAGGTCGGGCTCTTGATGCGGCCGGCAACGCCCAGCGCGTGCAGCAGGTGGCGCACGAAGGTGGTCTTGCCGGCGCCCAGCGGGCCATGCAGCTCGATGAAGGCCTCGGTCAGCCCCGGGCGGGCCGCCAAATCGTGGGCAAACGCCGCGCAGCCGGCCTCGTCGGCCCAGTCGAACAGGCGGGTTTCTAGAATCGGCGTATGGGCGATGGGCAAGGGGCGGGGCGAAGTCTGGAGAGTCGGGAGTCGGCAGCGACCCGGCGTGGCAGCGCCGGGCCGTCTGACCGTGAAGCCGCCATGGTGCCTGATCCGGCGCCGGGCGCCGTGCCAGCCGGCCTGTGGCGCGAGATCGAAGCCTGGGGCCACGCACTCGGATTCTCCCAGCTCGGCGTCGCCGATGTCGACCTGCGCAGCGCCGAGCCCGGCTTGCTGGCCTGGCTGGACGCCGGCTTCCACGGCGAGATGGGCTATATGGCCCACCATGGCCTGAAACGCGCCCGGCCGGCCGAACTGGTGCCCGGCACGCTGCGGGTGATCACGGCCAGGATGGACTACCTTCCAGCCACCCTGCCGGCCACCCAGCCCGTGGGCTGGCAAGCCCAGGCCTGGGCGCGCCAGGCCGCGCCGCGCCAGGCGGTGGTCTCGCTCTATGCCCAGGGCCGCGACTACCACAAGGTGTTGCGCCAGCGCCTGCAGACGCTGGCCGAGCGGCTGCAGCAGGCGGTCGGCCGGGACGGGCGCTCGGGCTGGCGGGTGTTCACCGATTCGGCGCCGGTGCTGGAGGTGGAACTGGCCAGCCGCAGCGGCCTGGGCTGGCGCGGCAAGCACACGCTGGTGCTGTCGCGCGACGCCGGCTCGATGTTCTTCCTGGGCGAGATCTACACCGACCTGCCGCTGGCGGTGACACCGCCGGTCAGCGCCCACTGCGGTGAATGCAGCGCCTGCCTGGACATCTGCCCGACCGGCGCGATCGTCGCGCCCTACCGGGTCGATGCGCGGCGCTGCATCGCCTACCTGACGATAGAGCATGACGGGCCGATCCCGGTCGAGTTCCGAGCGGCGATGGGCAACCGCATCTACGGTTGCGACGATTGCCAGCTGGTCTGCCCGTGGAACAAGTTTGCCCGCCGCAGCCCGCTGGCCGATTTCGACACCCGGGCGCCACTGGGCAGCGCCACGCTGCTGCAGCTGTGGGCCTGGGACGAGGCCGATTTCCTGCGCCAGACCGAGGGCAGCGCGATCCGGCGCATCGGCTTTGCGCGCTGGCGCCGCAACCTGGCGGTGGCGCTGGGCAATGCCTGGCGCGAGACCGGCGACCCTGCGCTGGCCCAGGCGCTGAATGACGCCCGGGCCGGCGCCAGCCTGCTGGTGGTCGAGCATATCGACTGGGCGCTGGCGCAAGCCGAGCCGACAGCGCCGGCCTGACCGGCGCGGCGCCGCGCGCCGGACCGGCTGGCGCAACCGGTTTGCGGGCTGCCCTGCTCAATTCAATTTGATATGTTCGGTAATGTTTAGGCGGTTCAAACAAACGATATTGACATGTTCGGTAATGTCTTGGTTGTATAACCAAAGATACTATATATATCGTTGTAGGCAGTTTAATGGCGTAAGCCGGTGTGGCGAACGCCGCCAAGTTTGGCGGGACTGTGGATCGGCCGGGTGCTCGATGCCTTGCCTGGCTGACGTCCCCGCCGCGCCGCGACCTGCACACCACACCGACCCCCTTTGTTCATCTTCGGAGCCTGATTCATGCGGAATTCTTTCAGTCGTTCATGCCTGCCCAACTGGCGGGCCGCGTCCCGGCCGGCGCTGGCCCTGGTCACCGGTGCGTTGGTCGTGTTGCTGGCCGTGGGTTGCGGCGGCGGTGGGTCGGACGCGTCGGCCGGTCCGGCGCTGCCGGGCGCGCTGGACGCCAGCTTCGGCAAGGCCAACGACGGCACGCCCGACGGCGTCGTCAACCTGTCGCTGGGCAACGGCAACGATGCCGCCAACGCGATGGCGGTCCAGGCCGACGGCAAGATCGTCGTCGCGGGCAGTTCCACCAGCACGGGAGGTGCGACGCACAACATCGTGGTCCAGCGCTTCAACACCGACGGCACGTTGGACACCGGCTTCGGCAAGTCCAGCGATGGCTCGCCCGACGGCGTGGTCAGCCTGAACCTGGGTGACAACACCGACGACGTGGCCCGCGCGGTGGCGATCCAGGCCGACGGCAAGATCGTCGTCGTCGGCACCAGCGTCGGCCAGTCCAGCAACATCGTGCTGGCGCGGCTGAACGCCGACGGCACGCTCGACGCCGGCTTTGGCGCTGGCGTGGCCGACGGCACGCCCGACGGCGTGGTCGCGGTCAACCTGGGCGTGGGCGACGATGTCGCCAACGCGCTGGTGATCCAGCCCAACGGCAAGATCGTCGTCGCCGGCTCCACCACCAGCACCACCGGGGGCACCACCAGCAAGAACATCATGGTGGCGCGCCTGAACACCGACGGCACGCCTGACGTCGGCTTTGGCGTCGGCAGCGCCGACGGCACGCCCGACGGCGTGGTCAGCATCTCGCTGGGCGAGGGCAGCGACGAGGCCAACGCGTTGGCGCTGCAGGCCGACGGCCGCATCGTCGTGGCGGGCACCACCACCAGCACCGGCGCGACCAGCAACATCGCGGTGGTCAGGCTCAACGGCAACGGCACGCTCGACACCGACTTCGGCGCCGGCAATGCCGACGGCACGCCCGACGGCGTGGTCAGCGTCTCGCTGGGTGACGGCGCCGACGTCGCCAAGTCGGTGGCGATCCAGTCCAACGGCAAGATCCTGGTGGCGGGCACCACGGTGGCTGCCGACAAGTCCATCAACATCGCCGTGGCCAGGCTGAACGCCGACGGCACGCTCGATGCCAGCTTTGGCGCCGGCACCGCCGACGGCACGCCCGACGGCGTGGTGGCGGTGTCGCTGGGCAAGGGTGACGACGACGTCAACGCGATGACCGTGCAGGCCGACGGCAAGATCATCGTCGTGGGATCGACCACCAGCACCGGCAGCTCGGCCAACCTCTTCGTGGCCAGGCTCAATGCCAATGGCTCGCTCGACGCCAGCTTCGGCGCCGGCAATGCCGACGGCACGCCCGACGGCGTGGTCAGCCTGTCGCTGGGCGATGGATCCGAGTTCGCCCGCGCGGTGGCGATCCAGCCCGATGGCAAGATCCTGGTCGCCGGTGACCATGTCAGCGGCAGCTCGACCGACATCTTCGTGCTGCGCCTGATCGGCGGCTGATCGACTGCAGACCCTCGGTTGCACGCCTTGACCTGCTGGGCTGTTGCGGCCGGTGCGCGCTGGTGTCGCACCGGCCGCATCGCGTGCGGGCCCGCCCGCCGCGTGACCCTTGCGCTGCGGCTGGCGCTGCTGCTGTGCGGGTGGCTGGCGGGTCCGGTCGGGGCCGCCACCTCGGACTGGCTGGACATCGATGGGCTGGAGGGTGTCAGCGCGCGCATGGCGATCGCGCTCGACCCCGAGGGTCAGCTCCATGCGCTGGACCAGCTGAGCGCGGCGTCCTTCACGCCCATGCCGCAGGACCGGCATGAGCGCATCAGCTGCCCCCGGGTCTGGTTGCGCATCGACCTCGTGGTGCCCGCGCCGACGATCGGCCAGACCGTTTGGCTGCGCGTGGTGCCGGCGCTGATCCACGAGGCCAGGCTGTTTACCGCCGACGGCGCGCAGCAGCGCAGCGGCTTGAATCTGCCGCTGGTCGAGCACAGCCAGCCCGGTGTGCCCGCGCGCTTCCGCCTGACGCTGGACCAGCCCACGACAAGGGTCTACCTGCTGGTCGAGACGGCGCTGCCCCAGCTCAGCCATCTCGCCCTGCTGTCGGACGCGGCGCTGAACGCCGAGCTCCGGCGCGACACGCTGAGGCAGGGGCTGTTCATCGGTGCGGCGCTGATCATGCTGATCCTGGCGCTGATGAACTGGGCCTGGATCGGTCACCCGGCCTACCGCGACTTTGCGGTCTACATCAGCACCTCGCTGATCTTCATCCTGTTTCTCAACGGCTATGTCGCCAACGACTTGTTGCCCGACGCGCCCTGGCTGGTCACGCGGCTGTCCTTCGTCAGCGGTGCCGCAATGATGGCCGGCACCCTGCTGTTCTCGCTGCAGGCGCTGGAGATCCACCAGCGCCTGCCCCGCATCGCCCGGGCACTGCGCTGGGTCATGGCCGGCGCCTTGCTGTCGAGTGTGGCCGCGGTCGATCTGTCATGGATCCCGCTGGCCAGCCGGGTGTTGTGGCTGTTGCACCTGGTCATCGGCCTGTTGCTGCTGGGCATCAGCCTGCAGCAGGCGGTGCAGCGACGCCAGGCCCAGGCCTGGGTGGTTTTCGGCGCCTACCTGCTGTTCACGGTGTTCGAGAAGGCGCCGCTGCTGAGCATGGCGGGCTGGCTGCCGGTGACCGTCTGGATCGGTGAACTGGCCAGGATAGGCCTGGTGTTCCAGATGCTGCTGATCCACCTGCAACTCGTCATCCGCCTGCGCGAGCAGCGCGAGCTGGCACTGGCGTCCCGCCTGGAAGCCCAGGCCGAGCGGGCGCAGCGCAAGGACTTGCTGCAATTCCTGGCGATGTTCGGCCACGAGGTCCGCACACCGCTGGCGATCATCGATGCGGCGGCGCAGAGCCTGGAACTGCTGCCCGGCGGCGACACGCCCCGGTTCCAGCAACGTCACCGCAAGATCCGCGCCGCGGTGGTGCGGCTCAACCGGCTGGCCCTCGAGGCCTTGTCGCGCGAGCGCGTCGAAGCCAGTGCCTGGAACCCCAAGCTGCGGCGCGTGGTGTTGAGCGAACTCGTCGCCGGCACGCTCTCGCTGCACGATGTGCTGCTGCCGGCCGTCTTGCCGGCGGCTGAAATCCGCGTTCCCATGAGCGTCGGTGGCCAGGCCGGCGGCGCGCTGGCACTGACGCTGCCTGACGACCCCACCGATTGGATGGCCGATCCCGACCTGCTGGAAGTGGCCCTGGGCAACCTGATGGACAACGCCCGAAAATACGCCGATGCCAACAGCCTGGTGCGACTCGACATCGACGGTCACGCCGCCAGCGAGGCCCAGCCCGCCATGCTCAGGTTTCAGGTGAGCAGCCAGGGGCCGGTGCTGTCGGCGACCGACCTGGAACAGATGTTCGACAAGTATTGGCGGCGCGACGAGCACCGCAATCTGGCCGGCGCCGGGCTGGGATTGCACTTCGTCCGCAACATCGCGACAGCACATGGCGGCGCGGTGCGGGTGCGCAGTCTGCCCGACGGCTGGACCTGCTTCACGCTGGAACTGCCGTTGCGGCCCACCGCGATGCCGCAACGCGGGGTGCCCCGATGAGCCCCAGGGTGGTTCTGGTCGAAGACAACGATGATCTGCGCGAAGAGATCGTCTTTCAACTGGAGGCCGAGGGCTTGTCGGTGCGCGGTGCCCGCGATGCCCATGCGCTGGACATGCTGCTGGCCGATCAGCGCTGCGACATCCTGGTGCTGGACCTGAATCTGCCGGGTGAGGGCGGTTTCTCGATTGCGCGCCGGCTCTGCGACCGCCAGCACCTGGGCATCATCATGCTGACCGCCCGGGACGCGCTCGATGACAAGCTGCAGGGCTTCCATGACGGCGCCGACATCTACCTGGTCAAGCCTGTCGATCGCCGCGAACTGGCGGCTTGCATCAAGGTTCTATTTGCGCGGGTCGCGCCTGCCGGCGACACCGGCCCGGCCTGGCGGCTGGTGGCCGCGCAGCGCAAGCTGCTGGCACCGGATGGTCGTGCGCTCGATCTGACGGTGCAGGAACTGCTGGTGCTCGATTTCCTGGCGCAGCGAGCCGGCAGCACGCGCAGTCGCGCCGACCTGGTCCGTGCGCTGGGCATCGATTTCATGCAGGCGCCCGAAGGCCGCACCAACACCGTGATCAGCCGTCTGCGCCAGAAACTGGCCGATTTCGATCCGGCGTTGAGGATAGTGGCCTGGCGCAACCAGGGCTATTCCTATGTCGGTCCCCGGCTGGACGGCCCTCAGGCCGCAGCGGGTGGCCGCTGAAGGCGATTCCCAGCATTGAGTCCCGGCGCGTACGAACCGCCCGGCTCAGGTGTAGGTCACCCAGTCCGCGTGGCCCTCGTCGTCCAGGTGCGGCAGCCCGTTGTAACTCAGCAGCATGTGGCGCTTGGGGTTGAAGACGAACTCGGTGACCGCGCTGTTGCGGATGCGCATGTTGAGCTCGACCGTCATCTCGGGCGTGGTGCCCAGCACCTGGCCGACCGCGGTCGAGATCGGACCGCCGCTGCTGACCATCAGCACGTCGCCGTCGCAGTGCTGGCGCACATGGTCGAGTGCGCCGGCCACGCCGGCGACGAAATCGGCATAGCGGGGCATGCCCGCCGGCTGGGTGCTGCCGGCCATCCAGGACGACAGGCCAGCGCGCAACAGGCGGAAATGGTGGCGGTAGAGCTCGGGCGTGTCGGGCTTGGCCAGCGGCTGCGGGTGGATGGCGGCGATCACCGCGGCACTGTCGTACTCGTTCAGGCCGGGCAGGCGCAGCGCGTCCTGCGCCACGCCCAGGCCGGCGGCGATCTCGTCCAGGCTCTGCGTCTGCCGCACCAGCGTGCCGGTGATCGCGGCGCTGAAGTGCCGCCCCTTGGCGCGGAAG
Source organism: Burkholderiales bacterium (assembly GCA_947453625.1). Taxonomy (GTDB): domain Bacteria; phylum Pseudomonadota; class Gammaproteobacteria; order Burkholderiales; family Burkholderiaceae_C; genus Pseudaquabacterium. The sequence continues at coordinate 20,315 of CANGHK010000017.1, forward strand.
TAGTCACCCAGGCGCCGGCATTGGCGTTGGCCCAGGGGGCTGAGCTGGTCGTAGTTGTCGGCGCCGAACGAGGCCTGGCCATGGCGCACGAGGTAGAGGGTTCCCATCGCTTTCATTGTGGCCAGGGCGGGCCCGCCGGTTTGTCACTGCCGCGACCGGCCGCGGTGGCCCCTACACTTCGGCGCCATGAACGTCCTGGGTTTCGAATCTTCCTGCGATGAGACCGGGGTGGCGCTGGTCAGCACCCGGGCCGTCGGCACGCCGCTGCTGCGCGCCCATGCGCTGTACAGCCAGGTGCAGATGCACGCGGCCTATGGCGGCGTGGTGCCCGAGCTGGCCTCGCGCGACCATATCCGCCGGGTGTTGCCGCTGACGCGCCAGGTGTTGCAGGAGGCCGGTGCCACGCTGGCCGAGGTCGACGTGGTAGCTTTCACGCGCGGCCCGGGGCTGGCCGGCGCGTTGCTGGTGGGTGCCGGCGTGGCCTGCGCGCTGGCCGCGGCGCTGGGCAAGCCGGTGCTGGGCGTGCACCACCTGGAGGGCCACCTGCTGTCGCCGTTTCTGTCGGACGACGCGCCAGCGTTTCCCTTCGTCGCGCTGCTGGTGTCGGGCGGCCACACCCAGCTGATGCGGGTGGACGCGGTAGGCCAGTACCGCCTGCTGGGCGAGAGCATCGACGACGCGGCCGGCGAGGCCTTCGACAAGTCGGCCAAGCTGATGGGCCTGGGCTACCCGGGGGGCCCTGCCTTGTCGCAACTGGCGGCCAGCGGCCGGCCGGATGCCTACGCGCTGCCGCGGCCGCTGCTGCACAGCGGCAACCTGGATTTTTCGTTTGCCGGGCTGAAGACCGCCGTGCTGACCCAGCACCGCAAGCTGGGCCAGGCGCCGACGGCCAACCAACTGGCCGATCTGGCGGCCAGCACCCAGGATGCGATCGTCGAGGTGCTGGTCAAGAAGTCGCTTGCCGCACTCAAGCTCACCGGGCTGTCCCGGCTGGTGGTCTCGGGTGGCGTGGGCGCCAACACGGAATTGCGGCGCCAACTCGACGAGGCGGCGCGGCGCCGCAGTTTTCGGGTGCATTACCCCGAACTGGAACTGTGCACCGACAACGGCGCGATGATCGCGCTGGCCGCGGCGATGCGCTTGCAGAGCGGCGCAGCCTTGGCCTCCAGCGATTACGCTTTCGACGTCCGCCCGCGCTGGCCGCTGGATGCGATAGACCGGGTCGACAGCGCCGGCCCGGTCCGCATCGTCAGCTGACCCTCAGCTGCTTCGCGGCCGGGGCGCCGCGCTTGACCAGGGTCAGCGTCAGCAAGCCGTTGTCCATCTTGGCGGTGGATTCGGTCTGGTCCACCTCCATCGGCAAGGTGAAACTGCGGGCGAAGCTGGCGGCCGAGCGCTCGCTGTAGACCACCCGGTCACCGTCCTTGCGCTCCTCCTTGCGAGAACTGGTGGCCTCGACCGTGACGCGTCGGCCATCGATCGCGATCTTCACGTCGTCCTTGTTGACTCCGGGCAGGTCGAGCTTGACGGTGTAGCTGCGCTCGGCTTCGGTCACTTCGAGCGCCGGGCTGCGCAGGCCCTGGGCCTCGCCGCTGTCGGAACGGGTCGGGGCGAAGAAGCGGTCGAACAGGCTGTCGTCGAACAAGCGGTCCCAGGACCGGGACAGCTCGGCGGGGTTGCGGCTCACAGGAACGAGGAACATGGTCAACTCCTACAATGATGGGCTGATCGGGGCCGCGCTTGTCATCCGATGCCTTGCACGACCCACGCCGCTACATTGGCAGCGGCTTTTTTGTTTTCAAGGGCCTGTTTTTTTGCGATGAATCAAACCCCGGCCCGGCGCCGCGGGCTGCTGCTCGGCGGCTTGTGCGGTGGCTTGTGCGCCAGTCTGTCGCCACCGGCCCAGGCCCTGCCCTTATGGAACGCTGCGCCCGTCCGGCTGGCGCTGATCGAAGGCCTGTCGGGCCCGTTCGGCGCGGCCGGCCAAGCCGTCTGGCGCAACCTGTGGTGGGCGGTGGAGCGCGTCAATGCCCGCGGCGGCGTGCGCCTGCCCGGCGGCGCTCGCCGGCTCGAACTGGCGCGCTTCGACAGCAAAGGCGCGGCCGACGAGGCGCTGTCGGCCCTGCGCAGCGCGATCGACCAGGGCTTTGGTTTCGTGCTGCAGGGCAACGGCTCGGCGGTGGCCGCGGCCCTGATCGATGCCCTGGACAAGCACAACCAGCGCGCGCCGCGGGCCCGGGCCCTGTTCCTCAACTACGCGGCCGTCGAGCCGGCGCTGACCAACGCGCGCTGCAGCTTCTGGCATTTCCGCTTCGACGCCCATGCCGACATGCGGCTGGCCGCGCTGATGGCGGTGCTGCAGGACGACCGCCGGCTGTGCAAGGTTTACCTGATCGGCCAGGACTACAGCTTCGGCCAGCAACTGGCGCGCCAGGCCCGTGCGCTGCTCGGCGTCCGCCGGCCCGACATCCGTATCGTCGGCGACGAATTGCACCCGCTGGGCCGGGTCAAGGACTTCCTGCCCTATGCCGCCAAGATCCGCGCCAGTGGCGCGCAGGCGGTGATCACCGGCAACTGGGGCAACGACTTGACGCTGCTGGTCAAGGCCGTGCAGGAACTGGGCGGCGGCGTCAAGTTCTACACCTTCTACGGCAATGCGCTGGGCGTGCCGGCGGTGCTGGGCGAGGCCGGGGTGGGCGCGGTGCTGGCGGTGGCCGAATGGCATCCCAACGCCGGCGGACTGGCGTCCGAGGCGCTGGTCGCCGGCTTCCGGCAACGATTCCCCGATCCGCGCGACGACTACCTGCATGCCCGCATGCAGGCGATGGTCGAGTTGCTGGTGCAGGCCCTCGAGCGCGCGCGCAGCGCCGACCCCGGCGCCGTGGCCAGCGCGCTGGAGGGGCTGCGGCTGGACACCCGCGGGCTGGGCCCGCTGGCCGGGTTCCACGAGGGCTGGATGCGCGCCGCCGACCACCAGTTCCAGCAGCCGCTCTACGTCAGCGTGATGGGCCGTGCCGGCACGGCGGGCATCGTCCACGATGTCGAGGGCTCGGGCTATGGCTTTCGCACCGTGCGCCGCTTCGACGCCGGCGAGCTCGAAATGGCGTCAAGTTGCCAGATGGTCCGCCCCGAAACAATCCCCCCCGACATCAAGGAATCCAGACATGCGTGAAACGATAGCCCGGCTGCCCGGCAGCAAGATCCGGGAAGTGGCCAACGCCGGCCTGGGTCGCGACGACGTGCTGGCCTTCTGGTTCGGCGAGAGCGACGAGGTCACGCCCGAGCCGGTGCGGCGCGCCGCGGCCGATTCGCTGATGCGGGGTGAAACCTTCTACAGCCACAACCTGGGCCTGGCCGAGTTGCGCGAGGCCTTGCGAGGCTATACCGCAGCGCTGCACGGCGACCCGGGGCCGGACCGGATAGCAGTCACCTCCTCGGGCGTGAGCGCGCTGATGACGGCGATGCAGTGGCTGGTCGACCCCGGCGACGAGGTCGTGGTGGTGGTGCCGGTCTGGCCCAACCTGCCGGCCCAGCCCGAGATCCTGGGCGGCTGCGTCACCCGGGTGGCGCTGGCGCCCGATGCCCAAGGCGCCTGGCGGCTCGACCTGCAGCGCCTGCTCGACGCGGTGACGCCAGCCACCCGGGTGCTGCTGCTGAACGCCCCCAACAACCCCACCGGCTGGACGCTGACGCGCACCGAGCAGCAGGCGCTGCTGGCCCATTGCCGGCGCACCGGTACCTGGATCGTCGCCGACGAGGTCTACGACCGGGTGTGGTTTGGCACAGAAACCGTCGGCCCCCTGACGCCTGCGGCGTCACCCCCCGAGGGGGGCTCGCCCGCTTGGGGCGGCCCGGCGCGGGCGGCCGCGCCCAGCTTCCTGGACATCGCCAGCCCCGACGACCGCCTGGTGGTGGTGCACAGCTTTTCCAAGAGTTTCCTGATGACCGGCTGGCGCCTGGGCTGGCTGGTGCTGCCAGCGGGCCAGCTCGACGCGGTGGGCAAGCTGATCGAGTTCAACAGTTCCTGCGCGCCGGTGTTCGTGCAGCGCGGCGGGCTGGCGGCACTGGCTTGCGCCGACGAGTTCGTGCCGCAGTTGATCGCCAGGCTGAAGGCCGGCCGCGACGCCTTGTGCCCGCTGCTGGCGGCGATCCCGGGTGTGCAGTCGGCCACGCCGCAGGGCGGCATGTACGCCTTCTTCCGGGTGCCGGGAGCCGACGATTCGCTGGTCTTCGCCAAGCGGCTGGTCACCGAGGTCGGCCTGGGCCTGGCGCCGGGCGCGGCCTTCGGCATTGAGGGCGAGGGCTGGCTGCGCTGGTGCTTCGCGTCGCAGGACACGGCGCGGCTGGTGGCCGGCGTCGACCGCCTGCGGGCGGCCTTGCGCTTATAATCCGCGAGTTGTGCGCAGCCGGCTCCTCGGAGGCTGTGCGCAAATCAGGCACGGCGTGGGTTGGTTTCACCCGCGACCGCAAGTCACAACCGGGAACCGCCGCTGGCATCGATGGTCAGGCTGGGTGGATTCCCAAAATCAAAGGAAACACCATGTCCGTAGACAAAGCCCACCGGGCCGAGACCGTCGCCAGCAATGCCCGCAGTGTCGGCGACACCGGCTCCCCCGAAGTGCAAGTGGCCTTGCTGACCGCCCGCATCAACGACCTGACGCCTCACTTCAAGACCCATTTGAAGGACCACCACGGCCGTCGCGGCCTGCTGCGCATGGTCAGCCGCCGCCGCAAGCTGCTCGACTACTTGAAGGGCAAGACGCCCGAGCGTTACACCGCGCTGATCGCCAAGCTCGGCCTGCGCAAGTAAGCTGGTATTGAGCCCAAGAGCCTGTCTGGATGTCCCCAGCACAGGCTCTTTGTCCATTTTTCGGACTGTTTTTCTGGAGTATTCCGGCCCGCCACGGCAGTGCTGTGTCATTCCAATGAAGTCCTGCGCCGCAGGGCCGCACTGGAATGCCATCCCGCCCGCGACGCCTGCTGTTCTCCCGGTCCACCCGGTGACGCCACCGCAAGCGCGTCGCCTCTATTCGGAGAAGCATCCATGAGTATGTTCAACAAAGTCACCAAGACCTTCCAATGGGGATCGCATTCGGTCACGATGGAGACCGGCGAGATCGGCCGCCAGGCCAACGGTGCGGTGCTGGTCGACATCGAAGGCACCGTGGTGCTGGCCACCGTCGTGGCCCGCACCGATGCCAAGGCCGGCCAGGATTTCTTCCCGCTGACCGTCGACTATGTCGAGAAGACCTATGCCGCCGGCCGCATCCCGGGCAGCTTCTTCAAGCGTGAAGGCCGTCCGAGCGAACTCGAGACCCTGACCAGCCGCCTGATCGACCGCCCGATCCGCCCGCTGTTCCCGGAAGGCTTCTTCAACGAAGTTCAGGTCATCATCCATGTGCTGAGCCTGAACCCCGAAGTGCAGGCCGACATCGCCGCCTTGATCGCGTCGAGCGCCGCGCTGTCGGTCTCGGGCATCCCGTTCAACGGCCCGATCGGTGCCGCCCGCGTGGGCTATGTCAACGGCGAGTACGTGCTCAACCCGGGCAAGGCCGACCTGGTCAACAGCAAGATGGACCTGATCGTCGCCGGCACTGAAGCCGCCGTGCTGATGGTCGAGTCCGAAGCGGACCAGCTCAGCGAGGACGTGATGCTGGGCGGCGTGGTGTTCGGCCATGCCCAGGGCAATATCGCGATCAACGCGATCCACGACCTGGTGCGCGACGCCGGCAAGCCGGTCTGGGACTGGAAAGCCCCGGCCAAGGACGAAGCCTTCATCGCCAAGGTGGGCGCGCTGGCCGCCGAGCCGCTGCGCGCGGCCTACCAGATCCGCAGCAAGCAGGCCCGCACCCAGGCTTGCCGCGCGGTCACCGCCAACGTCATCTCGGCGCTCAAGGCCGACGGCGTCGAGTTCGACAAGGTCGCGGTCGAAGGCCTGCTGTTCGACATCGAAGCCGGCATCGTGCGCAGCCAGATCCTGGCCGGCGAGCCGCGCATCGACGGTCGCGACACCCGCACCGTGCGCCCGATCGAGATCCGCACCGGCGTGCTGCCCCGCACCCACGGCTCGGCGCTGTTCACCCGCGGCGAAACCCAGGCGGTCGTCGTGACCACGCTGGGCACCGACCGCGACGCGCAGCGCATCGACGCGCTGGCCGGCGACTACGAAGACCGTTTCATGCTGCACTACAACATGCCTCCTTTCGCCACCGGCGAAACTGGCCGTGTGGGCAGCCCGAAGCGGCGCGAGATCGGCCATGGCCGGCTGGCCAAGCGGGCGCTGATCGCCGCAATGCCGAGCAAGGAAGACTTCCCCTACACCGTGCGCGTGGTCAGCGAGATCACCGAGTCCAACGGCTCGTCGTCTATGGCCTCGGTCTGCGGCGGCTGCCTGTCTATGATGGACGCCGGCGTGCCGATGAAAGCCCATGTGGCGGGCATCGCGATGGGCTTGATCAAGGACGGTCCACGCTTCGCGGTGTTGACCGACATCCTGGGCGACGAGGACCACCTCGGCGACATGGACTTCAAGGTGGCCGGCACCACCGGCGGCATCACCGCGCTGCAGATGGACATCAAGATCCAGGGCATCACCAAGGAAATCATGCAGGTGGCGCTGGCGCAAGCCAAGGAAGCCCGCCTGCACATCCTGGGCTGCATGCAGGCTTCGGTGGGTGAGGCCAAGGCCGAGGTGTCGACCTTCGCGCCCCGCCTGTACACGATGAAGATCAACCCGGAAAAGATCCGTGACGTGATCGGCAAGGGCGGCGCCACCATCCGCGCGCTGACCGAAGAGACCGGCTGCACCATCGACATTGGCGAGGACGGCACGATCACGATCGCGTCGGCCGATGCCGACAAGGCCGAGCACGCCAAGAAGCGCATCGCCGAGATCACTGCCGAGGCCGAGATCGGCAAGGTCTACGAAGGCGCGATCACCAAGATCCTCGACTTCGGCGCGCTGGTCAATATCCTGCCGGGCAAGGACGGTCTGCTGCACATCAGCCAGATCGCCCACCAGCGGGTCGAGAACGTCACCGACTTCCTGAAGGAAGGCCAGATCGTCAAGGTCAAGGTGATGGAGACCGACGAGAAGGGCCGCATCAAGCTGTCGATGAAGGCCTTGATCGAGCGCCCCGAGGGCATGGAAGAGGAGCGTTTCGAGCGCGCCCCGCGCCGCGAATACGGCGACCGGCCGGACCGTGGCCCGCGTCCGGACCGTGGCGATCGCCCGCCGCGGCGTGAGCGCAGCGAGGCGCCCGCCGCCGAGCCAGCCGCGCCGGCCGCCGATGCGGCACCGGCCGCCACCGCGCCGGCCGGCGACACCCCGGCCAGCCAGGGCTGAGCCCCCGAAGCACCGGCAGCCAGGAGACATCACGATGCGAGCGATAGAAATGAAGGGCTTCGGCGGCCCCGAAGTGCTGGTCGAGACCACCCGTCCCGACCCGGTGGCCGCGGCCGGTGAGATGCTGGTCCGCGTGGCTGCGTCGGGCATCAACCGGCCCGACGTGCTGCAGCGCAAGGGGGCTTATGCCCCGCCGCCCGGCGCCTCGGACCTGCCCGGCTTGGAGATCGCCGGCACGGTGATCGGCGGCGACGCCACTGAGCTCGCGGCGGCCGGCTTCAAGCTCGGTGACCGGGTCTGCGCGCTGGTGGCCGGCGGCGGCTATGCCGAACTGTGCACCGCGCCTATCGCCCAATGCCTGCCGTCGCCGGCGGGTTTGAGCGACATCGAGGCCGCCAGTCTGCCCGAGACCTTCTTCACGGTCTGGTCCAACGTCTTCGACCGCGGCCGCCTGCAGGTCGGTGAAACCCTGCTGGTGCAGGGCGGCTCCAGCGGCATCGGCGTCACCGCGATCCAACTCGCCAAGGCGATGGGGGCCCAGGTGCTGGTCACCGCAGGCAGCGACGAGAAGGTGGCGGCTTGCGTGGCGCTGGGTGCCGATGTCGGCATCAACTACAAGACCCAGGACTTCGTCGCCGAGGTCAAGACCGCCACTGGCGGCCGCGGCGCCGACGTCGTGCTCGACATGGTGGCTGGCGACTATGTGGCGCGCGAGGTGCAATGCCTGGCCGATGACGGCCGCATCGTGATCATCGCGGTGCAGGGCGGCTTGCAGAGCGGCTTCAATGCCGGCGAGTTGCTGCGTCGCCGCCTGCTGATCACCGGCTCGACGCTGCGCCCGCGTCCGGTGGCTTTCAAGGCGGCGATCGCTTCGGCCTTGAAGACGACGGTCTGGCCGCTGATCGATGCCGGACGCATCAAGCCGGTGATCAACCGCGTGTTCCCGGCGGCGCAGGCCGCGCAGGCTCACGCCTTGATGGAATCGGGCGAGCACATCGGCAAGATCGTGCTCGACTGGACGCTGTAAGGGAGACACCCGATGCGACGCAAACTCGTGGCCGGCAATTGGAAGATGCACGGCAACCACCGCAGCAATGCCGAGTTGTTGGCAGGCATCGCCGCCTCGCGGCCCTTTGGCTGTGATGTGGCGGTTTGCGTGCCTTACCCGTATTTGGCCGAGACCGCGGTCGCGCTGGCCGCCAGCGATCTGCGCTGGGGTGCGCAGGATTGCTCGGCGCACGAGCAGGGCGCCTACACCGGTGAGGTGTCTGCCGCGATGCTGGCCGAGTTCGGCTGTCGCTACGTCATCGTCGGCCACAGCGAGCGCCGGCAGTTCCACGCCGAGTCCGACGCTCTGGTGGCCGACAAGGCCAAGGCGGCCTTGTCGCATGGGCTCACGCCCATCGTCTGCGTCGGTGAGACGCTGGCCCAACGCGAGGCCGGCCAGACCGAGGCGGTCGTCAAGCGCCAGTTGTCGGCGGTGATCCACGCGCTCGGCCATTGCGCCGGCGAGATGGTGGTGGCCTACGAGCCGGTCTGGGCCATAGGCACCGGCAAGGTGGCCACGCCCGAGCAGGCCCAGGCGGTGCATGCGCTGCTGCGCGCGCAACTCAAGGCGGCCACGCCCCATGCCGACCAGATGCAAATCCTCTACGGCGGCAGCATGAAGCCGGACAACGCAGTCTCGTTGCTGTCCCAGCCCGATATCGACGGCGGCCTGATCGGCGGCGCCAGCTTGAAGGCGGCTGATTTCGTCGCCATCTGCCGGGCGGCTGGCTGATCGGCCAGCTGAACGACGGACCCTAAGAACTGAATTCCTGGAGCGTATTGAACATGCAGATTTGGACAAACCTCGTGCTGGTGGTGCAGTTGCTGGCGGCCATCTCAATGATCGGCCTGGTGCTGGTGCAGCACGGCAAGGGTGCCGACATGGGCGCCTCGTTCGGCAGCGGTGCCTCGGGCAGTCTGTTCGGAGCCACCGGCAGCGCCAACTTCCTGTCGCGTTTCACGGCAGTCTGCGCCGGCGTGTTCTTCGTCTGCACGCTGTCGATGGCCTATCTGTCGAACAGCGTGGCGTCGCGCGCGCCGTCCAGTGGCGGCAGCGTGCTCGATCGCGCGGTGCTGCCCGCTGGCGCGCCAGCCAGTGCCGGCGCTGCGATTCCTGGTGCTGGCATGCTGCCCGCGCCGGTCGCTGCACCGGCGGCTTCGGTGGCCGGTACCATCCCGACCAAGTGAGGCGCTTGCGGTGGTTCGCACAGGCCCTGCACTGCGGTGGGTCAATTCACCAACGAACCCCCGCGCAAACCCGCAGAAACAGGGTTTTTACAGGTTAGAATTCACCGCTGTTCAGAGAGCAAGTCCTCACGCAATCCGAGCAGCCGCCTGGCTCTAGCTTGGCAAAAATGCCGTCGTGGTGAAATTGGTAGACACGCTATCTTGAGGGGGTAGTGGCGAAAGCTGTGCGAGTTCGAGTCTCGCCGACGGCACCAACGTTTTGAGCAGGTCAAGCGGTCATCCGGCGTTTGGCCTGTGCGCCCTACGTGATCAGGGGCAATGGCGGCGCGCACCGCAGGCAGTCAAGGGCTTCGGCCGGCGCGCCCTTTTTCGCCGGATGGTTTCTCCATCCTCCAACCCTGCCGCTGCCGATCATGGACTTGCAACAGTACCTCCCGGTCATCCTGTTCATCTTGGTCGGCGTGGGCGTCGGCGTGGCGCCCCAGGTGCTGGGTTTCCTGCTCGGCCCGCAGCGGCCCGACGCGGCCAAGAACAGCCCCTACGAGTGCGGCTTCGAGGCCTTCGAGGACGCACGCATGAAGTTCGACGTGCGCTACTACCTGGTGGCCATCCTCTTCATCCTGTTCGATCTGGAAATCGCCTTCCTTTTTCCTTGGGCGGTGTCGCTGCGTGACATCGGGGCGTCAGGTTTCTGGGCCATGATGATCTTCCTCACCATCCTCGTGGTGGGGTTCATCTACGAATGGAAGAAGGGCGCGCTGGACTGGGAATGACGGCGTTTTCTTGGGCAGCGCGCAGACAAGTACACGAGGATCACGATGGGCATCGAAGGCGTTCTGAAGGAAGGCTTTGTCACCACCTCGGTGGACAAGCTGATCAATTGGTCCAAGACCGGGTCGCTGTGGCCTATGACTTTCGGCTTGGCCTGTTGCGCGGTGGAGATGATGCACGCCGGCGCGGCGCGCTATGACATCGACCGCTTCGGCATGTTGTTTCGCCCCAGTCCGCGCCAGAGCGATCTGATGATCGTGGCCGGCACACTGTGCAACAAGATGGGGCCGGCGCTGCGCAAGGTCTACGACCAGATGGCCGAACCGCGCTGGGTGCTGAGCATGGGCTCCTGTGCCAACGGTGGTGGCTACTACCACTACAGCTACTCGGTGGTGCGCGGTTGCGACCGCATCGTCCCGGTGGACGTCTATGTGCCGGGCTGTCCGCCCACTGCCGAAGCGCTGCTCTACGGCATCCTGCAGTTGCAGGCCAAGATCCGGCGCGACAACACCATCGCCCGGGCCTGAGATGCAGCCCCGAGCTCCCATTCGTTCGCAGCCTCCCGAGGTGGCGCAAGCCTCGCTTGGGGTGGCCCGGCGCGAGGCCTGACATGACGATTCGATTAGACAAGCTTCAAGCCGCGCTCGAAGTCGCGCTGGGTGACAAGATCAGGGCTTTCAAGCGCGAGCGCGGCGAGATCACGCTGACCGTCTCCACTGCCGACTACCTGGCCGTGGCCAGGACCTTGCGAGACGATGCAACGCTCAAATTCGAGCAGTTGATCGATTTGTGCGGCATCGACTACAGCAGCTGGAAGGACCAGGCCTGGGACGGTCCGCGCTACTGCGTGGTGTCGCACCTGCTGAGTGTCAGCCTGAACTGGCGCATGCGCCTGAAGGTGTTTGCGCCCGATGACGACGTGCCGGTGATCGCCTCGCTGACCGAGCTGTGGGCGTCGGCCAACTGGTTCGAACGCGAAGCCTTCGACATGATCGGCATGATCTTCGACGGCCACATCGACCTGCGCCGCATCCTGACCGACTACGGCTTCATTGGCCATCCCTTGCGCAAGGATTTCCCGGTGTCTGGCCATGTCGAGATGCGCTACGACGCCGAGAAGAAGCGCGTGATCTACCAGCCGGTGACGATAGAGCCGCGCGAAATCACGCCCCGAATCATCCGCGAAGACAATTACGGTGGTCTGCACTGACATGGCCGAGATCAAGAACTACACGCTCAACTTTTGCTGCGGCCGCCTGCTTCGCGGGTCCGACTTCGCTTGCGCGAAGTTAGCCTTCGCTGAAATTGAGCGCATCCTTTGCTTGGCAGGCTGAATCGCATATGGCAGAGATCAAGAATTACACGCTCAATTTTTGCTGCGGCCGCCTGCTTCGCGGGCCCGACTTCGCTTGCGCGAAGTTAGCCGTCGCTGAAATTGAGCGCATCCTTTGCTTGGCAGGCTGAATCGCATATGGCAGAGATCAAGAATTACACGCTCAATTTTGGTCCCCAGCATCCGGCCGCTCACGGCGTGCTGCGGCTGGTGCTGGAACTCGACGGTGAGGTCATACAGCGCGCCGACCCGCATATCGGCTTGCTGCACCGCGCGACCGAGAAACTCGCCGAGAGCAAGACCTACCTCCAGTCGCTGCCTTACATGGACCGGCTCGACTACGTCTCGATGATGTGCAACGAGCACGCCTATTGTCTGGCGATCGAGCGCCTGATGGGCATAGCCGTGCCCGAGCGAGCGCAGTACATCCGGGTGATGTTCTCCGAGTTGACGCGACTGCTGAACCACTTGTTGTGGCTTGGCGCGCATGGCATCGACTGCGGTGCGATGAACATCCTGATCTACTGTTTCCGCGAGCGCGAAGACATCTTCGACATGTACGAGGCGGTCTCGGGCGCGCGCATGCACGCGGCCTATTTCCGGCCCGGTGGCGTCTACCGCGACCTGCCCGATTCGATGGCCCAGTACAAGGTCTCGAAGATCCGCAACGCACGCGCGATCAACGAACTCAACACCAATCGGCAAGGCTCGCTGCTCGACTTCATCGACGACTTCTGCGCCCGATTCCCGGGCCGGGTCGATGAGTACGAGACCCTGCTGACCGACAACCGGATCTGGAAGCAACGCACCGTGGGCATAGGCGTGGTCACGCCCGAGCGTGCGCTCAACCTGGGCTTTACCGGACCGATGCTGCGCGGCTCGGGCATCGCCTGGGACCTGCGCAAGACCCAGCCCTACGATGTCTACGACCGGATGGATTTCGACATCCCGCTCGGCGTCAATGGCGATACCTACGACCGCTACCTGGTGCGCATCGAGGAGATGCGGCAAGCCAACCGCATCATCCAGCAATGTTCGGCCTGGCTGCGCGCCAATCCGGGCCCGGTGATCACCGACAACCACAAGGTGGCTCCGCCGCCGCGGGTGGGCATGAAGAGCAACATGGAGGAGTTGATCCACCACTTCAAGCTCTTCACCGAAGGCTTCCATGTGCCCGAGGGCGAGGCCTACGCCGCCGTCGAGCATCCCAAGGGCGAGTTCGGCATCTACCTGGTCAGCGACGGCGCCAACAAGCCCTACCGCCTGAAGATCCGGCCCCCCGGCTTTGCGCACCTGGCCGCGCTGGATGAAATGTCCCGTGGTCACATGATTGCCGACGCCGTGGCCATCATCGGCACCATGGACATCGTGTTTGGCGAGATCGATCGATGAGCAACAATCAAGCGTCCTCCGCAGCAAGCGAGCCCCTTTCGGCCGCCACCTTCGCGCGTTTCGCCAGGGAAGTGGCCAAGTTCCCGGCCGACCAGAATGCCTCGGCCGTGATGGCCTGTCTGTCCATCGTGCAGCAGGAGCAGGGCTGGGTCTCGTCCGGCGCTGAAAGCGAGATCGCGACTTACTTGGGCATGGCGCCCATGGCAGTGCACGAGGTGACGACCTTCTACAACATGTACAACCAGCAGCCGGTCGGGCGTTTCAAGCTCAACGTCTGCACCAACCTGCCTTGCCAACTGCGCCATGGCCAGCAGGCGCTGGAGCACCTGTGCAGCAAGCTCGGGGTGGCGGTCGGCGGCACGACCGCCGATGGCCTGTTCACGGTCCAGCCCTGCGAGTGCCTGGGCGCCTGTGCAGACGCGCCGGTGATGCTGGTCAATGACCGGCAGATGGTCAGTTTCATGAGCAATGACCGGCTCGACGAACTCGTCGATGTCTTGAAGGCACAGGCCCAATGAGCGCGACGATGTTGGATCTCTCCCGATTCCAGGCCAAGGGCGTGGAAAGCTGTTTCCACGACCGCCACATCACGCCGCAGATCCTGACCGGTCTGGATGGCAGCAACTGGCGCTTGAAGGACTACGAGTCGCGCGGCGGCTACCAGGCGCTGCGCAAGGTGCTGGCGGCGCATGTGGACGGCGAGGGCGGCATGACGCCCGACCAGGTGGTGGCCGAGGTCAAGGGCTCGGGCTTGCGCGGGCGTGGCGGCGCGGGTTTCCCGACCGGGCTGAAGTGGAGCTTCATGCCGCGGGCCTTGCCGGTGCAGAAGTACCTGGTGTGCAACAGCGATGAGGGCGAGCCGGGCACCTGCAAGGACCGCGACATCCTGGCCTACAACCCGCACATCGTCATCGAGGGCATGATCATCGCGGCCTATGCGATGGGCATCTCGGTGGGCTACAACTACATCCACGGCGAGATCTTTTCGGTCTACGACCGCTTCGAGCAAGCGCTCGACGAAGCCCGCGCGGCGGGCTACCTGGGCGACAAGATCCTGGGCAGCGCGCACAGCTTCCAGTTGCACGCTTTCCACGGTTTTGGCGCCTACATCTGTGGCGAGGAAACCGCGCTGCTCGAGTCGCTCGAGGGCAAGAAGGGCCAGCCGCGCTTCAAGCCGCCGTTCCCGGCCAGCTTTGGTCTCTACGGCAAGCCGACCACGATCAACAACACCGAGACCTTCGCGGCGGTGCCCTGGATCATCCGCAACGGCGGCCCGGCCTATCTCGCCTGCGGCAAGCCCAACAACGGCGGCACCAAGATCTTCTCGATGGTTGGCGATGTCGAGCGGCCGGGCAACTACGAGATCCCGATGGGCACGCCATTTGCCAAGATTCTCGAACTCGCCGGCGGCGTCAAGGGCGGCAGGAAGCTGAAGGCGGTGATCCCTGGCGGCTCGTCGGCCCCGGTGCTGCCTGCTTCGGTGATGATGGACTGCACGATGGATTACGACAGCATCGCCAAGGCCGGCTCGATGCTGGGTTCGGGCGCGGTGATCGTGATGGACGAGACCCGCTGCATGGTCAAGAGCCTGCTGCGCCTGTCCTCCTTCTACAGCCACGAGTCCTGCGGCCAGTGCACGCCCTGCCGCGAGGGCACGGGCTGGCTCTGGCGACTGGTGAACCGGATCGAGCATGGCCAGGGCAAGGCCGAGGATCTGGCACTGCTCGACTCGGTGGCCGAGAACATCATGGGCCGCACCATTTGCGCGCTGGGCGACGCCGCGGCGATGCCTGTGCGCGGCATGCTCAAGCATTTCCGCGACGAGTTTGAGTACCACGTCGAGCACAAGACCTGCAGAGTCCCCGCTTATGTTTGATCACCCCCGAAGCGCCTTATTCGCACCCCTCAGGGGGGCTGAGCCAACATGCCGCTTGCTTGCATCCGGCGGCCGGTCGGTTGCGGTCTTTCCTGGCATGAATTGACATGATCGAAATCGAACTCGACGGCAAGAAGGTCAGCGTTGCCGAAGGCAGCATGGTGATGCACGCGGCCGACGCGGCGGGCAGCACCATCCCGCATTTCTGCTACCACAAGAAGCTCAGCATCGCTGCCAACTGCCGAATGTGCCTGGTCGACATCGAGAAGGCGCCCAAGCCGATGCCAGCCTGCGCCACGCCGGTGACGCAAGGGATGGTCGTCCGCACCCAAAGCGAGAAGGCGGTGAAGGCACAGAAGTCGGTGATGGAGTTTCTGCTGATCAATCACCCGCTCGACTGCCCGATCTGCGACCAGGGCGGTGAATGCCAGTTGCAGGATCTGGCCGTCGGCTATGGCGGTGGCGTGTCGCGCTACGGCGAAGAAAAGCGTGTCGTCCTCCAGAAGAACGTCGGACCGCTGATCTCGATGCAGGAGATGAGCCGCTGCATCCATTGCACCCGTTGCGTGCGCTTCGGCCAGGAACTTGCCGGCGCGATGGAACTCGGCATGCAGCACCGCGGCGAGCACAGCGAGATCACGACCTTCGGTGGCCAGACCATAGACAGCGAGTTGTCGGGCAACATGATCGACATCTGTCCGGTCGGCGCGCTCACCAGCAAGCCCTTCCGCTACGCCGCCCGCACCTGGGAGTTGTCGCGCCGCAAGAGCGTCAGCCCGCACGACTCGACCGGCGCCAACCTGGTTCTCCAGGTCAAGGCCAACCAGGTCTTGCGCGTCGTGCCGCTGGAAAACGAAGCCGTCAACGAATGCTGGATCGCCGACCGCGACCGCTTCAGCTACGAAGCGCTGAACAGCGACCTGCGGCTGCACCAGCCGATGATCAAGCAGGGCGGGCAGTGGCAGTCTGTGGACTGGACGACGGCGCTGGGCTATGTGGCTGACGGACTGAAGCGCATCAAGGCCGACCACGGTGTGTCCGGCATAGGCGCGCTGGCCTCGGCGCACCGCACGGTCGAGGAACTCCACCTGCTGGCCAAGCTGGTGCGTGGCCTGGGCAGCGAGAGCATCGACTTCCGCACCCGCCATGCCGACTTCGGCAACACCGCACCGGCAGGCAAGGCACAGTGGCTGGGCACGACGGTCGCCGCGCTGTCCAGCCTGGACCGGGTGTTTGTCGTCGGCAGCTTCCTGCGCAAGGACCATCCGCTGTTTGCCCAGCGCATACGCCAGGCGGTGCGCAAGGGCGGGGCGGTGATGAGCTTGAACGCCGTCCACGATGACTGGGCGATGCCAGTGGCCGCCCGCATCACCGCGGCGCCGCTGGCCTGGGCCCAGGCCCTGGCCGACGTGGCGGGTTATGTTGCCCAAGCCAAGGGCATCGCAGCCCCGGCCGCGGGCGGCGTCAATGCCGATGCCGAGGCGGTGGCCCAGGCCTTGCTGTCGGGCGAGCGCAAGGCCTTGCTGCTGGGCAATGCCGCCGCGCAACACCCGCAGGCCGCGCAGTTGCTGGCGCTGGCGCAGTGGATCGCTGCCCAGACCGGTGCCAGCGTGGGCTACCTGACGGCCGACGCCAACAGCGTCGGCGCCCAACTGGTCCAGGCCATGCCGGGGGCGGGTGGCCTGAACGCCGGACAGATGCTGAGCCAGCCGATGAAGGCCCTGTTGTTGTTCGACGTCGAGCCCGTGCTGGACTCGGCGGATGCGGCTGCCGCGCGTGCGGCGATGGCCGGCGCCGGCCTGGTGGTGGCCTTCACCTCGTTCAAGGACGCGGGGGTCGACAACGCCGATGTGCTGCTGCCGATCGCGCCCTTCACCGAAACCGCCGGCAGCTTCGTCAACGCCGAGGGTCGCCTGCAGTCCTTCCAGGGCGTTGTCAAACCGGCTGGCGACAGCCGTCCAGCCTGGAAGGTGTTGCGCGTACTGGGCAATCTGCTCGCTCTGCCGGGTTTCGACCAGGAGACGTCCGACGACGTCTTGGCCGAGGCCCTGGGCGACCCGGCCCAACTGGCCACCCGACTGGACAACAGCGCATCGGCCGTCGTCGCGCCGCAGGCAGCGCCCCAGGGTCTGCAGCGGGTTTCCGACGTGCCTATCTACGCCACCGATGCGCTGGTGCGCCGTGCCGCGTCCTTGCAGCGCACGGCCGACGCCAGGCGTCCGATGGCCGGCCTGCCGAGCGCGCTGTGGCAGCAGTTCGGCCTGCAGACTGGTGACAGCGTGCGGGTGTCGCAGGGCGGCGCCAGCGCATGTCTGCCGGCGCGCGAGGAGGCGACGCTCGCCGCCAACGCCGTGCGGGTGCCTGCGGGCCATGCCGACACCGCGGCGCTGGGTGCGATGTTCGGCGCCGTGACGGTCGAGAAAGCCTGACCATGATCAACGATTTCAACCAATTCGGCAGCACGCTCCTCGGTGGCCCGGTCTGGCCCCTGGTCTGGCTGGTGATCTGGAGCCTGATCAAGATCATCGCGGTGGTCGCGCCGCTGATGGTCTGCGTCGCCTACCTGACGCTGTGGGAGCGCAAGGCGATCGGCTGGACCCAGATCCGTCCGGGCCCGAACCGGGTCGGCCCCTACGGTCTGCTCACGCCCATCGCCGACGCTGTCAAGCTGATCTTCAAGGAGATCATCCGCCCGACCGCCGCGCACAAAGGCCTGTTCTTCCTCGGTCCGATCATGACCATCATGCCGGCACTCGCCGCCTGGGCGGTGGTGCCCTTCGGCCCCGAGGTGGCGCTGGCCAACATCAACGCCGGCCTGCTGTTCTTGATGGCCATCACCTCGCTCGAGGTCTACGGCGTGATCATCGCCGGCTGGGCGTCCAACTCCAAGTACGCCTTCCTCGGCGCTCTGCGGGCCTCGGCGCAGATGGTCAGCTACGAGATCGCGATGGGCTTCTGCCTGGTGGTGGTGCTGATGGTGGCCGGCTCCATGAACATGAGCGACATCGTGATGAGCCAGGGCCGCGGCATGATGGCCAGCGCCGGTGTCGGCCTGCTGTCGTGGAACTGGCTGCCGCTGTTCCCGGTGTTCGTGGTCTATTTCATCGCCGGACTGGCCGAGACCAACCGCCACCCCTTCGATGTGGTCGAGGGCGAGTCCGAGATCGTCGCCGGCCACATGATCGAGTACTCGGGCATGTCGTTCGCGATGTTCTTCCTGGCCGAATACGCCAACATGATCCTGGTCTCGACGCTGTGCGTCGTGCTGTTCCTGGGCGGTTGGCTCAGCCCCTTCGCCGTCCTCGAGTTCATCCCGGGCTGGATCTGGCTCGGCATCAAGGTCTTCGTGGTCGTCACGATGTTCCTGTGGGTTCGCGCCACCTTCCCCCGCTACCGCTACGACCAGATCATGCGCCTGGGCTGGAAGATCTTCATCCCGATCACGCTGATCTGGCTGGTGGTGGTCGGGCTGTGGATCCAGACCCCTTTCAACATCTGGAAATAGCATGAAGCCTCCAAGCTCACTTTGTTCGCTGCCCCCCATGGAGGCGTTTGCCTTCCTGCGGACGGCCCGGCAGGAGGCCTGACATGGCAGCTCAAACCGCGTCACTGAAAGACTTCCTCTCCAGTTTCATGCTGCTGGAGTTGCTCAAGGGCATGAGGCTCACCGGGCGCTACTTTTTCCAGAAGAAGATCACGGTGCAGTTTCCGGAGGAGAAGACACCGCTGAGCCCGCGTTTCCGCGGACTGCACGCGCTGCGCCGCTACGAGAACGGTGAGGAGCGCTGCATCGCCTGCAAGCTGTGCGAGGCGGTCTGCCCGGCGATGGCCATCACTATCGAGAGCGATGTGCGTGATGACGGCAGTCGCCGCACGACGCGCTACGACATCGACTTGACCAAGTGCATCTTCTGCGGCTTCTGCGAGGAGAGCTGCCCGGTCGACTCCATCGTCGAGACCCACATCTTCGAGTACCACGGCGAAAAGCGGGGTGACCTGTACTTCACCAAGGACATGTTGCTGGCCGTCGGTGACCGTTACGAAACCGAGATCGCCGCCAACAAGGAGGCCGACGCGAAGTACCGCTAGGCCCTGAGCATCAGGCTCCCGCACCAGCGACTCTTCGCGAAAAAAACCATGACCACAACAGGCGCTCTCTTCTACTTCTTCGCAGCCGTGCTGCTGTTTGCTGCGTTCCGTGTCATCACGGCGCGCAGCACGGTGCACGCCGTGCTCTATCTGGTGCTGGCCTTTGCCAACGCGGCGGTGATCTGGATGCTGCTCAGCGCCGAGTTCCTGGCCATCACGCTGGTGCTGGTCTATGTCGGCGCGGTGATGGTGTTGTTCCTGTTCGTCGTGATGATGCTCGACCTCAACGCCGACGACGACCGTGAGGGTTTCTGGAAGCATTTGCCGCTGGCCGGTCTGATCGGCGCGGTGATTGCGCTAGAGATGGCATTGGTACTGATGGGCGGCTTCCGGTTGACCGACGCCCCGGTGCTCGACCCGGCGCTGGCCAAACTGGGCAATACCCGGCTGCTGGGCATAGAGATCTACACCAAGTACCTGTACCCGCTGCAGATTGCCGCGGTGCTGCTGCTGGTGGCGATCGTCGCTGCAATCGCGCTGACGCTGCGCAAGCGCAAGGACAGCCGGTCGCAGGACCCCTCGCAACAGGTGCTGGCCAAGAAGGCCGACCGACTGCGCATCGTCAAGATGGCCCCGGTGCGGGACCTGGCATCAAGGGCCGCGCTGCCCGCTGGCGCAGGAGACCAGAAATGAACTTGGGTCCGATCACTCTCGGTCATTACCTGTCACTCGGCGGCATGCTGTTTGCGCTGTCGGTGATAGGCATCTACCTGAACCGCCGCAACCTGATCGTGCTGCTGATGGCGATCGAGTTGATGCTGCTGGCGGTCAACATGAATTTCGTCGCCTTCTCGCATTACCTGGGCGACATGGCCGGTCAGGTCTTCGTGTTCTTCATCCTCACCGTGGCGGCGGCCGAGTCGGCCATAGGCCTGGCGATCCTGGTGGTGCTGTTCCGCAACCGCGCCACGATCAATGTCGAGGAACTCGACACGCTCAAGGGCTGAAAGCCGGGATCCCGTCAAAAAACATGGCTGCACAACTTTCCCAGAACATGCTGCTCGCGGTGCCCCTGGCGCCGCTGGCCGGCGCGGTGCTTGCGGGCTTCTTTGGCCGTGCGATTGGTCGCGCCGGTGCCCACAGCGTCACCATCCTCGGCGTGCTGATCTCCTTCATCCTGTCGGTGCTCGTCTTGAATGACGTGCTGGACGGCGCCCGATTCAATGCCACCGTTTACGAATGGATGACGATCGGTGACTCCGCTTCGCTTCGGGGCAGCCTGAAGATGGAGGTCGGCTTCCTGGTCGACGGGCTGACCGCGATGATGATGGTGGTCGTCACCTTCGTCTCGCTGATGGTCCATGTCTACACCGTCGGCTACATGGCCGAGGACCCGGGCTACCAGCGCTTCTTCGCCTACATCTCGCTGTTCACCTTCAGCATGTTGATGCTGGTGATGAGCAACAACTTCC
This sequence comes from Burkholderiales bacterium, assembly GCA_947453625.1. Lineage (GTDB taxonomy): Bacteria > Pseudomonadota > Gammaproteobacteria > Burkholderiales > Burkholderiaceae_C > Pseudaquabacterium. The sequence goes on from CANGHK010000017.1 coordinate 40,828, forward strand.
TGCAGCTGTTTTTCGGCTGGGAGGCGGTGGGTCTGGTGAGCTATCTGCTGATCGGCTTCTGGTACACCAAGCCGACGGCGATCTTCGCCAACATGAAGGCATTCCTGGTGAACCGGGTGGGCGACTTCGGCTTCATCCTGGGCATAGGCCTGATCGTGGCCTATGGCGGCTCGCTGTCGTATGCCGAGGTCTTCGGCAAGGCCAACGAACTGGCCAAGATCCCGTTCCCGATGCCGCTGTGGGGCGGCGAGTGGATGTTGATCACCGTCACCTGCATCTGCCTGTTCATAGGCGCGATGGGCAAGAGCGCGCAGTTTCCGCTGCATGTCTGGCTGCCTGACTCGATGGAGGGTCCGACGCCGATCTCGGCGCTGATCCATGCCGCGACCATGGTCACGGCCGGCATCTTCATGGTCGCCCGCATGTCGCCGCTGTTCGAACTGTCGGACACCGCGCTGAACTTCATCCTGATCATCGGCGCGATCACCGCGCTGTTCATGGGCTTTCTGGGCATCATCCAGACCGACATCAAACGCGTGGTGGCCTATTCCACGCTGTCGCAGCTGGGCTACATGACGGTCGCGCTCGGCGCATCGGCCTACTCGGTGGCGGTGTTCCACCTGATGACCCATGCCTTCTTCAAGGCGCTGCTGTTCCTGGGCGCGGGCTCGGTGATCATCGGCATGCACCATGACCAGGACATCCGCAACATGGGCGGCCTGCGCAAGTACATGCCCATCACCTGGATCACCTCGCTGCTGGGCTCGCTGGCGCTGATAGGTACGCCGTTCTTCTCCGGCTTCTATTCCAAGGACTCGATCATCGAGGCGGTGCATGCCAGCCATCTGCCGGCAGCGCCCTGGGCCTATGCGGCGGTGGTGATCGGCGTTTTCGTCACCGCGTTCTATTCGTTCCGGATGTATTTCCTGGTCTTCCATGGCAAGGAGAACTTCCGTCACAAGCCGTTTCCTTCCGAGGACGCGGGTGGGCATGACCAACACGACGACCACCATGGCGACGACCACGGCGATCATGGTCACAACGGCAGCCATGTCCATGTGCCGCACGAGTCGCCCTGGGTGGTCTGGCTGCCGCTGGTGCTGCTGGCCATCCCCTCGGTGGTGATCGGTTACCTGACGATAGGCCCGATGCTGTTCGGCGACTTCTTCAAGGGCGCGATCGTCGTCAACGCCGCGCAGCACGAGGCCATGAAGGATCTGGCCGAGCACTTCCACAGCGCGCAGGCGATGGCGGCCCACGCACTGCAGACCGTTCCTTTCCTGCTGGCGGCGGCGGGTGTGGCCACGGCCTACCTGTTCTACATGGTGGTGCCGGCTCTGCCTGTGGCCATAGGACGAGCCCTGTCGCCGCTCATCCGCGTCCTCGAGAACAAGTACTACCTCGACTGGTTCAATGAGAACGTGCTGGCCGCGGGTGCGCGCCTGCTGGGCCGCGGCTTGTGGAAGGGCGGCGACATGGGCCTGATCGACGGCGTCTTGATCAATGGCTCGGCCCGCGCGGTGGGTCTGCTGGCCAACCTGGCACGACTGGTGCAGACCGGCCATGTCTACTGGTATGCATTGGTGATGCTGTTGGGCGTGTTCGGCATGCTCACCTGGCAACTGTGGCCCGCCGTGTTGCTCCCTTTCCTTTCCGGCCTGGCTGGCCGTTGATGCGGCAGGGCGGAGAATAAAAATGGGCTTAGGACAAATGGGTTTCGGACTGCTGAGTGTTTCGATCTGGCTGCCGATCGCGGTCGGCATCCTGCTGCTGGCCTTGGGCCGCGATGACAACCCGGGCGCGGCCCGCTGGCTGGCCCTGGTGGGTTCGGTGGCCAGCTTCGGCGTCACCGTGCCGCTGATCACCGGTTTCGACAAGGGCACGGCCGCGCTGCAATTCCAGGAGAACCTGCCCTGGATCGCGCGCTTCAACGTCAACTACCACCTGGGCGTCGACGGCATCTCGGTCTGGTTCGTGCTGCTGACGGCCTTCATCACCATCATCGTCGTTGTGGCCGCCTGGCAGGTGATCACCGAGCGCGTGGCCCAGTACATGGGCGCCTTCCTGATCCTGTCGGGGCTGATGGTGGGCGTGTTCTGCGCTGCCGACGGCCTGCTGTTCTATGTCTTCTTCGAGGCCACGCTGATCCCGATGTACATCATCATCGGCGTCTGGGGTGGGCCGCGACGGGTCTACGCAGCGTTCAAGTTCTTCCTCTACACGCTGGCCGGCTCGCTGTTGATGCTGGTCGCGCTGATCTTTCTCTACTACAAGTCGGGTGGCAGCTTCGACATCGCGGCCTGGCACAAGCTGCCGCTGACGCTGCACCAGCAGGCGCTGCTGTTCTTCGCCTTCCTCGCGGCCTTCTCGGTCAAGGTGCCGATGTGGCCGGTGCACACCTGGCTGCCCGACGCCCACGTCGAGGCGCCCACCGGCGGCTCGGTGGTGCTGGCGGCGATCATGCTCAAGCTCGGCGCCTACGGCTTCCTGCGTTTCTCTATGCCTATCGCGCCCGACGCCTCGCATGAATACGCCTGGGTCATCATCGCGATGAGCCTGATCGCGGTGGTCTATATCGGCCTGGTCGCGCTGGTGCAGCAGGACATGAAGAAGCTGGTGGCCTACTCGTCGATTGCCCACATGGGTTTCGTCACGCTGGGCTTCTTCGTCTTCAACGAACTCGGCGTCTCGGGCGGCCTGGTGCAGATGATCTCGCATGGTTTCGTTTCGGCCGCGATGTTCCTGGCGATCGGCGTGCTCTACGACCGTGTCCATTCGCGTGACATCGCCAGTTACGGCGGCGTCGTCAACACCATGCCGAAGTTCGCTGCCTTCGCGTTGTTCTTCACGATGGCCAACTGCGGCCTGCCGGGCACGGGTGGCTTCGTCGGCGAGTGGATGGTGATCCTGGCCACGGTGTCGGTCAATTTCTGGCTTGGCGCGATTGCCGCCACCGCGCTGATCTCGGGCGCCGCCTACTCGCTGTGGATGTACAAGCGGGTCTACTTCGGCAAGGTGGCCAACGAGCATGTGCGCAAGCTCATCGACCTCGATGGCCGCGAGTTCGCCATCATGGCGGTGCTGGCCGCAGCCACGCTGTTCATGGGCGTCTACCCCAAGCCCTTCACCGATGTGATGCATGTCTCGGTGACCGAACTGCTCAAGCATGTCGCGGTTTCCAAGCTGCACTGAGCGCAGGCAAAACAAGATCATGAATCCAATGAACTGGCTGGTCGTCACCCCTGAAGCGCTGCTGCTGGTCATGGCCTGCGCCGTGGCGCTGGTCGACTTGTTCGTCACCGACACCAAGCGTCGCCCCACCTTCTGGCTGGCCCAGGCCAGCCTGGCCGCCGTGGCCGCCTTGCACTGGGTGTTCTACGACGGTGGCGCCACCGTCTACGGCATGCAGCGCATGATGGTCGGCGACCCGATGGGCCATCTGCTGGCCTTCTTCGCCACGCTGGCGGTGATGGTCACCATCGCCTACGCCCAGCCCTATATCGCCAGTCGCGACATGCTCAAGGGCGAGTTCTTCACGCTCGCGATGTTCGTGCTGCTGGGCATCTGCGTGATGTGCTCGGCCAACAACTTCCTGGTCGTCTACCTCGGGCTGGAGTTGATGAGTCTGTCGCTGTACGCGCTGGTCGCGCTGCGCCGCGACCACGGCGTGTCCACCGAGGCGGCGATGAAGTACTTCGTGCTCGGCGCGCTGGCCTCGGGTTTCCTGCTCTATGGCCTGTCGATGATGTACGGCGCCACCCGCTCGCTGGAGATCAACGAGGTCTTCAACGCGATCTCGACCGGCCGCATCAACGGCACGGTGCTGACCTTCGGCGTCGTGTTCGTCGTCGCCGGCCTGGCCTTCAAGCTCGGCGTCGTGCCCTTCCACATGTGGGTGCCCGATGTCTACCAGGGCGCGCCCACGGCGGTCACGCTGCTGATCGGCGGCGCGCCCAAGCTGGCGGCGTTCGCCATCACGATCCGGCTGCTGGTCGAGGGCATGCTGGGCCTGGCGGTCGACTGGCAGCAGATGCTGATGGTGCTGGCGGTGGCGTCGCTGGTGATCGGCAACCTGGCGGCGATCGCGCAGACCAACCTGAAGCGCATGCTGGCCTATTCCACCATCTCGCAGATGGGCTTCATGCTGCTGGGCATGACGGCCGGCGTGGTCAGCGGCAACACGCTGTCGGCCGGCAATGCCTACAGCTCGGCGATGTTCTACGTCGTCAGCTATGTGATCACCACGCTGGGCACCTTCGGGCTGATCATGTTCCTGGCCCGCACCGGCTTCGAGAGCGAGGAGATCAGCGACCTGGCCGGCCTGGCCAAGCGCGCCCCCTGGCTGGCCGGCATCATGACGCTGTTCATGTTCTCGCTTGCCGGTGTGCCGCCCATGGTCGGCTTCTACGCCAAGCTGGCCATCCTGCAGGCGCTGATCACCACCAACCTGACCGGCTACATCGTGCTGGCGGTGATTGCGGTGATGCTGTCGCTGGTGGGCTCCTTCTACTACCTGCGGGTCGTCAAGGTGATGTATTTCGACCCACCCACCGACGCCTCGCGTCCGCTGCAAGGCGGCGGCGTCAGCGCGCTGCTGGCGGTCAACGGGCTCGCGGTGCTGGGTTTCGGCCTGCTGCCCGGTGGCTTGATGGCGATGTGCCGCGACGCCATCCTGCGCGCGCTGGCCACTTGATGGCGTCTGTCGCGCGCTGCCGGCCTCGATCGGCCGATCGCGACTGAAACCCATGGCTGACGAGCACCTGATCGAGCGTCAGCTGGTGGGCCAGCAGGTCTACCGCGGCCATTTCCTGGACGTGCGGCGCGACACCATCACGCTGCCCGACGGCGCCACGGCGGCCCGCGAGTACATCGTGCACCCGGGGGCGGTGATGGTGGTGCCGCTGCTGGCCGATGGCCGCCTGGTGCTGGAGCGCCAGTTCCGCTACCCGCTGGGTCAGGTGATGCTGGAGTTTCCGGCGGGCAAGCTGGACGCCGCCGAGAGCGTGCTGGACTGCGCCCAGCGCGAACTGGCCGAGGAAACCGGCTACCGTGCGTCCGAATGGGCGCGCGCCTGCCGGGTGCACAACGCTTGCGCCTATTCCACCGAAGGCATAGAGATCTGGTTCGCGCGCGGCCTGGTGGCCGGTGAACGCAGCCTCGACGCCGGCGAATTCCTCGACATCTGCCTGATGACCGAGGCAGAGCTCGACGCCTTGGCCGGTCGGGGTGAGCTGACCGACGTCAAGACCTTGATCGGCTTGCACTGGCTGCAGAAATGGCGGGCCGGCGCGTGGACACTGGACTGGGCCGCTGCACCCTGAATCGCCGGCGCCGATAATGGCGCCACGATGAAGGTCCTGAATCTCCGCTGCGCCCACGACCACGCTTTCGAGGGCTGGTTCGCCTCCGAGCAGGACTTCCTGGCGCAGAACGAGGGTGGCGCGATCGCCTGCCCGATGTGCGGCAACGCGGTGATCGCCCGCCTGCCCAGCGCGCCCCGCCTCAACCTGTCGGGCGCGCGCGCGCCGCGCTCCGTCGAGCAAGCCGAGTCCGCGTCGGCACCTGGCAAGGTGGCGGTGGGGGGCACGCCCGAGGGTAGAGCGCAGCCGCCGGCCTTGGCCGAACTGCAGGCGCTCTGGCTCAAGACGGTGCAGCAGGTGATGGCCAATACCGAGGACGTCGGCGAGCGTTTCCCGGAAGAAGCGCGCCGCATCCACTACGGCGAAACCGGGCAGCGCGGCATCCGTGGCCAGGCCAGCGAGCGCCAGCGTGCCGAACTGGCCGACGAGGGCATAGCGGTGATGGCACTGCCGATGCCGGCCGGCCTCAAGGGCCAGACGCACTGAAGGCGCTCAGAGTACCCGTCCCGGGTTGAGCCGGCCCTGCGGGTCCAGCGCCTGCTTGATCGCCCGCATCAGGCCGAGCGCCACCGGCGATTTGCGTTCGGCCAGTTCGTCGCGCTTGAGCTGGCCGACGCCGTGTTCGGCCGAGAACGAGCCGCCGCAGGCCTGCACCGCGTCGTAGACCAGGCGGTTGATCGCCGGTTCATGCGTGGCCAGGAATTCACTTGTCTCCACGCCCGTCGGGCCTTGCACGTTGTAGTGCAGGTTGCCGTCGCCCAGGTGGCCGAAGTTGACGAGACGGATGCCTGGAAACGCGGCCTCCAGCGCGGCGTCCGTGCGCGCGCAGAAATCGGGGATCGCCGACACCGGCAGCGCGATGTCGTGCTTGACGTTCAGCCCCTCCTCGCTCTGCGCCAGCGGGATGGCCTCGCGCAAGTGCCACAGCGCGGCCGATTGGGCCAGGCTGCCGGCCAGCGCCGTGTCGGCCACCACGCCCTGGTACAGCGCGGCCTCCAGCATCGCTTCGAAGCGGTTGCGTGCCGTGGCCTCGTCGTCGGCGCTGGCGTACTCCAGCAACACCGTCCACGGCGCAGGCGCCAGCGGCTGGGCCAACTGGCTGAAATGGCGCCGCACCAGCGACAGCGAGAACTGGTTCATCACCTCGAAGCCGGTCAGCCCGGCGCCCAACTGGGCTTGCGCCAGGCCGAGCAAGGCCAGGCATTGGGCCAGGCTGGCGCAACTGGCCAGCGCGGTGACGCTGGCCGCCGGCCGTGGGAACAGCTTGAGCGTGGCCGCGGTGATCACGCCCAGCGTGCCCTCGCTGCCGATGAACAGGTCGCGCAGGTCGTAACCGGTGTTGTCCTTGCGCAGGCCGGTCAGGCCGTCCCAGACCTCGCCGGCGGCGGTCACCACCTCCAGCCCCAGGCACAGGTCGCGCGCATTGCCGAAGCGCAGCACCTGGGTGCCGCCGGCGTTGGTGGCCAGGTTGCCGCCAATCGTGCAACTGCCTTCGGCGGCCAGGCTGAGCGGAAACAGCAGGTCGGCGTCCGCCGCGGCCTGCTGCACCGCCTGCAGCACGCAGCCGGCCTCGACGGTCAAGGTCAGGTTGGCGCGGTCCACCGCCCGCACCCGGTTCATCCGGGCCAGGCTCAGCAGCACCTGGGTGCCACTGGCGTCGGGCACGCCGCCGCCCACCAGGCCGGTATTGCCGCCCTGGGGCACCAGGGTCGCGCCATGGCGGGCGCAGGCCTGCAGCACCTGGGCCACTTCGGCCGTGTTGCCGGGCCGCACCACTGCCAGCGCCTTGCCGCGCCAGCGCTTGCGCCAGTCCTGCTCCCAGGCGCTCAGGTCGCCCTCGGTCATCACCTGGTCCTGCCCCAGCAGATGACGCAGTTCGGTCAGCAGCGTGGCGGGGTTCACGCGGCGGGCTCGGGCATCGGCTTCGGGTGCTTGAGGCGCCAGCGCACGTTGGCCGCGCAGGCGGTGAACAGCACCAGGCACAACACCACCTCGGCCCAGGCCAGCGCCACGCCGATGCCGCCGGCCGCACCGGTTGGCAGGCCGGTGGCGCGCACGGCGCCCTCGGTGAAATACAGCCAGACCAGCAGGCTGACCCAGCGGTAGGTGTAGAGCCTGTGCCTGAGCAGGCCGGCCAGCGGGAACACCAGCGGCACGACCTTGAAGGCCAGCCATCGGCCGCCCGTCGGCGCCAGCCACAGCTCCCAGGCCAGCCCCAGCACGATCAGCGCGAGCAAGGCGCCCACCGCCAGGGCCCGGGTGACTTGCACGAAACGATGGGGGGCGGCGACGACCGGCTGCGGCAAGGCCGGATTCAGTACAGACGGGGAGGATTCGATCACGGGTGGCATCATAGACGGATGAGTCTGCCCCTTCCGGCCACCCGCCGATCGCGCCTGCGCCTGGCGCGCGTGTTCGTCGCGCTGCGTCAATGGCCCTGGTTCGACACCCTGCGCACGCTGAGGCTGCGCTTTCGTGAAGACCACCTGGCGCTGACCGCCAGCAGCCTGACCTTCACGACCCTGATCAGCCTGGTGCCGCTGGTCACGGTGATGTTGGCGCTGTTCACCGCATTTCCGATGTTTGCGCGCTTCCAGGTCGCGTTGCAGCAGTATTTTCTGCAAAGCCTGGTGCCCGACAACATCGCCAAGCCGGTGCTGCAGGCGCTGACCCAGTTTGCCGGCAAGGCCAGCAAACTGGGCAGCGTCGGCCTGATCGTGCTGGGGCTGACGGCGCTGGCGCTGATGTTCACGATAGACCGCACGCTCAACGCGATCTGGCGCGTGCCGCGGCCTCGGCCGCTGGCCCAGCGCGTGCTGGTGTACTGGGCCGGGCTGACGCTGGGCCCGCTGCTGCTGGGCGCCAGCCTGTCGCTGACTTCCTATGCGGTGTCGGCGTCTAGCGGTCTGGTGTCCGGCCTGCCCGGGGGCTTGGGCTTGCTGCTGTGGGCAGTGGAGTTCGCGCTGCTGGCCGGCGGCATGGCGGCGCTGTTCCGCTATGTGCCCAACACCCATGTCCGGGGCGTGCATGCGGCCGCGGGCGGCGTCTTCGTCGCGGTCGGTTTCGAACTGGCCAAGCGCGGCCTGGCCTGGTATGTCAGTCTGGTGCCGACTTACTCGGTCATCTACGGCGCCTTCGCCACGCTGCCCATCCTGCTGTTGTGGGTCTACCTGAGCTGGGTGATCGTGCTGCTGGGCGCGGTGATCGCCGCCTACGCGCCCAGCCTGGCGATGCGGGTGGTGCGCTTGCCCGACCGGCCCGGTGAGCGCTTCGCGCTGGCGCTGGCGCTGCTGCAGGCGCTCGACCAGTCGCGTGGCAGCGCGCAACCCGGCCTGAGTGCCGAGGCGCTGGCGGGCGCGCTGCGCGTCGATCCGCTGCAGGTGGAGCCCGTGCTCGACGACTTGCTGAGCCTGGGCTGGTGCGGCCGGCTCGACGAGGAGGGCGCCCAGCGCCATGTGCTGCTGATCAACCCGGCGCAGACCCCGGCCCAGCCGCTGATCGACTGCCTGCTGCTGCGCGATCAGCGCCGGACGCAGGCCTTTCGCCGCCGCGCCGGCGTGGTGGCGATGACCTTGGCCGAGTTGCTGGCCTGAGGGTTGGGCCCGATGGCTGCAAGGGCAAGCCGCTCGCGCCGTCGCCCGGCGATAATCGGGCACAGTGAATTTGCCCGCCCCCCCGGCGCGGCCACCCCGGCCCGAATCCCCATCGCGCCCGCCTCGCCCAGAGCGCGGAGCGCGGCAAGACAGGCCGCCGCGTGTGGCCACGCCCATCCCCAGGATCACCTATCCCGAATCGCTGCCGGTCTCTGCCCGGCGCGAGGAGATCGCGCGCGCGCTGACCGAGCACCAGGTGGTGATCGTCTGCGGCGAGACCGGTTCGGGCAAGACCACCCAGTTGCCCAAGATCGCGCTCGAGCTCGGCCGCGGCATAGGCGCCGGTGGGCGCGGGCTGATCGGCCACACCCAGCCGCGCCGGCTGGCGGCCACCAGCGTGGCCAAGCGCATCGCCGACGAGTTGCAGTCGCCGCTGGGCGAGGTGGTGGGCTACAAGGTTCGCTTCCAGGACCGCTTCCAGGCGGGGGCCAGCGTGAAGCTGATGACCGACGGCATCCTGCTGGCCGAGACCCAGGGCGACCCCGACCTGCGCCAGTACGACACCATCATCATCGACGAGGCGCATGAGCGCAGTCTGAACATCGATTTCCTGCTCGGCTACCTGCGCCAATTGCTGCCGCGCCGGCCCGACCTGAAGATCGTCGTCACCTCGGCCACGATAGACGCCGAGCGGTTTGCCAACCACTTTGCCGGACGCAACGGACCGGCGCCGGTGATCCAGGTCAGCGGGCGGCTGTTCCCGGTCGAGCAGCGCTGGCGGCCGTTCGAGGACAAGCGCGACTACGGCCTCGACGAAGCCATCGCCGACGCGGTGGACGAGCTCTGGCAGGGCGGGGCCAGCGGCGACATCCTGGTCTTCCTGCCGGGCGAGCGAGAGATCCGCGACGCCGCCGACCACCTGCGCCGGCATCTCGCGCAACATGCCAACAACGCGCACCGCGGCGGCCCGCAGCCGCAGATCCTGCCGCTGTTCGCGCGCCTGTCGCAGGCCGAGCAGGAGGCGGTGTTCGAGACCGGCAACGGCCGGCGCATCGTGCTGGCCACCAACGTCGCCGAGACCTCGCTGACCGTGCCCGGCATCCGCTATGTGATCGACAGCGGGCTGGCGCGGATCAAGCGCTACAGCTACCGCACCAAGGTCGAGCAGTTGCAGGTCGAGGCGATCAGCCAGGCGGCGGCGAACCAGCGCGCCGGGCGCTGCGGGCGGGTGGCCAACGGCATCTGCATCCGCCTCTACGACGAGAAAGACTTCACCGGCCGGCCCAAGTTCACCGACCCGGAGATCCTGCGCAGCTCGCTGGCCGGTGTGATCCTGCGCATGAAGAGCCTGCGCCTGGGCCAGGTCGAGGACTTCCCGTTCCTCGAAGCGCCGCGGCCGAAGGCGATCGCCGACGGCTACGACCTGCTGGGCGAACTGGGCGCGGTCGACGACAACAACGACCTGACGCCTATCGGCCAGGAGCTCAGCCGGCTGCCGCTGGACCCGCGGGTGGGCCGGATGATCCTGGCCGCGCGCGACCGCGAGGCGCTCAACGAGGTGCTGATCATCGCCAGCGCGCTGAGCGTGCAGGACGTGCGCGACCGGCCGAGCGAGGTGGCGCAGGCGGCCGACGAGAAGCACAAGAAGTTCGACGACGAGAAGTCGGAGTTCATGGGCTACCTCAAGCTCTGGGCCTGGATCGAGGAGGGTCGGGGCATGCACGGCCATCCGGGCACGGCTGGGCCCCAGGGTACGGCCCCACGCATCGACAGCCATAAATTGAGCAACCGCCAGCAGGAGCAGCGCCTGCGCGACAGCTTCGTCAACCCGCGCCGGGTGCGCGAGTGGCGCGACATCTACGCCCAGTTGCACACCGTGGTGGCCGAGCAGGGCTGGCGGCTGAACGGCAGCGCGGCCACCTACGAGCAGATCCACCTGGCGATGCTGGCCGGGTTGCTGGGCAACGTCGGCTGCAAGAGTGACGACGAGGACTGGTACCTGGGCGCGCGCGGCATCAAGTTCTGGCGCCACCCCGGCGCCCACCTGAGCAAGAAGCCGGGCCGCTGGCTGATCACCGCCGAACTGGTGGAGACCACCCGGCTCTACGGCCGCGGCCTGGCCGGCATCGAGCCGCAGTGGATTCCCGGCGTGGCCGGCCACCTGCTCAAGCTGCAACTGCTGGAGCCGCATTGGGAGAAGAAGGCCGCCGAGGTGGTCGCGCTGCAGCGCGCCACGCTCTACGGCATCGTGGTCTACAACAACAAGCGGGTCAATTTCGGCAACATCGACCCCAAGGCCGCGCGCGAGATCTTCATCCGCAGCGCCCTGGTCGAGGACGACTGGGACAGCGCGCTGCCCTTTCTGTCGCACAACCGCAAGCTGCTGGCCCAGGTGCAGGAGCTCGAACACAAGAGCCGGCGCCAGGACGTGCTGGTCGACGACGAACTGATCTACGCCTTCTACGACCAGTTGCTGCCGTCCGATGTGCACTCGGGCGCGACGCTGGAGCGCTGGGTCAAGCACGAGAGCCGGGTCAACCCGAAGCTGCTGCAGCTGACGCGCGACGAGCTGATGCGCCACGAGGCCGCCGGCATCACCGGAGCCGCCTTCCCCAAGACGCTGCGCCTGGGCGGGGTCGACTGCGCGGTGAGCTACCTGCACGAGCCCGGTGACGCCCGGGACGGCGTCACGGTGACGGTGCCGATCTACGCGCTCAACCAGGTCAGCGAGGAGCGCTGCGAGTGGCTGGTGCCGGGCATGCTGGCGTCCAAGCTGACCGCCTTGCTCAAGAGCCTTCACCAGCGCCCGCGCACCAGGCTGGTGCCGCTGCCGGCCTATGTCGAGGAGTTCATCGCCGGCCACGACTTCGCGCAGGGCGCGTTGATGGACGTGCTGCTGAAGGCGGTGCGCGAGCGGACCCAGATCGCTGTGCAGCGCAATGACTTCAAGCTCGACATGCTGCAAGCCCATTTGTTCATGAACTTTCGGATCGTCGACGAGCATGGCCGCCAGCTCGGCATGGGCCGCAACCTGGCCACGCTGAAGGCCGAGCTGGGCGGTCAGGCAAGGTCGGCTTTCCAGGCGCTGGCGGCCTTGAAGCTGGGCAGCGCGGTGTCGACGGCGCCCGCCGCCTCGGCTGCTCCGGTGCTTGCCCCCGCCGCGCCGGCAAGCGGCGGCGCGCGCCGGGTCGAAAAAGCGGTCGCCGCGCCACCGATCGCGCCGCCCGCGGCGCCGATCCGCCACACCGCCTGGACCTTCGGCGAGTTGCCCGAGCTGATGGAGATCCACAAGGCCGGCCAGGTGTTGATCGGCTTTCCGGCACTGATCGACAAGGGCACGCATGTCGAGATCGAGGTCTTCGACGAACCCGAGGGCGCTGCCGCCAAGCACCGCGCGGGCTTGAGCCGGCTGCTGGCGCTGGCCCTCAAGGAGCCGCTGAAGTACCTCGAAAAGAACATCCCCGACCTGGTCAGGATGGCCACCGCCTACATGCCCTTGGGCAGTGCCGACGAGTTGCGTTCCCAGATCATCGAGCTGGCGCTGGACCGGGCTTTTCTGGCCGACCCCTTGCCCACCGACGAGGCGTCGTTCACCCGCCGCCTGGCCGAGGGCCGCAGCCGGCTCAACCTGATCGCCCAGGACGTGGCGCGGCTGGCCGCGGCCATCCTGGCCGACTACGCTGCCGCCCAGCGCAAGCTCAAGGACAGCCGGCCGCCCAAGGAGGTGGCCGACGACATCGCCGCCCAGTTGCAGCGGCTGATGCCCAAGCACTTCCTGCTGCAGGCGCCGTACGCGGCACTGCAGCATTACCCGCGCTACCTCAAGGCCATCGTGATGCGGCTGGACAAGCAGCGCGAAGACCCGCTGCGCGACGGCCAGCGCCTGGCCGAACTGCGGCCGCTGCAGCAGGGCTTTGTGCGCCGCCTGGCCGAGCGCAAGGGCGTGGCCGATACCAGGCTGGACGAGTTCCGCTGGCTGCTGGAGGAACTGCGCGTCAGTTTCTTCGCCCAGTCGCTGCGCACGCCGCAGCCCGTCAGCGCCAAGCGCCTGGAAAAAGCCTGGCAGCAACTGTCGAGCTGATGGCAAGCCAAGACCTTCAGTTTACCGAATCAGCCCCCCGCATGACCGATAGCTCCCCCATCGACATCGTCTACCTCTGGGTCGACGGCAACGACCCGGCCTGGCGCCGCAAGCGCCAGTGCGCTGCCCAGCAACTCAGCGCCGGCCACCGTGACGCGATCGGCCTCTACGGCAATGTCGAGGGCCGGTTTCGCGACAACGACGAGTTGCGCTACAGCCTGCGCGCGCTCGAGCGTTTCTTTCCGGACCACGGCCATGTCTATCTCGTCACCGACGCGCAGACGCCGGACTGGTTGCGTCCGTCCGGCCGCCTGACGCTGATCGACCACCGCGACCTGATCCCGTCGGCCAGCCTGCCCACCTTCGACTCGGGCAACATCGAGTCCTACATCCACCGCATTCCCAACCTGTCGGAGCGATTTTTCTACCTCAACGACGACGTGTTCTTCGGCGCGCCGGTCGAGACCGGTGACTGGTTCTGGGACGGCGGCCTGTACGCCGCCTGGTCTGACGAGCCGGTGGTCTCCGACGGGCCGCTGCGCCAGGACGCCAACTCGATGGACAACGCCAGCCGCTTGTCGCGGCAGTGGCTGGGCGCGCAGCGGGCGCGGTCAGCGCGGCTGCAGGGCTATGCCCACACGTCGCGCACCTTTGCCCACGCGCCGCGGCCGCTGCTCAGGTCCGTGCTGTTCGAGCTGGAACAAAAGGCACCCGAGATGTTCGCCAGCGTGCGCTCGACGGTCTTCCGCACCTGGGACAAACCGACCATCGTCTCGGATTTCGTGCTGCGCTGGGCGCTGGCCCATGGCGTCGTCCGGATGCGGGACTACCGCCACCGCTACCTGTCTACCGGCGACGCCGACATCGGCGAACAACTCGATCGCCTGGTGTCGGCCGCCGGGGGCGTTGACTTCTTCTGCGTCAACGACACCACCGACGACGCGTCGTCGCACGATGCGCGGCTGGCCTGCGTTCGCGCGTCGTTGCAAGCACTGTTCGACCGCCCGTCCAGCTTCGAGCGGCCTGCTTGCCGGGCGGTGGCTGCGCCCAGTCCTGTCTCGTCGCGTCAGGAAGTCGCCGCGCTGGCCTGAAGACGGCCAGACAGCATCAAGGCGGCGGTGTTGCCGCCGCGGCGCGCGAGAACTCGTCGAACGCGGCCACCGCGCTGGCCGCGTACATCAGCGACGGGCCGCCGCCCATGTAGGTGGTCACGCCCAGCGTCTCGTCGATCTCCTGGCGGGTTGCGCCCAGTTTGACCAGGGTCTGGGCGTGAAAGCCTATGCAGGGATCGCAGCGCGCCGCGACGCTGAGCGCCAGCGCGATCAATTCCTTGGTCTTCTTGTCCAGCACGCCGCTGGCCGTGGCCGCGTGCCCTAGCGCGCTGAAACTCTTCATGACCTCGGGTGTGCTCGACCGCAGCGAGGCGAGGCGGCTGGAGACGGTCTGTGTCAGCTCGCGGTAGGTGTCGGCAGAAGGGGACAAGTCAGGCTCCAGTGGGCAATCGGGATGCAGTTTGGCCTCCCAGGGCGGCAACCTTCAGGGCGCGGCGTTCAGCGTCCTGCCGACTCAGCGCTTTACGCGGTTGGCGTTCTCGGTGTCCTGCTTGATGTGCGCCGCGAAGTAGCGGATGAAAAACGCGCCCATTCCGAGCATGAAGGCGATGCCGGCCACGCTCATCAGCCCCACGTCGGTGGTGAAAAGATCTATCAGCGCATGCACGACAGGCTCCTCTGCTTATCGGGTCGATCAGTGGGTGTCGATTGGGCGCTGCGCGCCTGCCCTCAGCCTTGATGCACCGCAACGGCAACCGCGCCGGGCGGCAGCGAGCCGGGGCAACTCCGCCACGGAGATCGCACGCCCTGTCCGGCAGCCGCCAGCGCCCATGCGCTGGCAGACCGGACGAGCAAGTTTGGCGAAACAGCGATTCAAGTTGAGCGCCAGCCTGCAAGCAATATGCCGCCCAGTGCGTTTGGCACAGCGCCGCTGCTTGCGCATTGGACCTGCAAGCTTGAATTTTCAAGTAAAATTTACTCCACAACATAGTAAATATGATAAAAAAATATTATAAATTGTAATATTGAAAATCGGTGAGTCGGTGTTCTTGCAGTGTCAGCGCTGCTCCCCAAGGAATGCCTGCAGCGCGCCATCGCCTTAAACCATCTCTAAAATAGGGTCAATGACTAGCCTAAATCGGACTAGTGGCCACTTTGTTGAGACTTACGCAAGTAAACTCTACAGCCTGGCAGTGCGCCAACCCGGCCCGTGAGTCGCAGCGCTCTTGCCGCTTGCACGAGGGTCCAACCAGAAGCCAGTAGCATCCATTTTTGCGACAACCACGCAATCCGCGCGACGCACCCACACCGGCCGGCTCTCTCAACGCGAAGTGACGGGCTGGCGCGTTGCTTGGGTCGGCGCGGCGGGTTCGACTGATCACCGGAGAATTTAGCATCGATACCGAATCAGCTGTCAAATATTTTCACCCGGTCGCGCCAAATGAACTGTTCGCCATCAATGAGTCGATGGCGGTTCAAATGGTCGAGATCGATGGCTTCAGAATGCTCGTCGTCGATGATTTCTACCGGGATCCAGAGCGCCTGCGGGATTATTTGCTGAAAAGTCCCGCGCCGCTCTGGAAAACCGCGCCGGTGGGGCGAAACCAGCTTGATTACTGGGATTGCCGGCATGAGCACAAAATATTTTGTGATAGCTACGCCCAGGCCCAGCGCTGCATCGCCGCCCTCGCCAGATATTACCTGGGTGCGGTGATCCCTCGCCCTATCGAGGATTTGTCGACCAACGTGCTGCAGTTGCAGGCCGCGCGCACCGGCCGATCCGCATCCGTCGTGCACCATGACGGCAACTGTCTGGCCGCGCTGGTCTGCCTCAATCGACCGGAAGAATGCAATGGCGGAACCGGCTTTTTCCGCAACCGGTTCAACGGCGTTTTCAACATCGGACGGCTCAGCCGGCTTGAAATGAAGGCGCTGGACGACTGGTGCGACAGGAATGGTTTGCAGGAAGACGGTAGATCGTACTTCCTGGAGAACTGGACCGAATGGTGGGATCTGGAGTATTTGGCTGAAATGCGCTTCAATCGCTTGCTGGTCTATCCCGGCGCCATATTTCATGCGGCTTGTTTCGATGGCACGCCATTCACCCGGGTGCCGCGGCTCAATCACATGATGTTCTTCAACGACGTGCAGTTTTCGCGCCAGGTCGAGTGGCTCCGTCGCGATGAGGACCGGGAATGACCGGCAAAGCCGATTTGCGCCGGTGCGCGGCAAACATGCAAGCCGGCGCTCAAGCCACCGAAAAAACAGCGTTGACTGCGACGAAGATCATTGAACCGTGCAACGTCCAGTCCCAGCCTGGCGGAAATCAGAGCAAGAAATTGGAGTGGCTGCGATGAGCGCGCAGGAAACCGGAACCGTGGTTCACGATATCATCAATCAGGCCGGCCGGCGTATCCTGGTGATCGATCAGGCCAGCGCTGCCGATATGACCGGCCTGATGTATGAATACATCAACGAGTATGGCGTATGGGGCTTGAACCCCTACTCTGCGACCGGGGTTGAAAACAACACCAACGACAACGTCCCCTTCATCCATGGCTTTGACTCTGTCGCGATGAGAAGGTCGCCTTTCTGGACCGGGCAGCTCCAGCACCATGTCGAGAAATTCTTTGGCTCAGGCTTTGTGCCTTATGACTGCAGCGTCAACAATGGACGCTTTGGCGACAACCCATTGGACCACCGGGATAATTACGACAAGCACAGTGAAAATATCACTTTGCTGCTCTACCTGAATCCGGTCTGGAACCTGAACCACGGTGGCGAGACCGTGTTTTTCTCGGACCAGAGCGAAATCGAATTTTCAGTCCTGCCCAAGTTCTGCCGCATGCTGATGTTCGACAGTTACATCAACCATGCCGCACGCCCCCCGTCGCGCCTGTTCCATGGCACGCGCTACACGCTGGCCATCAAATTGACACGAGCCGCCTCTAGCAATGGCGCGGCGGGTGCCGAGGAGCGGGATCGGCAGAGCCGATTTGCCTATCTGAACAAGACGCTGTTTGGCTAGACCGCTGCCAGTTTGGCCAGAGAAATTCGCCACTGAAATTTCGATGAAATACATGAATCCAACTTCAGAAAATTCAGCGCTCCCCGCCAGTCCCCGCATCTTCAATGATGTTTTTCTGGCGACCCGCGAGCGGTTGGCGGCGGAATTTCAACCCAAGCGCCTTGCCCTTGACCGTTGGCTCGATCCCGACGGCGGCCTGACCATGCCGCCCGAAGACTTGCTCAGGGGCCCGGTTGCTGACGAACTCCCTGCCATTTACGAGCGCTTCAAGAGAATCGATTCAGGCCTGGATTGGCGCCGCTTGGCGGCCGAGGCTTTGTTGGCCAACACCGATGTCGACAACCGTCTGCAACGCAGCCTGCGGAGCAGTCTCGTGCCTTTGCCACGCGCCCGCTTGCCAGCCGAATTTTCGGGTTTGACCCATTACGCCCAGCCGCTGCCCGAACCCTTTCTACCCAGAATAGAAATCCCAACGCCAGCCGGCATTCAGTGGTGCGTGTACCTGTTGCCCGAATTGCTCAAGGCCAAGCCCGCCAAGGCCCTCGCCGTCCACGCCATAACCAGGCGGGCGCTGGATTTCAGGGAACTGGAAAGCCGCCAATACCAGTCCATGCAGCCCAGCGCCGGCATGCCGCCCTTGCTGGTGATGCGAAGTCCGGACGGCGATGGGGACAAACCCTGGGTGCTGCTGGAAGGTTTGTACCGATGCGCTCGTGCCGAAGAGCAAGGACTGGAATCCGTTCCCTGCCGCGAAGTCCGTTGGGAACACCTGCGGCCCTATCTCCATCAAAGGCCATTCAAGGGACTCGCAAGCTATGCTGCGGCAAATTGAATATTTATTGTGATTGCCGTGAGGTCTTGCGGTGACAATATTGGCGCCTTGTCAAGCAAGGTGCGATAGTTTATTTTTTCCAAAATTCAGTAAGGAACACCTGAGTGAATCGCCCTGCCACTCGGGTGCTGTGTCAATTGCAGGGCGACTGCGTTGGACCGCTGTTTCATCACCCTCTCAAAGGAAGAAAGAATGTCTAAGAGTCAAATTCAACAATTCCTCGACGTCATGAAAAAAGACGCCGAATTGCTGTCCGTCATCAACAGCCAGGTAGGCGACAAGGCCTACATTGCCGTTTTCATGCGGGAAGCGCTCTTGCGCGGCTTCCAACTGACGACCGAGGAGGTTCAAGCCTGGCAGAGGACCGCCAGGATGGCCTATGACGCTGGCGAGCTTGCCGATGAGGAACTGGAGTTTGTTGCTGGCGGGCAAGTGACCACGACAACGACACAGGCCAGCAGCGGTGCTTCCACCAGTGCCAGAAGAAGGTCTGCTGGTGGCCTCATCTGACCCTGAGCCTCACAGGCCGGTGCGATTGACGGGTCAGGATGATTGACCCGTCAGTCCGGGCCGGGTTGACATGGCCATATCCAGCAGGCCTGTCTTGTCAACACCGTCTGCACGCCGGGCGACTCGCCACTGCCACCGCCAGACCATGAGCATCGAATACCCGACGCGCCCAGCCTGGGAGAACCTGCGCCATTTCAACAGGATGTCCTGCGAGCCCCGCCTCGGCTTGCTCACAAAGACCTCCGAGCGCAAGGAGCAACTGCGCAACCAGGTGCGCTGGTTCAGGCTGGCACACGGGAATCTGGCGGAATTTCTGCCACGAATCACCGACAGCAGTGACGGCGACGAGCCATTCATCACGATGGAATGGCTCGCCATGCCCACGCTGGCCGAATTGTTCATGGCCGCCACGCTCCCGGCCAAGGCCTGGTCGGGTGTCGTCAGCAAGCTGCAATATATCCTGGCGCAGATGGCCAGCCACACTGTACAGAGCCCGCTCGCATCCGGGATGGCCAGGGCGATGTATGTGGACAAAACCCGCGATCGATTGGCAGAGTTCGTGCTCGCCAATCCCCTGTCTGCCGCCCATCACGTCCTGCAGGCCGGCAGGCGCATCGACCTGATGACCGTGTTGGCCCAGCTTGACCGCTTTGTCGAACAAGCCGGCCTTCTCGACATCGACAGGCTCTGCCCGGTGCATGGCGACTTTTGTTTCAGCAATATACTGCTTGCCCCCGAGGGCGGTGTGATCAAGATGATCGACCCGCGCGGCGAGTTTGGCAGTCCCGGCCTGCAGGGTGACCCCCGCTACGACCTAGCCAAGCTGGCGCATTCATTTTCCGGTGGCTACGATTTCATCGTCGCCGATCGGTTTTCCGTCGAACTGGCGGACGATGGTGAATTGTGTTCCAGCAGTGGCATGACGAGCTGCCATGCGCCAATTGCCGACATTTTCTCCAGCGTGTTCCTGTCCAATCCTGTGCTGGCCCATCAGGTACGGGCCATCGAGGCCTTGCTCTTCCTCAGCATGCTGCCATTGCATTCCGACCAACCCAGGCGCCAACTGG
This sequence comes from Burkholderiales bacterium, assembly GCA_947453625.1. Taxonomy (GTDB): domain Bacteria; phylum Pseudomonadota; class Gammaproteobacteria; order Burkholderiales; family Burkholderiaceae_C; genus Pseudaquabacterium. The sequence continues at coordinate 60,351 of CANGHK010000017.1, forward strand.
CCATGCTGGCCACTGGCTTGACGCTGTTCGGGCAATGTCAGGCGCAAATAGTCCCATGACGGTCCTCATCACGATGGCGGGTCTGGGCAGCCGTTTCAGCCGCGACGGCTACTCGGTACCCAAGTACCAGGTCAAGGCGCATGGACAGTCCTTGTTCTCTTGGTCGCTTCAATCCCTGTCGTCCTACCGTCACCAAGCTTTCGTGCTTGCCACACTCGGCAGCGATGACGCGCCGTGGTTGCTGCATGAGGCGCGGCAGATCGGCATGGCCGATGTCCGCGTGCTGTCCCGTGCGGCGCCCAGCCGAGGTCAGGCAGAGACCGCCATCGATGCACTCGCCGATGTTGACCCTGGCGAACCACTGTGGATCTACAACATCGACACCCATGTCGCCCGGGGCATGGCGCCCGAACATTTGGCGGGAGCGCAGGGCTGTCTGCATGTCTTCCCGTCCGAGAGCCCCGGCATGAGCTTTGTCCGCTATGGATCCGATGGCTGTGTCGCCGAGGTCGCCGAGAAGAAAGTAATTTCGGCCTGGGCCAGCGTCGGCATGTATGGATTCGCCACTGCCGGACTGTTCGCGGAACTGTATCGCCAGGGCTATGAAGAAGGCTCGATAACGTCGGTCGGCGGCGAGCGCTATATCGCCCCCTTGTACCAGTTGTTGCTCGATCGAGGACAAGCCGTCGTCGCACCGCGGCTCGAATTGGCCGATATCGATGTCCTCGGGACCCCGGCGGAAGTTCAACGCTTCGATCCTTTGGCGCTGCCGCCCGTCGGCAATCCGGACTGGCCAAGGGATGGACGATTGCCCGAGTCATTTCGAAAATCGATTCCCCTGTCAAAAGCTGGCGGCGATGCCGGCGCAGCGTAATTTTTTCGACCGAGTCAAAAGCAATGAATTCAAAAATTGATGCGCCCAGCATAGGTATTGTCATACTTGCCACCAACGCCTACTTTGTCCTCGGTATCCGGCTGGTCAAGAGATTCGCCCGGTTCTATCAAGGGTCGGCCAAGATAACTTTCTATTTCTTCGCTGACCAGGATCCGACGGACTATATCTCGGCCACCATTGATATGGTTTATATTGAAAGCCATAGCCAGCACTGGCTCGATGGCACGAACTCGAAGTTCAAGAATATATTGTCGATCGGTGACCGCCTGAAAAGCGATTATCTCTTCTATCTCGATGCCGACACCGGCATCGTCGACGACTTCGACGAAGACTGGTTTCTGGGCGATCTGGTGGGGGCGCAGCATTTCAACGATGACGATCTGATGGCTGAAGTCAAGGGCTTTGACAGAAATCCGGCGTCCCAGGCCTATGTGCCCTTTGACACGACCCTGTCTCAACGCTACTTTCATGGCGCTTTCTTTGGTGGCAAGTCAGCCCTGGTGATGGACTTTTGCCGCGCCTTGAGAGGCTATCAACTGGCCGATGCCGAGATTCCTTACGAGCCTTGCGTCAACGACGAAAGCTATATCAACAAGGAATTTCACTACCATCCTCCGGCCAGGACGATAAAATGCGAGGAGTTTGAGTTTCAGGCGAGTTGCAAGGGTGGCCTGAAAATCGACCGCAGGAACATCGACTTCGCGCTGGTGAAGGAGCAACTCAAGATACTGAGAAATGACGACATCAACATCGAGGATGGCCAAGTCATCCTCGATTGATCGCTTGCCGACCCATCGGCCGCTACCTGACGCGGTGGATCGAAAACCTCTCGCTTTGGTGTTCAGCGCCGTCGGAGCGGCGGACACTTTTTGAAACCTGAACGGTAGATTTCACTTGCCATGCCCCGCGATAAGACAATTTTCGTTGCCATACCCAGTTACCGTGATGCCGAGTTGCCGCTGACCGTGGCGCGCCTCATTGCCGCGGCCAGCCGCCCCGCCAACTTGCGCTTCGGCATATGCCAGCAAGACAAGCTGAGTGACTGGGTCGACTTCAGTCAATTCCAGGGCAAAATTTCAATCGATCTCTACAACTGCCTGCCTGAAGAGAGCCATGGCTTGTGCTGGGCCCTGAATAAATGCTATGGCATGTACGGCGGGGAGGACTATTTTTTGCAACTGGATGCCCACAGTGAGATGATCGAGGATTGGGACACGATTTTGATAAAACAGGATCAGCAGTGTTCGGACATTTTCGGTGGCACCAAAAATATATTTTCCAGTTATCCTGCCGGCTACACCATCGACAAGCAATTGAACCGTACCCTGCTGCCGCTTGGCGCTGCGTCAAAGACATTGCTGCATTATGAAGAGGGCCGGCCTTTCCCGACCGGACATGCGATAACGCTGGACGACCCTGATCGTCCGGTAAAAGCCCGGTACCTGAGCGGGGGCTTCATGTTTGGCGCCGGTCAGTTCTGCACCGAGGTTCCCTACAACCCCGAGATCGTGTTCTGGGGCACTGAAATCATCACCACCGTGCGTGCTTACACGGCGGGCTTCGACTTGTTCCATCCCTCGCAGCCGGTCGGCTGGCATCATTACGGCGAGCGGCATATTGCCCGCAAGGGCCGCCCTCATGTCTGGAACCTGTATGACGACGAAAAGCGTGCAGTCAAGTTCGAGGAGCGAAACAGAAAATCCTTTGATTTGGTTGAGCAACTGCTGAACGGAACATACCAAGGGCCTTTTGGTCTCGGCTCGGCGCGCACCTTGGCGCAATTCGAGTGCTATGCCGGGATCGACTTGAAATCGCGATCACGGACCCCGGAGGCGGAGTCTGGTGATTACGCGGACAGTTAGGCTGCAGCGGGGTGATCGCGCTTGAAAAATAACTCGAAAAACCGGCAGCAAGGCCTTGAAGCGGGTCGAAATAAAAAGGTCGCGCTGGTGATTCCGATCCATCCGCCAAAAAAGGATTATGTAAAGCAGTTGTTGTATACCTACATCAACAATTCTGAATTTGTTGACATCTTTTTTGTCATATCGAGCGAGGAGGAATTCAAGCAGATGCAGGATGTCGACTTCATGGACACCGCCTTGGTATTCCTGCCGCCCGGTGTCGATCGGAAGATAGCCAGATTTGCGCATGCCGTGTTCAAGAAGTTATATGGTCTCGATTATGTAGCGAAAATTGAACGCTACGACTATGCGCTGGCGCTGGATTCCGAGATCGATTTGCTGGATTTGTCCGACATCCACGAAATATGTATAAGGATCTGTGCAAAGAAGGAAATATATGGTTGCCAATCGGACTGGCCGTTTGCTAACACCATCAACAACCGTTGTCAAAATTTTCTTGCCAGAAATTTCATAGACTGTTCCGTGATCGACCGCTCGATATATTTTTGGTGGAGCCAGTTGCCGGTCTATGACTTGAAGATAGTCGGCCCATTCCTCAATGATATCGGCATGGCGGATCTCGACGGCATCTTGGGCGGGTTGAGTTGGTCTTGTTTCGAGAATATTATTTATCTTTATTACTGCGTCGCGAGCCATGGCTACAAACTGGTCAAGCTCGATGATTTTGATATTAGATTTAATAATTCACTCGAAAACAACCTGAGCGCCGAAGTCATGGCGCTGCTCGAGCAGAGTGGCGTATACATATACTGGCAGAACGCGCGCTTGCCGCTCAAAGCCTATCACAAGATCATCTATCACAAAGACCACCATGGCGGCGAGAACCGCTATAACAAGATCACGAATGACGGCTTGAATATTTATCCGCTGACCGAGAAGAACACCTTTGCTGCTAATAATAGCTTGCACTGTGATCTGCTCAATCTAAATGAATTCAAAAACCATGGTGCATTTTTTTCGGAGCCGGATTTTTGTCTCAAAAACAATATCATCTTTGTTGCATGGCTGGGTCGGGAGGCGGTTCCTGAAGACCTTTATGACAACTTCAGGCGAATTCGGGAGACCTGTGTTGACTGCCATTTGCTGCTGCTGACACCCTTGAATCTGGATGGCTTCATTATTTCGACTGAGCCCATCCATTCGTATTTTTGGGCGATGCCGTGCCCGATCCAGTCGGAGTTGCTCAAGGCCTACCTGATGAATCACTTCGGTGGCGCCTATGTCGATGCCTCGGCGCCGCTCGATATAGATATTTCACGAGCCATGCAAGATCTTCTTGCGTCGCCAGCAGATGTGGTTTCCTGCGGCTGCGAAGCGTTGCCCGGGCAGAACTTGGCTCGGCGCCTGGATGCGCAGACCGCGGCGGCTGAGTTGGACCATGGGCAAAGCCGCGTGGCCGCCGGCCATGTGGTGTTGGCAAGGCAGGCTACGGATTTCACGAAATTCTGGGTCAAGGCCCAAGGACGCTGTCTGGAAGAAATCGAGGGCGACCTTGCCGCGGCAGTCGGCATGGCAGCCGATGGGCAGTATCTCATTGAGAGTGCCGAATCGAAGCATGATGCGCGATATTCCTCTCGCTGCTTGAACCTCGAACATGAACTTCAGGCATGTTTTTCAAAAGCAATTGAAAATTTTCCCAGTTTTTTCATGGATGGGGTGCCAATACGCTCTGGTGTTGTTTCCTGATTCGGGATGATCTGCGCCGCGGCGGCAAGGCGGGCTGGGCTATCGATATCGATAGCCTGGCTGTTCGTCGGCCTCAACCGAGGTGGCATGATGGTTGATGATCATTGTTATGAATCCGCTTGACCATAAAAGAGAAATATTTCGTCAATCGGTATTGGATCGGCTGTCGTCGCCGGAGCAACTCGACTCTCTGACGCGAATCATCACACCGCAGGCCTGGATCGCGTTGCTGCCATTCATAGTATTGATGCTCATCGCTTTGCTCTGGGGATGGTTTGGCAGGCTGCCCACCCGGCTGACGTCCGATCGCTGCATCCTGATTGCGCCACCGGAACTGGCTGAGATCACCAGCATTTCAAGCGGACGCATCCTGCAGTGGATGGTGGCCGTCGGGGATACGGTGAGGGAAGGCACTCCTGTTGCCCGTTTGGTGCCGCCCGATTTGCTCGCGCGGATTCAGGAGGCCGAGGCCCGCCTGCGGGACCTGGAAACGCACCGACATCTCGCCAGGGATTTTGATGCGCATGCCGCTGCGTTGGCGGCGGAGGGGCTGGGACAGGAGCGGAAGTTGCTGGAACAGCAACTGCGCAGGGCCCGGGCGCGGTCCGATCGCGCCAGGGAAAGCGCACAGTTGGCCATGGAGCCTGGGGCGACGCAGGAGGGGTCGTTTCGGGCCGGCCCGATGAACCGCGACGCAACGCCGGTCCTGCAGCCCGCTCACCTGATAGCCCGGCAGGACGAACCGGTGGCTGATCTGGAACTCGCGCACATCAAAGGCCGGATCGAGCAACTCGATCAACTGGCGCGCGCCAAGCGGCAACCCGTGGCGGCCTCGTGGATTGCCAACCGGATAAGCGAGTCCGAGCGACAGGTCACTGCACTGAAGAAAAGCATGGACGGCGCAGTGACGGTGCTGAGCCGGCACAACGGACGCGTGGCAGCGCTCAAGACGGCTGTTGGCATGCCCGTCGAACGCGATGCGCCGCTGTTGACGATCGAACTCGCGGGTCTATCCCCCGATACCCTCCAGGCTTTGGTCTACCTGCTGCCCGGCGATGGATTGAAGGTCCTTCCCGACATGGCGGTCAAAATCACGCCGCGTGCCCTCGAGAGCGGACAATTCGGCTTCGTCAGCGCCAGCGTGGCGCAGGTGTCCACGCACCCGACCAACGCGCAGGGCAGGGCCTCGAGGTTCCACAATGACGCCGTGGCTGGCATTGGGATCAGCGATGAAAATCTGACAGAAGTACGCATGAAACTGCATTCGACTGCCTGGGCTAGCCCTTATCCCTGGTCCCGGGCGATTGGCATGCAGGCTAAACCGGCCAGCGGCACGCCGTGTTCGGCCGAGATCACCACGGCGCAGCAGCGGCCATTTTCCATGATCATCCCATTTCTTAAAAAATCTTTCCCGGACCGCTGATTCAATGAATTCGGCAAGTACGCCTGAAAATTCACATCCGAGGCCATTCGTCAAAGCCCCGGCCGTCAAGCGGAGGGCGCGGCGGCGAGACGCGGGGCGCCACAAGACAGCGACCATTCTTCAGATGGAGGCACTTGAATGTGGCGCCGCTGCGTTGGCCATAATTCTGGCCTACCACGGCCGCTGGGTCTCGCTCGAAGAGTTGCGCGTCAAGTGTGGCGTGTCGCGTGACGGTGTCAGGGCCAGCAATATCCTCAGGGCTGCGCGCGGCTTCGGCATGATCGCGAGGGGTTTCAAGAAAGAGCCCCAGGAACTGCGGATGATGCCTCTTCCGGTGATCGTGTTCTGGGACTTCAAACACTATGTGGTGGTGGAGGGATTCAAGGGCGACAAGGTGTACCTCAACGATCCTGGGGCTGGGCCGCGGGTCATCTCAGGGGAGGAATTCGACCTGTTCTTCACCGGTGTCGCACTGACCTTCGAGATTGGGCCTGACTTCAAGCCAGGCGGCCGGCCCCGGAGTCTGAGTGGTGCGCTGAGGCGACAATTGTCGGGCACCAAGGAAGCGCTGGCTTACCTGATTTTGGTCGGTATCGCCTTGGTCTTTGCCGGCTTGTTGATCCCGCTGTTGACCAGTCTGTTCATTGACAAGGTGATGGGGGCACGGCTCGATCACTGGCTGATGCCGCTGGTGCTGGGTCTGGTCGTCATGGGCAGTATGAGAATGGCGCTGACCTGGCTGGAGAGTTACTACCTGCTGAGGGTGAGAACACAGTTGGTGGCCTTTTCATCGAGCCGGCTATTCTGGCATTTGCTGCGGCTGCCTATTGTCTTTTACAGCCAGCGCTCGCCGGGTGAACTCGCTTCGCGGGTCGATATCCATGACCGTGTCGCAGGCAGCCTGTTCGGCGATCTTGCGCAGTCGGCGCTGGCGCTGCTGCAGATTTTTTTCTTTGGCGCAGCGCTGTTCTGCTGCGACGTCTACCTGGCCCTGATCAGCGTTACCGTTGGAATTCTGGACCTCGTGATCACGCGCTGGACTGCAATGCAGATCCTGGCGATCAGCCACAAGCTGTCCCTCACCGGAGGCAAAGCCTACAGCGCCACCTTGAATGGACTCGAGGTCATGGAGACTATCAAGTCCACGGGTTGTGAGTCGGATTACTTTGCGCAGTGGGCCGGCGCCCAGGCAAAACTCGTCAATTTCGAACAGGACAAGGCGCGAATGACCTTGCTGATGCAGGCAGGGCCCGAATTGCTCGGCGCTGTCGGCGCCATGCTGCTGCTCGGGGTCGGCGGGATCCGTGTCATCGAGGGGCATCTCAGCATTGGCATGCTGGTGGCCGTCCTCAGCCTGGCAGCGAGTTTTTCAGGTCGAATTGATCAAGTGCTCGGGATTGGCAGGAAAGTTTCCGAACTGAAGGGAGACATCAATCGCCTCGACGATGTATTGCAGTATCCGCTGGATGGCTGGCTGCTGCGCGACGAACTGGCAGCGGCTGCGTTGCGGGATCGAAGCGAAGCGCAGCAAACCGCCGGTGAAGGCTTGCCGCAGGCCGGGATGGCGGTGCCACTGGCTGCCCGCCAAATGCAGTCGGGTCACGCCAAACTGGAGGGGCGGATAGAAATCATTGACTTGTCCTTTGGCTACACGCAGTCAGGTGCCGCCCTGATCCAGCACTTCAACCTGCTGATCGAGCCGGGCGAGCGGGTGGCCATCGTCGGGCCCTCGGGTTGTGGAAAATCGACGGTGTCTCGAATGCTTGCGGGATTGTATGAGCCTTGGCAAGGGGAAATCCGGTTTGATGACAAGCTTCGGGTCGACTATCCACGACAGGTGTTCTTCAATTCGGTTGCGCTGGTTGATCAGGAGATCATGCTGTTTGAAGGTACGGTGCGCGACAATCTGACGATGTGGGACCGGTCCATTTCGGACCGAGACATGGTGCAGGCCGCGAAGGATGCCTGCATTCACGACTTCATCATGTCCCGGCCGGGCGCTTACGAGAGCCTGATCGAGGAGGGCGGCCAGAATATCAGTGGCGGCCAGCGACAACGTCTGGAAATCGCACGTGCGCTCGCCACCAATCCCCGCGTCGTGGTCATGGACGAAGCCACCAGCGCACTGGATCCGCCGACCGAGCAGCAGATCGACCTGAACTTGCGGCGCCGAGGTTGTACTTGCGTGATCATCGCCCACCGGCTCTCGACGATTCGTGATGCGGAAGAAATCATCGTCCTCAACGCGGGGCAGTTGGTGGAGCGGGGCGACCACGAGGAATTGATGAAAATACCCGATGGCTTTTACAAAAATTTGCTGGCGCAGGGCTGATCTCGGGGTATTTAGCTGAATGTCCGGACTGACTGTTGATATCGAACCGACGACGCAGGCCCAGCCCGCGCCACGCTGGGTGTGGTTGCACGACCCGCAGCGACACTATTGGGTCCAATCGGGTGGTTTCGATATTTTTTTGCAGCGACGGAATCCGGATGGCAGCCCGAACGGCGCGCGCCACCCTCTATTTCGCGCGCTCGCTGGCCAACTGGTCATGGGCCTGGCCCCATCGAAACTGCCTGTGGGCTGGGGAGTCGTCGCAGTAAAGTTGCCGGGAACCTTGATTTGGACCTTGACTGCGCAGGACTTTGCGCAGTTTCTGCTGCAGGCAGAGACCCGCGCTCATGCGAACTCGCTGTTGAGTGGCTGGGTGACGTCGACCTCGCATCAGGTTACCCAGTTGTCGCCACGCCAGCATTTGCGCGAATTGAGCGCTGGCCTGCGCCACCACGCCCAGCCGGGTGAATTGCTGTCGACGGATCAAGGCGTTGTTTGGGTCCTTGTCGGTCAGGGCGAGGCCTTGTGGATGGGACAACAAGAGTTTGTCGTCAACCTATCGACCGGTGTTTGCCCTGTCTCACCGGGTGGATTTCTGCGGGTTCAGGGACTGTCGGTGCTTGATGCCGTGTCGCCCCTGTCCATGGTCGAGCAAGGGCAACTCTGGCGCGCGACACAACTGCACCTGGGCTTTGTCATTCGCCACGCGCTGCGCTGCATAGACTTGGACGCATTGGCGCAGTGCCGGGCGTCGGCTGCTGTGTTTGAGGCTGCGGGCGCGCAGACCAGGCAGACGCTGACGACGCTGATGGACCTGGCACAGGGGACGGTTGCGGGTGCGGTGAGCCCGGCCAGCCGATCGCCCAGCGTTGAGGCACCCGCGCAAAGCCTGCCATCGGCGCCTGAGCCTGAGCCTGGCCAGACACTGCAGCCCGCAATCCCGGGTCCGCCTCCATCGGTGGAAACCGCCTCGGCTCGAACGGGTTCGGGCCATCCGACGGCCTCGCCAAAGGCCGGTGAGGGCAGACATGCCCCGCTGCTACAGGCGCTGGCGCCCATAGGCGAATTGATCGGGGTGACTTTTCGCTCGCCCTCCGGGCCTGACCCGACTGCACTTTCCCGTAATGCCGTGGGTGCGGTCTGCGCTGCCTCGGCTGTGCGTTACCGACGGGTGGCCTTGACCGGAGCGTGGTGGAAGACCGACAGCGGCCCCTTGCTCGCCAGCGTCGGTGAGCAAATGGCATGGGTCGCGCTGTTGCCTGTCAACGATTCGAGCTATGCCCTCTACGATCCGGCAAGCGGCGACACAAGGCCTTGCACGGCGGTGCAGGCGCAGACTCTCGGGAAATTCGGCTTTTCCTTCTACCGGCCCTTCCCCAATACAAGGGTAAGGCGCCTGGACCTGCTGAAATTCGGCTTCCACCAACGCTGGCGCGACGCGAAGCGGCTGCTCGGGATCAGCCTGTTCATCGGCCTGCTGGGCGTGGTCACCCCGGTCGCATTTGGCCTGCTGATCGACAAAGTCATTCCTTCTGCCGATTTGCCACTGCTTTGGCAGATGCTGGTCGCACTGTTCATCACCGCGCTGGCCACGGGAATGTTTCACATCGCCCAGTCGATCGCGCTGCTCCGGTTCGAGACCCACATGAACAACGCCGTGCAGTCGGCCGTGATGGATCGGGTCCTCAAGTTGCCCGTGAGTTTTTTCAGGAACTACAGCAAAGGTGATCTTGCCGAACGCATCAACGGCATCAATACCATCCGACGAACGCTCTCCGACTCCGCGCTGCAGGTGGTGTTGGGTGGTATTTTTTCTGTCTTCAACTTCGGCGTTCTTTTTGTGTACAGCCCGAAACTGGCCACCATGGCGACGCTGATGCTGGCCTTGGCGCTGGCATTTACCGTGACCGTGGGTCTGTACAAACTGCGTTATGAGCGCCAATTGGCCCATGCGTCGGGACGTCTTGCAGGTATGACCTTTCAGTACCTGAATGGCATCAGCAAGATTCGCATCGCGTCGGCCGAGATCCGGGCCTTCGGCCACTGGGTGGAAAGATTTGCGACCGCGCACCGCCTTGGTTTCCAGACCCAGCAACTTGAAAATATCGAGAAGACGTTCTTTGCGGGCTACCCGCAGTTGCTGGCAGCAACCCTCTTCATCGGCGTTGGCATGACGCTCAACCCGCCAGCGGCGAACGCGATGACGACCGGAGGCTATATCGCTTTCAGTGCCGCGTTGGCCAGCTTCTTCAATGGTTTCATGAGTCTGGCGCACACCGGCCTGACGCTGTTGAATATCGTGCCGATCTATGAGCGCGCCAAGCCGATCTTGGACACTGTGCCGGAGTCGTCGATCGATAAACCAGACCCTGGCGAACTGCAAGGCGCGATCGCGATCACCGGGCTTGACTTTCGCTACAAGGCAGACACGGCGGTGCTGCAGGGCATTTCTCTGTCTATCCGTCCAGGAGAATATGTGGCCCTGGTCGGCCCTTCGGGATGTGGGAAATCGACGTTGCTGCGCCTGCTGCTTGGTTTCGAAAAAGCCACGGCCGGAACAATCTGCTACGATGGCCAAGATATGCTGGGCGTCGATATAGGCGCGCTACGTCGACAATTTGGCGTGGTGCTGCAAAGCGGAAAATTGATGGCGGGTGATATTTTCACCAATATCGTTGGGGCGACCAACCTGGGCCAGCAAGAGGCCTGGGAAGCTGCCAGGATGGTCGGATTGGACGACGATATCCGGAAGTTGCCGATGGGCATGTTCACGCTGATCGGCGATGGCGCCGGTGGTTTTTCGGGTGGGCAGCGGCAACGCATCATGATCGCCCGCGCCATTGTGCACAGGCCCAGAATTCTGTTTTTCGATGAGGCGACCTGTGCGTTGGATAACCAGACCCAGGCCATTGTTTCGCACAGCCTGCTTCAGTTGAAGGCAACCCGGATCGTCATTGCCCACAGGCTGTCGACGGTCATCCATGCCGACCGCATCATCGTGCTCGATGCGGGGCGCGTGGTACAGGATGGGACTTACAGTACGCTGCTCAATGAGCCCGGCTTGTTTAACGAACTGGCAAAAAGACAGATCACTTAGTTGCCAGGTTCGTCGAGGCTTGCGGAATATCTTGCTGCGCCATCCGGGTCGCTGGCCTGGTCGGTGCGATGAAGCATCGGATGCCTGCCTGCGAATTCATGGCAGCCAATCCAATTCGTGGCGGCGATTTTCTACATAGCCAAGGGTACCGCTTTCCAGTTCTATGCGCTCGTTGCGGGTTTCGTAGTCCCAGACATTCATCGTCAGCACGGTTCGCTTTGCGCGGCTTGGCGCGGCGGCTGGCAGCACGCTGTGGGCATAGCGGGCATCGAAGATGGCGACCCTGTTGGTGGCTGGAATCACCGCTTGGCCGAGTTCGGGGAACCATAGTCGACCGCCGTCGAGGCGGGGATCGACATCGAGATAGAACACCGCCGCGTAAGCGGGGAAACGAAACAGCCCTTTGGAGAATTCGAGGTACTCATCGCAGTCATAGTGCGTGAAGTGGTAGCGCCCCTTCTGGCCTTGGTGCAAGGGGCCGTCATTGATCCATGCATCGATGTGATTGACCTGCTCTGCTTGTGCAAGCAGAAAGGCGAAACACTGATGCCAGATTCGATTGATCACCACGGCCTTCGCCTCTTGGATGCGGCGGATTTGCTGCTCGCTGGCTCGCGGAGCGCCACCAGTGGCCAAGGCCTCGAACGCGGCTTGTCCTTGGCGGTTGAAGCGGCTGCTGACGCCGACCTGAAGATCGGCATGGGCTTGCTGCAGATCGGCAAGCTCGGCGGCGTTCAACAAGCCGTCTTGCACTATCAGGCAGCGCTCGACGGCCCGCAACGCGTTGGCCTGGTAGCGATCTGGCAACACGCGGTGTTGGGGCCCGCCGAAAGCCAGTTCCGGATGAGGGAGGGCCCAGTTGCGATGGACCTGCCGGATATCCCAGAGCGCACTGCCTCTGGCGGGGGTGGGGAGATCAGCGTTCACAGCGATTTACCCAGTGCCATGAGCGTGCCATGGTCGATTGCAGGATAGTCCCAGGCGTTCAAAACCAGTACCGAGCGCAGATTGACTTCCTCCACCGTTGGCGGTCCATTGACGCCATGGACCATGCTGGGATCAAAGATCACCAGCCGGTTGGGGACGGCCTGGACGCGCTGGTTCAGACCCTCGGGGTCGAACCAAGTGTGATGAACCTGTCCCTCGGGTTGGTGTATGTAGAGAATTGCGCCCCAGATCGGAAAACGCAGCAGCGGTTCCGGGTGCCAGAACTCCAGGTATTCATCGCTGTCGTAATGCCAGAAGTGGTAGTCATCCTTGCTCAGCGGCGCGGGGCTTCCGATCGGACCGGTGTTGATCCAGGCGTTGCAATGGACGATCGCCTCCGGCGGTGCCGTCAGGGGCAGCAGTTGTTTCAGCAGCGCGGGGATCACTGCGTCCAGCACCGTGTTGAGCTCTCGGGTCAGTTCATGGCCAAGGCCGCTGTCACTGAACTGATCGGACCGCGGCGTGGTGATGTACTGGCCCGCTTCGGTGCGCACAGTGCTGGGCCTGGACCACCCTTTAGTGGTCAGCGCCATGGCGCGGGCAAGCCGTTGCAGGTCTGAAAAAAACGGCGCCGGCAAGATGCCGTCCACCACCATCATGGCGCGACCGAAACGGCGGTGGCGATCAGCTTGCAGTTCAAGCGGAACTATTCTTGCCTCGCCATTTCCTACCTTGCCCTGGAACTTGGCAAGGCGTGACATCCTGTCCCAGCCGGGAGCCATTGGCGTCGAGTAGATCTTGCGCTGATTCGGTGAGGCATTTTGCGCGACGAAGGCCTTTGCGTTTGCCAAGACGGCGGCGTCTCTCATGGCCAAGTTGGCTTTGTACATTGGTTGGGTCCTGTGTGATCTTGCGCCGCAAGCGATGGAATGCCAGATTGGCAGTCATCGACAGTGAAAACAGTCAGGCCATCGACTTCGACCTTGGGCAAGACCTGCGCGCCAATGTTGGCGAATTGGTCATTCCTGGTGCGGGGGATGATGCCTGTACTCGCCAGCGCCTCGGTCATGGCACACCCTCGCTGGCGCTGCGCGTGAGCACAATGTTCACGCTGATCGCCACCCGCTCGCCATCGACCTGCTGCACTGCCACCGCATGCTCCAGCCAGGAGGGAAACAGCAACAGCTGCCCCGCGCGAGGCTGCATCACTTGCTCAGCCTCTGTCCATCGGCTCGCGGCCTTGAACAATTCATGGCGACTGGCCATCATCAAGGGCTCCAGCGGGGAATGCAGGATCAGCGCTGCAGAACCTGCAGCCGCCTCGACATGGTAGACACCGCTTATCTCGCTGTTTTCATGACGATGGGCCGCATGCTGGCTCCAACGCTTGCCTACCGTGCCAAAAAAACTGCTCAGCACCGGGCGCCAACCCGCCAGCACCCGAACCTGGCGCAAGTAGGCCTCTGCCTCCTTCAGAATCCATGACCGCAGCGCAGCGCAGCGGGGGTCGTCGCCCAAGGGATAGTTGCTGGCATAGGTTGTGTAGCCATTGGGGTAACCACCGGCGGTGAAGTCCTGGTCAAGGCGACAGGCATCGCGGATGGCCTGTGCCAGCGCGGCGTTGGCGCTGGCATCGATGCCGCTGACTGCGCTGTCCGAAAAGGCATCCGCTCGCCAAAGCAGGGTTGGGAACAAGCCATTGAGACCAGGCTCGATTCCACGGGCAGACGCCAGCATGCCAGAGGAATCAGCCATTCAGCGGCCTGCTGGCTGACCTGTCTGCACCCTGCGCACGGCCGGTATGGCAGACGGCGGTCGGTCTGCGAAAAATACAACAAAATGATAATTAAACATATTTTTACACTTTAAAAGAATGCAATGCATGGTTCTGCATCATCAATGGGCGTGCTGCGGGTTTTCACGCCTGCTTGGGCCGCGATTGATTGTGTTTTGTACACGGTTATAAAAAACTCAGCTATTCAAGCCCTGCGAGCAGTTCGAAGCCCTGTCGGGTCGATGTTCGCAGAGCCACTTTGCCACGAATCAAGTATCTGATTCGCGTCTGCAGACAATGTGATTTCGATGTTAGCATACCAGCTTTATCAATTTTATCTCATAAACCATAATTGAATCCGGAAGTTGCCTCGGTCGCGCTGACGCAGGCGTCGGTGCTGAACTGGTTCTTGGCCTGGCAACGGATCGGTCCGGGCACGCGCTTGGGCCATGCGCTGAGCAGGCCATGTTTCAGCCGCTTCCTGGCCTGCGTGCTGCGGGTGTCGCGGGACAGGATAGTCCTTGCTCGGAGTAAGCCTTCTTGATTTCCCATTTGCCTGCTGAGCCGATGATCCCTCCCGTTACTGCCGCGCTGGAAGAAGCCCTCGCGCTGGCCCAGGCCGAAGAGCGCAACATGAAGCGCGCGGTGCTGGCGCTGAGGACAGAACTTGAACTGTCGCACGCGGAAATACAGGCCGCCTCTGCCAGAGTTGCGCAGTCTTGTGTCGCCGAGGCTGGCCAACTCAAGGCCACCATAGGCGCCTTGCGCGAAGCATTGGAGCATGCCCATGTCGAACGCGAGGTGGCGGTCCAGAGAGAGCGGGCCAGCGCGCAACAGGAAGCGCAGATGCTGCGGGCCACGGCCTCGGCGCTGCGCGATGAACTCGAAAATTCGCGCATCGAGCGCGAACGCGCGCTGCAGGCGGATCGTGTCGCCGCCAGCGCGGAGGCACAGGAGTTGAGGGCGACCGTGACGGCCATTCGCGGTGAAATGGAGAGCCAGCGGGTCCACGCCGAGCAGGCCGTGCAGGCGGCAGTGGTGGCGTCTCATGGCGAAATCGTCCAACTCAGGCAGACGGTGACGAGTCTGCGCGAGGCAATGCAAATGCTGCAGATCGACAACAACAACGCCATCACACGCGAGCAGCGGCTGTTTGCGGACGAAACCGCGCAGCTCAAGAACACCATCCAGGCGCTGCGCGATCAGACTGAGTGCTCGCGGCAGCCAATCCCTCAGTCCACTACCAGAACTTAAGGCATACGCTCAGCATGGATGAAATTGCGCCTCCGGCCAAGACCGTGAAGAAATCCGGCGACCCTGCCGAAAGCCGCCGCCATCTGCGACGTCTGGAACTGCTGCTTGAAGTTACCCGCCGCATGGCGGGCTATGAAACGCTGGACGAAGTCCTGCGTGCTCTCGTCGAGATGACCACCAGCGAACTCAACGCCGAGCGCGGCTCGTTGTTCCTCAACGATCCCGACTCCAGCGAGTTGTATTCGAGAGTCGCGCAAGGTCAGGGTCAGCGGGAGATCCGCATCCTCAATACCAGCGGCATCGCCGGCTCGGTCTATACCTCGGGCCAGGCCCTGATCATCCACGACCCCTATGCCGACCAGAGGTTCAACCGTACGGTCGATGAGCAGACGGGATTCATGACCCGTAATATCCTTTGCGTGCCTATCAAGACTGTCAAGGGCGAGATCATCGGTGTTGCCCAGACGCTCAACAAGCGCAGCGGGCAATTCACCAAGTCTGATCTGGTGATGCTGGAGGCGATGACCAGCCAGGGCACATTGGCGCTGCAAAGCGCCCGGTTCATCGAGCGCATGAAGGCGATCCGGCTTCAGGAGATGGAGTTCATCGACGTCGTGTCCGAGGTGACGGCCGACATCAAACTCGGATCGCTGCTGCAAAAGGTCATGGGCGAGGCGACGCGGTTGCTCAACGCTGAACGCTCCACGCTGTTTCTCAATGACGAAAAGACCAACGAACTCTGGTCTGAAGTGGGCCAAGGGCTTGCGTCGATGCAGATCCGTCTGCCCAACCACATGGGTATCGCAGGCGCGGTGTTCAAGGCCGGCAAGTCGATCAACATCCCCTACGCCTATGCCGATCTGCGCTTCAACCCCGCGTTCGACAAGAAGACGGGTTACTTCACGCGCTCTATCCTGTGTGTACCCATCATCAACAAGATCGGGGCGGTCATCGGTGTCACACAGGTTCTGAACAAGCGCGGCGGATCGTTCAGCAACGAGGATGAATCGCGATTGCGGGCCTTCACGGCGCAGATCTCGATCGCGTTGGAAAATGCCAAGTTGTTTGCCGATGTGCAAAATATGAAGAATTACAACGATGCCATGCTGGAATCGATGTCGAATGGTGTAATCACGCTGGATGAATCAGAAAAAATAATCACGTGCAATGCGGCCGGCCTGAAGATTTTCAATGTCGGTTCTGCACAGATCCTGCAGCGCAGTGCTGCCGAATTTCTTGCCGGAGCCAACGCCTGGCTGCTGGAAAAACTTCAGCGGGTGGCCGAGACACAGACCGCTGAAATCATGATGGATGCCGAACTGGCGGTCGGCGACGAGCGGGTGTCCGTCAACCTGACCTTCCAGCCCCTGCTTTCCTCGGAGCACAAGCGGATCGGCAGCATGATCTTGCTCGAGAACATCTCCAGCGAGAAACGTCTGAAGTCGACCATGTCGCGCTACATGGACCCGGGCATCGCTGACCAGATGCTGGCTTCGGGGGCCGAGATGTTGGGTGGCCAAAACGTAGTGGCTACCGTCTTGTTCTCCGATGTCCGCAGTTTCACGACCATCACCGAACAACTCGGCGCGCAAGGCACGGTGGCGCTGTTGAATGAATATTTCACCTTGATGGTGGATTGCATCCAGCGCGAGGAGGGCATGCTCGACAAGTTCATCGGCGATGCCATCATGGCGGCTTTCGGCATTCCGGTCGGACACACCGACGACGCCGACCGCGCGGTCCGCACGACCATCGCGATGATGAGGGAACTCAGTGCCTGGAACAAGGCCAGGGTTGCCGAAGGGAAAATGACGGTCGACATCGGCATCGGCCTCAACACCGACAACGTGGTATCGGGCAACATCGGCTCGAAGAAGCGGATGGACTACACGATCATCGGCGACGGGGTCAATCTTGCGGCGCGGCTGGAGTCAGCCTGCAAGCAATACGGTGCCCACATACTGATCAGTGAGTTCACGTTCAAGGCGCTGCGCGGCACCTACTACACGCGCGAGCTCGATCTGGTGGTCGTCAAGGGCAAGACCCAGCCGGTGGCGATCTATGAACTCATGGATTACCACACCGAGGAGACCTACCCGAACATGATCGACGCGTTGGGCCATTTCCGCAACGGGCTGGCCAAATACCGTCAGAAGAAGTGGACGGATGCCAAAGCGGCCTTCAATGCCGTGTTGTCCCTCAATGACCGGGACCAGGCGGCCAAGCTCTACATCGAGCGCATCGATCACTTCATCGCCAACCCGCCCGCCAGCGAATGGGCCGGGGTCTGGGTCATGGAGTCGAAATAGGCTGCCGCCGCAGGCGGGCGGGAGGGTGGGCAGTACAGGTCACTCCACGTTGCGTGATGTGCAGTGAGCCGTCAAGCGAAAATCGCGGGCCAATGCCACCTGACACGCCCGTGGGATCGACCTCATCGTGGGGGAAATCGGACATGCCCGGATCTGTGCCGGGTCGTCGGGCAATGGCTACCGTTGCGATCGAAATTATGGTAAAAACGGCGCTTTCAACGAGTTAATAATTTAATCGCTGGATCTCAGCATGCAAGCTGGCGGTCTGGCGCGCTTGAGTCCGCACCGCGTGCCTGTCGAGGACGGGAGGAGACCATGGAAATTTCAAACCCTGCAAAGTACTGGAACACTCTCTCACCCCAAATGCGCGTCGATCGGCTTGGGAGGGAGGCCGCCGACAATGGGCTGGCTGAGACCGGTGATCTGCCGATGCAAACAGTCGAACACCCGCCCACCCGTCTCGCGCTCGACATGCTCAGGACACTTCTCGATTCGATCGCTGCGGGGGTGGCGAAGGGGCGGCCTCTGCACCTCTTTGGTCTTGAAAGCGCGGGCCGGACGGGGTCGGGCTGATGGGAACGCTGGAACCTTGTTTCTGCAGTTGGATCTGGCGCGAGCGAATCGGCGACAGCGTCATCAACCGCGGGCTCATCGACGCGATGGACGAGTTGCGAGGTCTCGACCGCAGCGTCAACGGCGGGCATTACCCCAATGGCTACACGAGTTACCACGCCAAGATGCGCCCTGAACATCACCCCTCGATTCGGCCCTTGGCAGCTCGCATCCTGCTGTCGGCAGAGCAGTTCTTGACGACCATGGGTCTGGATCGCTCCCTCGCGCTCAGGCTGAGCCTGACCGACCTGTTCTTCAACGTCAATGGCCAGCACAGCAGCCATGCCCGACATCGTCACGGCGATTCAGAAGTCAGTGGCGTGTACTACGTCAAAGCCCCTGCGGACGGCGCCACGATTGGTTTCACCTCGCCACTGGATCCGCTGATGATGGCCAGTCGCCTGGATGCCTTCGAGCCGGATTCGCCCTGGACAAGCATCCACCACGCGCACCAACCGCAAGACGGCGATCTGCTGCTTTTTCCGTCCTGGCTGCTGCACGAGGTTTCGCTGCAGACCGCTGCCGTTGAGCGTCGATCGTTCGGCATCAACCTGTCGCTGAGCCGATGGCGTGACCAGGAGCGGGAAACCGGGCTGCACGCGCGCGAACTCGTCGCGCTCGGTGGTCATGAGCAGCGCAGTCTTTTCTGATCCGCGCCTGAGCCGCGACCGACCCACCCGCCGCATGACCATGCCATGAAAAAAGTTCTCTACATCCTGGGCCAACTGTCAGACAGTGACGTCGACTGGATCGCCCGCAACGGCCAACGTGTCAAGCATGGAAGAGGCGACGAACTGATCCGTCAGGGCGTGGCCAGTGCCCATCTGTATTTCATCCTCGACGGCGAGGTGGCCATTCTCACGGCCAAGGGCTTCGAGCTCGCACGCATAGGGTCGGGCGAAATCCTGGGCGAGATGTCGCTGGTGGACTCGCGCCCGCCCTCGGCCAGTGCGGTGGTGATGGAGCAGGCCTATGTGCTGGCGCTGGAGAAGTCGGTACTTGGCCACAAGCTCGATAGTGACACCGGTTTTGCGGCGCGCTTCTACCGTGCCATTGCCATTTTCCTGTCCGAGCGCATGCGCAGCACCGTGAGTCGCATGGGCTATGGCGATGACACGCCTGAAGAAGGTGTCAAGGAAGATGAACTCGACATCCGGGTGCTCGACAACGTCCATCTGGCCGGCGCCCGTTTTGAGCGCTTGCTGCAAAAGCTGATGGGCTGAACGGACCGCTGTGCGATGTCTACCTTCGATCACCGATTCAAGCGGTTCGTGAGCACCAAGGGCCTGTGCCTGGGGCTGATGATGGCTGCGGGCAGCGGCCAGGCTCAAGCGGAAGATCCGGCGCCTGGCCTGAGCCTGCGCCAGGCGGTTGCTACGGCGCTGCTTCGCAATGTCAACCTGCGGATTGCCAACGATTCGATAGACGCTGCCCGGGGTGCGCTGGTCCAGCAACAAGGTGCGACCGACCCGGTTATCAGCGCCCAGACCCAGCAGACCCGCAGCGTGATGCCGCTGACCGCCAGCGGCGGGTCTGCCGTGAGCCAGAAAACAGACACCTGGGTCAACCAGGTCAGCCTGAGCCAGCCTTTTGCCAACGGCATGCAAGCCTCGGTCAGTCTGGCCCACACGACGAGCCGCGACAGCAGCGCGCAAATAGACTCTGGGGTCCCCTTGCAAAAGGCCAGTTTGCTGGAATTCCAGCTGCGCAAGCCTTTGCTGCGCACGCCCGGCTTGGGCCAGTTGGTTGCGGCGGCCGAGGCCGACCTTCAGGCCGGTTTGCTGGAACTCGAGTTCACCGCGGCTCAGACCACGCTCGATGTTGCGCTCGCCTACTGGGACTGCCATGCCAAGCTGGCTGCCGCGCGCATCAGCCTGGCCAGCGATCAGCGCAGCGAGGAGTTGCTCGCCGACCTGGGCAAACTGGTGGAGGCCGATGAGGTGCCTAAGGCCGAACTCTACCTGGCCCAGGCCAGCCTCAGTGCCAAGCGGGTCAGCCGCTTGGCAGCGCAACAGTCTGCCACCCAGGCTCGGCGAGCCCTGGGGCGCTTGCTCGGGATCGAGGGCAATGCGATTTTCGGTTTGGGCGAGTTGGCGGACCCGGTGCCTGGTGACGTCGCCCCGGCGCGCAGCAACAAGGTGGTGGTCGACAGTGTCCGGCTTGCTGTGCAATCCAGGGCCGATATTGCGGCCTTGCGCCAGCGCGCACTGTCGGCCGAACTGCGATTGGCTGTCGCACAGCAGCAGACAAAGCCTCAACTCGACTTGTTGCTGGGCGCCACGCTGCGTGGGCAATCCGAGGACAAGACGGCCTGGGCCAGCGCGTTCTCGTACCGCGCCGGTCCGGGGTATTCCGTGGGCTTGAGCTACGAGTTGCCCATAGGCAACCGCGCGGCCAGCGGTGCCAGTCGCCAGCAAGCCGCAGCCCTGCAGGCGGTGAGTGATCGCCTGCAAGATCTGGTCATCGCCATAGACAGCGGGGTCCACGGTGCAGCCGAGGATTTGCAAAGCAGCGGTGATCAGCTGGCAGAAACCAATCGGACCGTGCCGGCCTATGCCGCCAGCGTGCAGAACGAGCGAATCAAACGCCGCCTGGGTCTGGTCACGCTGGTCGAACTGCTGAGCGTCGAAGACCGTTACAACGAGGCTCAGTTCGCGGCGGTGCAGGCGCGCGTGGCCTATGCGAGTGCGATTGCCCGCTGGCGCTTTGAAACCGGCCAACTGTTGCAACGCTCGGGCACGAATATCAGCGCCAGGATAGACATGCTGCTCGACGCAACCCTGAACTGAGGCCTTTCGTGAGCTCATCCGATACCCGATCCCGACTCTTTCGCAAGGTGGCCTTGGCCCGCCTGTCATCGCCCGAGCAACTCGATACCATGGTGCGGGTGGTCAGCGTCAAGGCCTGGCTGGCGTTGATGCCTTTTCTGGCGCTGCTGTTGCTGGCCGCAGGCTGGTGCTGGTGGGGCACTATCCCCACCAAGGTGGTTGGCAAGGCGATCCTGTTTCAAAGAGGGGGTTTGCGCAGCGTGACCACTGATTCGTCTGGCCGCATCTCGACACTGAAGGTCAGCCTGGGCGACACGGTGACCGTCGGGCAGGTGGTGGCGATGGTGGCTCAGCCCGAACTGGAAACCCAGGTGCGCAGTCTGAGCGGTCGCCTGGAAGAACTGCAGCGCCAGGAATCCGAGCAAAAGCGTCAGACAAGTCTTGGCAAAGAACTGTCGCAGAGCTTGCTGGGGCACCAGAGTGAGGCGCTGAAGCGCCAACTCGCCGTGGCGAAGGAGCGTGTTCGGGTCGCGGCCGAGCGCATCAAATCCCAGCAAACCCTGCTCGACCAGGGCCTGATCACCCGTCAGGCTTTTCTGGACACCCAGAACGATGCTTCCGCCATCCAGCAGGATGTGGAAAATATTGAGAACGGTCTGAAGGGCAACTTGCTGCGTGGTGTCGAGGACGACAAGCGCGCGCTGCAGGAACTCACCAAGACGGCCAATGAGATCGGCGAGACGCGCCGCATGCTGGTCATGGCGCAGGCAGCGATGGCCGGCGCGAACCAGGTGGTGTCTAGCCATGGCGGCCGGGTGGTTGAACTCAAGATCGCGCCGGGCACGCTGGTCACGCGAGGCAGCGCGTTGCTGACCCTGGAGCAAGTGGACGGCAAGGACCCGGCAACCCTGCTGGAGGCCGTCATCTTCATCCCCGCGGCCGAGGGCAAGAAGGTGCGTCCGGGCATGGAAGCGCAAATCGTTCCTTCCACGGTCAAGCGAGAGGAGCATGGTTTCATGTTGAGCCAGATCCGCTATGTCTCCGAATACGCGGCCACGGACGAATCCATGATGGCCATTCTGCAAAACCGCCAGATCGTGCAGGAACTGTCGGCAGGCAACTCCCCAATCGAGCTGCGAGCCACGCTGATCCCTGGCAAGACGACCAGCGGCTACCGCTGGTCGTCCACCGATGGTCCGCCCTTCGGCGTGCGCACCGGCACGCTGGGAAGCGCCGAGATCGTGGTGTCGCGCCAGTCACCCATCAGCCTGGTGATCCCTGCGCTGAAGAAATCGATGGGGATGGACTGAGTTGGCCACTGTCCACAAGAAACTCGGCAAACCCGCGCCGTCAGTGCGGGTCAATACACCCACGGTGCTGCAGGTGGAAGCCGCGGAATGCGGTGCGGCGTCGCTGGCGATGGTGCTCGGGTACCACGGGCGCTTTGTCACCTTGGGGGAGTTGCGGGTGTTGTGCGGCGTGGCGCGCGATGGCTCCAAGGCTTCGAATGTCCTGCGCTGTGCCAGCGACTTCGGCATGGTG
Organism: Burkholderiales bacterium; assembly: GCA_947453625.1. Classification (GTDB taxonomy): domain Bacteria; phylum Pseudomonadota; class Gammaproteobacteria; order Burkholderiales; family Burkholderiaceae_C; genus Pseudaquabacterium. Next base: position 82,892 of record CANGHK010000017.1, read on the forward strand.
GCCAAGGGGTTCAAGAAAGAGCCCGCCGGCGTGCGCGCCATGCAGTTGCCGGTCATCGTCTTTTGGGATTTCAACCATTTTTTGGTGGTCGAAGGGTTCGAAAAGGGCCGCGTCTATCTCAATGACCCGGCCTACGGCAAACGCTGGGTGAGCGACGAGGAATTTGAGCAATCGTTCACCGGTGTGGTGTTGTCCATAGTGCCTGGCCCGGATTTCAAGCCTGCAGGCAAGCCCCCCAGCGGGATGCGAGCCTTGGCGCGGCGCTTTCGCGGCAACACCCATGCCGTCGCATTTCTTGGGGTGTGCGGCCTGGCACTCGTCTTGCCTGGAATGGTCATTCCGGTCTTTGGCCGAATCTTTGTTGACGAGTGGCTGGTCGCGCAGCGACAGAGCTGGTTGGCACCGATTCTGCTCGGGCTGGCGCTGACGGGCTTGCTGCGGGCCATACTCAAAGGCTTCGAGCAGCATTACCTGCTGCGGATGGAAGCCAAGATGGCCCTGACCACCTCGGCTCAGTTTTTCTGGCATGTGTTGCGTCTGCCGGTGGAGTTCTACACCCAGCGCTCAGCGGCCGACATCAGTTCGCGGGTTGGCCTTTCCGACAAGGTGGCCCATGTCCTGAGCGCTGATTTGGCCGAGTCGATGCTGGCGCTGATGAGTTCGCTGTTCCTGGGCTTGCTGATGTTTTTCTACGACCCGCGGCTGGCTCTGGTGGCGTTGGCAACGGTGGCCATCAGCATGGCCGCACTGCAGTACAGCAGTCGCCGCAGCAGGCAAGGCAACCATAAGGTCTCGATGGAAGAGGGCAAGCTGATGGGGGCCTCCATGAATGGTCTGATCTATATGGAAACGATCAAGTCCACCGGTGGCGAGGCCGGCTTCTTCGCCAAGTGGTCGGGCTACCAGGCCAAATACCTCAACGCCCAGCAGCAAGCCGCCAGCATCTCGTCCAGTCTCTCGCAGGTTCCGCTGCTGGTGTCGGCATTGGGCCAGGCCGTGATTCTGGGACTGGGGTCGCTGCGGGTGATGGATGGCAGCATGACCATGGGCACGCTGGTGGCTTTTCAAAGCCTGGTGGCGAGCTTCGGCGCACCGGCGCAGCGGCTGGTGGGCCTCGCCGCCAAACTGCAGCAGGCCCGCGGCGACATGGAGCGGCTTGACGATGTCATGCAGTACCGCCTCGACGCATCCACCCAGCCCGCCGCGGCGGGCAGCGATCCCGTCACTGAAAAGCTCACCGGCACGATCGAGTTCCGCCATGTCACCTTCGGCTACAGCCGGGCCGAGCCGCCGCTGCTGGAGAATTTCAGCCTGACCCTCAGGCCTGGTGAACACTTGGCGCTGGTCGGACCGTCCGGCAGCGGCAGGTCCACCGTGTCCAAACTGCTCTTGGGTTTGTACGAGCCCTGGTCGGGAGAAATCCTGTTCGATGGTCGTCCCCGGAGCGCCTACGACCGTTTCGCCTTGATCAACTCCATCGGTTTGGTGGACCAGGACATCGTGCTGTTCTCGGGTACGGTGCGCGACAACATCGCGATGTGGGATGACACGCTCACGGAGACGGACATCGCACGAGCGGCCCAGGACGCCTGTATCGATGAGGCCATCTTGTCGCGCCCAGGTGGTTTCGATGCGGTGATCGACGAGGGGGGACTCAACTTTTCGGGAGGCCAGCGCCAGCGCATCGAGATCGCCCGTGCGCTGGTCAACAACCCCCGAATCCTGGTGCTGGACGAGGCCACCAGCGCACTGGATGTGGTCACGGAAAAGCAGCTGAATGACAACCTGCGCCGGCGCGGCTGCACCTGCCTGATCGTCGCGCACCGGCTTGCCACCGTGCGCGATGCGGATCTGATCCTGGTGCTGCAACTGGGCAAGGTGGTGCAGCAGGGGACCCATGACGAGATGGTCACCGACATCGGTAGTCTCTACCACCTCTTGGTCTCCGGGGGCGCAGCTTGACACAAGACCTGTTCACGCAGCGCCTGGCCACCTGCCCTTTGCAGACGTACGACACCCGCGAGCCCTTGCATCTTGACGATCCTCAGTCTCTTTGGTGGGTAGAACTGGGCACGGTGGATATTTTTGCCGTTCCCGTCCAGGGTGGCGAGATGATGGGTGCGCGCGAACACCTTTACCGGGTGAGCGCAGGGCAGATGTTCTTTGGAATTGCCACAGCGGACATAGGCCCGGCGTGGCGGGTGGTGGCAGTGGTGACCACCGGCACCCGCTTGCGGTCAATGCCGTTCGACCTGCTGACCGACTCCCATGGCGCGGGCGGTGCGGCGCCGGCCGTGGCCGCACTGGTGGGCGACTGGGTTGGTGCAGTCACCCGTGGTGCGCGCAAAGGCGCGCAACCGAGGCAATTCGTCCCTGCGTTGGTCGGTGAAGACCAATCATTGGCTGCAGGCCAGGTGCTGTGTTCAACCGAGCGCCTGGTGTTTGTCCGCTTGTGCCAGGGCCAGGCCGGCTGGCTGTCGCAAGGTGATCCCGTGATCAGCGCCGGCAGCGCCTTGCTGCCGCTGCGTGACGATGGCTGGATGCAAACACTGTCTGACTGCACGGTGCAGACCCTGGCCTTGTCTGTCGCGCTGGGCCAGCCCGGCCTATGGGCTGGTCTGCATCAGTATCATGGACTGATCGTGCGGCTGTCGCTGGCAGAGTTCGAGCGACAGGATGCCCTCGAGACCCGGCGCATACGGACCAAGGCCGAGCTCGCACAGCAGCATATGCAGGCGGGGCTTGAGGTATTCACCCGTGCATTGAATCCGATCGCCTCACTGGCATTCAGCGAACTCTCCAGCAACCCGCAGCTTGCGGCTTGTCAGTTGGTCGGGCGGACGATCGGTGTGGATTTTCTGGCAGCACCGCGCAGCGGTGTTGAATGTGGCGACCCGATCGAAGATATCGCGACGGCCTCGGGGGTGCGGTTTCGCCAGGTGGCTTTGCGCGGTGAATGGTGGCTCGCCGATGGCGGACATTTGGTGGGCAAGGTGCAGGAGAGCCAGCACGCGGTGGCGCTGCTGCGCACCGCCGGTGGCTACGCGATGCACGATCCGCAGGACCGCAGTGTCGTCGTGGTCAATGAAGGCGTTGCGGCCAGCCTGGTGCCTTTTGCGCAGTCATTTTTCCGTGCGCTGCCGTCGCGGCCATTGGGGCTTCGCGACCTGTTCGCGTTCTCATACCGCAGCATCCGGGGCGACTTGGGTGGATTGGCCGGCCTGGGCTTGCTCGTGGGCCTGCTGGGCCTGCTCATGCCGATGGCGCTGGGCTATGTCTTTGACGCGCTCATTCCGGCCTCCGATCGCACGCAACTGGTACAGGTCAGCGCCGCACTGGTGGCGGTGGCCATCGCCGCGGCGATGTTCACGGTGGCACGCTCGATGGCGATGCTGCGTATCGAGACGCGCATGGGCTCCAGCCTGCAAGCTGCGCTCTGGGACCGGGCGCTTAACCTACCCGTGCCATTTTTCAAGCGCTTCACCTCCGGTGACCTGGCTCAGCGGCTTAACGCCATCAACGCCATACGCCAGGCGCTGTCTGGGGCGACCCTGGGGACTTTGCTGGCCAGTTTGTTCTCGCTCGTCAACATCGGCCTGCTGCTCTATTACGACCTGACCCTGGGTGCCGTGGCCATGGTGTTGGTGCTCGGCGCTGCGATGCTGAGTGTTGGCATGGGATTGCGCAAGCTGCGCCATGACAGGCGCATGGCCGATGCCTTGGGCCGCCTGGCCGGGTTGGTGCTGGAATACCTGCGCGGTGTCACAAAACTCCGTGTCACCGGTTCGGAGTCGCGGGCCTTTGCCAACTGGGCCAGGGAATTTGGCAGCATGCGTGACATCGCCTTCGCCAGTGGCAAGGTGAAAAACGCCAATGTCGTGTTTTTCTCGCTCTACCAGGTGCTGGTCGATGTCGCGATATTTGCGATTGTGGCTGTCTTGATGGGCAAGGCCGGCGCGGCCAGCCCTGCGATGACGACGGGGCAGTTCATTGCGTTTTATGGGGCATTCGCCCAGGTCA
>CANGHK010000018.1 GCA_947453625.1 Burkholderiales bacterium
GCGCGGCAGCCGGCGATGATGCCGTCGGCGATGGTGTCGCACTTCATGATGCCGCCGAAGATGTTGACCAGGATGCCCTTGACGTCGGGGTTCTTCAGCATGATCTTGAAGGCCTCGGTCACCTTCTCGGCGGTGGCGCCACCGCCCACATCCAGGAAGTTGGCCGGCTCGCCGCCGAACAGCTTGATGGTGTCCATCGTGGCCATCGCCAGACCGGCGCCGTTGACCAGGCAGCCGATGTTGCCGTCCAGGCTGATGTAGGCCAGGTCGAACTTGCTGGCCTCGATCTCGGCCGCGTCTTCCTCGTCCAGGTCGCGGCAAGCCACGATCTCGGGGTGGCGGAACAGCGCGTTGGGGTCGAAGTTGAACTTGGCGTCCAGCGCCTTGATGCCCCCGCCGGCTTCCAGGATCAGCGGGTTGATCTCGGCCAGCGACGCGTCGGTGTCCATATAGGTCTGGTAGAGCTTTTGCAGCACGTCTATGGCCTGGGCCTGGCTGGCTTCGGGAACGCCGATGCCCGAGGCCAGTTCCAGCGCTTGCGCTTCGGTCAGTCCGAGTGCCGGGTCGACGAAGACCTTGAGGATTTTCTCGGGCGTGCTGTGCGCCACTTCCTCGATGTCCATGCCGCCTTCGGAACTCGCCATCATCGCCACGCGCTGGGTGGCGCGGTCGGTCAGCGCGGCGACGTAGTATTCCTTGACGATCGCCGCACCTTCCTCGATCAGCAGGCGGCGCACTTTCTGGCCCTCGGGGCTGGTCTGGTGGGTGATCAGCTGCATGCCGAGGATCTCGCCGGCGATCTGCTTGACCTCGTCGATGGAGCGCGCGAGCTTGACGCCGCCGCCCTTGCCGCGGCCACCGGCATGGATCTGGGCCTTGACCACCCAGACCGCGCCGCCGAGCTTTTGCGCGGCTTCGACGGCTTCCTGCACGGTGAAGGCGGGGATGCCGCGCGGCACCGGCACGCCGAACTGGCGCAGGATGTCTTTGGCCTGGTATTCGTGGATTTTCAAAGCGGGCTCCTTCTGTGGATTGCGGATGCGAGTGTGGGGGGGCTTGGCTGACCGCAGGCTGATCGGTGCGGCGCTGAGCCAAACCGACCGGACCGCAGCGACGCCGTTGCGGGTTTCAACTGGCTGCGGCTTGCAGCCCGTTGTCGAAATGGGCGCGCATCATGCGCGTGGCTTCTTCGCTGTTGCCGGCCGCGATCGCCGCCATCACGCTTCGGTGCTCGGCCAGCGACTCGGCCAACCGGCCCTGCTTGAACAGCGACAGGTGGCGGTTGAGTTTCATCACCTTGCGCAGGTCGAGCACGATCTGCTCGCTCCAGCGGTTGCCGGCCAGCGCCAGCAGCCTGAGGTGGAACTGCTCGTTGGTGGCGAAGAAGGCGTCGCGCTGGTCCACCTGCGCCTCCAGCCTGTCGTGCAGCGCCTGCAGTTCGGCGATCTGTGTCGGCTCGGCCTGGGCCGCCACCCGGCCCGCGGCATCGCTCTCCAGCAAGGCCATCAGGTGGTAGACCTGGGCCACGTCGGTGCTGGACATCTCGGTGACATAGGCGCCGCGCCGCAGCTTCATCGTCACCAGCCCCTCGACCGCCAGCACCTTCAGCGCCTCGCGCAAAGGGGTGCGGCTGATGCCGTACTCGGCGGCGATCTTCTGCTCATCTATCCAGCCGCCGGGCTCCAGTTCGCGGTTGAAGATCTGCTGACGCAAGCGCTCGGCCACGTCCTGGTAGAGGGCGCGGTGGTGCAGCGGGGGGCGCTCGGCGAGGGTGACGGTGTCGGGCAAGGGCCGGGTTCCGATGGGTTGGCGGGGTGCTGAATCGGCACAAAGATTTGTCTGACTTCAGTCTACCGACGCTTTTGAATTCATAATTATGCACCCTGACCCTTGCTGGGCAAGACGACTGAGCCGGTCTGTCGCCGTGCAAAAGGGGGTCTCGCTCCACGCCTGAGGATAGAAACATGCCGCACACCCCCGAGTCAGCCCCGAAGTCCGCCAGCCCGTTCAAGCCCGCCACGCTGGACCAGTGGGCCCGCGCTGCGGCCAAATCGGCCCCGGGCGGGGATGTCGCCGCGCTCGATTGGGTCACGCCCGAGGGTCTGACGGTCAAGCCGCTCTACACCGCCGCCGACATCGCCGATCTGCTCCACACCGACACGCTGCCGGGCTTCGAGCCCTTCATCCGCGGCCCGCAGGCCACGATGTACGCAGTGCGGCCCTGGACGATCCGGCAGTACGCCGGCTTCTCAACCGCCGAGGAGAGCAACGCCTTCTACCGCAAGGCTTTGGCTGCCGGTGGCCAGGGTGTCAGCGTGGCCTTCGACCTGGCCACCCACCGCGGCTACGACAGCGATCATCCGCGCGTCACCGGCGATGTCGGCAAGGCCGGCGTGGCGATCGATTCGGTCGAGGACATGAAGATCCTGTTCGACCAGATCCCGCTCGACCAGGTGTCGGTGTCGATGACGATGAACGGTGCGGTGCTGCCGGTGCTGGCCGGCTATGTGGTGGCGGCCGAGGAGCAGGGCGTGGCGCAGGACCAGCTCTCGGGCACGATCCAGAACGACATCCTCAAAGAGTTCATGGTGCGCAACACCTACATCTACCCGCCCGCGCCGAGCATGAGGATCATCGGCGACATCATCGAGTACACGGCGCAGAACATGCCCAAGTTCAACTCGATCAGCATCTCGGGCTACCACATGCAGGAAGCCGGCGCCAACCAGGCGCTGGAACTGGCCTTCACGCTTGCCGACGGCAAGGAATATGTCAAGACCGCGCTGGCCAAGGGCCTGGACGTCGACGGTTTTGCCGGGCGCCTGAGCTTCTTCTGGGCGATCGGGATGAACTTCTACCTCGAGATCGCCAAGATGCGCGCCGCCCGCCTGCTGTGGTGCCGGATCATGAAGGGCTTCGACGCCAAGAACCCGAAGAGCCTGATGCTGCGCACCCATTGCCAGACCTCGGGCTGGAGCCTGACCGAGCAGGACCCTTACAACAACGTCGTGCGCACGACGGTCGAGGCGATGGCCGCGGTGTTCGGCGGCACGCAGAGTCTGCACACCAACAGCTTCGACGAAGCGATCGCACTGCCCACCGAGTTCTCGTCGCGCATCGCCCGCAACACGCAGCTGATCATCCAGGAAGAGACCCATATCGGGGCCGTGGTCGACCCCTGGGCCGGCAGCTACATGATGGAGAGTCTGACCCAGGGTATGGCCGATGCGGCCTGGGCCATCATCGAAGAGGTCGAGGCCATGGGCGGCATGACCCAGGCCGTGGATTCGGGCTGGGCCAAGCTCAAGATCGAGGCCAGCGCGGCCGAGAAGCAGGCCCGCATCGACTCGGGCCGCGACGTGATCGTCGGCGTCAACAAGTACAAGCTCGAGAGCCAGGACGAGATCGAAGCCCGGGCGATCGACAATGTGATGGTGCGCGACGGCCAGATCGCCAGGCTCGAGCAGATCCGGGCCGAGCGCGACAGCCAGGGCGTTGCGCAGGCGCTGACCGCGCTGACCGATGCCGCGCACTCGGGCCAGGGCAACCTGCTGGCGCTGACCATCCAGGCGATGCGCCTGCGCGCCACCGTGGGCGAGGTCAGCGACGCGCTGGAATCGGTCTACGGCCGCCACCGCGCTGACATCCAGAAAGTGACCGGTGTCTACGCCGCCGCCTACGACAGCGCCGAGGGTTGGGACAAGCTGAAGGCCGAGATCGCCGGCTTTGCCGAAACCGAAGGCCGGCGCCCGCGGGTGATGATCGCCAAGCTGGGCCAGGACGGCCATGACCGCGGCGCCAAGGTGGTGGCCACCGCGTTTGCCGACCTGGGCTTCGACGTCGACATGGGCCCGCTGTTCCAGACCCCCGAAGAATGCGCCCGCCAGGCGATCGAGAACGACGTGCATGCGGTGGGCATCTCGACGCTGGCGGCCGGCCACAAGACGCTGGTGCCGGCGATCATTGCCGAACTGAAGAAGCAGGGTGCGGGCGACATCATCGTCTTCGTCGGCGGCGTGGTGCCCAAGCAGGACTACGGCTTCCTGTTCGAGGCCGGCGTCAAGGGCATCTACGGCCCGGGCACGCCGATTCCGGCCAGCGCCAAGGACGTGCTCGAGCAGATCCGCGCCGCCCAGGCCGCCTGACCGGCGTCCAAGACCGCTCACGCCATGACCATGGACACGGCCCAGGGCTCGCCCCTGCTGGCACTGACGCCCGCCTCCGAGGACGACTTCGAAGCCTTGCTGGCGCTGCGAATGGCCGCGATGCGCGAGAGCCTGCAGCGCCTGGGCCGCTTCGACCCGCAGCGCGCGCGCGAGCGGCTGAGCCGGGCTTTCGAGCCGGGCCACACCCGCCACATCCTGCTGGACGGCGATGCGGTGGGCTTCGTGGTGCTGCTGCCGGTGCCGCCTGTCGATCCCGACCACCTGGTGCTAGACCACCTCTACATCGCCCCGCAGGCGCAACGCCGGGGCGTGGGCAGCTGGGTCATGTCGCAGGTGCTGGACGAAGCCGACCTGCTGGGGCTGCCGGTGCGGGTGATGGCGCTCAAGCTCAGCGACGCCAATGCCTTTTACCTGCACCACGGCTTCGCGCTGCAGCACGAGAGCGAATGGGATCTGCACTACCTGCGTCCCGCGCGGGGGCCTGTCCATGGCTGAGGCCGCGAGCGCCTTGCCCGAGGCCGATCAGGCCTTGTTCGCCGGGGTGACCGGCGCGCCCGGTGCCGCGCAGCGCCGGGCGGTGGCCAAGAGCATCACGCTGCTCGAGTCGACGCGCCCCGACCACCGCGCCCGCGCCGACGCGCTGCTCGATGCGCTGTTGCCGGCCAGCGGCAAGTCGTTCCGGCTCGGCATCAGCGGCGTGCCGGGGGTGGGCAAGAGCACCTTCATCGAGGCCCTGGGCCTGTACCTGATCGCGCTCGGCCACCGGGTGGCCGTGCTGGCGATAGACCCGTCGTCGAGTGTCAGCGGTGGCTCCATCCTGGGCGACAAGACCCGAATGGAGCGCTTGTCCATGGACGAGCGCGCCTACATCCGCCCCAGCCCGGCCAGCGGCACGCTGGGCGGCGTGGCCGAGAAGACGCGCGAGGCCATGCTGGTGTGCGAGGCGGCCGGCTTCGATGTCGTGATCGTCGAGACCGTGGGCGTGGGCCAGAGCGAGATCGCGGTGGCCGGCATGGCCGACATGTTCGTGCTGATGCAGCTCCCCAACGCCGGCGACGACCTGCAGGCGATCAAGAAGGGCGTGATGGAACTGGCCGACCTGGTGGTGATCAACAAGGCCGACATCGACGAGGCCGCGGCCACCCGGGCCCGGGCGCAGATCAGCTCGTCGCTGCGGCTGATCGGCCTGCACGGCAACCCGGACCACCTGCACCACGACAAGGCGGTCTGGCAGCCGCAGGTGATGCAGCTCTCGGCGCTGAAGGGCTCTGGCCTGGCCGAGTTCTGGGCCGCCGTGACCCGCTTCCGCGAACTGCAGGCCGCCAACGGCCGTCTCGCCGCGCGCCGCCACCGCCAGGACCAGGCCTGGATGTGGGCGCTGATCGACGCCGGCCTGCAGCAGCGCTTCAAGTCCCATCCCGCCGTGCGCGAGGCGCTGCCGGCGCTGACCCGCGAAGTGCACGCCGGCCGCGTGGCGGCCTCGGTGGCCGCGCGTCGCCTGCTCGACCTGTTTCATTGAACCGTCCGATTGAAATCCCCAACGAGGAGATCTCCCCATGCATGACATCCAACAAAAGCTCGAGGCGATGCGCGCCGAGGCCCGCCTGGGCGGCGGCGCCAAGCGCATCGCCGCCCAGCATGGCAAGGGCAAGCTGACGGCGCGTGAGCGGCTCGAACTGCTGCTCGACGAAGGCACTTTCGAAGAGTGGGACATGTTCGTCGAGCACCGCTGCGCCGACTTCGGCATGCAGGACAACAAGATCCGCGGCGACGGCGTGGTCACCGGCTACGGCATGATCAACGGCCGGCTGGTCTTCGTCTTCAGCCAGGACTTCACCGTCTTCGGCGGCGCGCTGTCCGAAGCCCATGCCGAGAAGATCTGCAAGGTGATGGACCAGGCGATGAAGGTGGGCGCGCCGGTGATCGGCCTGAACGATTCGGGCGGCGCCCGCATCCAGGAGGGTGTCGCCTCACTCGGCGGTTATGCCGACGTGTTCCAGCGCAACGTGATGGCCAGTGGCGTGATCCCGCAGATCAGCCTGATCATGGGTCCTTGCGCCGGCGGCGCGGTGTACTCGCCGGCCATGACCGACTTCATCTTCATGGTCAAGGACTCGAGCTACATGTTCGTCACCGGCCCCGAGGTGGTCAAGACGGTGACGCACGAGGAGGTGACGGCCGAGGAACTCGGCGGCGCCAGCACCCACACCACCAAGAGCGGCGTGGCCGACCTGTCGTTCGAGAACGACGTCGAGGCGATCCTGATGCTGCGCCGCTTCTACAACTACCTGCCGCTGAACAACCGCGAGAAGCCGCCTGTGCGCCTGAGCGGCGACCGCGCCGACCGGCTCGACTACTCGCTCGACACGCTGGTGCCCGACAACGCCAACAAGCCCTACGACATCAAGGAGTTGATCCACAAGGTGGTCGACGACGGCGATTTCTTCGAGTTGCAGCCCGATTACGCCAAGAACATCGTCATCGGCCTGGGCCGGATGGAAGGCCAGACCATAGGCATAGTCGCCAACAATCCGCAGGTGCTGGCCGGCTGCCTGGACATCAAGAGCAGCATCAAGGCAGCGCGCTTCGTGCGCTTCTGCGATGCCTTCAACATTCCGGTGGTGACCTTTGTCGACGTGCCCGGCTTCATGCCCGGCACCAGCCAGGAGTACGGCGGCATCATCAAGCATGGCGCCAAGCTGCTCTACGCCTACGCCGAGTGCACCGTGCCCAAGGTGACGGTGATCACCCGCAAGGCCTACGGCGGCGCCTACGATGTGATGAGCAGCAAGCACCTGCGCGGCGACGTCAACTTCGCCTGGCCCAACGCCGAGATCGCGGTGATGGGCGCCAAGGGCGCGGTCGAGATCATCTTCCGCGAGGACAAGGGCGATCCGGTCAAGCTGGCCGCGCGTGAGGCGGAATACAAAGCGCAATTTGCCAACCCCTTTGTCGCCGGCAGCCGCGGCTTCATCGACGACGTGATCCAGCCGCATGAGACGCGCAAGCGCATCTGCCGCAGCCTGGTGATGCTGCGCGACAAGAAGCTGGAAAACCCCTGGCGCAAGCACGGCAACATCCCGTTATGACCCACCCCCGCAGCGCCTTCGGCGCCTCCCCCTCAAGGGGGCGACGCCAGTGGCCCGGCAGAGCCGGATCCACGGCGTCCGCTTGCGGACGCCACATCCATGTGACGGCGGCATTGCCCGCCAGGGACGACTGACATGTTTAACAAGATTCTGATTGCGAACCGCGGCGACAACGGCCTTCAGGCCGTTGCGGCGCAGCCAAATCGCCTGTTGCGCGCAGCGCACGCAGGCGAGTTCCCCGCGGAGAACCAGCATGTTTGACAAGATCCTCATCGCCAACCGCGGGGAAATCGCCTGCCGTATCATCCAGGCCGCCAAGAAGATGGGCATCGCGACCGTGGCGGTGTACTCCGAGGCCGACCGCGACGCACGCCATGTCGAACTCGCCGACGAGGCGGTGTTCATCGGCGCCGCGCCCAGCCGCGAGAGCTATCTGGTGGCCGACAAGATCATCGCCGCCTGCAAGGCCACCGGCGCGCAAGCCGTGCATCCGGGCTACGGCTTCCTGTCCGAGAACGCCGAGTTCGCGCGCCGGGTCGAGGAAGAAGGCATTGTCTTCATCGGCCCCAAGCACCACAGCATCGCGGCGATGGGCGACAAGATCGCGTCCAAGAAGCTGGCGCTGGCGGCCCATGTCAACACCATCCCGGGCTGGAACGCGGTGATCGAGGCGCCCGAACGCGCGGTCGAGATCGCCCGCGACATCGGCTATCCGGTGATGATCAAGGCCAGCGCCGGCGGTGGCGGCAAGGGCCTGCGCGTGGCCTACAACGACAAGGAAGCCTTCGAGGGCTTCACCGCCTGCCGCAACGAGGCGCGCAACAGCTTCGGCGACGACCGCGTCTTCATCGAGAAGTTCGTCGAGAGCCCGCGCCACATCGAGATCCAGGTGCTGGGCGACGCGTTCGGCAACTGCGTCTACCTGCAAGAGCGTGAATGCTCGATCCAGCGCCGGCACCAGAAGGTGATCGAGGAGGCGCCGTCGCCCTTCATCTCGGAGGCGACGCGCCAGGCGATGGGCGAGCAGGCGGTGGCGCTGGCCAAGGCCGTGAACTACCAGAGCGCCGGCACGGTGGAGTTCGTCGTCGGGCGCGACCAGAGCTTCTTCTTTCTGGAGATGAACACCCGGCTCCAGGTCGAGCACCCGGTGACCGAATCCATCACCGGCATCGACCTGGTCGAGCAGATGATCCGTGTCGCAGCCGGCGAGAAGCTCAGCTTCACGCAGGACCAGATCCCGCGCCGCGGCTGGGCCATCGAATGCCGTATCAACGCCGAGGACCCGTTCCGCGGCTTTCTGCCATCGACCGGCCGTCTGGTGCGCTACCAGCCGCCGGCCACGACGATGGAGGCCTCGCATCCGGTACCCGAGGGCGGCGGCGTGCGCGTGGACACCGGCGTGGCCGAGGGTGGCGAGATCCCGATGTTCTACGACTCGATGATCGCCAAGCTGATCGTGCATGGCGTCGACCGGCTCGACGCGATCGCCAAGATGCGCGAGGCCTTGAATGCCTTCGTGATCCGCGGTGTCTCCAGCAACATCCCGTTCCAGAGCGCGCTGCTGGCCCACCCGAAGTTCATCTCGGGCGACTTCAACACCGGTTTCATCGCCGAGAACTATCCCGCCGGCTTCCGCGCCGAGGATGTGCCGCACGACGATCCCGATTTCCTGGTGGCCTTGGCCGCTGCCGCCTACCGGCTCTACCGCGAGCGGGCGGTGGGCATCACCGGCCAGTTGCCTGGCCATGGGGTGCAGATCGGCGATTGCTTCGTCGTCGTGATCAAGGGCCAGGCCGGCGCGCACCGCCATGTGCCGGTGAAGGTGCAGACTGGCGGGCGGATGCGAGTGACGGTCGAGGGCCGTCCGCCCTACGACTTGACGCTCGACTGGAACTTCGGCGGCATCCGGGCGGTCGGCAGCTGCAACGGTTTGCCCTTCACCGCGCAGGTCGAGCGCCAGGGCCTGTGGTACCGGGTCTCGCACAACGGCCTGGCGATAGAGGCCCAGGTGATGGTCGCGCGCGCGGCCGAGCTGCTGCGGGTGATGCCCTTCAAGGCGCCGGCCGACATGAGCAAGTTCCTGCTCTCGCCGATGCCCGGGCTGCTGGTCGACGTGGTGGTCAAGCCCGGCCAGGTGGTGCAGGCCGGCGAGCGGCTGGCGGTGATCGAGGCGATGAAGATGGAGAACATCCTGACCGCCGCGCAGGATGGCACGGTGGCCGAGGTGTTGGCGGCCAAGGGCGAGAGCCTGTCGGTCGACCAGCCCATCCTGTCCTTCGCCTGACACCCTATGGCCATCAACCGACGCAAGGCCTTGCTGGCAGTGGCTTCGCTGGCCACCTTGCCGGCATGCGCCAGCCTGGCGCCGCAAGCCACGGCCATCCAGCGCATCGCCTTCGGCTCCTGCATCAACCAGGCGCTGCCGCAACCGATCTGGGCCGCGGTGCTGGCGGCCAGGCCCGAGCTGTTCATCTTCGGCGGCGACAACGTCTACGCCAGCGAACAGCCCTGGTCGCTGGTCAAGTTGCAGGCGGCCTATGCCCAACTCGCCGCCGACCCTGGCTTTGCCAGGCTGCGCCAGACCGTGCCGCACCTGGAAATCTGGGATGACAACGACTATGGCCTGAACGACGGCGGGGCCGACTTTGTCCACCGCCAGGCGTCCAAGGACGCGTTCATGGATTTCTGGCAGTTGCCCGCCGATGACGAGCGCCGCAGCCGCGACGGGCTCTACCACGCGCGCAGCTTTGGCCCTGCCGGCCGCAGGGTGCAGGTGATCATGCTCGACGTGCGCTGGTCGCGTTCACCTTGGAAGCCCACCGACCGGCGCAACCAGCCCGGCCGCGAGCGCTACCAGCCCGACGCCGATCCGGCCAAGACCATGCTGGGTGCGGCGCAATGGCAGTGGCTGGAGTCGCAGCTGCGCGAGCCGGCCGACCTGCGGCTGATCATCTCGGGCATCCAGGTCGTGGCCGACGGCCATGGCTGGGAATGCTGGGCCAACTTTCCACTCGAGCGCCAGCGCCTTTACGACCTGATCGCCAGCACCGGCGCGCGCGGCGCGGTGTTGCTGTCGGGCGACCGCCATCTCGGCGCTTTCTACCGCGAAGCGGGCAGTGCCGACCGGCGCGTGCCCTACCCGCTGGTCGACTTCACCGCCAGCGGCATGACCCATGCCTGGAAGGGCGCTGCCGAGGCCGGCCCGAACCGGATCAGTCCGCTCTACGACGAACCCCAGTTCGGCACGCTCGAGATCGACTGGCCGGCGCGGCACGTGGCAATGACCTTGCGCGACGTGGCGGGACGCCCGCAGCGCGAACTCACCCTGGCGCTGGACGCCTTGCAACCCCATTGAAACCGAGCCCCACCATGAGCGCCAAACCTTTCCGCATCCTCGGCATCCAGCAGATCGCCATCGGCGGCCCCGACAAGCAAAAGCTGAAAAGCCTGTGGGTCGACATGCTGGGCCTGACGGTCAAGAGCACCTTCGTCTCCGAGCGCGAGAACGTCGACGAGGACATCTGCGCGCTCGGCAATGGCCCGACGGCGGTCGAGGTCGACCTGATGCAGCCGATCGACCCCGACAAGAAGCCGGCGGTTCACACCACGCCGCTCAACCATGTCGGGCTGTGGGTCGACGACCTGGCGCTGGCGGTCGAGTGGATGACGGCCAACGGCGTGCGTTTCGCCCCGGGCGGTATACGCAAGGGCGCGGCTGGCCACGACATCACCTTCATCCATCCCAAGGGCAACGAGGCGTTTCCGCTCAGTGGCGAGGGCGTGCTGATCGAACTGGTGCAGGCGCCGACCGAGGTGATCGCGGCGCTGGGCTGAGTCGGACGCAAGGGCCTGCCTGCGCAGCGCCTTGCGCCTGCGAAGGCTCGAGGCCTCCGTGTCGAGGGCTCCCCCTGTGCCAATGGGATACTGCAGCAGCGCAGTGCGTGCTTGAACTTGCGGGTGGCGCCGTCACTGCGCTGGATGGGCAGCAACTGCGTCATGGTTTGGAGCGGCCGATGCTGAACCCCGAGTTCGCCGCGGTGGGTGATCCGGCCCTGGCAGCGCTGGCGCTCCGCGCTTTGAAGTGACGCGAGTGTGATTCAATAGCGGCGCTTTCGAAGCCACAATCGAGGAACGCAACATGGCGATGATCAAGATCGACGGGCAGGATGACGACTCGGACAATCTCTCCGACGCGGCCAGGCAGCAATTGCAGAGCCTGTAGTTTGTCGAAGGCGAACTGCCGGGGCAGATCGCCTTGTTTCAGACCGCCAGAATTTCCTATGCGAAAGCACTGACGACAATGCCCTCGCCATTCGTGGGCGACACGATCAAGCTGAATTGATGCGTGCAGCGCATGTTCCAGGCCCCCGTGATCCGGGAACCGCCGACCAGGCCTGGCGACTTTTTCGGCAGACCGGCGTGCACAAAGCGTCGACAACAGGGCAGGAGTTGACTGATGAATGACTGGACCGCCGGCTACGTGGCCGATATCGGCTACACCTTTGGCTACTACACCGAACTCAACCCGCTGCGCATCAAGCTCGCGTTCCTGAATGCCGGACTCGTCTGTCCGGCGGTGGCGGCGGCGTGCGAACTGGGCTTCGGCCAGGGCCTGAGCGCCAACCTGCACGCCGCTGCGTCCCCCACGGCGTGGTGCGGCACCGACTTCAATCCGTCGCAGGCGGGCTTTGCCCAGGAACTTGCCAACGCCTCGGGAGCAGACGCCAGACTGTACGACCAGGCTTTTGCCGAGTTTGCCCAGCGCACCGACCTGCCCGACTTTGACTACATCGGCCTGCACGGCATCTGGAGCTGGATCTCCGACGAAAACCGCAGCGTTATCGTGGACTTCGTCCGGCGCAAGCTCAAGGTGGGCGGCGTGCTGTACATCAGCTACAACACGCAGCCGGGCTGGGCCTCGTTTGCACCGATGCGCCACCTGATCACCGAGCACGCGCAGACCATGGGCGCTTCCGGGGCGGGCATCGTTAACCGCATCGACGGTGCCCTGGACTTCACCGACAAACTGCTGGCCACCAACCCCACGTTTGTGCAAGCGAATCCGCAGGCGGGGGAGCGCGTGAAGAAGCTCAGAGAGCAAAACCGCCACTATCTGGCACACGAGTACTTCAACCAGGACTGGCATCCCATGCACTTCGCCACCATGGCGCAGTGGCTGGAGCCGGCCAAGCTGGGTTTTGCCTGCTCGGCCAACTACCTGGACCATGTGGAGGCGGTCAATCTCAACCCGCAGCAATTGGCGCTGCTCGAGGAGATTCCGGACGCGACCTTTCGCGAGACCGTGCGCGACTTCATGGTGAACCAGCAGTTCCGCAAGGACTACTGGGTCAAGGGCGCGCGCAAGCTCAATCCGGTGGAGCAAGCGCTGGCGCTGCGCGCGCAGCGCGTCATGCTCACAAGCCACCGTGCCGACGTTGCCCTCAAGGCGGTGGGCGCGCGGGGAGAGGCGACGCTGCAGGAGTCCGTCTATAACCCGATCCTGGACCTGCTGGCCGACCACCAGCCCAGAACGCTGGGCCAGATCGAGCATGCCGTGAGTGACAAGGGCGTGGCCTTGTCGCAAGTGAATCAGGCCCTCATGGTGCTGATCGCGCTGGGGCACTTGGCCTTGGTGCAGGAAGACGCGCTGCTGCCCAAGGCGAAGGAGCACACCGACAGGCTCAACGCCCACCTGGTCGAGAAGGCCCGCGGCAGCGGCGACATCAGTTACCTGGCCAGCCCGGTCACGGGAGGCGGCGTGGCGGTTGGACGCTTTCAGCAACTGTTTGTGCTGGCACTCAGCCAGGGCCGGAAGCAGCCGGGCGAGTGGGTGTCGTTCGCGTGGCAGACCCTGGCCGTGCAGGGCCAGAAGATCATCAAGGAAGGCAAGACGCTGGACAGCGCCGAGGAAAACCTGGCGGAACTCAGCGCGCAGGCGCAGACGTTCTCGCTCAAGTTCCTGCCAATACTCAAGGCGCTGCAGATCGCTTGACGCCGGGGAGAAGTCGCCAGTTCCCGCTATGGCGAGGAATGCAATCGTTTAGACCCCGCGCGGTCGGCCGACTGCCGCCACCCATGAACAGCGGCTTCCCGCCGGTCTCATGTGATGGCTGCCGCATGCCAGAAGCTATCCACTCTGGCGCTGGCACAGGGCGGCAGCAATGAAGCGTGCCGGGCCCGCGCTCCTGGTGCGGCACGGTCAGCGCCCAGTCATTTTCAGCGCTGCGCGCTGAAGCATCGATTCTGGCCTGCTGCTCATGTTGCCGCGTCGATGTCGGCGTCATCCCCGCGCAGCAGCGCCAGCATGTCGGCCGCGCCCAGCAGCGCGCCGCCGCCGTCCTGGCCGGCCAGCACGCCGTCGGCCAGCGCGCGCTTGCTGTGGTGCAACTTGACGATGCGGTCCTCGATCGAGCCTTGCGTGACCAGCCGGTAGACCGTCACCGGCCGCTGCTGGCCGATGCGGTGGGCGCGGCCGCTGGCCTGGTCCTCGGCGGCCGGGTTCCACCAGGGGTCGGCGATGATCACATAGTCGGCCATCGTCAGGTTCAGGCCGAAGCCGCCGGCCTTCAGGCTGATCAGGAAGAAGTCGCCCTGGCCGGCCTGGAAGGCGTTCACCCGCTGGGTGCGCTGCGCGGCCGGCGTGCTGCCGTCGAGGTATTGGTAGCTCAGGCCCGCGCTGTCCAGCCGCTCGCGCAGCAGCGCCAGGAAATCGGTGAACTGGCTGAACACCAGCGCCTTGTGGCGGCCCGCCACCAGTTCCTGCGCCAGGCGCTCGAACTCGACCACCTTGGCGCCGATCAGGCCCAGCTCGGGTGCGACCAGGCGCGGGTCGCAGGCGGCGCGGCGCAGCCGGGTCAGCGCGGCCAGCACATGCATCTGGGCCTGGCCTTCGCCGAGGCCTGACCCCCCCGCGTTGCCGGCCGCCAGCACCTGGTTGACGCTGTCCTCGGCCTGCTGGCGCAGGGCTTCGAGCAGCGCGCGCTCGCGGCTGCCGGGCACCACCTCGTGGACGATCTCGGTGCGCGGCGGCAGGTCGGCCAGCACCTCGGCCTTGGTGCGCCGCAGCAGGAAGGGCGCGACGAGTCGGCGCAGCCGGCGCCCGGCCTGCGGGTCGCCGTCGCGCTCGATCGGCCCGGCAAAGCGCTGGTTGAACTGCTCCAGGCTGCCCAGCAGGCCGGGGTTGGCAAAGCCCATGATCGACCACAGCTCGCTCAAGCGGTTCTCGATAGGCGTGCCGGTCAGCGCCAGCTTGAAGTCGGCTTGCAGCGTCAGCGCGGCCCGCGCCCGCCGCGTGCCGGCGTTCTTGATCGCCTGGGCTTCGTCCAGCACCGCGCTGTGCCAGGCGCGGCCGGCCAGGATCTCGCCGTCGATCTGCAGCAGGCCGTAGCTGCACACCAGCACCTGGCCGGGGCCCAGCGCGGCCACCTGCTTGCGGCGCGCCGCCTGGCGGGCGCTGTCGGGCGGCGCATCGCCGCCATCGGCTGGCGTGGGCAATTCGGCGGCGTCGTCGTCGGGCTCGGGCTGGGCCGCCGTGTCGCCGTACATCTCGACCTGCAAGCCCGGGGCGAAGCGCGCGGCTTCGGCCAGCCAGTTGCCGCAGACCGAGGTCGGCGCGACCACCAGCGCCGGGCCGCCCGCGGCGCGCGCGATCAGCAGCGCCAGCGTCTGCAGCGTCTTGCCCAGCCCCATGTCGTCGGCCAGCACCGCGCCGAAGCCGCTGGCGGCCAGGCGCATCAGCCATTGCCAGCCGCTGGTCTGGTAGTCGCGCAGCTCGGCCAGCAGGCCTGCCGGCAGCGGGTGCACCTGCGCCTGGGCGGCCTCCCAGGCCCGCGTGCGCTTGAGCCAGGCCGCGTCGCCGCCCAGCGCCGGCGCATGGTCTTGCGCGCTCCAGGCCAGCGCGGCCAGCGGCGACAGGCGCTGCGTCTTGCCCTGGGTCTGCACGACGGCGCGCAGGTCGGCCAGTTGTTGTCGCAGCGTGTCGGTCAGCGCCAGAAAGCCGCCGTCGCCTAGCGCGACATAGCGGCTCTTGCTCTGGGCCAGCAGTTCGAGCAACTGGCGCAGCCGCAGCACCTCGCCGCCGTCCATCGCCAGCTCGCCGTCGATCTCCAGCCAGTTGCCCTTGCTCGCGACGCTGAGCTTGAGCTGCCCCGCGGTGACGGTCTTGACCCGCAGCGACTTGCCCTTGGGCCATTCGCTGACGATGCCGGGTGCCAGGCCGGCCAGCGCCTCGACCACGGCCAGCGCCAGATCGGGCTCGTTCAGCGACCAGGCATGGTCGCCGTCGTCCAGCCCGTCGACCGCGTTGATCAAGTCCAGCTGGTGCGCGCGCTCGGCGGCCAGGTCGCGTTGGGTCGACAGCGTCAGGCCCTGGTGCACCGTGGTGACGCGTTCACGGCCCAGCCCCGGGCCCAGCCTGGGGCCGAAGTCGCCGAAGGGCGCGGCCACCAGGCGCAGGCTGAGGCCGTCGCCTTGCGGCGTCAGCTCGGCGCGCAGAGTGCTGACGGCCGGCACCTCATGCCCGGCGTCGGCATCGCTGGCGAGCTGGAAATGGCTGGCCAGCACGCGCAGCGCGGCGTCCATCTCGGTGCGCGCGGCCACCGGCACCTGCCAGCCCTGGCTGACCAGCTCGGCCACCCGCAGTTGCGCCGGCGTGATGCGCAGCAGGCGGGCGCGCTCGGCGCCATCCCGCATCAGCAGCACCGTCGGCCGGCCGCTGTCGGCAATGCGCCGGCTGACATAGGTGTTGTCCCAGTCATCCTCGTCGTCGTCGAAATCCAGCGCCTTGTCCAGCGCGGCAGCGGCGGCCTCGGCGGCGGCGTCCGGGTGTATCGGGTCGACCACCTTGAACAGCAGGTGCTCGCCCCGCGTCAGCACTTCGAGCATCGGCAAGGCCTCTGCCACCTCGATGAACTGCAGCGGCGCCTCGACCCAGGCCACATGCGGGTGGCGCACCAGCGCCTGCACCGCCTGCTGCTTGTCGATCACCAGCCGGCCGCCGAAGGGCTGTTTTTTCAGCGCGCGCAGCACGGCGGCGTCATGCGCCGGCAGGTCAGCGCGCTTGGCCAGCCCGGCCAGTGACGCCGGCTTGGGCTTGCCCAGGCCGCGCGCGCCGGCCTTCTGCTCCAGCGGCTCAATCTTGCGCACCCGGCCCAGCGAGTCGGTCATCACGGTCCAGATCAGCCGGTCGGCTGGCTGGCCTGCCGCGGCACCGGCCGCGCTACTGCCGCCCACCCCGCCCAGCGCGACGATGGCGTTGAGCGCCTCGCGCCAGCGGTCCACCGGCGCGCCGATAGGGAAGGGCAGTGCCGCATCGGCGGGCGCGGGCGCCTGGCCCAGCAGCAGCGCGCTGGCGCGCCGCGTCATCATCGCCAGCCAGGGCTGGCCGCTGGCCGCGTAGGCCTGCGCCAGACCGGCGGCGTGCTTGGCCAGCACGGCGGGCTGGGCCGGCTTGTGGTCCAGCCAGGCGGCCAGCAGCAGGTGGCTGAGCTGCTCCAGGCCGTGCAGGCGCATGCTTTGCAGCGGCGCCATCGCGAAGGCGCGCGGCCGGCGCGGTGCGTCGCCCAAGCGCTGGTCTATCGCCTCCTGCCAGACGCCCCAGAAGCTGAAGACGTCGGCGTCGCGCTTGCCGGCCTCGCCGGCGGCGAACTTGCGTGCGCGGGTCCACAGCGCCGGGTCGGGCTGGGCGATCAGTGCCAGCGCGTAGAACCAGGAGGTCGGCGGCGAGAACAGCAGCTTGCGCTTGCCGCTGAGGTTGGCTTGTTCCTTCCAGGCCAGTTCGAAGGCCAGCGCGCCGGAGGCGTAATGGCCCTCGGCAATGTCGGCCGCCGCGCGCAGTGCCTGGGCTTCCGGGTGGTCCAGCCCCAGCAGCACCCGGCGCGCCTCGTCGACCTGGCCGGCCAGCACCAGGCGCTCGGCCAGGCGCAGGCGTGGCAGTTCGTGCAGCGCCTCGGGGTCGGGCCGGGTCTGGGCCAGCAGCCAGTCCCACAGCGGCTGGGTGTGCGACTCGCAGTCGCCGCCCAGGTGGTTGAGCAACAGCACCAGCAAGCGGTAGCGCAGCTCGGGGTCGATGCGTTCCCACAGCGCCGCATCGAAGGGCCGCAGCAGCGCGGCCGCCAGCATGCCCGGCTGTTGCGGCGCCGAACTGCGGGCCAGGTTGCACAGCCGGTCGAAATCGGCCGGCGACCCGCTGGCATGCACCACCACCCGCAGCGCGCCGATCAGGGCTTCGTCGGAGAACAGCTCCAGGTGCCAGCTGTTGTCGAAATGGACCAGCCGGCGCCAGGCGGCCCACCAGCGGGCGCACGCGCTTTCGTCCTGCACCAGCGCCGCGAAGCGTGGCCAGGAGGTCGCCGGGTCGACCCCCCATTGGCTCTGGGCATTGCAGGTGGCGCGACCGGCCAGGTGCAGTTCACCCAACAGCTTGCGCAACTCGGTCGTGTTGAAGCCGCTGCCGCGGCTGTTGCGGAAGTCGCTCAGCAGTTCGGCCAGCCGGGTGACGTTGATCGGCGCCTGCATGAAGCACAGGGCGTCGACCACGGTCTGCAGGTCGGACCGGTGCGGTGGGGGCGGGGCGGCGGGCAGCAGCGGCATGGGTGGGGCGTTTGGACGGTCGTCAGGGATTGTCAGTGTAGGAGCCGCTGGCGCGTCGGCGCGTCGAACAATCCGCTCGACAAGGCGCCGAACCCGCATGCCCTCGACAGCGCCGCCGATCGCGCGACAATCCGGGTCCCGCAAGAGGTGACGCCATGACCGCAAACCCCACCGCAAGAACACTCTACGACAAGCTCTGGGACGACCATGTCGTCCACACCGAGGACGATGGCACGGCCACGCTCTACATCGACCGCCACCTGGTGCACGAGGTGACCAGCCCGCAGGCCTTCGAGGGTCTGCGTCTGGCCGGGCGCAAGGTCTGGCGCGTCAGTTCGATCGTCGCCACCGCCGACCACAACACCCCGACCACCGGCTGGAACCAGGGCTACGACGGCATTGCCGACCCGATCAGCAAGCTGCAGATCACGACGCTGGACGCCAACATCGCGGCCTTCGGCGCGGCGGCCTACTTTCCCTTCCTCGACCGGCGCCAGGGCATCGTCCACGTGATCGGGCCGGAGCAGGGCGCGACGCTGCCGGGCATGACCGTCGTCTGCGGCGACAGCCATACCAGCACCCACGGCGCTTTCGGCGCGCTGGCCCATGGCATAGGCACCAGCGAGGTCGAGCATGTGATGGCGACGCAGACGCTGCTGGCCAAGAAGGCCAGGAACCTGCTGGTCAGGGTCGAGGGCAAGACGCCGCGCGGCGTCACGGCCAAGGACATCGTGCTGGCCATCATCGGCAAGATCGGCACCGCCGGCGGCACCGGCTACACCATCGAGTTCGGCGGCTCGGCGATCCGTGCGCTGAGCATGGAGGGCCGGATGACGGTGTGCAACATGGCGATCGAGGCTGGCGCCCGCGCCGGCCTGGTGGGCGTGGACGAGACCACGATCAACTATGTCAAGGGCCGGCCGTTCGCGCCCAAGGGCATCGAGTTCGAGCATGCCGCCGCGCAATGGCGCGGCCTGCGCAGCGACGAGGGCGCGCATTTCGATACGGTGGTCGAGATCGATGCCAGCCAGTTGAAGCCGCAAGTCACCTGGGGCACCAGCCCCGAGATGGTGCTGGCCATCGACGATCGCGTGCCCGATCCCGAAAAGGAGCGCGACGACACCAAGCGCGGCGCGATCGAGCGCGCGCTGGTCTACATGGGCTTGGAGCCGAATAAGCTGATCGCCGATATCCGGATCGACAAGGTCTTCATCGGCTCCTGCACCAACAGCCGGATCGAGGACATGCGCGAAGCCGCGGCCGTGGTGCGCCGCATCGGCGGCCGGGTAGCGTCCAACGTCAAGCTGGCGCTGGTGGTGCCGGGCTCGGGCCTGGTCAAGGCGCAGGCCGAGGCCGAGGGACTGCACGAGATCTTCAAGGCCGCCGGCTTCGACTGGCGCGAGCCGGGCTGCAGCATGTGCCTGGCGATGAACGCCGACCGGCTCGAGCCCGGCGAGCGTTGCGCCTCCACCAGCAACCGCAATTTCGAAGGCCGCCAGGGTGCGGGTGGCCGCACCCACCTGGTCAGCCCTGCCATGGCCGCCGCCGCCGCGCTGAGCGGCCACTTCGTCGACATCCGCCGCATCGCCTGAAAGGCCACACCCCATGTCACGCTTTTTGCTCATCTTTGCCGCCATCACCGCCGTCCTGGGCCTGTCGGCTTGCAACACCATCCGCGGCATGGGCCAGGACATCCAGAAAACCGGGCAGGTGATCGAAGGCGCTGCCAAGAAATGAACCCAAAGCGTGGCGCCTACGGGCGCGCCGCGCAGGAGCCACCTATGCAAGCATTCACCGTGCACAAGGGCCTCGTGGCCCCGATGGACCGTGCCAACGTCGACACCGACGCCATCATTCCCAAGCAATTTCTGAAAGCCATCGCCCGTACCGGCTTCGGCCCCAACCTGTTCGACGAATGGCGCTACCTCGACAAGGGCGAGCCGGGCCAGCCCGAGGTGGTGCGCCGGCCCAATCCCGACTTCG
Source organism: Burkholderiales bacterium (assembly GCA_947453625.1). Taxonomy (GTDB): domain Bacteria; phylum Pseudomonadota; class Gammaproteobacteria; order Burkholderiales; family Burkholderiaceae_C; genus Pseudaquabacterium. The sequence continues at coordinate 19,829 of CANGHK010000018.1, forward strand.
TGCTGAACCAGCCGCGCTATGCCGGTGCGTCGGTGCTGATCGCGCGCGAGAATTTCGGTTGCGGCTCCAGCCGCGAGCACGCGCCCTGGGCCTTGGAGCAGTACGGCTTCCGGGCCCTGATCGCGCCCAGCTACGCCGACATCTTCTTCAACAACTGCTTCAAGAACGGCATCCTGCCGATCGTGCTGCCTGAGTCGGTGGTGGCGCAGTTGTTCGACGCGGTCTTCGGCTTCGTCGGCTACCAGCTCACCATCGACCTGCCTCGGCAAGTGGTGGTCAGGCCCGATGGCAGCGAGATCGCGTTCGAGGTCCAGCCCTTCCGCAAGTACTGCCTGGTCAACGGCTTCGACGACATCGGTCTGACGCTGCGCCATGCCGACAAGATCAAGGCCTTCGAGGCCGAGCGCCTGGCCAGGATGCCCTGGCTGAGCCACCGCGAAATCTGAGCCGACTGGCCCATAGACAAGGAAATGACAACATGAAGATCGCCATCCTGCCGGGCGACGGCATAGGCACCGAGATCATGGCCGAGGCCGTCAAGGTCTTGCAAGTGCTCGACCTGGACTTCACGCTCGAGACCGCGCTGGTCGGCGGCGCGGCCTACGAGGCCCATGGCCACCCGCTGCCCGACAGCACGCTGAACCTGGCCAAGGCCGCCGATGCGGTGCTGTTCGGCGCGGTGGGCGACTGGAAGTACGACAAGCTGGACCGCCCGCTGCGTCCCGAACAGGCGATTCTGGGCCTGCGCAAACACCTCGGCCTGTTCGCCAATTTCCGGCCGGCGATCTGCTACGAGCAGCTGACCCATGCCTCCAGCCTGAAGCCCGAACTGGTGGCCGGCCTGGACATCCTGCTGATCCGCGAGCTCACCGGCGACATCTACTTCGGCCAGCCGCGCGGCCGCCGGGTCGCGGTCGACGGCCATTTCCCCGGTGCCGAGGAAGCCTTCGACACGATGCGCTACAGCAAGCCCGAGATCGAGCGCATCGCCCATGTCGCGTTCCAGGCCGCACGCCGGCGCTCGGGTGGCCAAGGCGGCAAGGTGACCTCGGTCGACAAGGCCAACGTGCTGGAGACTTTCCAGTTCTGGCGCGATGTGGTCACCGAGGTGCATGCCCAGTACCCGGACGTTGCGCTCGACCACATGTATGTCGACAACGCCGCGATGCAACTCGTCAAGGCGCCCAAGGCCTTCGACGTGGTGGTCACCGGCAACATGTTCGGCGACATCCTGAGCGACGAGGCGGCGATGCTGACCGGCTCGATCGGCATGCTGCCCTCGGCCTCGCTGGACAAGGCCAACAAGGGCTTGTACGAGCCCAGCCATGGCAGCGCGCCCGACATCGCCGGCAAGGGCGTGGCCAACCCGCTGGCTACAATCTTGTCCGCTGCGATGATGCTGCGCTACACCCTGAACCAAGTTGAGGCCGCCGACCGGATCGAATCCGCGGTGAGCACCGTGTTGTCCGCTGGTCTGCGCACCGGCGACATCTGGTCCGAGGGCACGCAGCGCGTGGGCACGCGCGAGATGGGCGACGCGGTGGTCGTCGCGCTGTCCGGCAAGACCATCACCACGCGCACGTCTGACATTACCAAGAGCTAGTCAGCTCCGATTCGTCTCGCCCCACACCTGGACCCCGGCGAAACGAGCCGGAGAACCTGGGGGTCCGGAGATGACTGGAAAGGCAAGAAAATGGCACTCGTAGGATTGGTGGGTTGGCGCGGCATGGTCGGCTCCGTGCTGATGGACCGCATGCAGGCAGAAGGCGATTTCGGTTTGATCGAGCCGCTGTTCTTCTCGACCAGCGACGCCGGCGGCAAGGCGCCTAGCCAGGCGAAGAACGAGACCACGCTGCAGGACGCGTTCGACATCGATGCGCTCAAGCGCTGCGACATCATTCTCACGGCCCAGGGCGGCGAATACACCAGCGCGGTGTTCCCCAAGTTGCGCGCCGCGGGCTGGGGCGGCCACTGGATAGACGCCGCCTCGACGCTTCGCATGGAAAGCGACGCGGTGATCGTGCTCGACCCGGTCAACCTGCCGGTGATCCAGCAGGCGTTGGCCAGGGGTGGCAAGAACTGGATAGGCGGCAACTGCACCGTCAGCTGCATGCTGATGGGCGTTGGCGCGCTCTACAAAGCCGGCCTGGTCGAATGGATGAGCACCCAGACCTACCAGGCGGCGTCGGGTGGCGGTGCCCAGCACATGCGCGAGTTGCTGACCCAGTACGGCACGCTCAACGCGTCGGTCAAGTCGCTGCTGGACGATCCCAAGAGCGCCATCCTCGAGATCGACCGCCAGGTCATCGCGACGCAGCGCGGCCTGTCTGCGGCCGAGACGGCCAATTTCGGTGTGCCGCTGGGTGGCTCGCTGATCCCCTGGATCGACAAGGACCTCGGCAACGGCATGTCCAAGGAAGAGTGGAAGGGCATGGCCGAGACCAACAAGATCCTCGGCCAGGGCGAGGGCTTCAGCAGCCCGGCCGTGCCGGTCGACGGTTTCTGCGTTCGCGTGGGCGCGATGCGCTGCCACAGCCAGGCCTTGACCTTCAAGCTCAAGCGCGATGTGCCTGTGGCCGACATCGAGGCCATGATCGCCGCCGACAACGCCTGGGTGAAGGTGGTGCCCAACACCCGCGAGGCGACGGTTCGCGACCTGACCCCAGTGGCCGTGACCGGCACGATGACGATCCCGGTCGGTCGCCTCCGCAAACTGGCGATGGGCCCCGAGTACCTTGGCGCCTTCACCATTGGCGACCAGTTGCTGTGGGGGGCGGCAGAACCCTTGCGCCGCATGCTGCGCCTGCTGGTCGAGGCCTGATCGCGCAGTTGTGCACCGCTTCGTGCCGTGCGCGCCCGGCAGGTGGGTTGTGGCGTGGCAACATCGGGTTCGGCCTTGCGGGTCGGCGCGCGACCCCGTCGGAACATCAGGCAAGGCCTCGGCTTGTCAGTCTATATGCTTGATGTTATTGTGATTTCCATTGTTTTGATGTGAAACGAGGGTGTGGTTGATGCGCCTGACGCTGCCTGCGGGTGCCCCGTCGGGGCATGAAAATTGCCCCCGACAGCGGACCTGCCGCGGGCCCGCTGGTGCTGTAGTGGAGACGCCTTGAAAACTCGCCCCTTCTTCAACGCCCGAACCGCGCTGGCGCTTGCCGCGCTGGCGGTTTTCGGCGCCGCGGCGCCCGCTGCGCAGGCATTGGGCGTGGGCCGGCTCGACGTGCAGTCGGCTCTCGGCGAAGGTCTGCGCGCCGAGATCGACATCACCAGCCTGTCGTCCGACGAGGCGGCTTCGCTGGCCGTGCGAATCGCGTCGCCGGAAGCCTACCGCGCCGCCGGCGTTGACTACAACGCGGTGCTGGCCGGCGCCCAGGCGGTGGTCGCGCGGCGCGCCGATGGCCGGTCGTTTCTTCGGCTGAGCAGCGACCGTGCGGTGCAGGAGCCGTTCATCGAAGTGATCGTCGAGTTGAACTGGGCCTCGGGCAGGCTTGTGCGCGAGTTCACCTTGCTGTTCGATCCGCCGGGCAGCCGCCCGGCGCAGGCCGCCGCGCTGGTGGCGCCCGTGGCGCCGGTGATGTCTGCCGCATTCGGTCCTGCTGCGTTAGCGCCGCCGGCCTCGGCCGCGTCGGCCCTGCCGGCGGCTCCGTCGCGACCGGTGCCGGTGTTGCGCCAGACCACGGCAGCGCCTGCGGCCGAGCCCGTCGCCGCGGCGCCCCGGCCCGCGGTGCTGCCGCGGACCCCGTCGTCGGCGGCATGGCCCAACCCGCCTAGCGCTCCGTCGGCCGCTGCCAAGCGCTACCCGGTACGCCCCGGTGACACCCTGTACGGCGTGGCGGGCAGCACCCAGCATGTCGGTGTGTCGCTCGACCAGATGCTGGTCGGCCTGTACCGCGCCAACCCGGATGCATTCATAGAGCACAACGTCAACCGCTTGCGGGCCGGCGTCGTGCTGTCGGTGCCCAGTGCCGACGAGGTGCGCGACGTCACGCCCGATGACCTGCGGCGCTTGATCACCGCCCAAAGCGTCGATTTCGAGGCCTACCGCAACCGCCTTGCCCAGGGTGCGCCGCAGGCCCAGTCGCAGGAGCCGATCCGGGCGGTCCAGGGCAAGGTGCAGGCGGCGGTGGACGATCGCAAGCAATCCGGCGCGGCTTCGCCCGACAAGCTCAAGCTCAGCGGCGGAGCCGGATCGGCTCCGGAGGCGCTGATCGCCCAGGCTGCCGAGCGCAAGGACAACGCGGACCGTGTCGCCGAACTGTCACGCAACGTCGAGGAACTGAAGCAACTCCGACAAGGCGCTGTGGCGGTGCAAGCCGCGGCCGGTCCAACTGCGGCCTCGGCCAGCCCGCCGCCAGGGTCCGGGCCGACGCCTGTGGTGGCCAGCAGCGTTGCCGCGGCGTCGCAGCCCGGCAAGCCGGTGGCGCCGCCGGCCGCGCCATCCGGCAGCCTGATTGACAGCGTCAGCGACAGTCCCTGGTTGTTGCCCGGGGCCGGTGGGCTGGCGCTGCTGCTGGCGGGGATCGCGGCCTGGCGGCTGCGCGGCCGGCTCCACAAGGGTGCCAGCGAGACCTCGTTCCTGGAGAGCCGGATGCAGCCGGACTCGTTCTTCGGCGCCAGCGGCGGCCAGCATGTCGACACCCGCGATGCCAGCCGCATCGGTGCCGGTTCGGTGGGCTACTCGTTAAGCCAGCTCGACGCGATCGGCGATGTCGACCCGGTGGCCGAGGCCGATGTCTACCTGGCCTATGGCCGCGACCTGCAGGCCGAGGAAATCCTCAAGGAGGCGATGCGCACCACGCCCGAGCGCATGGCGGTGCGCAGCAAACTGCTCGAGGTCTATGCCAAGCGCCGTGACAGCAAGGGCTTCGAGTTGCTGGCCACCCAACTCTATGCGCTGACCAAGGGCAGCGGCGCTGACTGGAGCAAGGCCCAGGAACTGGGCCGCCAGTTCGACGCCGACAACCCTCTCTACCAGCCCGGCGGCCACCCGGAGGAGATCATCCTCGACGGTGAGCGCGTGGTGGTCGAGCCCCTGGGCGCCACCACCCAGCCGCATTCCATCTTGCCGCAGGTCACCCTGGCAGCAGAGGACTCGCGGCAGCCGCAATTTGGCGATGGCGGCGACGGATTCGACCTCGATCTCGACCTGGGCCAGCCCGATCCCGTTCGGTCGATGGAAGCCACCCGGCCCATGGTCTCGGGTGCGCAGCGGTCTGTCGATCCCGGGCTGGATTTCGATGTTGACGACCGCGGTGAGGCGGCCCAGCGACCCGCGCCGCCGCCGTCCAGCCCCGCGCCCCGCACGGTTGCCGTCCGGATTGATTCGAGGGCGATGGGTCTGGTTGGCGCTCAGGCCGGCGCCGGCGATAGCTTGATGGATTTCAGCGACTTCGCGATGTCCGGAGCAGGCGGCTTGGCCGAAGCCGCGCCCACCGTGTCGGCCCACCTCGACGACTTGGCCATGGATCAAGCCGACCCGTTGGCGCGCAAGTTCGAACTGGCCGAGGAGTTCCGCCAGATCGGCGACGTCGACGGCGCGCGCGACCTCCTCGAGGAAGTGGTGTCCAAGGCCACCGGCACGCTGCGCGGCAAGGCGCAGGCCATGCTCGACGCCCTGAGTTGATGCGGGCGGACTGCGGGCCCTCGTGGTCATGACCCGGCGTCTGGCGCTGGGCATCAGCTACCGCGGCGGCGCCTACCAGGGTTGGCAGAGCCAGCGCGGCGGGCGCACGGTGCAGGACCGGGTCGAGCAGGCGCTGTCGGCCTTCGTCGGCGCGCCGGTCGCCACGGTGTGTGCCGGCCGAACCGATGCTGGCGTCCATGCCTTCAATCAGGTGGTGCACATCGACAGCCCGGTCGAGCGTGAGGTCTTTTCGTGGCTGCGCGGTACCAACCGCTACCTGCCGTCCGACATCGCGCTGCAGTGGTGCGCCGCGGTGCCGCCCGATTTCCATGCCCGTTACGCGGCCCGGGGCCGGCGCTACCGTTACCTGCTGCTGCAGTCGGTGGTGCGGCCCGCGCTAGAAGCCGGGGCGGTGGGCTGGGTCTTCCGGCCGCTCGACGTGGATGCGATGCGCGCGGCGGCGGCGCAACTGGCCGGTGAGCATGATTTCAGCAGCTTCCGTTCCTCGGAATGCCAGGCTCGCAGCCCGGTGAAGACGCTGCGCTCGATCAGCATCGAAGCGCGGGGCGATTACTGGCGTTTCGATTTCGACGGCTCGGCCTTTCTGCACCACATGGTGCGCAACATGATGGGCTGCCTGCTGGCCGTGGGCAGCGGCCGCCAGGCGCCGGGCTGGATCGCCGAGGTGCTGGCCGCACGCAACCGCGACGCCGCAGCACCCACTTTTTCGGCCGACGGCCTGTATTTCACCGGACCGTACTACGATGCCGCGCTCGGGCTTCCCGAGCAGACTGCCGCGATGGGCTGGCTGCCCTGAGGCCAAGCCGAACTTGCCGAATTTGCCACCGTGACCCAACGAACCCGAATCAAGATCTGCGGCCTGACCCGCGACGCCGATGTCGACGCGGCGGTGGAGGCCGGCGCCGACGCGATAGGCTTCGTGCTCTATGCCAGAAGCCCGCGTGCGGTCAGCGTGGCGCGCGCGGCCGAACTGGCGCGCCGGCTGCCGCCCTTCGTCACGCCGGTGTGCCTGTTCGTCAACGCCGAGACGGCGCTCGTCACGGCTGCGGTGCAGGCCATCCCCCACACGCTGCTGCAGTTCCACGGCGACGAGACGCCGGCCGACTGCGAAGCGCTTCACCAGGCCACCGGCCGGCCCTACCTGCGCGCGGCCCGGATGGCGCCCGGCCTGGCTTTGCTAGACTTCGCGGCTGACTATGCAAGCGCTGCCGGCCTCCTGCTCGACACCCATGTCGAGGGTTACGGCGGCGGTGGAAAGGTTTTCGATTGGTCACTCGTGCCACGCCACGTGCCCCGTCCAGTCGTTTTGTCTGGTGGGTTGAATCCTGCAAACGTGATCGATGGGATCACGCATGTTCGGCCCTGGGCCGTTGACGTGAGCTCTGGCGTGGAGATCGCCAAGGGCCTGAAGGATGCAGTGCTGATGCGCCGGTTCTGCGAAGCGGTTCGCGAGGCGGACGCGCTGATCGCCGACTGATCGCCGACGCACCGCACTGACATCGCCATTTCTTGCCGCGCGCCGGCCCGCGCGGCGCTGACCACAGGATTGCCCCATGTTCGACTACCAACAACCTGATGCCCGCGGGCACTTCGGGCCTTACGGCGGCACTTTCGTCGCCGAAACCCTGGTCCATGCGCTCGACGAGCTCAAGGCGGCCTACGCCCACTACAGCCAGGACGCCGAGTTCATGGCCGAGTACCGGCATGAACTGGCGCATTTCGTCGGCCGGCCCAGCCCGGTCTACCACGCCGCGCGCATGAGCCGCGAGATCGGCGGCGCGCAGATCCACCTCAAGCGCGAGGACCTGAACCACACCGGCGCGCACAAGATCAACAACACCATAGGCCAGGCGCTGCTGGCCAAGCGCATGGGCAAGCCGCGCGTGATCGCCGAGACCGGCGCGGGCCAGCACGGCGTGGCCACCGCCACCATCTGCGCCCGCTACGGCCTCGAATGCGTGGTCTACATGGGCAGTGCGGACGTGCTGCGGCAAAGCCCCAACGTCTACCGCATGCACCTGCTGGGCGCCAAGGTGGTGCCGGTCGAGAGCGGCAGCAAGACCCTGAAGGACGCGCTCAACGAGGCGCTGCGCGACTGGGTGACGAACGTCGAGAACACCTTCTACATCATCGGCACGGTGGCCGGCCCGCACCCCTACCCGATGATGGTGCGCGACTTCCAGCGCGTGATCGGCGACGAGTGCCTGGTGCAGATGCCGGCGCAGATCGGCCGCCAACCCGATGCGGTGATCGCCTGCGTTGGCGGTGGCAGCAACGCGATGGGCATCTTCTATCCCTATATCCAGCATGAGAACGTGCGCTTGATAGGCGTCGAGGCCGCCGGCCTGGGCCTGGAGAGCGGCAAGCATTCGGCCAGCCTGATCGCCGGCAGCCCCGGCGTGCTGCACGGCAACCGCACCTACTTGCTGCAGGACGACAACGGCCAGATCACCGAGACGCACTCGATCTCGGCCGGGCTGGACTACCCCGGCGTCGGCCCCGAGCATGCGTTCCTGAAGGACATCGGCCGTGCCGAGTATGTCGGCATCACCGACGACGAGGCGTTGAGCGCCTTCCACCGGCTGTGCCGTACCGAGGGCATCATCCCGGCGCTGGAATCCAGCCACGCGGTGGCCTACGCGATGAAGCTGGCGGCCCAGATGCGGCCCGACCAGCACCTGCTGGTCAACCTGTCGGGCCGCGGCGACAAGGACATCGGCACCGTGGCCGACCTGTCGGGCGCCGAGTTCTTCTGCCGGCCGTCCTGCAAGGGGCAGGCGGTCAAGGGCGGCCTGCCCAGCGGCACCTTCCCGGTCGAGGTCACACGATGAGCCGTATCGCCGCCACGCTGCAAGCGCTGAAAGACCAGGGTCGCAAGGCACTGATTCCCTATGTCACCGCCGGTGATCCCTACCCCGAGGCCACGGCCGAGATCATGCAGGCGCTGGCCGATGGCGGCGCCGACATCATCGAGCTCGGCGTTCCCTTCTCCGACCCGATGGCCGACGGCCCGGTGATCGCGCAAGCCAGCGAGCGCGCCCTGGCGCGCGGCGTCGGGCTGACGCAGGTGCTGGGCTATGTCCGGGCCTTCCGCGCCGGCAATGCCAGCACCCCGGTGGTGCTGATGGGCTACGCCAACCCGGTCGAGCGCTATGACCAGAAGCATGGCACCGGCAGTTTCATCCGCGACGCGGCCACCGCCGGTGTCGACGGCCTGTTGGTGGTCGACTACCCGCCCGAGGAATGCGAGGTCTTCGCCGCCGACCTGAAGGCCGCCGGCCTGGACCTGATCTTCCTGCTCGCCCCCACGTCGACCGAGCAGCGCATCCGCGAGGTCGGCCGCATCGCCAGCGGCTATGTCTACTACGTCTCGCTCAAGGGCGTGACCGGCGCCGGTCACCTCGACACCGACGCGGTGGCCGCCTTCGTGCCCCGCATCCGGGCCCATGTCAAGGTGCCGGTTGGGGTAGGCTTCGGCATTCGTGACGCATTGACCGCCCAGGCCGTGGCCCGGGTGTCGGACGCGGTGGTGATCGGGTCGCGGCTGGTGCAGATCCTGCACGCCGAGCCCCGCGAGACCGCCGCGGCCGCGGGCCAGGCGTTCATGGCCGAGATCCGCAGCGCGCTCGATGCGCTTTGAGTGAAGGAGATCCAGCGATGAAATTTCTGTCAATGCAGCGCGGACGGGCCGAGCGCCGGGCCGCTCCCAAGCCGGCCCGCATCCCCCCGGGGGATCGTGCGACGCAGGCGTCGGACGAGGGGCTCCAATGAGCTGGCTTGAAAAACTGCTGCCGCCCAAGATGCAGCAGACCGACCCCACCGGGCGCCGCTCGGTGCCGGAAGGCCTGTGGATCAAGTGTCCGGCCTGCGAGACGGTGCTCTACAACACCGACCTGGCACGCAACGTCAACGTCTGCCCGAAATGCAGCCACCACCACCGCATCGGCGCGCGCGCGCGCCTGAACGCCTTTCTCGACGCCGAAGGCCGCTACGAGATCGGCCAGGAGGTGGTGCCAGTCGATCCGCTGAAGTTCAAGGACAGCCGCAAGTACACCGAGCGGCTGAAGGACGCGCTCGAAGCCACCGGCGAGACCGACGCGTTGGTGGTGATGGGCGGTGCGGTGCTGAGCGTGCCCCTGGTCGTGGCCTGCTTCGAGTTCGACTTCATGGGCGGCTCGATGGGCTCGGTGGTCGGCGAGCGTTTCGTTCGCGGTGTCGAGTCGGCGGTGGAGCAGAAAGTGCCTTTCGTCTGCTTCACCGCCACCGGTGGCGCGCGCATGCAGGAGGGTCTGTTCAGCCTGTTCCAGATGGCCAAGACCAATGCCGCGCTGTCCCGGCTGGCCAAGGCAGGCCTGCCCTACATCAGCGTGTTGTGCGACCCGACGATGGGCGGGGTGTCGGCCAGCTTTGCCTTCGTCGGCGACGTTGTGCTCGCCGAGCCCCGCGCGCTGGTCGGTTTTGCCGGCCCGCGGGTGATCGAGAACACGGTGCGCGAAAAGCTGCCCGAGGGCTTCCAGCGCGCCGAATTCCTGCTCAGCAAGGGCGCGATCGACCAGATCGTCGATCGCCGGCAGTTGCGCGCCACGATCGCCCAGTTGCTGGCGATGCTGCAGCGCCAGAGCGCTGACGCTGTGGCCTGAAGCCGCCCCGGCCCTACCGACCGGGCCCGCAGGGGCCCGGTCTTGTTTCTGAAAGACCGATGACTGCTCCCACCACCCTGCCCGACTGGCTCGCCCACTGCGAGCGGCTGCACCCCAAGACCATAGACATGACGCTGGACCGGGTGGCCGCCGTGCGCGACCGGCTCGGCCTGCGGTTTGCCGTGCCGGTGGTCAGCGTGGCTGGCACCAATGGCAAGGGCTCGTCCTGCGCGATGCTCGAGGCGGTGGCGCTGCAGGCCGGTTACCGGGTCGGGCTCTACAGCAAGCCGCACCTGGTGCACTTCGAGGAGCGCTGCCGGATCAACGGTGAAATGGTTGGCGCCGACGCCTTGCTGCCGCATTTCGCCGCAGTCGAGGCCGCGCGCGGCGACACCACGCTGACCTGGTTCGAGTTCACCACGCTGGCGATCATGCGGGCGCTGTCCGAGGCGCCGCTCGATCTGGTGATCCTGGAGGTCGGCATGGGCGGCCGGCTCGACGCGGTCAACGCGGTCGATGCCGACTGCGCGTTGATCACCAGCATCGCGCTCGACCACACCGAATACCTGGGCGCCGACCGCGAGGCGATCGCGGGCGAGAAGGCCGGCATCCTGCGGCCCGGCAGGCCGGTGGTGGTCAGCGACCCCGAGCCACCGGCCGCGCTGCAGGCCCGCGCCGATGCGCTGGGCGCCGACCTGTGGCGGCTGGGCCGCGACTTCAACTGCCAGGGCGACAAACAGCAATGGGCCTGGCGGGGCAGGGCGCAGCGCTTCAACGGCCTGGCCTACCCGGCGCTGCGCGGCGCCAACCAGTTGCTCAACGCGGCCGGCGTGCTGGCGGTGTTCGAGGCACTGCGCGACCGGTTGCCGATCAACGCCCAGGCCGTGCGCAACGGCCTGGCCATGGTCGAACTGCCCGGCCGCTTCCAGATCGTGCCCGGCCAGCCCACGCTGGTGCTGGACGTGGCGCACAACCCGCAGGCGGTGGCCGCGCTGGCCAACAACCTCGACCAGATGGGTTATTTTCCGCAGACCCACGCGGTGTTCGGCGCGATGCGCGACAAGGACCTGGCCGCGCTGTTGCCGCATATCGCGCCCCTGGTCGACCATTGGCACCTGACCGACCTGCCGCTGGCGCGCGCGGCCAGCGCCGCCGATCTGGCGACGGCAGTGCGGGCTGCCAGCGGCTCGCGGGCGATCACCACCGCGCTGCACGCCAGCCCCGAATCGGCCTTGCGCGCGGCGGCCGGCAGCGCAGACCCGGCTGATAGAATCGTGGTCTTCGGTTCGTTCTACACCGTGGGGGGCGTGTTGAAAGACGGACTGCCCCGTCTGTCGGCCCGGCATCTGACCTAACGACTCGGCCCGATCCGGCTGCGGCGCCAGTGCAACAGGCGCCAACTCCCTCCTCCAACCCGGCTGCGTCCCCAACCCACGCCTGTCATCCCGCATGGGTCTGCTGTCCTACTTTCAGCGCAAGTCCAAGCCCGCTGCCGAGGCGCAAGTCCCGGCCGAGCCTGACGCCGTGGCCGCCGCGCGCACCCGTGCCCGGCGCCGGCTGATCGGCGCGACCGTGTTGTTGGGCGTGGGCATCGTAGGATTTCCGTTGCTTTTCGAAACCCAGCCCCGACCGGTGGCGGTCGATATCCCGATCGAGATCCCGCGCAAGGACGGCTTGCCGCCGCTGCAACTGCCACCGGCCTCGCTGCCGTTGACGTCGGTCCCTGCCGCCTCGCCCGTCGAGGCGTCGGCGTCGCAGGCGCCAACTGCGTCAGGGCCTGCGGGTGCTGCCACGCTGCCCGTGGAAATCGTTGAACAGGCGGCCGACCAGGGGCGCGAACTGGCCTCGTCTGGCACTGCACCCGTGCCCGTACCGCGGCCAGCGACGCTGCCTGCCGCGCCGGTGGCCGCGCCGTCCCGGCCCGCCTTGGCCAAACCGGCGGTCGATGACGGTGCCCGTGTCCGCGCCTTGCTCGATGGTCAGGCTTCAGCCCCGACACCGGTCGCCCGGACCGTGGTGCAGGTGGGGGCTTACGGTGACGCCGCCAGGCTGGCCGAGGCGCGCCAGAAGGTGGAGAGGCTCGGCCTGAAGACCTACACCCAGGTGGTGGAGTCCGACGGCGTCAAGCGCACCCGCGTGCGGGTCGGGCCGTTTACCACAAGGGCCGAAGCCGACAAGGCAGCGGCGCGCCTCAAGGCTGCCGGCCTGCCGGTGGCGATCCTGACGTTGTGAGTGCTGCCGCCAACCTGGGCTGGGTCGATTGGGCGCTGCTGGGGCTGCTGGGCCTGTCGGTGCTGATCGGGCTGGCGCGCGGCCTGGTGTTCGAACTGATGTCGCTGGTCGGCTGGGTGGTCGCCTATGTGGCGGCCCAGGTCGTGTCGCCGCGCCTGCTGGCCCATGTGCCGGTCGGTGTGCCGGGCTCGGCGCTGCAGGCCGGGGTCGCCTTTGTCGCGGCCTTCGTGGCCGTGCTGATCACCTGGTCGCTGCTGGCGCGGCTGGTCCGCCTGGGCCTGCACGCCACGCCGCTGACGCTGATCGACCGGATGCTGGGTGCGGGCTTCGGCTTGCTGCGGGGCGGCATGCTGTTGCTGGCGCTGGCCACCGCGGTGGCCTTCACGCCGGCAGCACGCTCCCAGCCCTGGCAGGACTCACACGCGGCGGTCTGGCTGAGCCTGGCGCTGCAGGGCATCAAACCCATGTTGCCGTACGAGGTGGCTCGCCACCTCCCGGCTTGACGGGCCCGCAAGTTTCCGCCGGCCTGACCTTTCTTCTCGTTTCCAGGGCTCCCCCACCATGTGCGGCATCGTTGGCGTGATCTCCAAATCGCCGGTCAACCAACTGATCTACGACGCGCTGCTGCTGCTGCAGCACCGTGGTCAGGATGCGGCCGGCATCGTCACCATGCAGGGCACGCAGTGCTTCATGCACAAGGCCCGCGGCATGGTCAAGGACGTGTTCCGCACCCGCAACATGCGGGCGCTGCCGGGCTCCGTCGGCCTGGGCCAGGTTCGCTACCCGACGGCGGGCAACGCCTTCAACGAGGAAGAGGCCCAGCCCTTCTACGTCAACGCGCCCTACGGCATCGTGCTGGTGCACAACGGCAACCTGACCAACGCCCACGTGCTGAAGAAGGAATTGTTCGACGTCGACCGGCGTCACATCAACACCGGCAGCGACACCGAGGTGCTGATCAACGTGCTGGCGCATGAGATGGAACTGGCCGGGCGCGACGTGTTGCTGACGCCTGAACTGGTGTTCCGCGCCGTGGCCGCGGTTCACAAGCGCATCCGGGGGTCGTACGCGGTGATCGCGCTGATCGCCGGCTATGGCCTGCTGGCTTTTCGCGACCCCTACGGCATCCGCCCGCTGGTCTACGGCGAGGCCGACCTGCCAGCCGCCGAGGGCGGTGGCAAGACGGTGATGCTGGCCAGCGAGACGGTGGCCCTGGAAGGCACCGGCCACCAGGTGGTGCGCGACGTGGCGCCCGGCGAGGCGATCTTCGTCGACCTGGACGGCCGGCTGCACAGCCAGCAATGCGCCGAGGCGCCGTCGCTACACCCCTGCATGTTCGAGTTCGTCTACCTGGCGCGGCCCGACTCGGTGATCGACGGCATCTCGGTCTACCAGGCGCGGCTCAACCTGGGCGAGAGCCTGGCCCAGCGCGTGATCAGCACGATGCCTCCGGGCGACATCGACGTGGTGATCCCGATCCCGGAATCGAGCCGGCCGTCGGCGATGCAACTGGCGCAGAAGATAGGCAAGCCCTACCGCGAAGGCTTCGTCAAGAACCGCTATGTCGGCCGCACCTTCATCATGCCGGGCCAGCAGGCGCGCAAGAAGAGCGTGCGCCAGAAGCTCAACGCCATCGGCGTCGAGTTCAAGGGCCGCAACGTGCTGCTGGTCGACGACTCGATCGTGCGCGGCACCACCAGCAAGGAGATCGTGCAGATGGCGCGCGAGGCCGGCGCGCGCCGCGTCTACATGGCATCGGCCGCGCCGCCGGTGCGCTACCCCAATGTCTATGGCATCGACATGCCCACGCCCGAGGAACTGATCGCCCATGGCCGCACGCAGGAGGAGATCCGCCAGTTCATCGGCGCCGATGCGCTGATCTACCAGGACGTCGAGGTGATGAAGCGGGTGGTGGGTGCGCTCAACCCGGCGATCCAGGGCTTCGAGGCCAGCTGTTTCGACGGCCACTACATCACCGGCGACATCAGCGTCGCCGATTTCCAGGCCATCGAAAGCCAGCGCACCGAGGCGCGCCAGCGCGACGAAGGCAGCAACGACCGAACCCGCCTGACGCTGCAAAGCCGGGCCGACGCATGATGAAACCCGACACCCCCACCAACGATCCGAAGAAGATCCCGCGCGTTCGCTTGCCTGCCGACGCCCGGCCCGACACCCTGGCGGTGCGCGAGGGCCTGCCGCGCACCGCCTGGGGTGAGAACAGCGAGGCGCTGTTCCTGACCAGCAGTTTCGTCCAGCCCGACGCGGCCACCGCCGCTGCGCGCTTCGCCAACGAGGAAGAAGCCTTCACCTACAGCCGCTTCTCCAACCCGACGGTGATGATGATGGAGCGCCGGCTGGCGGCGCTGGAAGGCACCAGCGGCTGCATCGCCACGTCCAGCGGCATGGCCGCGATCCTGCTGCTGGTGATGGGCTTGCTCAAGGCCGGCGACCACATCGTCTGCTCGCAGAGCGTGTTCGGCTCGACGATCCGGCTGCTGCAGGGCGAGTTCAGCAAGTTCGGCGTGCAGAGCAGCTTCGTCTCTCAGACCGACGTGGCCGAGTGGCAGGCGGCGATCCGCCCCAACACCCGGCTGCTGTTTGCCGAGTCGCCCACCAACCCGCTGACCGAAGTCTGTGACATCCGCGCGCTGACCGCCGTGGCCCATGCCCATGGCGCCTGGCTGGCGGTCGACAACTGCTTCTGCTCGCCCGCGCTGCAGCGGCCAGTGGACTACGGCGCCGATTTCATCATCCACTCGGGCACCAAGTACCTGGACGGCCAGGGCCGGGTGATCGCCGGGGCGATCTGCGGCGCGGCCGAGCTGGTCGAGCAGAAGTTCGTGCCGGTGATGCGCAGCTGTGGCATGAGCCTGTCGCCGTTCAACGCCTGGGTCGTGCTAAAGGGCATGGAGACGCTGTCGATCCGGATGCGCGAGCAGAGCGCCCGCGCGCTGCAACTGGCTGCTTGGCTGGAAGCCCAGCCCGCGGTGGCGCGGGTCTACTACCCTGGCCTGGCCTCGCACCCGCAGCACGCGCTGGCGATGGCCCAGCAGGGCGGGATGGGCGGGGCGGTGCTGAGCTTCGTCGTGCGCGGCGGGGCGGCGGCCAACCCGGTCGGCGCCGCGAGCGATGCCCGGGCCCGGGCCTTCGCCGTGATCGACCACACCCAGGTCTGCTCGATCACCGCCAACCTGGGCGACACCAAGACCACCATCACCCACCCGGCCAGCACCTCGCATGGCCGGCTGACCGAAGACCAGCGTCACGCTGCCGGCATCACGCAGGGACTGATCCGCGTGGCCGTGGGGCTGGACGATGTCGAAGACCTGAAGGCCGATCTGCAACGCGGCCTGGCCACACTGTGATGAACCCAGACAAGCCCGCCCCTGCCATCCCCGGCATCACGCCGGTCCGCACCCGCATCGCCCCGTCGCCGACCGGCTTCCTGCACCTGGGCACGGCGCGCACCGCGCTCTACTCCTGGGCCTATGCGCGCCATTTCGGCGGCCAGTTCGTGCTGCGCATCGAGGACACCGATGTCGCGCGCTCGACCCAGGATTCGGTCGATCAGATCCTGGCCGCGATGCAGTGGCTGGGGCTGGACTGCGACGAAGGCCCGATCTACCAGATGCAGCGCCTGGACCGCTATCACGCGGTGGTCGAGCAGATGCTGGCCGCCGGCACCGCCTACCGCTGCTGGTGCACCCCCGAGGAGCTTGACGCGATGCGCGAAGCCCAGCGCGAGCGCGGCGTCAAGACCCATTACGACGGCCGCTGGCGCCCGTCGCGGGGCAAGACCCTGCCGTCGCCGCCGGCCGGCGTCAAGCCGGTGGTGCGTTTCGCCAACCCGGTCGACGGCATCGTCACCTGGGACGATCTGGTCAAGGGCAGCATCAGCATCTCCAACCACGAGATCGACGACCTGATCATCCTGCGTCCCGACGGTGTGCCGACCTACAACTTCGCCGTCGTGGTCGACGACTGGGACATGGCGATCAGCCATGTCTTCCGCGGTGACGAGCACATCAACAACACGCCCTGGCAGATCAACATCTTCCATGCGCTGGGGGCGCCGCTGCCGCGATTCGGCCACTGCCCGATCATCCTGGGCGACGATGGCCAGAAGCTGTCCAAGCGGCGCGGGGCGGTCAGCGTCACCGCCTACCAGGACGCCGGCTACCTGCCCGAGTCCATGCTCAACTACCTGGCGCGCCTGGGCTGGAGCCATGGCGACGAGGAGTTGTTCAGCGCGGCGCAGATGGTGAAGTGGTTCGACGGAAGCCACCTGGCCAAGAGCCCGGCACAGTGGGATCCGGTCAAGCTGGCCTGGGTCAACGCCCAACACCTGAAGCTGGCCGATGACGGCCGCCTCGCCGGCCTGGTCGCGGCGCAACTGGCCAGCCGTGGCGTCGGGGTGGCGGCCGACGAGCGCCTGGTCGCGATGTGCGCGCTCTACAAGGACCGCTGCAGCACCACGGTGGAACTGGCCGACTGGCTGGCGATGCACTTCGTGCCGGTGGTGCCGCCGGCCGACGAACTGGCCGCCTTGCTGACCGATGCGGTCCGCCCGGCGCTGGTGGCCTTGCGCGACAGGCTGGCCGGCTGCGACTGGGACAAGGCGGCGATCGCCGCCGCGCTCAAGGCGGTGCTGGCCGAACACAAGCTGAAGATGCCGCAACTGGCGATGCCGCTGCGCCTGCTGCTGTGCGGCCGCGTGCAGACGCCGTCGGTCGATGCGGTGGTGGCCTTGTTCGAGCGTCAAATTGTGCTTGAGCGCTTGCGGCATCTGTGAAAGTCATGCTATAGTCGTGGACTCGCTTGAACAGCAATTGATTGGGCACTGACAGCAAGTCGTCAGCGTCTGCTCAACGGGGGTATAGCTCAGCTGGGAGAGCGCTTGCATGGCATGCAAGAGGTCATCGGTTCGATCCCGTTTACCTCCACCATTGATTATTCGGAAGTTTTTTTCTGAAACTCGCGGTGGCGCTGTTCAAGTCGATGTAGATCAAAGTCCCCTTCGTCTAGAGGCCTAGGACACCACCCTTTCACGGTGATTACAGGGGTTCGAATCCCCTAGGGGACGCCATTACAGGCAGTCAGGTTGACGCACAACGAAGCAAGCCCCTGGGTGAATCAATCACTCAGGGGCTTTTTTCTTGTCACGTTGGCGCATGACGGGGCTGTACAGCGCACGGCAAACCGGGGAACGGACCGGGATTCCGGGGTAGAAGCGGGGAACTTTCCCCGGTTCACCCAGACCGGGACACCTAGAAAGGCCGCCGTGCTGACCAATCCAGACTGCAAGAACGCCACCTGTCCCGAGGGCGAGGTTCGCGCTCGACTGACTGATGGCCGTGGGCTGTACCTCGAGGTTTCTCCTGCCGGGTCGAAGCGCTGATTCTGGAAGTTCTACCCCGACGGCAAGGAATCCCGGCTGGCGCTGGGCAGCTACCCGGATGTGACGCCTCAAGGAGGCAAGGGCGGCGCGCGACGAAGCCCGCAAGGTCCGGGCTGCCGGCACGAACCCGGTGCAGCAGCGCAAGGCCGACAAGCTGTTCAAGACGAACGCCAACGCGACGAACTTCGAGGCGGTGGCCCGAGAGTTCCACGCTTCCAAGGTCGGCGAGTGGTGACCTGGTGGAACTGCGCCTGGCCGGCCGGTTGTTGACAGGCCGATCAAGGCCCAGTTCGTGGGTAGCGAGGCCGCTACGGCATCCAGACTGCCCGCCGAGAGCGCAACCCGGCCGGCTACCTGTGCGGAGCGCTGAAGGCGATACAGGTCTTCAGCAAGCGGCGCCTGGCGTCGCTGCGGCTTGGCTGGGTCTCTTCGCTCGACGCCACCACGTTCGTGATGTCGTAGAACACCAGCACATAACCAGTGGGCTGCAGTGCCGCATCGCTGGTGCGCGAAACCTTGATCAGCAGCACCCGCTCGGGGATGTTGATGATCATCGTCATCGGCGGCGGCGCTGCCACCGGGCATTGCGCGGCCTGGTCGAGCAGGAACTCCACCTTGGGCCGCGAGCGTTCAGGGTGGAATTCGAGCACCATCTTGTCGAACGGCAGCTTCTGCTCGACCGGCAGCACGCGCCGGGCGTAGTCGTTCATGCCGATCACATGGCGCCTGTTGTCCAGGTGCACGATGCCCGGCTCGACGCGCTCCAGCAGGTAGAGCGGCGAGACCGGTGCGACTCGGTTGTCGATCACGGTGAATGCCTCCAGGGTGTAATCCAGCCAGGTTTGCTGGCCGGCCTGCAGCGTCGGATCGAATCATGGAACTTGCCGCGTTGGCAGCGCGGCAACCCTCGGAGGTCTGGCCACCCCGCATACTTGCGGACCATGAACCCCAGCCCTACTCCCGGCCCGCCCCTGCTGCAATTGCACGACGGCCGCGCCACCCTGACGCTGAACCGCCCGGCCCACCACAACCGCCTGCATCTGGAAGACCTGCTGGCCTTGCAGCGCCACTTTGCGGCGCTGGCGGCCGACCCGGCGGTGAAACTGCTGGTGCTGACCGGCAGCGGGCGGACCTTCTGCTCGGGCTTCCACATCGGCGAGTTCGACGGCGCAGCCAACGCCGCCAGTGCCGGTCCCGCTTTGTTCGAGCAGACCGTGGACGCGCTCGAAGCCCTGGCCTTGCCCACGGTCTGCCGCCTCAACGGCAGCGTCCACGGCGGCGCCACCGACCTGGCGCTGGCCTGCGACTTCCGGGTCGGGGTCAGCACGATGGACTTGCGCATGCCGGCGGCCCGGCTCGGCCTGCATTACTACCCCAACGGCTTGCGGCGCTATGTGTCGCGGCTGGGGCTGGCCACCGCCAAGCGGCTGTTCCTGCTGGCCGAGAGCGTGCCGGCGGCCGAACTGCTGGCGCTGGGCTACCTCGACCGGCTCGTCGCGCCCGACCAGCTCGACGCCGAGGTGCAGGCCATCGCCGACGCGCTGGCCGCCGGTGCGCCTCTGGCGCTGCGCGGCATGAAGGCCTCGCTCAACGAGATCGCCCGCGGCGAGTTCCACCTCGCGGCATTGCGCCAGCGCGAGGCGCTGTGTGCGGCCAGCGCCGACTTGCAGGAAGGCAAGGCGGCCTTTGCCGAGAAGCGCCCGCCGCGCTTTGCCGGATGCTGAGCGCCCGCGCGCGCCGCCCCGTGGTGCCGGCCTGCGCACCGCATGGGCAAGCCACCGCAGCGCGACCATGAGGGTCGTCGTGATCGGCGGCGGCGCCATCGGCTCGGCGGTGGCGCTGTTTCTCAAGCGCCTGGGCGGGGCGGCGGTGGATGTCGAGGTGATCGAGCCCGACCCCAGCCTGCGGCAAGCCTCGTCGGCACGGTCGGCCGGCTCGATCCGGCAGCAGTTCAGCAACGCGGTCAATGTGCAGATGTCGCGCTTCGGGCACGAGGTGCTGGCCAACGCCGACGACTGGCTGGGCGTGGACGGCGCGCCGGTGCGGCTGGATTTCGTGCCCGGCGCCTACCTGTTCTGCGCCACCGCGGCCGGCGCCCCGGTGCTGCGCGCCAACCATGCGGTGCAGCGCGCCCAGGCGGTCGACGTGACGCTGCTGACACCGGCCGAGGCCGCTGAGCGCTTTGCCTGGCTGCGTACCGACGACCTGGAGCTGACCAGCCTGGGCGGGGCTGGCGAGGGCTGGTTCGACGGCGAGGCCTGGGCACGCGCGCTGGCGCACAAGGCGCGGTCGCTGGGCGCACGCTGGCGCCAGGCCCGCGTGGTGGCGCTGACGTGCCAGGGCGACCGCTTGCTGGCCGCCGGCCTGGATGACGGCCAGCGGGTCGAAGCCGATGCCTTCGTCAACGCCGCCGGTCCCTGGGCCGGCGCGGTCGGCCGGCTGGCCGGGCTGGACCTGCCGGTGCACGCGCGCCGGCGCACCGTGTTCGCGCTGCGCTGCCCGACGCCCCTGCCCCGCCTACCGCTGGTGGTCGATCCGGCGGGGGTCTGGTTTCGCAGCGAGGGACTGGGCTTCATCGCCGGCTGGTCGCCGGGCGAGGGCGACGCCGACCCCGACGACCTGCCGCTGGACGCACCCGACCTGGCGCAGTTCGAGCGCCGGGTCTGGCCGGTGCTGGCCAACCGCGTTCCGGCGTTCGAGGCCTTGCGCGTCAGCCACGCCTGGGCCGGCTATTACGAGGTGCATCCGCTCGACCACAACGCGCTGATCGGTGCGCACCCCGATTGCCCCAATCTGCTGTTGTGCAACGGCTTCTCGGGCCATGGCCTGCAGCACGCGCCGGCGGCCGGCCGCGGCGTGGCCGAGTGGCTGTTGCACGGCCGCTTCCAGAGCCTGGACCTGTCGGCGCTGGGTTGCCAGCGGCTGCGCACGCAACAACCGTTCACCGAGCAAGCGGTGATCTGACGCGGGCCGGCGGCGCTGTCGGTGCCGTCACTGCGTCGTTGCGCCAAGGCGCAGGACGCGCCCACCAGCGCCGACCGATGGCGATCGGTCGGTCAGCGGTGCGGCAGCGTCAGCGCAGCACCCAGGTCGTCGATGGCGCTGCCCTGCTGGGCCAGCAAGGCCTCCAGCGCCGGCAGCAAGGGCCCCAGGCGCTCATCCAGCGCATCGCGCACGGTGTCGACCAGCACCTGGGTGCTGCGCTCGATCTCGATGTTCAGTGCATCGCCCTCGCGCTTGTCGCCGAATGTCGTCATGCGCAGCGTCTCGGGGATCAGCCAGACCTCGAACCAGTGTGCACGCCGGTCCGCTTCGGCCACCGTCAGGCTGGCGCCGTTGATCGCGATATAGCCCTTGGCGAACACATAGCGCATGTGGCTGGCCGGCACGGCGATGCGCAGCACATGGTTGTTCTCGGGCTGGCGCAGCGAGACCAGCGTGCCCTGGCAATCGACATGGCCGCTGATCGGGTGGCCGCCGATCTCGGCGCCGTCGCGCGCGGCGCGCTCGACGTTGAGCCGGCTGCCTGGGGCCAGGGCTCCCAGCGAGGTCAGCCCCAGACTCTGCTGCATCACGTCGAAGCGCGCTCGGCCGGGGCCGGGCAGGGCGGTGACGGTCAGGCACACGCCGTCGCAGGCCACGCTGGCGCCTATCTCCAGGCCGCTGTCGAAACCCGGCGGCATCGCGAGCTCGAAGCTGCGCAGCCCGGGGCGGTCGGTGATGGCGGCCACGCTGGCCACGCCTTGAACAATGCCGGTGAACATGGGATTCCTGTCTATTCCTGTCGTTTGACCGCCAGATTACCAGCGTGGCGTCCCCACCGGTGCACACTCACGCCCGCTGCAAGCCGTCCCAACCCCCTCCACCTTGCCCAGGACCCCCGACCATGACCATGGAAGCCGTGCGTACCGACACCGACGGGCCCGTCGCGACCATCACGCTGTACCGCCCGGCGCAGCGCAACGCGGTGGACGGTCCGACCGCCGACGCGCTGCGTGCGGCTTTCGCGGCCTTCGAGGCCGACCCGGCACTGCGGGTGGCGGTGTTGACGGGCGGCGGCGGTCAGTTCTGTGCCGGCGCCGACCTGGGCGCCGTGGCCGACCCGGCGCGGCGCAACCGGGTCGTGGCCGACGGCAGCGGCGCCGGGCCGATGGGGCCGACGCGGATGCGGTTGCGCAAACCGGTGATCGCGGCGGTCGAAGGCCATGCGGTGGCCGGCGGGCTGGAACTGGCGCTGATGTGCGACCTGCGGGTGGCCGGCCGCAGCGCGGTGTTCGGGGTCTTCTGCCGGCGCTGGGGCGTGCCGCTGATCGACGGCGGCACGGTGCGCTTGCCGCGCTTGATCGGCCAGGCCAGGGCGCTGGACCTGATCCTGACCGGCCGGGCGGTGGCGGCCGACGAGGCGCTGGCCTTCGGGCTGGTCAACCGCGTGGTCGACGACGGCCTGGCGTTGGCCGAGGCGCAGGCGCTGGCGCGGCAGATCGCCGCCTTTCCGCAAGCCTGCCTGCAGGCCGACCGGGCCTCGGCGCTGGCGCAGTGGGACTGGCCGCTGGACCAGGCGCTGCAGCACGAGGGGGCCGGTGGCTATGCCGCGTTGCAGGCCGAAGGCCTGGCCGGCGCGGCGCGCTTCGCGGCTGGCGCCGGGCGGCATGGGCAGCCGGAAGCGGGTGGGTGAGTCTTGACGCCGGGGATCTGGCGCCAGTCGGCCAGCATCGCCACCGGGGCGGGTTGACGGCACTGTCGCGCGGCACGCCGGCCCCCGACAATGGCGCGATGACCGTTCAAGCCCGCCCCGACTCCCCCCAGGCCTGGTTCCGCCTGGGCATCACCCTGCTGCTGATGACCATAGGCTCGGCCGGCATGTATGTCGTCTCGGTCATGCTGCCGGCGGTGCAGGCAGAATTCGGCGTCACCCGGGCCCAGGCCTCGCTGCCCTACACGCTGCTGATGATCGGCTTCGGCTTCGGTTGCGTGCTGATGGGCAAACTGGCCGATCGCTTCGGCATCGTGCCGGTGATCCTGATCGGTGCGGCCAGCCTGGGCCTGGGCTTTGTCGCCTGCGGCTTCGTCGGCAGCATCACCGGCTTCGCAGTCGTTCAGGGCCTGCTGATCGGCCTGTTCGGCAGCAGCGCCACCTTCGTGCCGCTGGTGGCCGACACCTCGCTGTGGTTCGTCAAGCGGCGCGGCATCGCGGTGGCGGTGTGCGCCAGCGGCAACTACCTGGCGGGCGCGATCTGGCCGCCGCTGGTGCAGCAATTCGTCGAGACCTTGGGCTGGCGGCAGACCTATACCGGGCTGGGGGTATTCACTTTCGTCAGCATGGTGTTGCTGGCGCTGGCGATGCGCGGCAAGTCGCCAGCGGCGCAGACCGCGCCGGTGCGGGTCGGCGGGCCGGTGCCGTCTAGCCGGCCCTTCGGCCTGAGCCTGGGCCAGGCCCAGGCGCTGCTGTGCGTGGCCGGCACCGCCTGCTGCGTCGCGATGGCGATGCCGCAGGTGCACATCGTGGCCTATTGCGGCGACCTGGGCTTCGGAGCGGCGCGCGGCGCCGAGATGCTGAGCCTGATGCTGGCCTGCGGCATCGTCAGCAGGCTGGTCTCGGGCGCGATCTGCGACCGCATAGGCGGTGTGCGCACGCTGCTGCTGGGTTCGTTCCTGCAGGGTGTGGCGCTGCTGCTGTTCATCCCCTTCGACGGCCTGCTGTCGCTGTACCTGATTTCGGCGATGTTCGGCCTGTTCCAGGGCGGCCTCGTGCCGAGCTACGCCATCATCGTGCGCGAGCACTTTCCGCCGGCCGAGGCCGGTGCCCGGGTCGGCACGGTGATCATGTGCACGCTGTTCGGCATGGCGCTGGGCGGCTGGATGAGCGGCAAGGTGTTCGACCTGACCGGCAGCTACCACGCGGCCTTCGTCAACGGCGTGCTGTGGAATGCCTTGAACCTGTCGGTGGCGCTGTTCCTGCTGTGGCGGGTCAGGCGCGTCGGCGCCGGGCCTCAAATACCGCTGCGCAGCGCGCCTACGGCCTGAGCGATGGCCTCGGTCGACCCCGCGGGCGCCGCCCGGGCTGCGCCACCTGCCGCCGCGTTCGCGACTGACGCGGCCGCGGCCCCCATCGACCGACTGGCCCTGGTGGCGGTGCTGATGGGGGTGGCGCTGGCCTCGCTCGACACCTCGATCGCCAACACCGTGCTGCCGGTGATTGCCGCCGACCTGCGCGCGGCGCCGGCGGCGTCGATCTGGGTCATCACCGCCTACCAGTTGGCGGTGGTGGCCACGCTGCTGCCCTTTGCCGCGCTGGGCGACCGGCTGGGGCCGCGCCGCATCCACCTGGTCGGACTGGCGCTGTTCACCGCCGCGTCGCTGGCCTGCGCGCTGGCCGGCAGCCTGGCCGCGCTGACGGCGGCGCGCGTGCTGCAAGGCATAGGCGCCGGGGCGATGATGAGTGTCAACATCGCGCTGATCCGCCGTATCTACCCGGCGGCCCGCCTGGGCCGGGGCGTCGGTCTGAACGCGCTGGTGGTGGGGGCCTCGTTCGCGCTCGGGCCCACGGTGGCGTCGCTGGTGTTGAGCCTGGGCCACTGGCAGGCCTTGTTTGCGATCAACCTGCCGCTGGGCTTGCTGGCCTTCGCCTTCGCCCTGCCGGCGCTGCCGCGCAGCGGGCGCTCCGGCCATGGTTTCGACCCGCTGACCGCGTTGCTGACGACCGCCACCTTCGCCGCGCTGATCCTGGCGCTGGGCAACGCCGCGCAGCGCGAGCCCTGGCCTTGGGTGGTGCTGCCGCTGGCGGTGACGGGGGTCTGTGGCGGGCTGCTGCTGCGGCGCCAGGCCGGCCACCCGGCGCCGATGCTGCCGGTCGACCTGCTGCGCCGGCCGATGTTCGCGCTGTCCACCGGCACCGCGCTGGCCTCGTTCGCGGCCCAGGGCCTGGCTTTTGTGTCGCTGCCCTTCTACTTTCAGAGCGTGCTGCACCGCGACGCCGTCGCCACCGGCTTCCTGCTGACGCCCTGGCCCATCGTCGTCGCGCTGGCCGCGCCCATCGCCGGCCGGCTGTCCGACCGCTACCCGCCGGGGCTGCTGGGCGGCATAGGCCTGGCGGTGCTGAGCGCCGGCATGGCCTCGCTGGCCTGGCTGCCGGCCGACGCCAGCGTGGTCGACATCGCCTGGCGCATGGCCGTCTGCGGCGCCGGCTTCGGGGGCTTCCAGTCGCCCAACCTGCGCGCGCTGATGTCCGCGGCGCCGCCCGAGCGCAGCGGTGGCGCCAGCGGCATGATCGCAGTCGCCCGCTTGACCGGCCAGGCCGTCGGCGCGGCGCTGGTCGCACTGTGTTTCGGTCTGGCCGGCGCCCATGTGGCGAACGGGTCGACCTGGGCGCTGGCGCTGGGCTCCGGGTTCGCCGCCTTGGCGGCGGCGGCCAGCCTGGCCAGACTGTGGGTTCGCTGAATCCTTGCCTTGCAGCGCGCCCGCGCTGACACCTCTCCGTCAATCCAGAACCTCACCTCGAAAGAACAGCATGGATCTTCAACTCAAGGGCAAGCGCGCGATCGTCACCGGCGGCAGCCGCGGCATAGGCAAGGCCATCGCGCGCGGACTGGCGCTGGAGGGCGCCGACGTCGTGCTGCTGGCGCGCAATGCGCAGGCGCTGACCGCGGCCGCCGCCGAGATCGCTAGCGAGACCGGCCGCACGGTGGCCGGCGTTGCGGCCGACACCACCCTCGACGACCAGGTGCGCTCGGCGGTGGCCGAGGCGGCTCGGCTGCTCGGCGGGCCTATAGACATCCTGGTCAACGCTGCGGCCGAGCCGGCCGGCTTTGCCGGGCCGCCGCAGCTGGCCGACATCAGCGGCGATTTCTTCCACGCCGAGATGGACACCAAGGTGATGGGCTACCTGCGCTGCGCGCGCGAGGTCGCGCCTGGCATGCGGGCGTCGGGCTGGGGCCGCATCGTCAACGTCAGCGGCCTGGCGGCGCGCCAGACCGGCAACGCGGTGGGCAGCATGCGCAATGTGGCGGTGGCCGCGCTGACCAAGAACCTGGCCGATGAACTCGGCCCGGCCGGCATCCAGGTCACGGTGGTGCACCCCGGTCTGACCCGCACCGAGCGCACCGCGCCGCTGGTGGCTGCCCGCGCCGCGGCTCAGGGCGTGTCGACCGAGGCGGTGGAGGCGCAGATGGCGGCCGGCAATTCCATCCACCACCTGGTCGATGCCGCCGAGGTGGCCGACGTGGTGGTGTTCCTCTGCTCGCCGCGCTCGCGCGCGATCAACGGCGACGCGATCGCCGCGGGCGGCGGCGCGCCGCGCGCCATCCACTACTGACGTGCGGGCTGACCGTCGCCAGCGCGGCGGTCAGCGCAGCGTGTAGCCGCGCCCGTCCATGCAGGCGGCGGTGGCGCGGTTGAAGACGCTGGCGTCAGCCATCGCCGCTTGCTGGGTGGTGGCCCAGCGGTTGCACGCCTGGCGATCGGCTTCGGTTTGCGCCGGGCTCTGGCCGTTGCGCGGGTAGATCACCGGCTCGGTGGACGTCAGCGCCGCCGGTGCAGTCGTTGGTGCGGCTGCTGCGGCAGGCGGGGTCGGCGGCGCCGGGACGGGGTAGTAGACCGGCGGCGGTTCGACCAGCACATAGCCCGGGTAGACCGGGTAGCCCGGCGCCCCGTAGTAGTAGCTGCCCAGGCCTATGCCCAACCCCAGGCCCACGCCGCCCCAGAACGGGCCCGGACCCCAGTAGCCATGGCCGTAAGCACCACCGCCATGGCGGTAGCCGCCGTGGCGGCCTTGGGCATCGGCCGGCAGCGGGGCCAGCGCCAGCATCGCGGCAGTCAGGGTAGCGAGGGTCGCGGTCAGGGTTGGGCGGGCGAGTTTCATCGTGCATCTCCGGTTCAAGTCGTCATTTTCGCGCCGGCAGGCCGGCCGTTGTGCGGTCTGGTTTGTAAACCTGGGCCGGTCGGTGCCCGGCAGCCGGCAGGTCCACGCCGTGTTGGGCAGTGTTTTGTCAGCGGGATCGCGCTCAGTCGTGGCACATTCTGCGTTCGCCCCCACTCAAACCCCTCAAGGAGACCGCATGATCAAGTCCGGCATCGACCAGCAAGCCCTGATAGACCAGTTCGCCAGCGCCAGCGCGCAACAGACTGCGCAACTGCGCACGACCGTCTTCAACGCCACGTTGGGGGCCTTGCAAGGCCGCGAGCTGAGCCTGAAGAACATCAAGAGCGTGCTTGGCACGGTGGCCCAGGCCGCCAGTGCCGGCGCGGCCAAGAACCCGCTGACCGGCAGCCTGGACCCCGAGGTGCTGCTCGACAACGCGGTGTCGGGCATGGACGACGCCTTGCTGAAGGCGGTCGAGGCCAACCGGGTGGCGCTGCAGCAGTTCGTCGCCAAGGGCGTCGACCTGCGCGAGACCCAGCTCAAGAAAGCGCTGTCCGAGATGGACAAGTTCGAGGACGCGCTGCTGGGCACGGTCAAGAAGTCGGCAGCGGCGGCTGGCGACCCGATGGCCGGGCCCTGGGCCCAAGTGCTGGAAAAGCTCAACTTGAGCGGCACCCAGACCGGCCTGAAGGCCAGCGGCGCGACCGAGCAGCTGAGCGCCCAGGTGGCGCAGATGCACAGCGCGATGCGCGAGACCCGCGCCGCCAGCCTGCGTGCGGCGCAGACCCTGGCCGAGAGCTATACCGCGCTGGTCAGTGGCGTGCTGATGGGTTTGTCCGAGGCGATGACCCAGGGCAGTGTCGCCGCCAAGACGACGCGCAAGAAGTAGCCGACGGGCCCTCCCCTCCGAAGGGGGAGGGCCTGCACCCCACTTTGGATGGTGCCCGGCCCGCTCCTGCGGGGGATCGCCGCGCAAAGGCAGTCGGCATACGCTGGGGTCTTCCACAGCCGGAGACCGACATGACCCACCCGACCGCCCAGATCCTTCCGACCATTCACGCCCCCGGTTTCAACCTGTCGCGGCGTGCGCTGTGCGGCGCCGGGCTGGCCGCGCTGCTGCCCGGCCTGGCGCGGGCCCGACCCGGCCCCGGCCTGCTGCTGGCGCGTGAATGGCCGGCCGACGCCGACCCGGCCGGTTTCCTGGTGAGCGAGAAGTTCGACGGTGTGCGCGCGCTGTGGGACGGCCAGACCCTGCGCTTCCGCAGCGGTCGAGCTATCGCCGCGCCGGCCTGGTTTGTCGCCCGGCTGCCGGCGCGGCCGCTGGACGGCGAGCTCTGGCTGGGCCGCGGCCGCTTCGAGGCGCTGGCCGGCGCGGTGCGCCAGCAGCAGCCCGACGAGGCTAGCTGGCGCGCGCTGCGCTACCAGGTCTTCGAGCTGCCTGATGCCGGTGGCAGGTTTGCCGACCGCGCCGCCGCGCTGCAGGCGCTGTGCGCCCAGACCGGCTGGGCTGCGCTGCAGGCCGTGCAACAGCGCGCGGTGGCCAGCCGGGCGGCGTTGCAGCAGCAACTCGACGCGGTGGTGGCTGCGGGTGGCGAGGGCCTGGTGCTGCACCAGGCCGACGCGCCGCAGGCCACCGGTCGCGGGCCCTGGCTGTGGAAGCACAAGCCGCTGCACGATGCCGAGGCGCTGGTGCTGGCGCACCTGCCCGGGCAAGGCCGCTTCGCCGGCCAACTCGGCGCGCTGCAGGTGCGCACCGAGGACGGGGTCGAGCTGGCGATTGGCACGGGTTTTAGCGACGCCAACCGCCAGCACCCGCCGGCCGTGGGTCAGCGCATCAGCTTCACCCACCGCGGTTACACCGCCGGCGGCGTGCCGCGCTTCGCCAGCTACCTGCGGCCGGCGCCGGCGCTGTAAGGCGGTGGCCTGGCGCCGCTGCCGGCGGCACTTCTGGCGTATCGTGCCGAACCGTACCCATCCCCAGCGGACCCTTCGCATGACCGACTTCAACTTCTTATGGCACGACTATGAAACCTTCGGCCGGGTGCCCCGCCGCGACCGGCCGGCGCAGTTTGCCGGCCTGCGCACCGATGCCGCGCTCAACGAGATTGGCGACCCGGTCGAGCTGTTTTGCCAGCCCGCGTCCGACAGCCTGCCCGACCCCGAGAGCTGCCTGCTCACCGGCATCACGCCGCAGACCTGCCTGGCGCGCGGCTTGCCCGAGCACCAGTTCGCCGCCGAGGTGCTGGCCGCGCTGGGCCAGCCCGGCACGGTGGGCGTGGGCTACAACTCGATCCGTTTCGACGACGAGGTTACGCGCCACCTGTTCTGGCGCAACCTGATCGACCCCTATGGCCGCGAATGGCAGAACGATTGCGGCCGCTGGGACTTGATGGACGTGGTGCGCTGCGCCTACGCGCTGCGGCCTGAAGGCCTCGAGTGGCCGCGCCATCCGGCGGGGCCGGACGGGGCGCCAGGCCGGCCCTCGTTCAAGCTCGAGCACCTGACCGCCGCCAACGGCGTGGCCCATGAGGCCGCCCACGACGCGCTGAGCGACGTGCGCGCCACGCTGGCGCTGGCCAGGCGGGTGCGTGATGCCCAACCCCGGCTGTGGGATTTCTGCCTCAAGCTGCGCAAGAAAGAGGCGGTGTGGCAGGAGATCGGGCCGCTGGGGGACGCCAGGCGCCCGCTGCTGCACATCTCGGGCATGTACCCGGCCGAGCGCGGCTGTATCGCCCTGGTCTGGCCGCTGGCCGTGCACCCGACCAACAAGAACGAGTTGATCGTCTGGGACCTGGCGCACGACCCCGCCGAGTTGCTGGCGCTGGACGCCGACACGCTGCGCCAGCGGATGTTTTCCAAGGCCGAGGACCTGCCCGAAGGCCTGGCCAGGTTGCCGGTCAAGACCATCCACATCAACAAGAGCCCGGTGGTGATCGGCAACCTGAAGACGCTGTCACCGGCGATGGCCGAGCGCTGGGGCCTGGACATCGCGGCCGGGCTGGCGCATGCCGCCTGGGCGTCGTCCAACACCCGGGCGCTGGAGGCGCTGCCCTGGCGCCAGGTGTTCGAGCGCCCGGCGCCCGCGGGCACGCCCGATGTCGACGAGGACCTCTACGGCGGATTCATCGCGCCGGCCGACCGCCGGATCCTGGAGCGGCTGCGCGGTTTGACGGGGGAACAACTCGGCGCCCAACTCGCCAGCAAGCCGCCGGTGTTTGCAGACAGCCGGCTGGCCGAACTGCTGTTCCGCTACCGCGCGCGCAACTTCAGCGCCACGCTGGACGCGCAGCAGGCCGAGCGCTGGCAGCGCCATTGCAGCGAGCGGCTGCACGACGGTGTCGGTGGTGGCTTGACGCTGTCCCGGTTCTTCGAGCGCATCGACGCGCTGAGCGAGGCTGCCGACGAGCGTGGCCAGGAGATCCTGGGCGAGCTCTACGACTACGCCGAGCAGATCGCGCCGGACCGGGTTTGAGCCTGGACGGGCTCTGACAAACAAACGCCGGGCCGACCCAAGTGTTTGTCCTCCCCCTCGGAGCGGGGGGCGGGCGCCGCAAGGCGGTGGCCTTGGGGGCTCTCAGGGAACCAGCTCGAACAACGCCGAGCCGTCGCCCCGGTCCTGGACCAGCTTGATCTGCGGATAACGCGCCAGATGCGCGACCGCGCCGGCGCCCGACAGGAAGCGCAGCTTGACGCCCGGCACCGGCTGAACACGCCAGTTGTTGTCGGCGCTGGCGCCCAGCGTGCCGGCGTCGCGCAGGTAGCGCACCAGCGCCTCGCGGGTCTCGTCGGGCGAGTCGACGACGATGCTCTTGCCGTCCAGCCCCGGGAATCCGCCGCCGCCCGAGGCCCGGTAGTTGTTGGTCACGACCAGGAACGGTGCCGCGTCGGCTATCGGCTGGCCCTGGTAGCTCAGGCCCTGGATGCGGTGGGCGGCTTGCGCCACCAGTTTGCCATCGGGGCTGTAGCGGGCAGGCTGGGTGAGGTCGATGCGGTAGCTCACGCCCTCGATGATGTCGAAGTTGTAGGTCTTGAAAGCGTCGTTGACCAGGTCTTGCTCGGGCGCGCCGCTGGGGTCGATCCGGTTGAACTGGCCGGCCGACATCTCCAGCCATTCGCGCACCGCCGCCCCCGTCACTTTCACCACCTTGACGGTGTTGGGGTAGATGTAGAGGTCGGCCACGTTGCGCACGCTGAGCGTGCCTGCGGGGATGTCGGTGTAGTAGTTCCAGCCCATCCTGCCGCCGGCCTTGAAGGGGGATGCCGCTGACAGCAGCGGCAGGCCTTCGTACTCGGTGCCCTGGACGGCACGGCGCGCGTAGGCCAGTTGGGCCTGGGCGACGATCTGCACCGAGGCGTCGTCGGTCACCTGGGCAAAGTAGCTGGTGATCGGTGTGCGGGTGCTGGCCACCTCGCCGCGCACATAGGCCAGCGTTGCGGCATGTTCGGTGGCGATCAGCTCGGCCACCATCGGGTCGGCGGCCACCCGCGGCTGCCGGCTGGCGCGTTCGGTGATGGCGCGGATCTCGGCCCGGCTGTCGGCCACCTTCCAGGCGCCCGAGGCGTTGTCCAGCGTCAGGTCGATCACGCCCAGGTGGTCGCCCCAACGGCCGGGCATCACCGCCGGCACGCCGTTTATCGTGCCGCGCGCAATGTCGACCTTGGGAAACTTGGCGAAGAAGGCGCCCGGAAACTCGCCATGCGAATGGCCGAACAGGATCGCGTCTATGCCCGGCACCTCGGCCAGCCTGGCCACCGAGTTTTCGGCGAAGCGCGGCGTCTCGCCGCGCTCGAAGCCCGAGTGCGGGATGGCCACGACGATCTGGGCGCCCTCGGCGCGCATCTTGGGCACCAGTCGGCGCGCGGTTTCCTGGATGTCGCGCACGGTCAGCTTGCCTTCCAGGCTCTGCTTGTCCCAGACCAGGATCTGCGGCGGCACAAAGCCGATCACGCCGATCTTGAGCGCCTGTTTCGCGCCGGCCTCGTCGGTGAACTGGCGCTCCAGGATCACATAGGGCGTGAAGGCGTGGACGTCGTTGTCGGGATTGCCGTCGCCGTCGTCGAGATGGACGTTGGCGCTGACATAGGGGAAGGCCGCGCCGGCGATCGCCTGGCGCAGGAAGGGCAGACCGTAGTTGAACTCGTGGTTGCCGATGTTGGCGGCGTCCACGCCGATCGCGTTGAGCACCTTGTAGGCTGGGTGCACCTGGCTGGCGGCCAGCGGCTTGATGCGTGCAGTCCAGTCGCCCAGCGGGCTGCCCTGCAGCAGGTCGCCGTTGTCGAACAGCAGCGAATTCTTCGCCTCGGCGCGCGCCGCCTTGATCAGCGTGATCGTCTTGGCCAGGCCGTAGTCGTCGGTCGGCTTGTCCTGGTAATAGTCGTAGTTGAGCAGGTTCATGTGCACATCGGTGGTCTCCAGGATGCGCAGGCGGAGTTCGGCGGCCCAGGATGGGAGGGCGCACAGCAGCAAGCAGGCGCAAGTGAGCCGCGCGATGCGCGGCGGCAGGACAGCAGGGTGGGGGGTCAAAGTCATCGCAGGAGCTTAGCAAGCGCTGCGCCAGCCCCAGGCAGTCCAGCCCCAAGCCCGCAGCCAAAAGCACAACGGCCCGCCGGCGAATGCGGGCGGGCCGTTGCAGGGGTGCCGGGCAGCGCCCGGCAGCGTTCAGACCGTCACGGCCTTGGCCGTCTCGGCATATTCCGGGATGCGGTCGAAGTTGAGGTACTGGTAGATCTGGCCCGCGCTCTTGGTCACCACACCCATGTCGGCCTGGTACTCGGCCAGCGTCGGGATGCGACCGATCTTGCTGGCGATCGCCGCCAACTCGGCCGAGGCCAGGTAGACAAAGGTGTTCTTGCCCAGCCGGTTCGGGAAGTTGCGTGTGCTGGTCGAGACCACCGTCGCGCCTTCGCGCACCTGGGCCTGGTTGCCCATGCACAGGCTGCAGCCCGGCATCTCGGTGCGCGCACCGGCGGCGCCGAACACGCCGTAATGGCCTTCCTGCGTCAGCTGCTGGGCGTCCATCTTGGTCGGCGGGGCCACCCACAGCTTGACCGGGATGTCGCGCTTGCCTTCGAGCAGCTTGGATGCGGCGCGGAAGTGGCCGATGTTGGTCATGCACGAGCCGATGAAGACCTCGTCGATCTTGGTGCCGGCCACCGCCGACAGCAGCTTGGCGTCATCGGGGTCGTTCGGGCAGCACAGGACGGGCTCGGTCAGCGCGTTCAGGTCGATCTCGATCACCGCGGCGTACTCGGCGTCCCGGTCGGCCTCGAGCAGTTGCGGGTCGGCCAGCCAGGCCTCGACCGCCTGGATGCGGCGCTCCAACGTGCGCTTGTCCTGGTAGCCGTCGGCGATCATGTTCTTCATCAGCACGACGTTGCTGGTGAGGTATTCCTTGACCGGCTCGGGGTTGAGCTTGACCGTGCAGCCGGCGGCGCTGCGCTCGGCGCTGGCGTCCGACAGCTCGAAGGCTTGCTCGACGCGCAGGTCGGGCAGGCCTTCGATCTCGAGGATGCGGCCCGAGAAGACGTTGATCTTGCCCTGCTTGGCCACCGTCAGCAGCCCGGCCCTGATCGCGTACAGCGGGATCGCATGCACCAGGTCGCGCAGCGTGATGCCGGGCTGCATCTGGCCGGTGAAGCGCACCAGCACGGATTCGGGCATGTCCAGCGGCATCACGCCGGTGGCCGCACCGAAGGCCACCAGACCTGAGCCGGCCGGAAAGCTGATGCCGATCGGGAAGCGGGTGTGGCTGTCGCCGCCGGTGCCCACGGTGTCGGGCAGCAGCAGGCGGTTGAGCCAGCTGTGGATCACGCCGTCGCCCGGGCGCAGGCTGACGCCGCCGCGGCTGCTGATGAAGGCCGGCAGCTCGCGGTGGGTCTTCACGTCCACCGGCTTGGGGTAGGCCGCGGTGTGGCAGAAGCTCTGCATCACCAGGTCGGCTGAAAATCCCAGGCAGGCCAGGTCTTTCAGCTCGTCGCGCGTCATCGGGCCGGTGGTGTCCTGGCTGCCGACGGTGGTCATCCGGGGCTCGCAGTAGGTGCCGGGGCGAACGCCCTGCTGGTTGCCGGCGACGACTGGCAGTCCGACCGCACGGCCGACCATCTTCTGCGCCACGGTGAAGCCGGCGTTGGTTGCGATCGGCGGCGTGGGCAGGCGGAACACGGTGGACGCCGGCAGGCCCAGGAACTCACGCGCCCTGGCGGTGAGCGAGCGGCCGATGATCAGGTTGATGCGGCCACCGGCGCGCACTTCGTCGAACAGCACCTCGCTCTTGAGCTTGAACTCGATAGCCAGCTTGCCGTCTTTCTCTATCTTGCCGTCGTAGGGGTAGATGTCGATCACGTCGCCCATGTCGAAGGCCGAGACATCGACCTCGATCGGCAGCGCACCCGAGTCCTCCTGGGTGTTGAAGAAGATCGGCGCGATCTTGCCGCCCAGCGTGACGCCGCCAAAGCGCTTGTTGGGCACGAAAGGGATGTCCTGGCCGGTGGCCCAGATCACGCTGTTGGTCGCGCTCTTGCGGCTGGAGCCGGTGCCCACCACGTCGCCGACATAGGCCACCAGGTGGCCTTTGGCCTTGAGGTCCTCGATGAACTGCATCGGGCCGCGCTTGCCGTCTTCCTCGGGCGTGATGCCGGGGCGGGCGTTCTTGAGCATCGCCAGGTAGTGCAGCGGGATGTCGGGCCGGCTCCAGGCGTCGGGCGCGGGCGACAGGTCGTCGGTGTTGGTCTCACCGACCACCTTGAACACGGTGACGGTGATCTTCCTGGCCACTTCGGGGCGCGAGGTGAACCACTCGGCTTCGGACCAGCTCTGCATCACATCCTGGGCGAACGCGTTGCCGGCCCTGGCCTTCTCGGCCACGTCGTTGAAGAAGTCGAACATCAGCAGCGTCTTCTTCAGCGCGGCGGCAGCCACGCCCGCGACCTCGACGTCGTCGAGCAACTCGATCAGCGGGTGCACGTTGTAGCCGCCCACCATCGTGCCCAGCAACTCGGTCGCACGGGCCTTGGAGATCAGGTCGACGCCCACCTCGCCATGCGCCACCGCGGCCAGGAAGCTGGCCTTGACCTTGGCCGCGTCGTCCACGCCCGGCGGCACGCGGTAGGTGATCAGATCGAGCAGGAAGGACTCTTCGCTGGCCGGCGGGCTCTTGATCAGCTCGATCAGGTCGGCGGTCTGCTGGGCAGACAGCGGCAGCGGCGGAATGCCGAGGGCGGCACGTTCGGCCACATGTTGGCGATAGGCTTGCAGCATCTCGAGGGCTCCTGGAGGACGGTGGAGAAACAGGTGACGGGGATGGGCCCCGCTGCTGCGGCGGCAGCCTGCAGCGCATCTACGGGTAAGCCCGATATTTTATGTCTTATATAAGACTTGCCAAGCGAATTCTTGCGCCGCAGGCCGCGGCCGCGGCTGATTGTGACCCGGCGCGGCAAGTGCCGGCGCGGTTTCGGCGGGCGCAAAAAAGCCCGCGCGTCCGCGGGCTTGGAGGGGTGGACCGGGCTGTGCTTGGGGCAATCCCCGGCCGGCCCGGCGCCAGCGCTCGGTCAGGCGTTGTCGCGCATCCACTGCGCGGCCCAGGCGTCGGAGCGGGTCTGGGCTTGTGCGCCGCTGGTCATCAGCCAGACCAGGGAGCCGGTGGCAAACACGAGCGGTACGAGGGCAAGAATCACAGAAATCATGGTGGGGTCGGGTTCGGGAGTCGGTTGATCGCGCGTCGGCCCGCCAGTCGAACCGAAATGCTGCATCGCAGCATAGTGACTTCGGCCGCCAGGAGCGGTTTGATCAGTAATAACCCTCATCCCTGGCCGGCTTGTACGCCGCGGGCTTGACTTGTGCAAGTAGATCGGCAGGGCGGGGCGCGCCCGGTGCTCACTGCGCGGCCGACGCCGCGGCGGTCGGCGCCGCAGAGCGCACGATGCCCAGGCTGTTGGCCGCGCCAGCCACCGCCGCCAAGGCCGCGCGTTGCTCGGAGTGGGTGCAGGCGTCGACCATGCGCTGGCCTATCCTGGTGTTCATCAGCATCGATTTGGTCGGGATCTGCAGCCAGACGATCCCGGCAGCATTGTCTTCCAGGCGAACCGCGCCGGTCTGGGTCTCCCGCGGCACCATGCGGTAGTGCTGCTTCTTGTGGCTGACCGAGAAGTGGCCGGGCTGGCCGTCCACCGGCAGCACCGTGATGTGCTGGTCGAATTCGCAATCGGCGCTGCCGGTCAGCACCCGGGAGGCAATGTCGAGCTGCACGTCGCTGATCGACTCGACCGTGCTGGTGGCCAGCGCAAGGCTGCTGGCCTCGTTCTTGAGCTGCTGCCTCGGTGTTGCGGGCTTGGTGGCTTGGGCGGTCTTGACGCCGGTCTTGGGCGTGGCGACCGGTTCGGCCAGGTCGGTTGCGGCCGCGGCGGGCATCGTGGCCCATCCGGCCAGGCCCAACACCACGGCGAGGGCCGCGGACCGCGCCGCCGCGGCATTGCGGAGACGGCGAGCCGGGTAACAGACGGACAGCATCAGGATATCGGTCATGGTGTGGGCCAATCCAAGTCGAGAAGCCGATTGTCCCGCAAGCCATGGCGTCGGCACCGCGACGGCCGGGTGGCCGGTCGAAAACCGTTACCCTTGTCGGCCGACCTCCACCGGCGAGCCGCACCATGACCGACCACTGCGCCACGATCGCCTGGCAGCGCGAAGGCCAGACCTTCATCGACCGTCGCTATCACCGCCGCCACGCGTGGATCTTCGACGGCGGTGCGGTGGTTGCGGGCTCGTCCTCGCCCCAGGTCGTGCCCTTGCCGATGTCCGATGCGTCAGCGGTCGACCCCGAGGAGGCCTTTGTCGCGTCGCTGTCGAGCTGCCACCTGCTGTGGTTTCTCGACATCGCCTGCAACGCCGGCTGGGTGGTGGACGATTACCGCGACGACGCCAGCGGCGTGATGGGCCTGAATGCCGACGGCAGGCTGGCGATGACGCGGGTGACGCTGCGACCCTGCGTGCGCTTTGCAGGCGAGCGCCAGCCCGACGACGCCGAAATCGATCGCCTGCACGGCGCGGCCCACGAGGCCTGTTTCATCGCCAACTCGGTTCGCACCGAACTGCGCTGCGAGCCGGTGATCGCCGCCGCTTGACGCCGCCCCCGCCACCAGCCTCCCGCCAGACACCCCCCCACTGGAGACCGCCATGTACCTGCCCGCCCATTTCGAAGAAACCCGTCCGTCCGAACTGCACGCCCTGCTGCGCCGGCACCCGCTGGGCCTGCTGATCACCCAGGATGCCCAGGGCGCGCCGGTGGCCAATGCGATTCCGTTCATGCTGGAGGCCGGGCGCGGCCCGTTCGGCACGCTGGTCGGCCATGTGGCGCGCGCCAACCCGGTATGGCAGTTGCCGGCCGGCGCGCCGCCGACGCCGCAGGTGCTGGTGGTGTTCCAGGGCCCGAACGGCTATGTCTCGCCCAACGGCTACCCCAGCAAGGCCGAGCATGGCAAGGTGGTGCCGACCTGGAACTACGCCGTGGTTCAGGCGCGCGGGCCGCTGCAGGTGCTGGACGACGAGGCGGCCGCGCATGCCCTGGTGTCGCGCCTGACCGACCGCCACGAGGCCACGCAGCGCCGCCCCTGGGGCGTGGGTGACGCGCCCGCCGACTACATCGCCGGCATGCTCCGCGCCATCGTCTGCATCGAGATCCCGTTGACCGCGCTGGTCGGCAAGTACAAGCTGAGCCAGAACCGCAGCGCGGCCGACCGCGCCGGCGTGGTGGCCGCGCTGCAGGCGGGCGATGACAGCGGCAACCACGACCTGGCGCGCTGGATGCGGGCCGATGGCGCGCCTGGCGCCTGAAGCGGCCCGCCAGGCCAAGCCCGCAGGCCGGTTTAACCCTGGCTTCACCCTGCGCTCACGCAGCCCTCATCCCGCTCCGCCACATTAGGCCGATAGACAGGGGCATCCCGCCCCGTCCGGAGCACAACCATGCGCAACATCCTCAAACCCCTGGGCTGGGCCCTGCTGGGCGGCGGCCTGGCCGTGATGACCACGGCGGGCGCCATCGGTTTCCCATGGTTCAACAAGGACAAGCCGGCAGCGCAGGCCGGCGCCGCACCGACCGCGGTGGCAGCGGCCGTCGCCGCGCTGCCGCCGCTGCCGGCTTTGCCGCCCGGCAGCGCGCCCAACTACCGCGCGATCGTCCAGCAGTACGGGCCGGCGGTGGTGGGCGTGACGGTCGAGGGGCTGCACAAGACCAGCCCCGAGGAGGCTGCGGCGATGGCCGAGTCGCAGCATAGCGACCCGATGTACCGCTTCTTCCGCGGCGTGCCCGGCATGCCCGGCCATGGCGCGATGCCCGACCAGCCTTTCCGGGGCCAGGGCTCGGGCTTCATCGTTTCGGCCGACGGGCTGATCCTGACCAACGCCCATGTCGTCAAGGACGCCAAGGAGGTGACGGTGCGGCTGGCCGACCGGCGCGAATACGCTGCCCGGGTGCTGGGCAGCGACCCGGCCACCGACATCGCGGTGTTGCGCATCGCTGCCCAGGGCCTGCCGACGGTGCGGCTGGGCGACCCGAAATCGCTGCAGGTCGGCGACCCGGTGCTGGCCATAGGCGCGCCCTACGGCCTGGAGCAGACGGCTACCGCCGGTATCGTCAGCGCCAAGGGTCGCTCGCTGCCGGGTGACGCGGCCGTGCCCTTCATCCAGACCGACGCCGCGGTCAACCCCGGCAACTCGGGCGGGCCGCTGTTCGACGCCGCCGGCAACGTGGTGGGCATCAACGCGCAGATCTATTCGCGCACCGGCGGCTTCCAGGGCGTGAGCTTCGCGATTCCGGTCGATGTGGCGATGCGGGTGCGCGACCAGATCGTCGCCACCGGCCGCGCCCAGCATGCGCGGCTGGGCGTGATGGTGCAGGACCTGACCCAGCCGCTGGCAGACAGCTTCGGCCTGCCCAAGCCCGATGGCGCGCTGGTGGCCCAGGTCGAATCCAAGAGCCCGGCGGCCAGCGCCGGCCTGAAGTCGGGCGACGTTATCCTGCGCATCGACGGCGAGCCCATGGTGCAGGCCGGCAGCCTGTCGGCGCGCATCGCCCAGTCGCAACCCGGTGATCGCATCAAGCTCAGCGTCTGGCGCGGCCAGAAGCCGCTCGACCTGGAGGTGACGCTGGGCCGCGCCGGCGAGACCGGTGCGGGTCAGGCCGGCGCGGGCGATGATGAGACCGGTGGCGGGCCCCGGCTCGGCCTGGCGCTGCGTCCGCTGAGCCGCGATGAGCGTGCTCAGGCGCAGATCGAGCATGGCCTGCTCGTGCGGGAGGTGCAGGGCGCGGCGGCGCGTGCCGGCCTGGCCCAGGGCGACGTCGTGATGGCCATCAACGGCCTGCCAGTGGACACCGTCGACGAATTGAAGCGGGTGCTGGCGGCCAAGCCCAAGAGCGTGGCGCTGCTGGTGTGGCGCGACGGTGAGCGGCTGTTCGTGCCGGTGCCCCTGGGCTGAGAGGCTGGGGGTTTTTCGATCATGCCCGCTCACCCCGGCTCGGCCGCCGCCACCGTGATGCTGTCCTTGTGAACGTCCAAGCCCACATGAATCTTGGTAGTCTCTTCCATGGTCGGTCTCCACACGTTGAGTTTCTGACGCAAGTCGCAATGTGTAGCTCGGCAGGTCTCGGCCTGCAACCTACGTCGCAGGAGGCCGGCCGCCTGCAGCTCGCGCCGCGACCATGGTGTCTAGAACGGGCACGTTTTGGCACGTTGCCCGGTCACGCTCGAATTCCTCTCAGCCCCTGAGGTGTCGGCCGCTTCAGTCCCCGCCCGGCCTCACCATGTCCAGCCGCCACGCGGCAGCAGCGTGACCGTGCCGTAACCCAGCGTCAGCCGGCCATCGGCCTGCATCTGGCGCAAGGCCAGGTGGACCCGCTGTCGCGAGGCCCCGGCAGCGGCCGCCAGTTCGGCTTGGGTCAGCGTCAGGCAAATACCGCCCGCGCCATCGGCTTGCCCCTGGCTGCCGGCCAGGCGCAGCAGCGCAAAATTCAGCCGCTCGGCCAAGGTGCGCGAGCCACTCGTCTCGACATACCGGAACAACTCGCCCACCCGGCGCGCCAACTGCACCGCAATGCCGATGGCCCCGGCGGGATGCTGGTGCAGCACGTCGAGAAACGCCTTGCGCTCGACATGCAGCGTCATGGCTGCACCGTGGGTCACGATGGACACGGGCGACGGCAATTGCGCCAACACATCGGGCAGGCCAGTGATCTCACCCTCCTCCATCCAGCGCATAAGGGCATCGGTGCCGGTTGCCCGGCCCAACATCACGGCCAGCCGACCTTGCAGCGCCACCACCACGGCACCCGTTCGCTCACCCTGGCGCAACACCGTCTGGCCAAGCCGCCACTGGCGGCGGGTGCCGGCGGCATGCAGCGCCAGCACCACCTCGGGCGGCAGTTCCAGCAAGCGCCCGCCCGCGCCGACCGTTGAAATCGCTGCCGAGTCGGCGGTTTCAGTTGGGCCCGGTGGGCTTGCGGAATGCGGGATAGCGATCATCTGGTTTGACCTCGGATTGTCACCCAAGTGGAAATCTGCTCCCCGGGCACCGCCTAGCATTCGGGAGGTTGCATGGGAGACGGGCAATCTCAGCGGCGGCACCAGCGCGCTGGCATCGCCTGGCGCCGGTCCGGCCCCGCCTTGATCGCCTTCCGCCGCCGCACCGACGACGCGTCAACCGGGCTGTCGTCAGCTTTGTCGAAGTGATTGCTCCATCCCAACCCGAGGTTTCCGATGTACGCCATGACCGTTCAATCCCGCCGTTGGGCTGCCGTCTCGTTGGTCTTGGTCGGTCTGGGCAGTCAAGCCACCGCGCAAGCCCAGGAACTGGTGCGCGTGCAGGACTATCCCGGCCTGGGCAACCTGATGCTGCGCGTGGCCATCGCCCACAAGCTGTGCGAAAAACAGGGCATCAAGTGCGAGTCTCGCACCATCCCTGCAGCCCCGCTGGGCATGCAGACCTTGCTGGCGGGTGATCTGGAGGTGTCGTTCGGCCCGCCCGAAGTGGTGGCGCAAGCGGCGGCCCGAGGCGCCGACATCCGCATCCTGGGCAATGGCGCGCGCGGCTCCATCTTTTTCGTTGCCGCGGGCAACCATCTGGACACGCCCAATGCGGCCAAGGGCTATCCGACGGTGATGCAGGACTTCAAGGGCAAGAAGGTCGGCGTCACCGCGCGGGGGTCCGGCGCCGAGTTCCAGTTTATCGACCTGCTCAAGGGCGCCGGCATGAGTGCCGCCGACGTCACCCTGGTGGCGGTGGGCGCGCCCAACACCGCGCTGCCGGCGCTGAGCAACAAGCAGGTGGATGCGGTGATGGCCTTCGAGCCCATGGGCGGGTTTTGCGAGGTGCTCAAGGCCTGCCGCGTGGTGGTGGATCCGCGCAAGGGCGAGGGCCCGCCCGAACTGCTGGCAGTGGCCGGGGCCGGCTCGGTGCTGGTGGTGCGCAATGACTACATCCAGAAGAAGCCGCAGGCCCTGGCCGGCTTCGTCGCGGCCATGAAGGAGACCGAGGTCTTCATGCAAAACCCTGCCAACCACGACGCGGTATTGAAGGTGGCACAAGACAGCTTCAAGATCGACCTGCCCAGGGGCGGCGAGGTGGTGGCAGCGGTATTGAAGACCACGCTGACGTCCTACCGCTTCGCGATGGACCCCAAGGCCGTGCAGGCCGCTGCCGACTACCTGCTGGCCAACAAGCAGTTGGACAAGCCGCTGGACACGCGCCGGCTGATCCACACGCCTTGATGCCATCCGCCATGAGCATCTACCCCACCATGGCGCGCCCCTTGACCAATGCCATCGGGACCCTGTCTTGCTCGCCCCATTGACCGAGCTTCAGCGCATGTCGATCCCCAACCAGGACGGGAGCCCGTTGGCGGTTGACGTGCGTGCGCTCTCGCTCAGTTTCGACGGCGTGCGGCAGGTGCTCGATCGGGTGTCGCTGAGCGTGGCGGCCGGCGAGTTCGTGGCCTTGGTCGGTCCCAGCGGCTGCGGCAAGACCACCTTGCTGAACCTGTGCGCCGGGTTGGTGAACGCCCGCAGGCAGGGCACGGTGGCGGTGTGCGGCGCGCCGGGGCAACTGGGCAACCCCCGTGTGGCCTACATGCTGGCGCGCGACAGCCTGCTGCCCTGGGCCACGGCGCTCGACAATGCCGCGTTCGGCCTGAAGGTCCAGGGCCGGCCGCTGACTGAGCGCCGCGCGGTGGCGCAACAGATGCTGGACCGGGTGGGCCTGTCCGGCTTCGAGGCCAGCTACCCCAAGGCGCTGTCGCACGGCATGCGCCAACGGGTGGCGCTGGCACGCACCTTTGCCATCGACGCTGACCTGATGCTGATGGGCGAGCCCTTTGGCGCCCTCGATGCCCAGACCAAGCTGCAACTGCAAGACTTGCTGCTGTCGCTGTGCGAGGCCTCCAGGCGCAGCGTGGTGTTTGTCACCCATGACTTGTCGGAGGCCGTGGCTGTGGCCGACCGCGTGGTGGTGATGTCGTCGCGGCCCGGGCGCATCGTGGCCGACGTGGCGGTGGATTTGCCGCGTCCCCGGTCGATCCGGGCCTTGCAGCGCGATCCGCATTTCCACGCGCTGTACGCCCGGCTGTGGGCCCACCTCGAACAGGGCTGGAGCAGCCATGAGGGTTGAACCTGCAGTGAACCAAGCAGCCGCCGATCCCGGCACCCTAACCGGCGGCAGAGCGGGCACCGCCGCGCGCTGGCGCCAGCCGCTGGCGCATCTGGTGTTTCTCGCCATCACGCTGGGCACGTGGGAACATGCCAGCAAGCAGGGCTGGCTGTCGGCCACCTTCTTTGGTCAGCCCAGCGGCATCGCCCGGTTTCTCTGGGACAACATCGCCGACGGCAAGCTCTGGAGTGATCTGGGTTGGACACTTGCAGGCACCGGCCTGGCCTTTGCGCTGGGTGCCTGCGCGGCCATCGGCGTCGGGTTGGCCTTTGTGCGGATGCCGGCGCTGGAGCGGTTTCTCGAGCCCTACTTCAGCGCCCTCAACGTGATGCCACGCATTGCGCTGGCGCCGTTGTTCATCCTGTGGTTCGGCCTGGGCCTGGGCTCCAAGGTGGCGATAGGCTTCAGCCTGACGTTTTTCATCGTGCTCTCGGCCACGGTGGCCGGCATGCGCGGGATCAGCGCCGACCATGTCACGCTGTGCCGCACGCTGGGCGCACGTCCGGCCCAGCTGTTCTTTTCAGTCACCCTGCCGGGCGCGGTGCCGGTGCTGTTCTCGGGCTTGCGCCTGGGCCTGATCTACGCGCTGCTGGGCGTGGTGGGTGGCGAAATCATCGCCAGCGAAAAAGGTCTGGGCCAGGCGCTGGCCTACCTCAGCTCCACCTTCAACGTCAACGGCGTGATGGCGCTGCTGCTGGTGCTGGCCCTGCTGGGCGTGAGCGTGATGCGCAGCATGACCTGGCTCGAAAAGCGCATGCTGCATTGGCAATGATCCAGCGCGTCGAAGCGTTCAACCCCCAAGACCATACCGGAGAAACTCCATGGCCAACACCGCCGAGCTTGCCCTGATCGACATCGCGCAGCGCTACCAACACATCACGCCCGTGCCCCGCATGCCCAACTTTGCGGCCTGGATCGACGGCGTCGACCTGACCCAGCCGCTGACCGCGCCGGTGCAAGCCGAGCTGCGCCAGGCGCTGTTCGACTTCGAGGTGATCTTCTTCCGGCCGCAGATCATCACCCCGGCGCAGCACGTGGCCCTGGCCAATGTGTTCGGGCCGGTGTCAGGGGGCTCGTACTTCGAGCGCAAGCCCGGCGCGCCCGAGCTGGAGATGATCGTCTCCGACCGCGCGCACCCACCGTCCATCGACAACTGGCACACCGACATCAGCTGGAAGCCCAATCCCCCGCTGGGCACGGCCATCCAGATCACCGAGATCCCGCCCGCCGGTGGCAACACATGCTGGAGCAGCACCAGCAAGGCCTATGACTGGCTGTCGCCCGGCCTGCAGCAGTATCTGGAGGGATTGACGGCGGTGCACAGCTGGGAGGTGTCGGGCTTTCGCGAGGCGCTGGGCAAGCGCGGCGACGACGCCCTGATCGCTGCCATCAAGGCCTTCAAACCGGTGGTGCATCCGGTGGTGCGCCGCAACCCGGATTCGGGCCGCAAGTGCATCTACATCAACGCCGATTTCACCCGCAACATCCAGGGCGTCGACCGGCATGAGGCTGCGGGCATGCTGCGCTTCTTGCTCGACTGGCTGAAGAAGCCCGAGTTCATGGTGCACCACCAATGGCAGGCGAATGAGATCGCGGTGTGGGACAACCGATCGACCCAGCATTACGCGGTGGCCGACTATTGGCCGCACCGCCGCGTGAACCAGCGCGTCACCTTCGAGGAGCCGGGCACGCCAGCGGCAGCGGCCACTGTCAACCAGCAGGTGCTGGCCGGCGCCACGTTGCGCTAGCCCAGGGTCGGGCACCTGACGGGCGTGCTACAGGCCTGGCAGCAGGCGCCGGGTGCTTGCACGATCTGTGACGCTGGCTTCGCCCTGGGCGTCGGGTCACCACCGTGCCGGTTGCTCAGGGCTCAGGTGGCCGCGCCGGGATCAGCAGCCCGCGCTGCACCGACGGCCTGGCCATGAACGCGGCCAGCACGCGTTGCACCTGGGGAAAGTCGGCAAACCCGACCAGATCACCCGCACCGTAGAAGCCGATCAGGTTGTTGATCCACGGGAAGGTGGCGATGTCGGCGATCCCGTAATCTTCGCCCATGATCCAGGCGCGGCCGGACAGATGCCGGTCCAGCACGCCGAGCAGGCGGCGTGATTCGGCGGCGTAGCGGTCACGTGGGCGCTTGTCTTCGAAGTCCTTGCCGGCAAACTTGTGGAAGAAGCCGAGCTGGCCGAACATCGGCCCGACCCCGCCCATCTGGAACATCAGCCATTGCAGGGATTCATAGCGTGCCGCGCCGGCTGCCGGGATGAAGCGC
The DNA here is from genome assembly GCA_947453625.1 of Burkholderiales bacterium. Classification (GTDB taxonomy): domain Bacteria; phylum Pseudomonadota; class Gammaproteobacteria; order Burkholderiales; family Burkholderiaceae_C; genus Pseudaquabacterium. Next base: position 64,563 of record CANGHK010000018.1, read on the forward strand.
CCGGCCTTGTCGGCCAGGTAGACCAGGATCGCGCCGGACTCGAACAGCGCCAGCGGCTGGCCTCCGGGGCCGTCGGGGTCGAGGATGGCGGGGATCTTGTTGTTCGGGTTCAGCGACAGGAACTCGGTCGAGAGCTGGTCGTTGTTGTCGAAGCGCACCAGATGCGGCTCGTAGGGCAGGCCGGTTTCCTCCAGCAGGATGGACACCTTGACGCCGTTGGGCGTGGGCAGCGAATAGAGCTGGATCCGGTCGGGGTGTGACGCGGACCATTTGCGGGTGATCGCAAACGAGGAAAGATCGGGCATGGGCGTCCTGGTGTGTGGCGGGTCGGAACGGTAGACAGCCTCGGATTGTCCGCGCCGCTTGCCGGCCCCTGCCGGCCATGCGGTCTTTCAGCCCTCGTCACAGAGGGCTTGGGTCTATGCAGGCGACAGGCCCAGCGCAGGCAGGCCCTGTCGTCCGACTCAACCCACTTGCCGGCCCCGGCCGGCCCAGAAGGGTTGGCGCAAGACCTTCTTGTCGATCTTGCCGACGGCGGTGCGCGGCAGGTCGGTGACGAATTCGACATGTTTGGGCGCCTGCACCGCGCCCTTGCGCTGGCGCACCAGCGCCACCAGTTCATCGGCCGTCACGCTGGCGCCGGGGCGCAGTTGCACCATCGCGGTGACGGCCTCGCCCCACTTGGCGTCGGGCACGCCGATCACCGCCACCATCGCCACCGCGGGGTGGCTGGAGATCACGTCCTCGACGTCGCGCGGGTAGACGTTGAAGCCGCCGCTGACGATCATGTCCTTCTTGCGGTCGACGATGAACAGGTAGCCGCGGTCGTCGGCGCGCGCCATGTCGCCGGTGTGCAGCCAGCCGCCTTTCAGGGTGGCGGCAGTGAGTTCGGGCTGGTTCAGGTAGCCCTGCATCAGCTGCGGGCCGCGCACGCAGAGCTCACCCACCTCGCCCGGCGCCACCGGCTGGTCGTCCTCGCCCAGCAGCACCACCGTGCTGATGCTGTTGGCCACGCCGCAACTGCTGAACAGCTCGGGCGTCCTGGCGTCGTGGTCGGCGCGATTCAGGAAGCTGATCGGATAACCCTCGGTCTGGCCGTAGAGCTGGGCGAAGACCGGGCCGATACGCTCCAGCCCCTCGACGAGGCGGGTCGGCGACATCGGGCTGGCACCGTAGATCAGCGAATGCAGGCTGGACAGGTCGGTGCGGTCCAGCGCGGAGTGGTCGAGCAGGGTGTAGATCATCGTCGGCACCAGCAGCGTGCAGTTGATGCGCTCGCGCGCTATCAGCTCGAGCAGGCGGTCGGGCGCAAAGCCACGCATCAGCCGCACCGTGCCGCCGCGCATCAGCGTGGGTTGCACCAGCGTGCCGGCGACATGGGTCATCGGTGCGGCGGCCAGGTAATGCGGGCGCTCGGGCAGCTCGAAGTCGGTGACGATGCTGGTGATCATCGCGGCGTAGCCGGCCTGGGTGCGCATCGCGCCCTTGCTGCGGCCGGTGGTGCCGCCGGTGTAGTTGATCACCGCCAGGTCGCTGGCGCGCGACAGATCGCGCAGGCTGTGGTGGCCGATGTGCTCTGCCGCCGCGGTCAGGTCGACCCCCAGTTCGGACGGGGCCAGGGTGTAGACCTGCTTGAAGCCGGCAAAGCCGGCGGCATGCTGCGTCACCAGGTCGGCGCTGCGGCTGGCAAAGCCGGTGGCGTCGAGCACCAAGGCCTCGGCGCCGAAGTCGCGAAGCTGGAACAGGTGGTCATCCAGGCTGCCGAGCTGGTGCAGCCAGGTGGTGACCATGCCGCTGGCCGACGCGGCCATGCCGGCGCACCAGGCCTCGACCTGGTTGGCGGCCAGCAAGGCGACGCGGCTGCCGCGCACCAGTCCGCCGTCGGCAAACACCGCCTGCATCCGGCCGATCAGCTCGTTCGCGCCGCGGTAGCTCAGGCTGCCACCGTCCCAGGCGAAAGCGCTGCGGTCGGGATGGCGCGCCAGAGCGCGGTCCAGCAAGGCGATCAGGCTGGGGCCGGTGGTGCTCGGGTCTTGGGATGTCATGGTGATCATGGAGGTCGTGGCGGATTGGGCAGCGTCGGCGCGGCAGGCGTTGTCAAGGCTGCAGTGAAGGGATGCCCGCGCGGCCAGCGGGGAAGGGCCGGCTCAGGCCAGCGTACCGTGGAATTCCTGCTCGACCTGGGCCACCAGCGCGTCGATGGTCTGCACCGCCTGCACACCCGAGACGCTGTGGCCCGCGCTCCAGATGTCCTTCCAGCGGCGCGGGCCTTCGCTGCCGGCGCCACCGTGGGCCGAGCCGCCGAACATCTGGGCCGCCGTGGCCGGGCTGACCTGTTCATCCAGCGTGGCGGGGTCGAGGCCGGCGCGGCGTATCGCCGGTGCCAGCATGCTGGTGGGCAGGCCGGTGAAGGCGCGTGTCAGCAGCACGTCGTCAGCGCTGGACTCGACCAGCATCTGGCGGTAGGCATCGTTGGCCAGGCTCTCGCGGGTGGCGATGAAGCGCGTTCCCATGTAGGCCAGGTCGCAACCCAGCACCTGCGCCGCGCGCAGCGCCACGCCGTCGCTGATGCCGCCGGCCAGCACCAGCAGGCCGTCGTACTCGGCGCGCAGAGCCCGCACGAAGGCCAGCGGGTTCAACCAGCCGGTCTGGCCTCCGGCCCCTGCACCCAGCAGCACCAGGCCGTCGACCCCGGCGGCAATCGCCTTGCGGGCATGGGCGATGGTCGCGACGTCGGCCAGCACCAGGCAGCCGATGGCGTGCAGCGCGGCCACCGCCGGCGCCGGCGAGCCGACGCTGGTGATCACGATCTCGACCCGGTGCGCCACCAGGCAGGCCAGGTCCTCGGCCATGCGCGGCGATCGCATGATCAGGTTGGGGCAGCAGGGCGCGGCCTCCTCCGGCGCGGCGAAGAGGCGGGCCTTGATCTCGCCCAGCCACTGGTCGAGCTCGGCCGTGCTGCGCGCGTTGGCGGTGGGGAAGGCACCGATCACGCCGTTGCGACAGGCCGCGACCACCAGGTCGACACCCGAGACATTGAGCATGGGTGCGGCGATCAAGGGCAGCCGCAGCCGGCGCGCGATCGGGTCGGGCAGGCGCGGTGGCGCGGTGTGGGGCAGCTGCATCGTCGTGGTTCCCTCGAGCGTTCAGTTGACGCTGCGGCTGTGGCCGGCCCAGAAGGGGACGCGCAGTTCGTGCTTGAGCAGCTTGCCGGCGGCCGACAGCGGCAACTCGGCCCGGAACTCCACCGTGCGCGGGCATTTGTAGCCGGCGATCTGCTCGCGGCAGTGCGCGATCAGCGCCTCGGCGCTCAGGGCCTGGCCGGGCCGCAGCACGACCATGGCATGCACGCGCTCGCCCCAGCGCTCGTCGGGCACGCCGATCACCGCCACCATGCCGACCGCCGGCAGCATCGCGATCGCGTTCTCGACCTCGGCCGAATAGACGTTCTCGCCGCCGGTCACGATCATGTCCTTGAGCCGGTCGACGACATAGACGAAGCCGTCGTCGTCCATCCAGCCGCCGTCGCCGGTGTGCATCCAGCCGTCCTTGATCGCGGCGGCGGTCTGTTCGGGCTGGCCCCAGTAGCCGCACATCACCGTCGGTCCGCGAACGACGATCTCGCCGACCTGGCCGTTGGCCAGCGTGTGGCCGTCCTCGTCGGCGATGCGCAGCTCGGCGATCGCGATGGTACGGCCGGCCGAGCGCAATCGGGCCGGCGGCTGGCCCGGTGCGTGGCACCAGGCGGGCAGGGCGGTGACCACCGGCGACAACTCGGTCATGCCGTAGAGCTGGCAGAAGCCCGCCGCCGGCAGCGCGCGCTGCGCTTGGGCCAGCAGCGCCTCGGCTATGGGCGCTGCGCCGTAAAGCACCAGTTGCAGCGCGCGGGTGTCGAACTCCGTGAAGCGCGGGTGCTCGACCAGGCGCTTGAGCATGGTCGGCACCAGAAAGGTCTCGCTGCCGCGCTCGGTGGCGATGGCCTGCAGCAGCGCCAGCTCGTCGAATGCGGGCAGGATCACCTGGCGGCACAGCCGTTGCATCAGCTGCAGCGACAGCCCCATGCCGCCGACATGGAACATCGGCGCGATCGTGATGCCCACCGCATCGACCGGCCGGGTGGCCGCCAGGTTGGCGCACAGCACGTTCAAGCCCAGGTTGGCGTGGCTCAGCATCACGCCCTTGGACCGGCCGGTGGTGCCGCCGGTGTACATCACCGCGGCCAGGTCATCCCCGCCACGGCCGCTGTCGGCCATCGGCGTGGCGGCGTCCACCAGCGCCTGGCCGTCGAGCAGGCCGTCCGATGCGGCGCCGACGCCCCAGTGCACTCGCGTGGCCAGGCGCGCGCTCAGGGCCGGCAGGCCCTCGGCGACGCCGTGGAAGTTCTCGTCGACCAGCAGGATGCGGGTGTCGCAGTCATCCAGCGAGTAGGCGATCTCGCGCGCGCTCCAGCGCATGTTGACCGGGTTGATCACGCCGCCGGCCCACCACACGGCATAGAAGAACACGACATAGTGGTCGCTGTTGTGGCCCAGCATCGCCACCCGATCACCGGGCTGCAGGCCCAGCTCGCGCAGCACCGTGGCCAGCCGCGCCACCCGGTCAGCCATCGCGGCGAACGTGGTGCGGCGCGGGCCGCAGACCAGCGCTATGGCATCGGGCTTCTCGATCAGCGCCTTGTGCAGCGGCTGGGTCAGCCGCAGCGCGGCAGTGGCGTCCATCCGGGGTCAACCCGCGGGCGTGCCGCAACCCGGCAGACCGTGCCGTGACTGGTTGACTTTGGTTTTGAGCATGACCTGGCGCATGGTTTGCACTCTAGGAGGCGTGCCAGGCACCCTCAATCGTCTGTTTCGACGATGTTGGCGGCTGATGCCGCTGCCTACCATAGTCTCCGCTTCGGCCAGGCTGTGCTGCGCAGCCGCGGCCGGTTCTCAACCTGTTCCTAGGCCGGCTCGCGCCGGAATCTCATGTCCCTGATTACACGCCGTGCCGCACTCTTCTGCGCCCTGGCCCTGACCCTGCCGCTGGCCGCCCTGGCCCAAAAGAAGTATGACGCTGGCGCCAGCGACAAGGAGATCCGCATCGGCAACACCGTGCCCTACTCGGGCCCGGCATCGGCCTACGGCATCCCCGGCAAGGCGATGAGCGCGGTGTTCGACAAGGTCAATGCCGACGGCGGCATCAACGGCCGCAAGATCAAGTTCATCTCGCTCGACGACGGTTACAACCCGGCCAAGACGGTCGAGCAGGTGCGCAAGCTGGTCGAGGAAGAGGAAGTGCTGCTGCTGCTGGCGCCGCTGGGTACGGCGCAGAACAGCGCGATCCACAAATACATGAACACCAAGAAAGTGCCGCACCTGTTCCTCAACAGCGGCGCCAACAAATGGGGCGACCCGAAGAACTTCCCCTGGACCATGGGCTTCATCCCCTCCTACTTCACCGAGGGCCGGGCCTTTGCCAAGCACATCCTGGCCACCAAGCCCAACGCCAAGATCGGCGTGCTCTACCAGAACGACGACTTTGGCAAGGACTACCTGAAGGGCGTGCTCGACGGCCTGGGCGACAAGGCCAAGACCCTGATCGTCTCGCAGCAGACCTTCGAGGTGACCGACCCGACGGTCGACAGCCAGTTGGTCACGCTCAAGGGCAGCGGCGCCGACACCTTCATCAACATCAGCACGCCCAAGTTCGCCGCCCAGTCCATCCGCAAGGTGGCCGACATGGGCTGGAAGCCGCAGCAATACCTGGTCAGCGTGTCGACCTCGGTGTCCTCGGTGCTCAAGCCGGCCGGTTTCGAGAACGCCCAGGGCGTCATCTCGTCGTCCTATCTGCGTGACCCGGCCGATGTGGCGATCCACGGCAGCAAGGAATACCAGGACTACGCCGCGCTGATCAAGAAGTACTACCCGGGCGGCGACCCGGACGACAGCCTGACCGCCAACGGCTACACCATCGCCCAGGCGATGGTCGAAGTGCTCAAGCGGGCCGGCGACAACCTGACGCACGACAACATCATGAAGGTGGCGTCCAACCTGAACCTGACGCTGCCGATGCTGGCGCCCGGCATCACGCTGAAGACCGCGCCGGATGATTTCTACCCGGTCTCGCAGCTGCAGCTGACCAAGTTCGTCGGCAGCCGCTTCGAGCCGTTTGGTCCCCTGATCGACCGCTGACCCGGCGCCGCGAGCCGCCATCAAGCCACGGCCGGCCGCGCGGCCGCCCGGCGCTTCGACGAGCAAGACGAGAACCAAACGGGTGCGCAAAGCACTTTTTTGGTTCTTTTTTATCGAGATTTGCGTTATTTTGGTGCTTTTTGTCCGCACCATCGTGGGCTTGAATTTTGCTTTCTTGGTGCGTTTCTGTCTGATCTGGTGCAAATTCACAGGGATCCGGCGCCGGCACACAAGGAGACCACCCGATGGATCAAGTCAAGCAAGGCACCGACGCCTTGTTCATTCTGCTCGGCGCCATCATGGTGCTGGCGATGCATGCCGGCTTTGCGTTTCTCGAGCTCGGTACGGTGCGCAAGAAGAACCAGGTCAATGCGCTGGTCAAGATCCTGGTCGACTTTTCGGTGTCGACGATCGCCTATTTCTTCGTCGGCTACAGCGTGGCCTACGGCGTGAGCTTCTTCACCGGCGCCGAGGCGCTGGCGGCGAAGAATGGCTTTGAGCTGGTCAAGTTCTTCTTCCTGCTGACCTTCGCGGCGGCCATTCCGGCCATCGTCTCGGGCGGCATCGCCGAGCGGGCGCGTTTCGGCCCGCAGCTGATCGCCACCGCGGTGCTGGTGGGCGTGGTCTACCCGCTGTTCGAGGGCGTGGTCTGGAACCAGAAGTTCGCCGTCCAGGCCTGGATCAAGTCGCTGACCGGTGCCGAGTTCCACGACTTTGCCGGCAGCGTGGTGGTGCATGCGGTGGGTGGCTGGATAGGTCTGGCCGCCGTGCTGCTGCTGGGCGCACGCGCCGGTCGCTACCGCAAGGACGGGCTGATGAGCGCGCATCCGCCATCAAGCATCCCCTTCCTGGCCTTGGGCGCCTGGATACTGGCAGTAGGCTGGTTCGGCTTCAACGTGATGAGCGCGCAGACCATCGACAAGATCTCGGGCCTGGTGGCCGTCAACTCCTTGATGGCGATGGTGGGCGGCACGCTGGTGGCGGTGCTGCTGGGCAAGAACGACCCGGGCTTCGCCTACAACGGACCGCTGGCCGGTCTGGTGGCGGTGTGCGCGGGCTCGGACGTGATGCACCCGGCCGGCGCGCTGGTGGTGGGCGGCATCGCCGGCGCGATCTTCGTCTCGATGTTCACGCTGACCCAGAACAAGTGGAAGATCGACGACGTGCTGGGCGTCTGGCCTCTGCACGGCCTGTGTGGCGCCTGGGGCGGCATCGCCTGCGGCATCTTCGGGCTGAAGAGCCTGGGCGGGCTGGGTGGCGTCACGCTGGGCGCGCAGCTGATCGGCACGCTGATGGGCGTGGGTTGGGCCCTGGCGGGCGGGCTTGCGGTTTACGGGCTGCTCAAGCTGGCGCTGGGTCTGCGCTTGTCCGCCGAGGAGGAATACGACGGCGCCGACCTGGCGATCCACAAGATCGGGTCGACGCCCGATCGTGAGGTGAGCTGGTAGGTCAGGTGGGGCGGGCAGGGCGGGCTGGTCGGGCAGGGCGATCCGGTCGGAAAGCTCCTGTCGGACGCGTCCGGCCGGCTACCCGACCCTGCCAGCCGCAAGGGCGGCAGCGGCACATGCCGACGCAGGCCCGCGCAACAGCGACAATTGCGGGTTGCCCCGCATTAAGGCCGCCGTGTCCGCCATCACCATCGCCCCCGTCAAGCCAGCCAAGTCCGATGGCGCGCCCAAGCCGTTGAACAGCTACCGGCCTTTCTGGGCCAAGCGTTTCGGCACCGCCAAGTTCCTGCCGACCAGCCGCGCCGAAATGGACGCGCTGGGCTGGGACAGCTGCGACATCGTGGTCGTCACCGGCGACGCCTATGTCGACCATCCCAGCTTCGGCATGGCGGTGATCGGCCGCATGCTCGAGGCCCAGGGCTTCCGCGTCGGCATCATCGCCCAGCCCGACTGGCACAGCGCCGACGCGTTCAAGTCGCTGGGCAAACCGAACCTGTTCTTCGGCGTCACCGCCGGCAACATGGATTCGATGATCAACCGCTACACCGCCGACCGCAAGCTGCGCCACGACGACGCCTACACCGCGGGCGGCGAGGCCGGCAAGCGGCCCGACCGCAGCGCGCTGGTCTATGCCCAGCGCTGCCGCGAGGCCTGGAACGACGTGCCCATCGTGCTGGGCGGGATCGAGGCCAGCCTGCGCCGCATCGCCCATTACGACTACTGGCAGGACAAGGTTCGGCGCGCCATCCTGGTCGATGCCCAGGCCGATCTGCTGCTCTATGGCAATGCCGAGCGCGCGATCGTCGAGATCGCTCACCGCCTGGCCGCCCGCGAGCCGGTGGCCCAGATCACCGACGTGCGCGGCACCGCCTTCATGCGGCGCGACAACGACCCGTCGGCGGCCGGCTGGTTCGAGCTCGATTCGAGCGAGGTCGACCTGCCCGGGCGCATCGACGAGCACATCAACCCCTACCAGACCACCGCGGAAGTGGCGGCCGAGCAGGGCGTGGACTGTGCCAAGGACGGTGCCCAGGCCGGCGCCGATGCACTGCCCGACAGCCCGGCCACACCCGCCCTGGCCGCCGGCGAGCGGCCCATCGTCTTCGTCAGCCGCACCCCGGCGCCGGCCAGCGGCCGCATCAAGATGCCGCCGCGCGAGCGCATGGTGATCCGCTTGCCCAGCTACGAGCAGGTCAAGCGCGATCCGGTGCTCTATGCCCATGCCAGCCGGGTGCTGCACCTCGAGACCAACCCTGGCAATGCGCGCGCGCTGGTGCAGCGCTACGACTTCCACGGCACCGAGCGCGACCTCTGGATCAACCCGCCGCCGATCCCGCTGAGCACGGCCGAGATGGACCTGGTGTTCGACCTGCCCTATGCGCGCAGCCCGCATCCGCGCTACGCCGACGAGCAGGGCCGGCACGACGGGCCGACCAAGATCCCGGCCTGGGAGATGATCCGCTTTTCGGTCAACATCATGCGCGGCTGCTTCGGCGGCTGCAGCTTCTGCTCGATCACCGAGCATGAGGGCCGCATCATCCAGAGCCGCAGCGAGGACTCGGTGATCCGCGAGATCGAGGACATGCGCGACAAGGTCGAGGGCTTCACCGGCGTCGTCAGCGACCTGGGCGGCCCGACCGCCAACATGTACCGGCTGGGCTGCAAGAGTGCGGCGATCGAGGCCGCCTGCCGCAAGCCCAGCTGCGTCTTTCCTGGCATCTGCCCGAACCTGAAGACCGACCACGCGCCCTTGATCAGCATGTACCGCCGCGCGCGGGCCATCAAGGGCGTGAAGAAGATCCTGATCGCCTCGGGCGTGCGCTACGACCTGGCGATCCAGTCGCCCGAGTATGTGCGCGAGCTCGTCAGCCACCATGTCGGTGGCTACCTCAAGATTGCGCCCGAGCACACCGAGGGCGGGCCGCTGTCGATGATGATGAAGCCCGGCATCGGCAGCTACGACCGCTTCAAGACGATGTTCGACAAGATCAGCGCCGAGGTCGGCAAGAAGCAGTTCCTGATCCCTTATTTCATCGCCGCCCACCCCGGCACCAGCGACGAGGACATGATGAACCTGGCGCTGTGGCTCAAGCGCAGCGGCTTCCGGGCCGACCAGGTGCAGACTTTCTACCCCAGCCCGATGGCCACCGCCACCGCGATGTACCACAGCGGCCGCAACCCGCTGAAGGGCCTGAGCCGCGACCCGGCCAAGGTCGAGAAGGTCGACATCGTCCGCGGCGAGCGCCGGCGCCGGCTGCACAAGGCTTTCCTGCGATACCACGACGCCGCCAACTGGCCGCTGCTGCGCGAGGCGCTGGCGGCGATGGGCCGGTCCGACCTGATCGGCAATGGCAAGCACCACCTGATCCCGACCTACCAGCCCGGCGGCGGCATCGTCACGCCGACGCGTCGCGATTACCGGGCGCCGGTGACGTCCGCGACGCCGGCCGCGGTCAAGGCGGTGCTGGGCAAGCCGCCGCGCCGCGGCGCGCTGCTGACCCAGCACAGCGGCCTGCCGCCGCGCGAGACCGGCAGCGCGCGCCGCGGCGCGGGCGGCGCCAAGCCGGGCGTGGGCCGCAAGCCGCGCTGAGCCCACCGCGGAAAGCACCTGCCCGGGCGTGCCCCCAATCGGGTTCAGACCACCGGCCTTCTAAGCGATCAGGCCGCTGACTTTCAATCGCCTTGAGTTCCACTTCAGTGTCCGGTTCACTGGCGCCGCGGTGTTGCCCGATCAGCGGCGGTCCAGGTTCACGGACGGATGTGGGGTGTCGGTTCCATGAAGTGGTTAAAATGAGAAGAACGAGGTATTCGTTTCCTTACATCATGGTTGAATCCGAGTCCGATGAGTGCCAACTTCGCCCTTCACCTTGGGACGCTGTGTCGACAACAGTGGCTCGGGAAGGGTTGGTCATCCAATTGGACGGCTTGCATGCCCAGGACATGCGTTGGCTGCATGAGTGCTTGTTGCCTGGCTTCCAGTCTGCGGATGGACGCCGGGTGGATTGGCGGGTGTCCCTGCGTATAGACCCGTCTGCGCACCGTGCGCTATTGGCGGCAGGTCCTGCTGTTGGTGGTCGTTCGCGCCGGATGTTTGGCTTTCAGGGTCAGGATTCGGGTTGTTTGGAATGGCGAGATGAACCCCTGACCGTCCTGGACCCTGAAATAGAGGTCTTCTATCGGTTTTTTTCGCATCTGGCGTCCGTCGAGATACTGGCGTCCAAGCACCGACCCTCGGTGCGCGTGGCCTTGCTGCGTATGGTGCGCGAAATCGCGTCGCGCCATCTGGCGCACCAAGGGCAAGCCCAGTTTCACGCAGCTGCGCTGAGTCATGGGGGGCAAGGCTTTCTGGTCTGCGGTCCGCGGCGGGCTGGCAAGACCAGCTTTGTCACCCATGCCCTCCTGGACTCTGCATCCCGATTCATCTCCAACGATCGCGCGATCGTTGCACCCGACATGGCAGATGACGGTTTCATGCTCTCCGGCATGCCAACGCTCGTCGCCATCCGGCAGGGCACGATCGATCTTTTTCCCGGGCTGCCCCTCGCGCGCGTCCGCCATTGGCGCGCCCGTATGACACTCGCCGAGGCCCTGGCGTTGCCCGAATTCGCCTCTGCTGCGGACAAGTCCACCAAACTCGTGCTCAGTCCGGTCCAGTTCTGCCATCTGCTGGGCGTCCAGCCCGCCGCGAAGGCGCCTCTCCGCGCTCTGCTATTCCCCAGAGTGGACACCGCCATCCGGGGGGCCAGGCTGACTCCGCTCGCGCGCGGCGAGGTTGCTGAGCGCCTGAAGGCGGAACTTCTGCTGCCAGGCAGCGACGCCCTGGACAGCGATAGGCTCTCGACCGGCAGCGGGACGTCAGTCCTGGACTTGGTGACCGCGTTGTCGGCCCGCTGTCCGGGTTTTGAGTGCGTCCTCGGTGCCGGCGCCTATCTTCAACAGTCAATGCTGTCGGGCTTATCGAGCCAGTCCGGCCGGACAGGCTGAGCGTCTCCAGCCCGGAACGACCGGAAGAGGCTGTGCCCGATCAGGGGCTATTCATCGTCAATCCATGAAGTCCCGATCCTCAAGGCGCCCGTCTTGCAGTGCTGAATCGGCAAGTCGGAATTGCCTGCGACCTCACACCCAAACGAACAAGAGCAGCCTCATCGCCTCGAAACCGCAATGACAGTTTCCCTCATTGAGCATTTCCCTCCTGAAGCCGAAGCATTGCTGTGCTGCGTTCGCCCCGGACCTGTCCCAGGCCCGATGGATCGCCTGGCTTGGTTGGCGGAACGGGGACTCGACTGGGACCTGCTGTTGTCGATGGCGGCCAAGCATCGCGTCCTGCCCTTGCTGCGTCGTGGCCTGCACGCCGCCTGCCCGGAAGCCCTGCCCTCGGGCATCAGAGACAAGTTGGAGCAACGCCTCGCCAAGAGCGGCCGAGTCAATCGGGCGCTCACCGACGAACTGTTGCGCCTGCTACCCCTCTTCGACGCCGAGGCTATCCCATTTCTGCCCTACAAGGGATGCGTCCTCGCAGTCTCCGTCTACGGCGACGCTGGAATGCGGCAGACCTGGGATATCGACCTGTTGATCGACGCAACGCAGCTCGGCAAGACCCGCGCTCTGCTCCTCTCCCAGGGCTATTTGCCAACCAAGGTCTTCGACCGTGCACAGAACTTCGTCCATCATGAAAAGAATGTCGAGATCGATCTGCACTGGGCCTTGACCCCGCTCCACTTCACGCTGGAACCAGACTTTCCCGGCTACTGGGCGCGCAGGGAAACGGTGCTGCTGGACGGGTTTCAGGTGCCCAGCCTGGCTGGAGAAGACCTGCTCCAGGTTCTGTGTCTGCAGGTCGCCAAAGACTGCTGGGAGCGTCGGCAGCATATCGAATATCTCGCCAAGGTCGCCGATATCGCCGCCGTCCTGAACGCCCGGATCGATCTGGATTGGGCCGCCATCACCGAGCAATCGCAGCGGGCGGGATTGCGGCGGGTGCTTCATTTCGGCTTGCTGCTCGCCGTCCAACTGCTGGAGGCGGACCTGCCCGCGGCCGTCAGGGCGGATGTGGACGCCGACATGCGGGCCGGCGCCCTCGTCCGCCAGGTTTGTCGTCAGTTGTTCGGGGAGAGCGACCGGGCCGTGGCCAAGCCACAGGGTGCGCCGCTGGATATCCCTTTCCGGCTTCGACAACTGCGCTTCTACCTCGGTCTCAGAGAACGTCCTCGTGACTGGCTGGCGCACGGTATCGAAATCGGCCGTTCTGCCATGCGCTTGCTGTCCGGGGGGCGCGCCGCATGAGGCTTTCCGCCACCGAGGTGGTACCGGTCTCGCTTGCCAGACCATGCTGCCCTGCTTTGATTCGCCAACTTCGGTGAAGCCCCGTCCTGCCCCATCTGCCAGTCCGCTGGCCGCCGCTGTCCACGCTGGGCTCCACCATGTGCGGCTGGTGCGCTGGACTCTTGGCGTCATGGGCGCCATGGCCCCGGGCCTGACCTTCGGCTTGCTCGCAGTCAGTTTCGCCGGCGGTTTGACAACGCTGGCGCTGTTCATCGCCATACGCTTCCTGATCGATGCTCAGGCGCGCAGCCTGGGCGGGCAGCCCCCGCCCTTCGAGACCCTGATTCCCTGGCTCGCATTGCTGTTTGCGGCAGCGGCGACGGAAGCTTTGGTCAGCCTTGCGCGAAAGTTGCTGCGCAACCTGCTGCTGGACCGCGCCGATTTGGACCTGACCGCAGCCGTGATGCGCAAGGCGGCCAGCCAGCCGGTGGCATTTTTCGAGCAGCCATCGTCCCAGGACATCCTGGAGCGGTTGCAGGGCCAGGTCGCGACACGGTTGGTGGAACTCGTGCTCCGGATCATGTCCGTCGTCACGATGGGCCTGCAAGTGCTCACCATGATGGCCGTCCTGGTACACATCGAGCCCTTGATCGTTGTGGTGGCCGTGCCCTTGTTCATCCCCTACCTGTGGTTCCAGACGGGATTGAGCCGCGATGCATCCTCCGAGCATGCGGTGCGGGCTGTCAACCGGCGGCGCATCGGTTATTACCTCGGCCACCTGACCCGCGCCAGTGGCGCAGCGGAACTGCGCCTTCTGGGCATCGCGCCCCATTTCATCGAGCGCTTCCGGGCCGTCATGTCGGACTTTGTGGGGCGGGATGCACGCCGGCATTGGCGGGATTTCTGGGGCGGAACAGTCTTCGCCCTGCTGAGTCTCGGCGGGTTCATGGGGGTCTTCGCCATGGTGGTCCAGCGCGCTCTGGCCGGGCAGGCCAGCGTCGGCGAGGTGGCGGTCTTCGCGGCGGCGGCAGTACGCCTCAGGAAGTCCCTCGAGGACATGGGCCAGGCCGTCAATATCGGTCTCGGTCAGGCCCGCCATGTGGAGGCGCTCCGCGTCTTCCTCGAATCTCCGCCGGAAGAGGACGCCGATGCCGGCGATCCCCTGCCGACACCGTTTCGTGCGGACCTACGCTGCGAGCATGTCAGCTTTCGCTACCCCGGCGCGGATACCCTGGCACTTGACGACCTGTGCCTGGACATCGCGGCGGGGGAAACAGTGGCCATCGTCGGCGAAAACGGGTCGGGCAAGACTACCCTGGTGAAACTGCTGGCCGGCTTCCATGCGCCGACCGATGGACGTATCCTCGTTTCGGGCCGCGACATTCGAGAACTGTCCCTCACGGCACTGCGCAGCCGCATCAGTTTCGTGTTCCAGGAGTTCGGCCGCTACGCGGTGAGTCTGCGCGAGAACATCGCATATGGTGACTGGCTCAGGCTGCGCGACGCCCCGGAAGCCGTTGCTGACTGCGCCCGTCGCGCCGGACTCGCCGACGCGGCAGCACGAATGCCTGAAGGCCTAGACACCGTGCTCGGACGCGAATTCGGCGCCTTCGAGCCGTCCGGCGGCGTCTGGCAACGGATCGCCATCGCCCGCGCGCTGGCACGGGATGCGCCGCTGCTGATCCTGGACGAGCCTACCGCCGCCGTCGATGCCCGCGCCGAGTACGGGTTGTTCCGCCAGTTGGCCGAACTGGCGGAGGGCAGGACCACGCTGCTGATCTCCCATCGTTTTTCCACGGTGTCCATGGCACAGCGGATTCTGGTCATGCACCACGGCCGAATCGTGGAACAGGGTGGTCATGACGAACTCCTGGCCTTGGGCGGGCGCTACGCGGAACTTTACAACTACCACCAAAGGAGAATGTCCGGTGCTTGACCTGTTGATCGTCTACGACGTGGAGGGCTGGGCCTACCACTCCCGTGCGTTGGCCCTGGCCCGGCATGCCCCGTCCGATTTCCGGGTTCGCCTGGCCGGCTTCAACCGATTCGATCCGGCGCCAGCCGAGCAGCATGCTGCTGCCCTCGACGGCGTTCTGGGGATCACGCCGCCGGACGTCCTCTTTCTCTTGTGCCGGCATGAGGCTGCCTATGTGCGGCAGGCCTTGCGGGACCGCGGTTGGCCAACGCGTCTCGTGGCGTCCTGGAATACCGGCTGGCCTCACCACCAGCAAGCCTTTCACGACCTATTGCAGCAGGCCGACCGGATCATCGTGAACAACCAGGCGTTCTGGGAGCAGGTCGGCCGTCCTGCGCGGAGTCACCACATCTCGAATGGCGTCGAACTGCAGACCTTCCGCCCGACCCGGCCGCTGGAGACCCGCTCGACGCGGGTCCTCTGGTGTGGCTCGACCTGGCATCGGCGCATCAAGGGTTACGACGATTACATCGTGCCGCTCTTCCAGCGATTGAGCGCCGAGGGCATAGCCTGCGAGGCCCGCCTGACCGACCCGCGCGACCCGGGCCGGCTCGGCCCGGATGAGATGAGCGCTTGGTACAACGGGGGCACGGTTCTGGTGGTCGCCAGCGAAACCGAGGGCACGCCCAATACCGCGCTGGAAGCCGCGGCCTGCGGCTGCACGGTGGTCAGCACCCGGGTTGGCAACATGCCGGAACTGCTCCGTCATGGCGAGAACGGGATGCTGGTGGAGCGCGACATCGAGAGCCTTTATCGGGGCGTCAAGCAGGCCATTGCCGATTTTTCGGATCTTGCCAAGCAAGTGCAGGCTGACATCCGGGCGTGGGACTGGGTGATCCGATCCAAGCAGTTCTTCCAGGTCTTCAGGGAGGCCGTCGTGGCCAGCCCCACCCTCGCTGCTCAGGATCGCCGGCCCGATCTTTGCGCCGAACTCACCGTATTCGTCTCCACTGTCGGCGCGGTGAGTTTCCCCGATTGCCTGGCTCATCTCGAGCGCCAGGACTGTCGCTTTCGACTGCGCGTGATCGAGAACGTGTCGCCCATGTCCGCCGCCTTCCAACGCATGCTGGACGAATGCGAAACGCCGTATTACATCCAGGTGGACGAGGACATGATCCTCAAGCCCTGGGCCGTCAGGGCGCTGCACCACTGGATTCGATCGGCGCCGCCGGATGTGGCGCTGGTCGCCGCCTGGCTGTGGGACGTCCATCTGGGACTCGAGATTCAGGCCGTGAAGGCCTACCGGCACGGTATCGTGCGGCGCTACCCCTACGCCGACATTCAGTCCTGCGAGAAGGACCAGTTGCGCCGCCTGCACGAGGATGGCTACCGGCATGTGCTGCCGGCGGAATCGGACGCTCACGAATACGGTGCCTGGACGCTGGGCTTGCACGGGTCCCACTACACGCCGGAGACCATCTTCGAGCGTTACTCGACGCTTGAGCAACGCCGGCACCACCATCCCAAGCATCTGGCCTGGTTTGCGCCGTACGCCGGCGAGTTCTTGAGGCGGTTCCAGGAGGACCCCAGCGAAGTGAACCTGATGGCGGTGCTGGGCGTGGTGGCGGGGCGGCTGACGGAAGGTTCTCTCGGCGGTGAAAAGGATTTCAACCTTTATGCCCGCTTGCCCGCTTTTTCCGAGGCCCGCGCCTTCCACGCCGCTGGCCGGCGCGCTTCAATCTCGGTTGACGGCGATGACTGACAACTGCGGCCATGCCCTTGATTCGGCGGCGCACGCCGGCAACTGGCCTTGCGTGACGGTGATCGTGCCGGTCCGCAATGGTGCCCGGGTCATCGGCGCTTGCCTGGATGCGCTGCTGGCGCAGGACTATCCGGGCCCGCCGCCGGAATTGATCGTCGTGGACAACGGCTCCACCGACGCAACCGCTGCCCTGGTGGCGAGCCTCGGTCCCCCAGTGCGCCTGCTCCGGGAGCCACAGCCCGGCGCATCGTCGGCCCGCAACACCGGCATCGGGGCCGCGAGCCACGAACTCATTGCCTTCACCGACGCCGACTGCGTGCCCCGACCGGACTGGCTGAAGGCCTTGGTGGTGGCGACCCTGGCCGATCCCGGGGCCAGCTTCGTCGGCGGACGCATTGCTGCTTTGCTTCCCACCACCGACATCGGCCTGTTCGCCGAGTGCATCTTCGATCACCGCAGCGCCATCCTGGATTGCCAGCCGCCATACGTGATCACGGCCAATCTGATGGTTCGTCGGCAGTACCTTCTGCGCATCGGCCTGTTCGATCCTGCCTATCCCCGGGGGCAGGATGCGGAACTGGCCTGGCGGGCTCATTACTTCCACGGCGCGCGATTCGCCTACGCCGAGCAAGCTGTCGTCGACCATGTGAACGTCACCACGCTGGTGGGCCTGTGCCACAAGGGCTTTCAGCACGGCCGAGGCTCGGCGCGGTTGTGGCGCGATTTCCAGCCCCAACTCGGCCGCTCACCCCGGACTCGGATGCGGGACCTGGAACCCTTTCGCCGCGCCGCTCGCGAGACCGCTGCGGTGCTGCCCCTGCTGTGGCGCCGCATGACGGGGTCCGAGACCGACCCGCGATGCCTACACCCGTTCTACGGCGCCCTGTTCAAGCTGGCGCGCCAGATTTCCTTCATACACCATAGCCTCGCCGCAGACTGAACCATGAGCGAAACGATACAGGCGACCATCGTCATGCCCTTGCTGGCACAGCAAGATGATTGGCTGCGCCACGCCGTGGCTTCGGCCATGGCGCAGACCGTGTCCACCGCGGTTCTGGTCGTGACCTCGGCGTGCACGCCCAGAGCCAACCTCGCGGTGCTCCGGGAACTGGCCCACCCCCGGCTCAAGGTGCTGTGCCAGCCGCTGGGCGCCGGCTTCGCGGAAGCCATCAACCTGGGCTTCCGGGAGGCCGAAACCGAGCGGGTGGGGCTGCTGCTGACCGATGACTGGTTGTCGCCGGAGGCCGTAGAGCGCTGCATCGCGGAGGCGGCCGATATCGTCGCCTCCGCCCGAGCCGCTTACGCCGCCGACGGCTACCGGCAATTCTGGCAGACCCCCGCCGACCAGGCCCGTTTCGACGCGTTGCCCAGCTTGCAGGAGAAGGCCAGCTATGTGGGCCATTTCCTGCTGTTCCGGCGCGCGAAGGTGCTGGCTGCCGGTGGCGTCGATTCCAGGATCGGTCTCACCGGTGCCGACGATTACGATCTCATTTGGACCCTCCTGGAGCAGGGCGCCAGCGTGAAGCTGGTGCCCGAGTCGCTCTACCATTACCGCGACCATGACGGCGTGCGGCTGACCCTGCGCAAGCAGGAAGATCAGATCATCGATCTGCGGAAAATTCTCGCCAAGCATGGGGTCGGCCCGGAGGAAACCGAGCGGCTGGTCGAACAAAAAGCCAAGTGGTACGGCGTTCCCTGTCACGTCGCGATCGAGGACCCCGAATGGTTCCGGAAGCCGCATCCGGGGCTTCGAGCCCGAGAGGCCTGAGCCGTGGCCCGCCCTCCCGTTCCATCGTCTGATTTCGGCGCCGACCTGCACGCCCTCATCAATGGGCTGGGCTCGCCGCCGGTGGATATTCGATACCTGACCACGCAACCCCATGCGCTGTCGCGTCGCGCCAGTTGGAAACTGCATCTGGCCGACGGCCGCGTTCTCAAGGCCCGCCGCCTCGAGAGCGTGGAGCGGGGCGCTGTGCTGGAGCGGCTGGCGAGTCTGACCGAGCGGCTTCCGCTCTCGCCCGTCGTCGCGCGGCGGGGCGATGCGCTGCTCGAGGCCTGGGTGCCTGGGCCTGGCGTGGACACCCTGCCCATGGACCTCGATCTGGCCGAAGCCTTGGGCAGTCTGCTCGGCACGCTGGCCGTGACCGGCGACGGCAGCCCGTTGCTGGAACCCCGGCGACGCCATCTGGACGGCTTGTGTCGAAAACTGCTCGAAGCATTGGACGCCCTGGTGGCTGCCGGCGCCTTGAGCGCCGATACCGGTGACCGATTGCGCAACCGGGCCCTGGGCAATGCACCGGTCCGTCTCGCCGCAGGCCTGGTTCATCTGGACTTCCAGCCGCGCAACCTCGTCCTGGGGCAGGAGGGCCCGACGCTGGTGGACAACGAACATCTGGAGACAGGCGTACTCGACCTCGATCTGGCTAGAACCTGGTGGCTTTGGCCCATGTCGGCGCCTGTCCAGACGCGCTTCCTGCGGGGTTACGGGCGTTTCCGAGATCCCGGCAGCTTTCTGCTGCACGAAGTCTTCTGGGCGATCTACACCGTGGCACGATCGGCTGTCTACAACAGCCGGATCGGCAGCGCTGACAGCGCGGCCTGTGCGGCACTGGAGCGGCTGGCGCGGGGTGATCTGCCCCGCGACTGGCGTGCGGCGCCTGCGGCCGCCGACGCGCCTGCGGTCAAGCGCGTGCGCCTGGCCTTTGTCTGTGACTACCTGGCCATCGGGGGACAGGAGCGCATCTGCCTCAACTTGTTGACGGGCCTGGACCGGACCCGCTTCGACCCCTTCGTCTATGCCTTTCGCGGCGGGGCGCTGGCCCCCGCCTTCAGGGCGCTGGGCCTGCCGCTCTTGATAGGCTCCGATCGCGATCCCCTTGCGGCCGAAGTCGATTGGACGCCCGAGGATGCCGCGGAGAAGGCGGTCTACCGGGACACCTTGGCGGCGGCCCTGGCTCGCGACCGCATCGATGCCGCCTTGGTCTTCGCCTGGCGCGATGCCTTCCCGGCCGCCCAACGTGCCGGAGTCTCCGTGCTCATCGAAAAGATGGACGGCCCCGGACTCCTGGGCAAGATCGCTGACAAGAGCGGCTTCGACCGCGTGGTCGTCGAGTCAGCGACCTTGCGGAACCAACTGCTGGCCCAGCGGAAGGAACTGGGACTGGACGAGGAGCGGGTCGAACTGGTCTTCCCGGGCATCGATCTGGCGCATTTCAACCCGCTGCGCTTCGACCGTGACGTGGAGCGCAAACGGCTGGGCCTGGACCCGCAGGCGCTCATGGTCGGCACCGTGGGCCGGCTGATCCGGGACAAGAACATCAAGGTCTTGATTCACGCTCTCGCCTGGCTGCGCGCGCAGGGCTGCCGGGAGCCCATCCGTCTGCTGATCCTCGGCCCCGACGGCGGCGTCCGGGCTGAACTGGAGGCGCTGGCGAGGGACCTGGAGATCGACGATTGGGTCGACTTTCGGCAGGCGGTGGAGGACGTAGCGCCGGTGCTGGCCGCGCTGGATGTGTTCGCGATGGTCTCCCTCCGGGAGGGACTCCCCACGGCAATCCTCGAGGCCATGGCCATGGGACTGCCTATCGTGACCACGGGCGCAGGCTCGATCCCCGAGGTCATCCGGGATAACGGCATCCTGGTTCCCGGCCCCGGGCCCGAGGGGCTGGGGCGGCGTCTGCGCGACCTGTTGCTCGATCCCGCCCGGCGTCTGTCCATGAGCCGAGCCAGCCGCAACCTGGCCGCCCGTTTCGCACTGCGGCACTCGATCGGCCGTTATGAGGACTTGGTGCTGCAGTGCCTCGCGGAGAAGCCGCCCCGCCAGCCGGAATGATTGCCTGAACTTGCGCTTTCAGGTCGGGCTGTGCCGTCAGTCCGAACCCAGGTCCTGGCAACGGTGGCACGCTTCGAATGGACCTACATCGGTTAGCCGGTCCGGCACACCAAAGCGGTCTGCGCTTGGTTGCTGGGCGGCATTCCGGGTCGTATGCTGTTCGGGCTATCGGGGACTGGCTGAATGGATCGATGTGCATGGGATCGGCTTTGCCGTGGACTCCATCGAAGAAGTCGGCATCTTCGCGCAGCGACGTGACGATATCGGCCGCGCCGCCCTTGCCTGCCTGGAACAGCGGCACCTGTTCATCCACGAAAGCCAGGCCGCGCGACGGCCCCTCGTCATTTCGTGTGGAAAGCAACATTCACAATGAGCCGTGGTAGTCGGGCCCGGTGGACATGTGGGCAAGGCGCGTCAGCGGCTTGTCCACATGTCC
>CANGHK010000019.1 GCA_947453625.1 Burkholderiales bacterium
CCCTGCCCAAGCTGGCCGCGGTGCGCCAGCGGCTCGACGCCTACGCCGAGCGCACCGGCCGCGCGATCCGGCTGGAGGTCGACGGTGGCGTAAAACCCGACAACATAGCAGCCATCGCCGCGGCCGGGGCCGACACCTTCGTCGCCGGGTCGGCGGTGTTCGGCAGCCCGGACTGGGCCGCCACCATCGCCGCGCTGCGCGCCGGGGCCGACGCGGCCGCGCCGACGGCAGCCTGAGCTCGGGGCGGCCACCATGTTGCGGGCCTTGATCTGGGATGTCGACGGCACCCTGGCCGAGACCGAAGAAGAGGGTCACCGCCAGGCCTTCAACCAGGTGTTTGCCGAGCAAGGCCTGCCCTGGCATTGGGACGAGGCGCGCTACGGCGAGTTGCTGGCGATCACCGGCGGCAAGGAGCGCCTGCTGCACGCATGGCGGCAGACCGACCCTGCGGCCGCGGCCGCGCCCGGGGCGGCGCAGCGGGTCGCCCACCTGCATGCGCGCAAGACGGCGATCTACCTGGAGCGGGTGGACGCCGGCGCGGTGGTGCTGCGCCCCGGCGTGCACCGCCTGCTGAGCCAGGCCCGCCAGCAAGGCCTGCTGCTGGCGATCGCCACCACCACCACGCCGGCCAATGTGCAGGGCTTGCTGTCGGCCACGCTCGGGCCCGCCAGCCTGTCCTGGTTCAATTGCATCGCCGCCGGCGACGAAGTGGCGCGCAAGAAACCCGCGCCCGATGTCTACCAGCGGGTGCTGCAGCAGCTGGGACTGCCGGCCGACGACTGTCTGGCGATAGAGGATTCGGCGGTCGGTGCCGAATCGGCCTGTGCCGCTGGCCTGGCGGTGCTGGTCACGCGCAGCCGCTACAGCCGCGCCGACGCGCTGCCGCCGGTGCTGGCCGATCTGGACGGCCTGGGCGAGCCCGGCGCGCCGGCGCGTGGTCAGGTGTTCGACCGGCCGGCTGGTCAGCCCTGGCAGGGGGTGGTCGACGTCGGGTGGCTGCGGCAGTGGCAAGCTGCCGCCACAGCGCCAGCACAAGCCACCACAGGCCGCTGACGCGCCAGACCCCCGACGCGCCGGGACGGTCAGCCGTCGGCCTTAAGCTGTCGGTAGCCCGCGCCCACCCTCGGCGCTTTTCAACCCTCACCCCTCTCCCCAATGGACAAGCAACGTTCCAACGCCTTCATGCTCAAGCTGGTGGGCGACCTGAGCACCGCCCTGGCCGGCGCCTTGCTGCTGGTGGGCGACCGAACCGGTCTGTTCAAGGCCATGGCCGGGGCCGGGCCGCTGACACCGGCCGCGCTGGCCGAGCGCGCCGCCGTGGCCGAGCGCTATGCCGAGGAATGGCTGGCGGTGATGGCCGGCGCCGGCTATGTCGAGTACGACGCCGAGGCCGGCAGCTTCAACCTGCCCGACGAACACGCGCTGTTCCTGGCCGAACCGGATTCGGAGTACTACCTGTGCGGTTTGTTCCAGGGCCTGCCGGCGCTGTCCGCGGCCATCCCCCAGCTGGCCGACGCCTTCAAGAGCGGCGGCGGGGTCAGTTTTGCCGACTTCGGCAGCGAGTTGCCGCGCGCCCTGGGCGCGATGAACCGCGCGGTCTACGAAGCGAGGCTGGTCAAGAGCTGGCTGCCGGCCATGCCCGAGGTGGTGGCGCGGCTGAACGCCGGCGGGCGGGCGGTGGACGTGGGCTGCGGCATGGGCGTGGTGCCGCTGGCGCTGGCGCGCGGCTTCCCGCGGGCGCAAGTCACCGGCATCGACCTGGATGCGCGGTCCATCGACCTGGCGCGCGCGCGGTCGGTCGAGCTGGGCCTGGGCGACCGGCTCGCCTTCCACGCCCTGCCGGTCGAGCAACTGCCCACCACGCCGGGCTGGGACCTGATCACCACCTTCGACGTGGTGCACGATCTGCCCGACCCGCTGGGCGCGCTGATCCACCTGCGCGGCGCGCTCGCCGAAGGCGGCACCTACCTGATGGTCGAGCCCAAGGTGGCCGACGACTTGCAGGACAACCTGGGCAACCCGTTCGCTCGCATGTTCTACGGCATGAGCTGCCTGCACTGCGTGCCGCAGTCGCTGTCGCTGCGCGGCCCCGGCCTGGGCGCCTGCTGGGGCGAGAAGCGCGCGCGCGACCTGGCGCGCCACGCCGGCTTTGGCCACTTCGAGCGGCTCGAGATCCGCAGCGCGGGGCTGGCCTTCTACGCGCTGCGCGCCTGATCGATTTATTCGGCCTACCCGGCCTACCAGCCCAGCGCGCCGCTGCCCACGTCCATCACCATCCGGGTAGCCAGGTAGAGGCGCGGCACGATCGAGTCGATCAGGATGTACTCGTTGTCGTTGGAATGCGCCCCGAAGCCGCGCAGGCCAAAGCTCTCGAGCACGCCGCCGTGCGGCCGCAGCCCGGCGAACGCGGCATCGGTGCCCCCGCCGGTGGCGCGGTCGCGTACCCCCAGCGCCAGGCCGAGTTCCTTGAAAACGCCCTGGGCATGCAGCGCCAGCTTGCGCGACACGGCATTGGCCTGGAAGGCGGGTCGGCTGCGGTGGAAGACCAGCTCGATCCGGGTGTCGGGGATCAGCTTGTCCTTGATCGATTCGCGCAAGGCGGCTTCCATCAGGTCGAGGTCCTCGTTGCTCAGCGACCGCACGTCGGCCACCGCCGTGGCCGATGCCGGGATCACGTTGCGCGTCTCGCCCGAGCTCGCCACCGTCCAGTTGATCTTCAAGCCCTTGGCCGGGTCGCCGAACTGCCGGCTTTTCAGGATCTGGTGCGCCATCTCGTAGAGGGCGTTGCGCCCACCCTCGGGGTTGGCGCCGGCATGCGAGGCGCGGCCGCTGACCTTCATCTCGACGATGGCGATGCTGCTGGTGGCCAGCCGCACGTAGTCGCTGTCGAAGCCGCCGCCCTCGAACGAGAACACCGCGTCGTACTCGCTGCCCAGCCGGGCGATGGTGGCCGATGAGCCGGGTGAGCCGATTTCCTCGTCGGCGTTGATCAGCACGCCGAGCTGCGCGTAGTCCTTGAAGCCGAGCTCGGCCAGCAACTCCACCGTGTGCAGCACCAGCGCCACGCCGCCCTTGTCGTCCGAGATGCCCAGGCCCCAGGCCTTGTCGCCGTCGACGCGAAAGGGCTGCTTCTGCCCCATGCCGCGCGGGTACACGGTGTCCATGTGGGCGATCAGCAGCACCTTGCGCTGGCCGCTGCCTTGCCGGGTGGCGTAGACCATGGCGCCTAGCTTGGCGCCCTTGAGCTGGGGATGGAAGTCGGGCGCCTGGGCCGGCTGAATCCGGGTCTCCATGCCGGCGGCCTGGAGCCGCGCCGCGACCAGCCCGGCCAGTTGGCCCAGGCCGTCGAGATCGCGGCTGCCGGACTCGACCGCCACCAGCGACTTCAGCGTCTCGAGCACCGGCTGCAACTGCGCCGTCGCGCGCGCCTGCACGGCTTGCACGGCCTGTGGCAAGGCGGCTTGGGCCCGGCCGGTGGCCGGCAGCAGGGCGGCCAGGCACAGCAGCAGGCCGCAGCCCAGGTGGGTGAGGGTGGGGCGGGTGGAGCAGGTGGCAGGTTTCATGGGCGGCGGGGGATGAACGGTGTGCGCATTGTCAGCAGTTCTGCCCGGCGACCGATTCAAAACCCCCAGCGCAGCGTCAGCCGCAGGCTGCGCGGCTCAGCCGGGTGCACATGGCGGTCGACCTGCGCTGCCAGGCCGCGCGGCTGCGAGGCGTAGACGTACTGGATGTCGTCGACCCGGCGGTCGAAGAGGTTGAAGACGTCCAGCGTCAGCGCGCTGTCCGGGCCGGCCAGCCCGTTCAGGCTGCGGCTGATGCGCAGGTTGGCTGTCAGCGACGGGATGCTGCGCACGCTGTTGTCCTCGGTCAGCGCGCCGGCCCCCAGGTAACGCCACTGCAGGCTGGCGCTCCAGGGGCCGATCTCGCGCAGCGAGGCGGACAACGAGGCCACCCGGTCGACCGCGTTCGGAATCCGGTCGCCGTTGACAAACCGGCTGTGGGTCCAGGCCAGGTCGGCGTCAAGCAGCAGCCAGGGCGCAGGCGTCCAGCGGTTGTTGAACTCGATCCCGCGTCGCTTGCTGGCCGCGCTGGCCTCGGTGGCGCCGGCATCACCGACATAGACCAGCTCGGAGTCGAAGTCCAGGGTCCACAACGCCAGCGAGCTTTGCAGGCCGGGGATGATCTCGGTGCGCGTGCCCAGCTCATAGCCGCGCGAAGCCACCAGCGGCGCCACTTTGTCGACCGCGCTGGCCGGGTTCTTGGGGTCGACCCGTATCGTCGTGCCACGGGCGTCGTTGCTGTGCAGGCCGCGGCCGGCGTTGAGGAAGAACTCGGTCTTCTGGAACGGGCCGGCAATCAGCGACAGCTTGGGGCTGAGCTGGCTGGCGCTGGCCTGGCCAGCGTTGGCCGCCAGCGCCGGGTTGGCGGTCTGGTTCTGCACCCGGTTGTCCACCCGGTCGGCGCGCAGCCCGGCTATGCCACGCAGCCAGCCGGTGAGTTCGACCGCGGTCTGGCCATACAGCCCGGCCAGGGTCTGGCGCACCGCATCGTCGCGGGTGGTGGCGGTGATCTGGCGCGCGGTGGTGTCGGCCAGGCCGACTCGGATGCGGTCGTGGCGCAGTTGCAGGCCGACCTCGCTGCGCGCCGGCAGCCCGGCCAGCAGGTGGTCGACGGCGTGACTGGCGGACAGGCCGAACACGCTGCGCGCGTCCTGCTGCAGGAACTGGTCGCCCTGGACCGGATGGTCCAGCGCATAGCTGAAGTTGGACCACAGCTGCAGCCGGTAGCGCATTGCATAGGCCGACAGTTTGGTCAAGCTGCCGTCGTCGCTGTGACGATGCCATTGCCCCGAGACGCTGGCTCGCGCGGTGTTGCCGCCGTCAGTGGCGTCCAGCGTGTCGTAGCGGCCGAAAGCTTGGCCGTTGTAGCGGCCGGCATCGATCAGGCGCTGCGGGATCTGGTCGGTGCTGGTCCATTGGGCGTTGTAGCCCATCATGCTGGCGGACCAGCCCTGGGCCTCGGTGCCACCGCTGGCGCTCAGCACGCTGTTGCTGCGGCGCAGACCTTCCTTGACCGTCCAGGGTCCGTCATTGGACATCAGCTCGACGGCGGCCAGCAGCGTGTTGCCGGCGCGGGTCTCAGTCGATCCACCCAGCAGACCGCGCCGGTAGCCATGCTCGCCCAGCGTGAGCTGGGCCAGGCCCGTGTCGAGCCGGTTGCGGTAGCTGATGTCGGCGGCGCCTGCCGACGCGAAATCGCTGCTGCTGGCGAAGTACGGACCCTTGCGGTAATCGATGCGCTGCACCAGTTCGGGGATCAGGAAGTTCAGGTCGGTATAGCCCTGGCCATGGGCGTGGCTGGGCATGTTCACCGGCATGCTGCCGACCGTCGTCGCGAAGTCAGTGCCGTGGTCGAGGTTGAAGCCGCGCAGGAAATACTGGTTCGCCTTGCCGTCGCCGGAATGCTGGGTGACGATCATGCCGGGCACGAATTCCAGCACCTCGCCGGGCCGCAGGGCCGGCCGGCTCTTGATCAGGTCGGCGCGGATCACGCCTTGCGAGGCCGCGTCGCTGCTGCCGATCGCGTTGTCGTAGTGGCCGGTCACCTCGACCCGGTTGGGGCTGCTGACTGTGGCGCTGGGGCCGGCCTCAGCAAGCGGCGCGTCCGTCGGCGAGGGCTGCGCTGCAGCGAGGGCCGCAGGCGGGCAGGTCATTGCAGCCAGTGCCGCGACGGACCAGGCCGCCCTGCTCAGCCGGCTTGGGGACGGGTTTCTCATGGACGGATTCTAGGAACTCGGCATGACCCGTGTATGAAGTGCTGAAAAATCGTATGAACCGGGGTGGCTGAACGCCGCTGCGCGGCATGCCGATGGGCGCCCGCTGCCGCTGCTGGCTTGTCATCGCTGAGCCACGTCACTGTCACATCGGGTCGCTATCGTCCTCCCCGCTCACCCGCAGGGTGGGCTGTTTGCCTGCCGCACCGGCAGCCCGCCGCGGCCCTTCATCCCCAGCCTTG
The DNA here is from genome assembly GCA_947453625.1 of Burkholderiales bacterium. Taxonomy (GTDB): domain Bacteria; phylum Pseudomonadota; class Gammaproteobacteria; order Burkholderiales; family Burkholderiaceae_C; genus Pseudaquabacterium. The sequence goes on from CANGHK010000019.1 coordinate 6,016, forward strand.
AGGTTTCAAGACATGAACAAACCATCGAACAAAAGAGCGATTTGCCACGCCGCCTGTGCCAGCGCCTTGTTGGCCTTGCTGAGTGCCTGCGGCGGCGGCGACTCCATCACGCCGTCCGCCGATGTGGCCACCAACGCCGACAAGCAGAGCAGCTTCGTCGCCGACTACACCCAGGGCCTGAAGGTCCTGAACACCTATGCCGGACTGACCAGCGCTGCCTTCCTCGACCTGTTCGACGCTGGCCTGCTCGACGCCGGCAACACCAAGCCGATGCTCAGCGTGAGTCTGGCGCAGGAAGCCGCCGCGATGGCCGCCTCACCCGACCTGCCCTCGTTCCCGATGGCCACCTTGTCGACCGCCAGCATCAGCGCCTGCGACGCCAGCAATGTCTGCACGCTCACCGGCACCCTGAGCAACAACGACGTCGACGGCAGCGCCGACAACACCACCGCGATCACCTTCACCAGCCGGGTCAAGTACAGCGACGGCAAGTTCCGCCTGCTCGGCGACGGCTCGGCCAGCTGACCGGCCACAGCGCGCCGTTCCAACCCGATTTCCGCACCCCAAGGACTTCCCCATGAACCACTCACCGCGCTTGCGCCAAACCGCCCTGGCCGTGGCCAGCCTGGCCGCCGCCTTGTCCGCCGTCGCGCCCGATCTGGCGCGTGCCGCCGACAAGGCCGCGACCAAGGCCGCCGGCACCTATGTCACCGGCGACTTCCACAACCACACCACTTGCTCGGACGGCACGCTGTCCGTCAAGAAGCTGGTCGACAAAGCCGCCGGCTCGTCGGCCGGCGCCGGCAACCTGGACTGGTTCGTGCAGGCCGACCACGGCGGCAGCAGCGAGCGCAACTGCACGCTCGCCGAAGACCCGTTCACGCCGGTCGAACCGGCGCTGGGCCTGACCAACAGCGCCACCGGACCCTACCCGCCGGCCACCTACCCTGGCAGCGGCCAGCCGGCCAGCGTTGGCAAGGGCCCGAACCAGACCTGGGAAAGCTCGCTGCCCAACGGCCGCGCCGACATCCTGGGCGACTTGACATTGTCGAGTGGTGGTGCCAAGAAAATGTGGCGCTGGCAGGAAATCCAGTCCTTCCAGTACGCGATCCTGGAGGCCGAAGGCCGCACCCGCAGCAAGCCGATCTGGATCGGCCTGGAGCAGAACGCGCCCGGTCACGAGCATGTCTCGACCACCGTGCTGACCGGCCAGCTGCCCTGGCCCAAGACCGGCGCGGGCAACGCCAACCTGCAAGCGCAGTACGAATACTGCTTCGACCGCAGCGACAGCGACACCAGCCGCGGCGCGACCAACCTGTGGGACTGCACGGTGCAGGGCAGCCCCAATAACAACGTGAATCTGGACGCCACCGCCAGGAAGATCACCGGCAACAACAGCAGCAGCACGGCCAACCTAGGTCACCTCAAGACCCTCGAGGGCATACGCTGGATGAGCGAGAAGGCCCCGACCGGCAGCTATTTCGTGCCGGCCCACCTCGAGCGCGCCGGGGTCTACAACCCGGCCGGCAGCAACGGCTTCAACATCGAGCACCTGCGCAACTTCAACAACGCCGGCCCGCGCATCGCCTTCGGCTTCGAGTCCATGCCCGGCCATGGCGCCGAGATCAACCGCGGCAGCTACACCACCAGCGCGGTGGGTGGTGGCACTTACGGCGGCACTGGCGTCTACGCTGCTGAAGTCGGTGGCGTGTGGGACGCCTTGCTGGGCGAGGGCCGCAACTGGTGGTTCTTTGCCAGCTCGGATTACCACAACCGCGGCAGCTTCGGCCCGGACCAGCGCGAGACCACCGCCGATTTCTTCCCCGGCGAATACACCCGCGACCATGTGATGGTGCGCAAGGGCAGCAACAGCCTGAGCGCCGAGGGCATCATCGACGGCCTGCGCAGCGGCAACAGCTTCGTCGCCAACGGCCAGCTGATCGACCGGCTGTCGTTCACCGTCTGCGCCGCCAACCCGGGTCTGCCGCGCGCGGCCAACAAGGCGCTGCTGGAGAAGGCCGCCGCTGCTGCGGTCACCAAGAACAGCGAGGTGCGCATCGACGGCTGCGCGACGATGGGCGAGAAGCTGGTCGTCCGCCCGGGCGCCGACGTGATCGTCACGATCGCGCTGCGCGACCCGGTCGGCACCAACAACTCGCCTTACAGCTTCCCCAATCCCTCGCTCAAGCAGATCAACGTCAGCCAGCCGCTGAACGCCCCGGTGCTGGACCATGTGGACCTGATCAACGGCAACGTCACCGGCTATGTCGATCCGGCCAATCTGGCCAGCTATGCCGGCGCCTGGACCGCCAACAAGGGCACGCCGGCGGCGGTCAACGCCTCGACCAAGGTGGCCAAGGTGTTTGACAAGACCGGCTGGACGGCGGCCGCCGACGGCACGCTGACGATGAGCTACCGGGTCTCGGGCGTCAAGGCCTCGCAGTATTTCCGCCTGCGTGGCAGCAACCTGCCGGCCAACGTGCCTTACGAGACCGATGCCAACGGCAACCCGATCAAGGACTTCGACGCGGCCGGCAACATCGCCTGCGCCGACGCAGCCTGTCCGGCCCACTTGGTGCTGGCGGTGGCGGGCAACAAGGCCAGCCTGGCGGTCGGTGCCAAGACCTCGAGCAATGACGTGGCGGCCTGGGCTGACCTGTGGTTCTACAGCAACCCGGTGTTCGTCGAAGTCGTCAATTCGGTCAAGGTGGCCGGCGTCAAGTAAACCCCTCCCTGCATGGCTTGCCCAACCGGCGGACGCCGGTCGTGGCGACCTTCCCAACCGGGCTCAGTCCCGGTTGGGCTTTTTCGTTTGAGGACAGTCAAGGTGTCTGTGACGCTTGAATCTAGCTTGCGCAAGCCGGGCCTGCGCTTTGCCGCCGGCCGTGGCCCGGTGTCGCTGCTGTTGATGGGCCTGTCGGGGGCGGCGGCGCTGGGCTGGCAATGGGTGTGGACCACCCAGTTCGGCGCCGTGCTGGGCCATGAGGCGCTGGCCGTGCTGGCGACGATGGCCGCCTTTTTTGCCGGGCTGGCGCTGGGCGCGCTGACGCTGGGACGAGCCATAGCGCGCAGTGCCCGGCCTCAGCGCTGGTACGCCGGCTGCGAGGCGGTGATGGCGCTGTGGGGCCTGGTCTTGTGCCTGGCGGGGCCCGGGCTGATGGCGCACAGCGCCGCGCTGATCGGCCCCGAGCCTTCGCCGATCTGGCATTGGAGCGTTGCCTTCGTGCTGCCCGGCCTGCTGTTGTTGCCGGCCACGGCGGCGATGGGCGCGACCTTGCCGGCGCTGGAGCGGGTGCTGCGTGCCGAGATGGGCCGTCATGGCCGCTCAGCGGGCTCGAGCGGTCTGGGCGGTCTGTACGCCGCCAACACCCTGGGCGCGGTGGTCGGCGTGCTGCTGGCGGTGTTTTGGGCCTTGCCGCAGTGGGGCGTGCTGCGCACCGGCCTGGGCTGCGCGGCGATCAACGCCTCCTGCGCGCTGCTGGCATGGGCGATGTGGCGCGACGCCTTGCCCGCCGGCCCGGGCCGCGCGCCGCTTCGGGTGGCCGGCCCGCCGCTGCCGCGGATGGGGATGGCCGGCCTGCTGTTCGGCAGCGGTTTGCTGGGCATAGGCTATGAGGTGCTGGCCGTGCGGGTGCTCAGCCAGGTCACCGAGAACACGGTCTACAGCCAGGCGGTCCTGCTGGCGGTCTACTTGCTGGGCACGGCGGCCGGCGCGGCTTTGTACCCGCGTTGGCGCGATTTTTTCGCGGGTCGGGCCGAGGGTTCAGCCGATGCGGCCGACGCCACCAGCCTGTCGCGCTGGCTGGCCTGCCTGGCCCTGGCGGTGGGGGCCGGCGGCGCCAGCCTGTGGTGGGCGCAGGCGCTGTGCGCCTGGCCTGCGCAGCGCTGGGGCGCAGCCCCCTGGACCGCGCTGGCCGGCGAAGCCCTGGCGGCGGCGCTGGCGATGACCGCCCCGACGCTGGTGATGGGCGGCCTGTTCACCCACCTCTGCCTGCGCGCCCAGGCGCGCGGCTGGGCGCTGGGCCGCGCGCTGGCGGTCAACACCGCCGGCGCGGCCTTGGCGCCGCTGCTGGTCGGCGTGCTGCTGCTGCCGGCGCTGGGCGCTTGCGCCACGCTGGCGCTGCTGGTGCTGGGCTATGCGCTGCTGCAACCGTTGCGCCGCTGGCACCATGCCAGCGCCTGGGCGCCGGCGCTGGCTGCCATGGCGCTGGTACTTTGGGCGCCGCCGCTGCGCTTCATCGAGCAGGCGCCCGGCGCCACGCTGGTCAGCTACCGCGACGGCGTGATGGCGGCGGTCAGCGTGGTGCAGGACGCCCAGGGCGTGTCGCGCCTGCGCATCAACAACCGCGCCCAGGAGGGCAGCAGCGCCAGCGGCTGGCTGGAATGGCGGCTGGCCCAGCTGCCCTTGCTGCTGCACGCCAGCGGCGCCGGCCGCGGCGTCGACCCCGTCCCTGTGGAGAACCGGCGCGCCTTGTTCCTGGGCCTGGGCACCGGCTTCACCGCCGCGGCCGCGGCCAGCGACGCGCGGGTGCAGGTCGACGCGGTCGAGTTGCTGCCCGAGGTGATCGCTGCCGCCGATTTCTTTGCGCGATCCCCCGGCGCGCCCCAGCCGGCCACGCCGGTGCGCCGGTTGGCCGCCGATGCGCGCCGCTTCGTCCAGGCCGGTGACGAGCGCTACGACCTCATCGTCGCCGACTTGTTCCACCCGGCGCGCAACGGCGCGGGCACGCTCTACACCGTCGAGCAGTTTGCCGCGGTGCGCGCGCGGCTGGCCTCGGGCGGTCTGTTCTGCCAGTGGCTGGCGCTGCACCAGATGGAACTCGGCACGCTGCGCAGCATCGTTGCGGCCTTCCTGCAGGTCTACCCGCAAGGCGTGGCGGTGCTGGCCAGCAACAGCCTGGACACCCCGGTGCTGGGCCTGCTGGCGCGCCCGGATGCGCCGCGCTTCGATGCCCAGGCGCCGGCGGGACCGCTCACGCCGGACGCTGGCGAGGCCTGGCAACAGGCGCGGCGGCGCGCGCGCCTGGACGACGATTTCGGCTTGCTCGGCAGCCTGCTGGCCGGGCCGGCGGCGCTGCGCCAGTTTGCCCAGGGCGCGGTGATCAACACCGATGACCGGCCCCAGGTGGTGCACGCCGCACCCTGGGACACCTACGCGCCGCAGACCACGCCGCGCCAGCGCCTGCTCGGTCTGGTCAAGGCGCTGCAGCCGCAAGCAGCCGATCTGCTGACCGACCCGGCCTCGCCCACCGCGCAGCGGCTGCAGGCCTACTGGTCGGCGCGCCAGCGTTACCTCGAGCTCGGCATGCAGGTGCAAGCCGACAGCGACCTGGCGCTGACCCTGACGCGGCTGCAGACGCCGCTGCTGGCGCTGCTCGACCTGAGTCCCGATTTCACCCCCGCCCGCGATGCGCTCAGCGCGATGGCCGGCGGCCTGGCGCAGCGCGACCCCGAGCGCGCGCAGCGCTTGAGGGAGGCGCTGCAGGCGCGGCCCGCGCCTGCCAGTCCCTGACTTTTTTGCAAATACTGAAGACATGAACACGACGCCAACGATCAGCCCGACCACCGAAAACACCGCAATCCCCGTGGCCCTGCCGACGCCATCGCGGCCGGCCGTGGCGCTGCCCTGGCGCCGCTTGGCCCGCGAACCCTTGCTGCATTTCCTGCTGCTGGGCGCACTGGTCTTCAGCGCCGACCAACTGATCACCGCGCGGCGCGGCGATCCGCAGACCATCGTGGTCTCCGCCGATGTCCGCAAGGAATCGGCGGAGACCTTCAAGAGCGGCATGAAGCGCGATCCCAGCCCGGCCGACCTGAAGATCCTGGTCGAGCGCTGGGTCGACAACGAAGTGCTGTACCGCGAGGGGCTGGCGCTCGGCCTGGACCGCGGTGACAGCAGCATCCGCGAGCGGGTGATCTTCAAGGCCTTGAGCCTGACCCAGTCCGGCCTGAGCCTGCCCAAGATCGACCGTGACGGTCTGCGTCTGTGGTTCGAGGCCCGACATGCCCGCTACGACGCGCCGGCGCGGGTGGACTTCATGGAAGCGGTGGTCAGCATAGAGCGCAGCGCCGAAACTCTGAAGCCCTTTGTCGAGGCGCTCAACGGCCGCGGCAAGAGCGAGGTCGAGAGCAGCCTGCGGGTGTTCAAGGACAGGCCGCGCGGCAACCTGGTGCAGGGCTACGGCGAGGCCTTCACCGCCGCGCTGGAGCGGGCGACCCCTGGCGAATGGCAGGCCCTGGCCAGCGCAGACGGCCTGCGCGTGGTGCGTCTGGTGCAGTTGACGGCGGGCGTGCCGGCCCAGTTCGAGGCTCTCGAGGAGGCCGTCTACCGCGACTGGAAGGACGACACCCTGGCCGAGTTGACGACCCGTGCGGTGCGCGAGATGGGCAAGAAGTACCGGCTGCGTGAAGAGGGAGTCGCCCGGTGAGCGGCGCCGTCGCGCGCGTCGCGCGGGTTCTGGTTTGGGTCTGGCTGGCGGCCCTGGCCGGGCTGTCGCTGGAGGCCTCGGCGCATGAGATGAGCATGGCCGACCTGACGCTGCGCGAGACCGGCCCCGGCGAATTCGTCTGGGCCTGGGGGGTGCCGGGCAAGAACAAGCCGGTGGCCGAGGACTTGACGCCGCGGTGGCCCGAAGGCTGCGTTGGCACGGCGCAGACCGTGAACTGCACCCAGGGCCTGGTCGGCAAGCTGTCGGTGCAGGGTGTCGGCCAGGCCTACTCGGCGGTCATCTTGCGCATCCACTGGCGCGGCGGCGAACACAGCGTCTACACCGTGACGAGCGGCCAGCCGCAGGTGATGCTGTTCGGTGGCGCGCGTGACGGCCGCGGTGGCGCAGAGGTGGCGCGGGCCTATGGCGGGCTGGGGGTCGAGCACATCCTGACCGGGGTCGACCACTTGCTGTTCGTGATCGGCCTGCTGTTGCTGGTCGGCTTTCGCCGCCGATTGGTCGGCACCATCACCGCGTTCACGCTGGCCCACAGCCTGACGCTGGCGTCCAGCGCCCTGGGCTGGCTGGTCTTGCGCTCGCCACCGGTGGAGGCCTGCATCGCCTTGTCCATCGTGCTGGTGGCCGCCGAGGCGCTGCACGATCGCGAGACATTGACCCGGCGCTGGCCGGCGCTGGTGGCCTTCCTGTTCGGGCTGGTGCATGGGCTGGGATTTGCCGGCGCGCTCAAGGACATCGGCCTGCCCGAGCAGCATGTCTCGATCGCCTTGCTGAGCTTCAACCTGGGCGTCGAGGCCGGCCAGCTGGGCGTGGTCGCCGCGGCCTGGGGCCTGAGCCTGCTGGCGGCCCGCCTGGCCTGGCGCCTGCCGCTGCGCCGCGGGCTGGTCTATGCGATAGGCGTGACGGCGGCCTTCTGGTCGATCACCCGCATCGTGGCGATCGCGGCCTGACGCGCCCACCGGAGCACCCCGAATGGCCCAGGTCCTGGCACTGTTTCCGACGCCGCTGATGCAATGCCCCCAACTGATAGACGCTGCCCAGGCCCAGAGCCTGCGCGAGCGTTTCATCCTGGAGGCCGCGCTGCCCAACCACCGTGACAGCGCGCTGGCGCACAGCCGCATCCTCGACCCGGCGCAGGACCCGGCGCTGGCCGCGCTGGCCCGGCGTCTGCTGCCCGAGGTGGTCGAGATGGGCCGGTTGATGTTCGGCGAGGCGCTGCCCTGGGCCATCAAGGAGATGTGGGCCAACGTGCTGCAAACCGGCGCCCACCAGGCGGTGCACAACCACGCCAACTGTTTTGTCTCGGGCGTGGTCTACCTCAGCGAGGTCGACCCCTCGGCGCAGACGGTGTTCATCCGCGGCCTGGGCGGGCGCGATTTCGTCTTCAGCAACAGCCATGCCGGCACCGTCACCGGCGCCTTCAATGCCGACAAGTGGATCGCGCCGGCGCCGGCCATCGGCGACGCGGTGCTGTTCCCCAGTTCGATGCTGCACGAGGTGCCGATCAACCGCGGCGGCCTGCGCGTGAGCATCGCCTTCAATGCCATTCCGCGCCGGCTCGACGCCTGGGGCTATGGCCTGAGCTTTTCCGGATGAATCCGGATGAAACGAGACCCCACCATGATCCCAGCGCCATCCCGACGCACCACCCTGGCCGGCTTGACGGCGCTGGCAATCATCCTGGCCAGCGCCACCGGCCCGGCCCAGGCGCATGAGTATTACGCCGAGGGCTTCACCTTCATCCACCCCTGGGCCGACGCCAGCGAGCCCGGCGCGACCGACGCGGCGGTGTATTTCAAGCTGGACAGCGTGCGCCGCGACGACCGGCTGCTGTCGGCCTCCAGCCGCCTGGCCGAGCGCGTCGAACTGCGCGCCGACGACGACGGCGCGGCGCCAGCGCTGGCGGCCATCGCGATCACGCCGGCCGATCAACTGCTGTTCGGGCCCGGTCGTCCGCACCTGCTGTTGCGCGGCCTGGTGACGCCCTTGCAGTGGGCCCGCAGCTATGACCTGCGGGTGGTGTTCGAGAAGGCCGGCGTGCTGGACGTGCAGATCTCCATCGGCGCGCACTGAACCGGCCTTCCGGCGCTGGCCTCCGGGCTCAGAGGCTGAGAGGAATTCGAGCGTGGTGAGCGGGCATGATCGAAAAACTCTCAGGCTCTCAGAGCGAGGGCTTGAAATGCAGGTGTGGCGCATGGGTCGGCCCCGCGCCATGCTGGTGGGGCAGGTGCAGGTCCACGCTGACCAGGTTGAGCTTGCCGTGGTGCACCCCGCGTTCGGCGCATACCGCATCGGCAAAGGCCGCCACCCGCGCGGTGCTGCCGCGAAGCGCCACGCTCTCCATCCGGTGCGCATGGTCCAGCGGCACCTGCATCGCCGAGACCAGCAGGTCGTGTTGCCCGTGCTGCAGCCTGGCCAGGCGCTCGGCCAGGTCGCGCTGCTGGTGGTCGTAGACATAGCTCAGGCAGGCCACGCAGTGCGGCGCCGCGTCGGCCTGCAGCCGCGACTGCTGCAGTTCGGCGCGCAGCAGGTCGCGCACCGCCTCGCTGCGGTTGCCGTAGCCGCGCTGCGTGATCCACTGGTCGAACTGGTCGGCCAGCGCATCGTCGAGCGAGATCGTGAAGCGTTGCATGGGGGGGATTGTGCGTTCATGGGTGTTGCCTGACGCCCGGACCGGCAGCATGATTCCTCCCGCCGCCCGTCTGGACCCAGTCGACCGGTAGCCCGACAGGACGACCCAACGTCGATCGCCAATCCTCTCCCCTCACCGCCGCCCGCGCGCATGTCCGATCATCAGCCCAGGCCCTGCCGCATCCAGCATCGGCAGCCCGACCCCCATGCCGAGGTGATCGGAGCCCCTTCGGTGCACTGCTGCGCGCTGTGCCTGGAGCCGTTGCCGGGCGCGCTGCGGCCAGACAGCCGCTGCGCCGTCTGCCGCAGCCCGCTGGCCTTTCTGCCCGGGTCGGGCACGCCAGCCCGTGAGCGCTTCGGCCGGCGCGGCGCGGTGCGGCGCGGCCGCAGCCAGCTGGCGCTGGTCCACCTGGGCTGGCCCTCTGCGGCGCTGCCGGTGCGTTGGCACGACCTGTCGTTGACGGGGCTGAGCTTCCATGCCCCGCGCGCCATTGCGCCGGGTCAGCGTCTGCGACTGATCGACAGCGCGATCGAGGGCGTGGCCGAGGTGGTGGGCTGCCGGGCTGAGGGGCGCGTCCACACCGTTCACGCCCGGCTGATCACCGCGCTGCTGCTGCAGGCCACCGGCTTGTTCGTCTCGGCGCGGGCCTAGCCCGGATTGCTGCCCGGGCGTCTGCGTCCCGCGCAGGGCTTGTGGCATCATCCCCGGCCCTGAAACCGTTGGCCACCCTGGCCATTTGAGCGATCCCGATGGACCTGAAACTGCCGATCACGATTCACGACGAACTGGACGACGAGGTGATTGAATCCACCGGCTTGCTCGATCTCGCCAGCGGCGAGATCCGCGATGTCAAGTACCTGGACTTCGACCCCGAGGTCGACGGCTTTCCGGCCGAGAGCGAGGACTACGACTTCACCTGCGGCATCCTGAGCAACGGCACCAAGGACGTCGAGTTCCGCATCGAGGTCGACGTGGTCGGACGCAAGTACTCGATCACGCCCAGCGAGTTGCTCGAGTTGAAGGGCCGTGCGGCCAAGCTGTTCACCGCGCCACCGGGCGGGCATCCGCCGCCCGAAGCGGCGCGCAAGACGCCCGCCAAGCGCGCCCGCAAGTAAGCCGGCCCGGCCGGCGCTCAGCCCGGCAGGTCCACCGTGCCGGCCTCGGGGTCGCCCGAAACCGCAGCGTCACGCCGTGGGTCATGCTTGTCCAGCACGCTGGCGATGGCCCGCTTGAGCTTGCCGACGGCACCCTGCAGGGCCTGGTGGGCGTTGCCTGCCTGTTCCTTCACGACCACCGGGTCGAAACCCACCAGCCTGGCCTCGAGCGTGCAGTGGATCTCGTCCGGGCCGGCCTTGGCATGGCTATGGGCATCGGACAGATGGGCCTCGACCCGCGTGACCTGCTCGCCAAAGCGGCCGAGCGCATCTTTGACCACGGTTTCCAGATGCTCGGCCATCTCATGACGGCCATCGGTGTTCGGGTCGGTGTTCAACAGGATTTGCATGCGGTTTCCCAGAGGTGAGACGGGGCGGCGGTGCCGTCCCGTTGTGTCCATTCTGCGCCCGGGACGGCGTCGTCAGTCGGACGAATTGCGGGTATTCCCTGATTACCTCAACATGACAGCCCTGAAGCCATGCCGGCCGCCCAATCGCGCCGGACCGGCTGGGCTCAAGCCCCGGCCCTGCCCAGCTTGCGGTACAGCGTGTTGCGGCTGATGCCCAAGCGCCTCGCCGCTTCCGACAGGTTTCCCTGGCAGACCTCGACCACCCGCGCCACGGTGTGCGCTTCCTGCAGACGCAGGTCGGCGTCTTCCGAAGCCAGCGCCTGCGCCGGCCTGGCGGCACGCGCCGCGTGCAGATCGTCGGCCAGGTCTTCGGGCAACTGGGCCCAGCCTATCTGCAACTCGCCGTCGCCCAGCAGCGCGGCGGCGGTGCGCAGCGCGTTGTGCAACTGGCGCAGGTTGCCCGGCCAGCGGTAGCGCGCCAGGGCCTGTGCCAGGTCCGGCCGCAATGACAGCGGGCGGTCGGGTGCGATCTCGGCCAGCATCTGCGCCACCAGCACCGCAAAGTCGCCGCGTTCGCGCAGCGCCGGCAATTGCAGCGTCAGGCCGTTGAGCCGGTAGTACAAGTCCTCGCGGAAGCGCCCGGCGTCCATCTCCAGCCGCAGCTTGCGGTGGGTGGCACAGACCAGCGCGAAGTCCACCGCCACCGCCTTGCCGCCGCCCAGCGGCAGCACGCAGCGCTCCTGCAGCACGCGCAGCAGCCTGGCCTGCATCGCCAGCGGCATGTCGCCGATCTCGTCGAGAAAAAGCGTGCCGCCATGGGCTTCGCGGATGCGGCCCGGCGCGCCCTCGCGCCGCGCGCCGGTGAAGGCTCCGCCCTGGTAGCCGAACAGTTCGGCCTCGATCAGGGTCTCGGGCAGCGCGGCGCAGTTGACCGCGACGAAGGACTGGCCGCGGCGCGGCCCGCTGGCATGGGCCGCGCGCGCGAACACCTCCTTGCCCACGCCCGACTCCCCCTGCAGCAGCAGCGCGATCGGTTTGGCGATGACGCGGCGCGCGCGTTGCACCGCCGCGGTCATCGCCGGATCGCCGGTGTCGAGCGCGGCCAGCGCGTCCTCTGGCCGAAGATCGGGCGGGGCCGTGGCAAGGGTCGGCCAGCCGGCCCGCGCCGGCCCGGCCTCGACGCGGGCCCACAGGCAGGTCGCGTCGGGCCGCGCCAGCGTGCGCGGCAGCGGGTTGGCCGCGTGCGCCCATTCCAGCAGGCCGCGCGCGTCGATCTCCAGCAACTGCTCGACCCCGGTCTGGCCTATGGCATGGCGCGACAGCCCGAGCAGGCCCAGCGCGGCCGAATTGGCGCCTATCACCCGGCCGTCCTCGGCCAGCGCGAGCAGGCCCTCGGTCAAGCCGCCCAGGCCCTCGGCGCGGGTATGCAGGCGCAGACGCAGGCTGCCGGCATGCCAGGTGTCGAACAGCCGGTGCTCGACCATGCCGGCGGCCGACCGGGCCAGCCCCAGGGTGTGGCCGAGCGTGGACGGGTGGTAGGCGCGGTGGTCGCCCGAGATGTCGAACACACCCATCAGCCGACCCGCCGGGTCGATCACCGGCGCCGCCGAGCAGGTCAGAAAGCCGTTGCGCGCCAGGTAATGCTCGCCGCCGTGCACGACCACCGGCTGGGCCTCGGCCAGCGCGGTGCCGATGCCGTTGGTGCCGCGGTACTGCTCGGCCCATTGCGCGCCCGGGCGCAGCGCCACCCGCTCGGCGCGGCTGGCGAAGCTCTCGTCGCCCAGGGTGCGCAGCAGCATGCCCTGGGCGTCGGCCAGGATGATCAGGCTGTGCGTGCCCGCCACATGCTGGGCGATGTAGTCCATCACCGGCTCGGCGTGCGACAGCAACTCGTACTGGCGCTGCATCGCGCGCGTCAATTGGGCCGCCGAGGCGTGCGGCGCGCCGGCCATCCGCCCGCTGGGCGCCAGCCCGGCCCGGTGGCTGCGCTGCCAGGAGCGCGCCAGCAGGTCGCCCAGCAACGGGCCCAGTTGCTCGGCGGGCGGCGCGCCGCCGTCGTCCAGCCAACGCCTGGCCTGGCGCAGCCGGGCGGCCGGGGTCAGGGGCGAGGCGGGGGCAGGGCGGTGTTGCGGGGTCATGGCAGATCCTTGGGCGGTGACGCCGGTTGCGCTTATGCACGGCCGTTCATGGGGAGGAACCCGGGGGCCTTGGCGCGTTCAGCAGGTTGGCGCGCTGCACTTGCGCTGCCCCGGGACAGCGTTGGAGCAGAACAGGCGCACTGAACAAGCCAGCGCAGGAAGCGGGCCAGGTTTGGCCAGCAACAGCGGCGGGTTGTGCTGAAACCGCGCTGGCACGGCGGATGCAAAGGCAGCAGCCCTGCGGTGGCCGAGCGCAGGCTTGGCCGCCGAATCCGCCACTGCCCTTCAACCCGTCAGGAGACAAGATGACTGTTTACGCCGCCCCCGGCACCGCTGGTGCCAAACTCGTTTTCAAGTCGCGCTACGACAACTTCATCGGCGGCCGCTTCGTGCCGCCGGTCGACGGCCAGTATTTCGACGTCATCACGCCGATCACCGGCTTGGTCTATACCCAGGCCGCGCGCTCGACCGCCGCCGACATCGAGCTCGCGCTCGACGCCGCGCATGCCGCGACCAAGGGCTGGGCCGCCACGCCGGCCGCCGATCGCGCCAACGTGTTGCTCAAGATTGCCGACCGCATCGAGGCCAACCTGGAGTTGCTGGCCTATGCCGAGACGGTGGACAACGGCAAGGCGATCCGCGAGACGCTGAATGCCGACATCCCCTTGGCCGCCGACCATTTCCGTTATTTCGCCGGCTGCCTGCGCGCGCAGGAAGGCTCGCTGACCGAGGTCGACGGCAACACCATCGCCTACCACTTCCACGAGCCGCTGGGCGTGGTCGGCCAGATCATTCCGTGGAACTTCCCCATCCTGATGGCGGCCTGGAAGCTGGCGCCGGCACTCGGCGCGGGCAACTGCGTCGTGCTCAAACCCGCTGAATCGACCCCGGTCAGTATCCTGGTGCTGGCCGAACTGATCGCCGACCTGCTGCCCGCCGGCGTCTTGAACATCGTCAACGGCTACGGCCGCGAGGCCGGCATGCCGCTGGCCACCAGCAAGCGGATCCAGAAGATCGCCTTCACCGGCAGCACCGCCACCGGCCGGGTGATCGCGCAAGCCGCGGCCGCCAACCTGATCCCGGCCACGCTGGAGTTGGGCGGCAAGAGCCCCAACATCTTCTTCGAGGACATCGCCGACGCCGACGACGCCTTCTTCGACAAGGCGATCGAGGGTCTGGTGTTGTTCGCGTTCAACCAGGGCGAGGTCTGCACCTGCCCGAGCCGGGCGCTGATCCAGGAGTCGATCTACGACAAGTTCATGGCGCGCGCTCTGGCCAGGGTGGCGGCGATCAAGCAGGGCAGCCCGCTCGACACCGACTCGATGATGGGCGCGCAGGCCTCGGCGATGCAGATGGACAAGATCCTGTCCTACCTCGAGGTGGGCAAGGCCGAAGGCGCGCAGGTGCTGATCGGCGGCGGACGCGCCGAGCTGGGCGGCGACCTGGCGGGCGGCTACTACATCCAGCCCACGCTGTTCAAGGGCAACAACGACATGCGTGTGTTCCGCGAGGAGATCTTCGGCCCGGTGCTGGCGGTGACCACCTTCAAGGACGAAGCCGAGGCGCTGTCTATCGCCAACGACACGCCCTACGGCCTGGGCGCCGGCGTCTGGAGCCGCGACGGCAGCCGCGCCTACCGCATGGGCCGGGCGATCCAGGCCGGCCGGGTCTGGACCAACTGCTACCACGCCTACCCGGCGGGCGCGGCCTTCGGCGGCTACAAGGAATCGGGCATAGGCCGCGAGACCCACAAGGCCATGCTCGACCATTACCAGCAGACCAAGAACCTGCTGGTCAGCTACTCGCCCAACGCGCTGGGCTTCTTCTGAGCGAAGCGAGGAAGAAGATCCAGCGCACTTGCGGGACGCGCTGGGCTTCTTCTGAGCGAAGCGAGGAAGAAGATCCAGTGCACTTGCGGGACGCGCTGGGCTTCTTCTGAGCGAAGCGAGGGAGAAGATCCAGTGCACTTGCGGTACGCGCTGGGCTTCTTCTGAGCGACGGGTTCAGGCGGCCCGTGCATCGGCCGGGATGACGGGTTGCAGGCGGCACGGCGACTTGGGCGTTCTGCTGAAGGTGTTGCATCAGCTGCGCGACGCTGGCAACACCATCGTCGTCAACGAGACCGCCGTCTGGGTCATCCACATGGGCCCCGAAGGCGGTGCCGGCAGCGGCCTGGTGGAGATGGCCGGCACGCCCGAAGCCAGCCCACAGGGCAATTCCTGATGGCGCTGTTGGCGGCGGCCGTGACCGATTGATCAGCCCGCTACTGCCGCCCGCCCCAGGGCCGGATCGTCGGTGAAGAAGCCGTCCACCCCGGCCGCGATGAAACTGCGCACCTCGGCGATGGCGCCGGCTTCATGGCGGGCGTTCTCGCCCGCGTCACTGCGGAAGTTGGCGGCCATGAAACGGTTCTCCGGGCGCAAGGTCCAGGTGTGGACCTGCAGACCTGCGGCGTGCGCATCGGCGGTCAGCCGCGTGGGCGGCAGCTGGCGCTGCGCGGCATCCCAGTTGATCAGCAGGCGCGTCGGCGGCGCAAAGATGTCGGCGTAGGCGGCCATCGCCTGCAGACCCTCCGCGGTGCACAGGCTGCCGAAGGTCACTCCCTTGCCGGCGACCGCGCTGTCGGCCGTCGTCTGATCTTGGCATTGAGCTGCTGGCCGCCCGGCTTGCCGTTGAAGTCCCAGGCACGGGCGTCCTGGCGCATGAATGACAGGTGGGCGGCATTGCCGTCACCGAAGTTGCCGCTGCCGTAGCGGGCAACGGTGCGCTACGTCGAATAGTCGCCCAGCGTTTGCTCCAGCGACTCGCCGATCTCGGCGAACACCGCATCCTGCGAGATGTCGTGGTCTTCGCGCCCACGGGCCTGGAACATGGTTGCTGCAAAGGGCGCCTTCAGCAGGTCCACCGGCATGCCCCGTCAAGCGGCTTCATGCTGCCCCGGCAAGTAGACCGGCGTGTCCATGCCCTCCATCCTGGCCTTGAGCTGCAGCGCGAGGTAGCGCGAGTAGTGGCGCGACTGGGCCAGGTTGCCGCCGTGGAACCACAGTGCGGTCTGGCGCGTCGGTTTCCACATGTTGCGCAGCTCGCCCTCCCAGGGGCCGGGGTCCTGGGCCGTGTCCGACCCCAGGCCCCAGCAGGGGCCGACGGCCTCGGCCACCTCGGGCGAGATCAACGTCTCGGCCCAACCGGTCATCGAGCCGTAGCCGGTGGCGTAGACGACCAGGTCGGCCGGCAGCACGCTGCCATCGCTCAACACCACCGAATCCTCGGTCAGCCTGTCGACGCCGACGCCCGACTTCAGCGCGATGCGGCCGTCAGCGATCAACTCGGACGCGCCGACATCGATGTAGTAGCCCGAGCCGCGGCGCAAATACATCGGCCCCAGCCCGGATTCGTCCTCGCCGAAGGTCAGCTGAAAGCCCGCAGCGCGCAGCCGGTCGTAGAACGCAGCGTCGTCGCGCTGGATCTGGGCGCAGACGGGGATCTGGAACTTCGGCACCAACCGGTACGGGATCGACGCGACGGTCAGGTCAGCCAACTCGGTGCTGATGCCAGCCTGCAGCGCAGCCTCGGAATACAGGCCGCGGCCGTAGCGACCCTGGGTCTCGGAGCGCACCACCAACGTGGGCGAGCGCTGCAGCATCGTCACCTCGGCGCCGTGCTCCCACAGATCTGCGGCGATGTCGTGCGCCGAGTTGTTCGAGCCGACGACGACACAGCGCTTGCCGGCAAAGTCTTCGCCGCCGCTGTGCTGGCTGGAATGGTGCTGGCGCCCCCGGAACAGCGACGCGCCGGGAAAGTCGGGCACGCGCGGCCGGCCCGACATGCCGGTGGCCAGCACCAGTTGGCGCGGACGCAGCGTGACCGGCTGGCCCTCGCGCAAGACTTCCACCGTCCATTGCTGCGATGACTGATCGAACGACGCGTTCAGGCATTTGGTGGAAGCCCAGCAGTTCAGCTCCATCAGCCGGGTGTAGGCCTCGAGCCAGTCGCCCATCTTGTCCTTGGGTGTGTAGACCGGCCAATGGTCCGGAAACGGCAGGTAGGGCAGGTGGTCGTACCAGACCGGGTCGTGCAGGCAGAGCGATTTGTAGCGCTTGCGCCAGGCGTCGCCGGCGTGGGCGTGCTGGTCGACGATCAGCGTGGGCACGCCCAGCTGCTTGAGCCGGGCGCCCAGGCCCAGCCCGCCCTGGCCGCCGCCGACGATCAGGCAATAGGGCTGGCGCTGGTAGCCCAGCTCGGCGGCCTCGGCAGTCTGCGCGTCGAGCCAGTTCCGGCGGCCGCGGATTGCGCCATGCTCGGCGCCCAGCACGCGGGTCTCGCCGCGCT
Organism: Burkholderiales bacterium; assembly: GCA_947453625.1. GTDB lineage: Bacteria > Pseudomonadota > Gammaproteobacteria > Burkholderiales > Burkholderiaceae_C > Pseudaquabacterium. The sequence continues at coordinate 23,065 of CANGHK010000019.1, forward strand.
TTTCCTCGAAACCCTCGAGTTCCTGCAAGGTCGTCAACAGCGTCCAGCAACGGCCGTCCTTCAACCGGACATGGCCCTTGCCTCGGCCGACCGAAGTCTCGAAGCTGAACCAGGCCTGGACCACGCCCTGTGCGACGCCTTGGCCTTCGCTGACCGCGCCGTCGATCGCCCAGTTTCGGGGCTGCACCCGCGCCAGCGTGTGCCCGAGCATCGCGGCGATGCCAGATTGGCCCTCGAGCGTGGCGATATTCCAGGTGAAAGCGACCAAGTCGCGCCAATAGGCTTCGTCGCCGAACAGTGCTGACGCTGCCGGGATGTCGCCCCGGCCCAGCGCGGCCGAGAAATCCGCCAGCCAGTCGGCGACGGCGGCTGTGGAAGCGTATTGAGTCGTCATGCGATGTCCTCGGTTTTGCGTCGTGGCAAGCCCACGGCAGGCACATGAATATAGGATATAGGCTGAACGTCGCCGGTTCCGCGCCGGCGACGCCCGACCCGCCCATCCCGCCAGGAGACCCGATCCATGAGTGCAGCAGCATCCTCCAACGCCAGCCGCCCAGGCACGGAGGTCTGGCGCGACGCCTGGGGTATCCCGCACATCCGGGCCGCCAACCCGGACCAGGCCTTCAGTGCGCTGGGCTTCGTCCATGCACAGGACAGGCTGTTCCAGATGGAGTCGCTGCTGCGGCGCGGCACCGGTCGCCACGCTGAATGGGTCGGCAAGGCGGCGATCAAGGCCGACACGCTGGCGCGCCAACTCGACACCCGGGGCGCCTCGCAACGCGACTTTGCCGCGTTGGGCGCGCCGGCCCGGGCGATGCTCGAAGCCTATGCGCGCGGGGTCAACGCCTTCATAGCCACCGGCGCGCGGCCGGTCGAATACCGATTGCTCGAGACCGAACCCGGCGCCTGGGAGCCCTGGCATTCGATCGCGGTGATGCGCCAGATCGGTTTCCTGATGGGCTCGGTCTGGTGGAAGCTGTGGCGCGCCGCCGCGCTGCCCATCGTCGGCGCCGAGGCGCTGACAAGGTTGCGCTTCGAGGACGGCGGCGACGAACTGCTGTGCCTGCCACCGGGGCTGTCGACCGGCCCCTACCAGGCGCTGATGGCCGACCTGCGGCCCGGCGTTGCCGCGCTGCTCGAGACGGCAGCCCCGGATGTCAGCGGCGGCGGCAGCAACAACTGGGCGCTGGCGCCGGACCGCACCGAGACTGGCCGGCCGCTGCTCGCGGGTGACCCGCACCGGGTGCTCGAGATGCCGAATATGTATGCCCAGGTCCACCTGGCCTGCGACCGCTTCGACGTGATCGGGTTGACCGTGCCGGGCGTGCCGGGCTTCCCGCATTTCGCCCACAACGGCTCGGTGGCCTGGGGTGTGACGCACGCCTTCATGGACATCCACGACCTCTATGTCGAGCGCTTCGACGCCGATGCCCAGGCCTGCCTGTACCAGGGCCAGTGGGAGCCGGTGCGGCGCAGGACCGAGTCGATCGCGGTGCGCGGCGAAGCCAGCGTGCAGGTCGAGGTGGTCGAGACCCGCCACGGCCCGGTGATCGCCGGCGACCCACGCCAGGGCAGCGCGCTGGCGCTGCGGTCGGTGCAGTTCGCGCCGCTGGACCGGTCATTCGACTGCCTGATCCCGATGCTCGAGGCCAAGACCGTCGCCGAGCTGTACGAGTCCACCCGTGCGTGGGGCCTGATCGACCACAATCTGGTCGCCGCCGACACCCAGGGCAACATCGGCCACCGCGTGCGGGCCAAAGTGCCCAGGCGTCCAAGATCCAACGGTTGGCTGCCGGTGCCGGGCTGGACCGGCGAGCATGAATGGGACGGCCTGGTGGCCTGGGAGCGCATGCCCGTGAGCATCAACCCGGCCGGCGGCATGCTCGTCACCGCCAACAACCGGGTGCGGGCCGAGGGCGAGGACTACCTGTGCACCGACGCGATGCCACCGCACCGGGCGCGCCGGATCTGGCAGCGGCTGGCCGGGCTCGAGCGCGCTTCGGTCGCCGACATGGGCGCGGTGCACCGCGACCTCGAAACCATCCCGGGCCGGGAACTGCGCGACCGGCTGCGCGGGCTGCCGGTCACCGAGGCTGCGGCCGCAGCGCTGCAGCAATCGATCCTGGGCTGGGACGGCAGGATGACAGCCGACTCGGCCGGCGCGACCGCCTACAACGCGCTGCGACTGGTGCTGACCCGGCTGGTGGCCGAGCGCAGCGGCCTGCGTGCAGTCAGCCAGAACCCCCACGCCCAGGTGCCGCCCGGCACCCAGGCCGACAACCAGCTCTGGTGGGCCGTGCCCGGGCTGCTGCGGTCCGATGACCGGGTGCTGCTGCGCGGTGCGGGCTGGGACGAGCTGCTGCTGCAGGCACTGTCGACCTGCGCGGCCCGGCCCGAGACCTGGAACCAGGCCTGGGGTCTGGCGCACCGGCCCCGGCTGGGCCATGCGCTGTCGGCGCTGTTCCCCGACCAGGCTGATAGGCTCGACCGCTGGTCAGCGCCTATCGGCGGCGACAACGACACGGTGATGGCGACGGGCTGCGCGGCCACGATCGGCAGCCGGGCGATCTACGGCTCGCTCGCCCGCTATGTCTTCGACGTCGGCGCCTGGGACAACTGCCGCTGGGTGGTGTTTCACGGCGTCTCGGGCGCGCCCGACAGTCCCTGGTACATGAACCAGAACGGGGCCTGGGCGGCAGGCGAGACCGTGCCCATGCTCTACGACTGGACCCGGATCAAGGCAGAAGCCCTGAGCCACCAGGCTATCCCCGAAATCCTCCCCGAAAACCCGGCGCGCTGACCTCGCGCCCAGCGGACCAGACCACCATGCCCACAGGACTGAGCGTCAGCAGCCGCGAGAACCTGAGCTCTCGCGTCTATGGCCAGCTGCGAGAGGCGCTGATGGCCGGCCGCTTCTGGCCTGGACAGCGCCTGCGCATCCGCGAGCTCGCCACCGCGATGGACGTCAGCGACACACCGGTGCGCGAGGCCATCATGCAGTTGGTGCGCGAGGGCGGGCTGGAGATGCGATCGGGCCAGGCGATCACGGTCGTCAAGCTCAGCCTGGCGCGCTACCGTGAGCTGCGCGAAGTTCGGATGCTGCTCGAAGGTCTGGCGACCGAGAAGGCCACGCCCTTGATCACGCCGACCGAGATCGACACGCTCGAACTGCGGCACCAGCAGCTCGTCGCCGCCGAGCGCGATGCCGACTTCGAGACCGCAGTGCTGGCGAATTTCCAGTTCCACTTCGGCATTTACCGCGCCTCGGGGATGATCGACCTGGTGGCGATTCTCGAGAGCGTCTGGCTGCGCAACGGGCCGCTGCTGAAGTACCTCTATCCGCACGCGGCGCCGAGCTACGCCGGCAAGCACCAGCACCTGAACCTGATCAAGGCGCTGCGCTTGGGCGACGCCGACGCGGCCCGGCAAGCGATGCAGTGCGACATGGTCGAAGGCGGCGCCAGGCTGATCGAACTGCTGGCGATGATCGAGGACGGGCGCGCGGTGGTCGCCGAGACCGCGCAGGGCGGGATGCAGCTCGAGCTTCGCGCGTCGACCGCACAGCAGCCCCTCACCGAGTCGTCGAAAGCCCCTCGTCACCCCAGCGCGTAACCCGAACGGCAAGCGCTGCCGCCAGCCCGAACACGGCCATGCCCAGCGCGACCAGTGCGAAGACCGTCCAAGGTTCGGCCGATGCTCGGGCCAGCATCCAGCCACCGACCGCCACGACCAGCAGGCGCAAGGTGCCGGCCAGTACCAGGCCACCGACCTTGCCTGCGCCCAGCGCCGAGAAATACAGGCTCAGGCCCAGCCCGAACAAGCCGTAGACCGGCCCGGCCCAGCGGAAGTAGAGCCCAGCCGATGCCTGTACGGCGGGGTCGAGCGTGAACAGCCCCACCCACAGGCCCGGTGCGATGGCCACGATCCCGCCCAACAGGCCCAAGGTGGCTGTGGCCAGCAGCGACGCGATCCAGGCGACGCGCTTGGCGCGGGCCACCATGCCGGCGCCGATGGCCATGCCCACCAGCGGCACCGAGGCCACGCCAATGGCAAAGCTGATCGGCACCAGCAGGAACTCAAGCCGCGCACCGATGCCGTAGCCCGCCAGTGCCGTCGCCCCGAACTGCGCCACCAAGCGTGTCAGGATGAGCACCGTCAACACCGTCTGCAGCGGTGAGATGCAAGCCAATGCTCCCACCTTCAGGATGTCGGTCAGCAAGCCCTGCTGCAGCGCGGTGGCGCGAACCGACAGGCTGACCTTGCACCGGCCGCTGCGCAGATACCAGAAGAGAAAGGCGGCACCCGCACTGAAGGCGATGACCTGCCCAGCGGCCACACCGGGCATGCCGAGCGGGGGAAACGGCCCCCAGCCCAGGCCCAGCGCCCCGCCAATCACCACCTGTGCCAATGAGACCAGCAGAAAGGTCGCCGACGGCACCATCATGTTGCCGGCGCCACGCAGCACCGAGGCGAAGGTGTTCATCAACCAGACGCCCAGGGAGCCGCAGAACGCCACGTTGGAATAGGCGATGGCCTGCGCCAATGCCTCGCCATGACCGCCCAGGCCGGCATAGATTGCCGGCCCCCAGACCAGCATCAGCAGGCAGTTCATCGCACCGGCGGCCAGGCCGATCCACAGCGCATGCACCGCCAGGGCGTTGGCACGCTCGGGCGCGCCGGAGCCGAGCGCCCGACTGATCGCGGCGGCCACGCCGCCGCCCATCGCCCCGCCCGAGAGCATCATCTGCAGCATGACCATCGGGAACACCAGGGCCATGCCGGCCAGCGCCGGCACGCCGAAGCTGCCGACATAGGCCGTCTCGGCAACGGTCGCCAGCGCCGTGGCCAGCATCCCAAGCATGTTGGGCAGGGCAAAGCGCAGCAGGGCCGGCAGGATCGGTGCCGTCAGCAGCGATGGCGACGGAGCTTGGCGCGGTAGCGGCGACGATGGAACGGCCGTGGTCCTCATGTGCGGTCCGCCGGCGCCTGTAAGTGCTGCAGCCAGCACCCGCTCACCACTTTTCGCTCCATGGTCGCAGCACCACCTCGAAGGCCCAGGTCGAGCGGTGCTGGCGGTGCAACTGCAAGTACATCTCGGCGATGCGGTCCGGGTCGGCCATGTTGTCGTCAGTGGTCGTGCCGGCCAGCCGGTGTGCGCGGCTGCCGTCTTCCTGCGTCCAGCCCACGGCCGCATCGATTGGCACGTTGACCACGTGAATGCCTTGTGGCATCAGCTCGCGCGCCATGCTCTGCGCCAGCCCGGTCTTGGCCTGGCAGGCCATCGCGAACGCACCGCTGGCGGGAAAACCCTTCAGGGCAGCACTGGCGTTGGTGAAGACTATCGTTCCCTTCGCGCCGTTGGCATCCGGCGTGTTCGCCAGCATCCCCCGCGCGGCCTGTCGGCCGACCAGGAAGGCGCTGAACGCGGCGTTGCGCAGCGTGTCCAGCGCCAGCGCCGGGTCAGCTTCGGTGATGCCCTTGCGGAAGATGCCCGGAACACGGCCGTCGATGTTGTGCACGACCAGCCGGGGTGCGCCAAGATCGCGTGTCACCTGGTCGAACAGCGCCATCACACTGGCCGCATCGGCTGCATCGCAGCCATAGGTGCGCACACCGTGCGACTGTGCGAGCGCCTGCAGCACTGGCTTGTCCGGCCCGCGGGCGGCCATCGCCACGGCCAGGCCGCTGTGCGCGAACAACCGTGCGCAGCTGGCGCTGATGCCGGGCCCGCCGCCGACGATGAGCGCCACCTCGGGGGCCGACGACGCAGCACGCTGGGGATTGGTCGATGTCATGCCGGCTCCGTCCGGTTCAGTGCCAGCAACCGGTCGCGCACCGACTTGAGCAAGACGTCGGACTTCTTCGGGTCAGTCTGCACCCTGGCCAGCACAACGGCACCGACCATGGCACTCACTGCCAGCATGGCGTCCCCTTCTTCGCGGCTGGTCAGCGATTGCATGAGCTGGCCGACGAGCTCGTCGATGTGGGCCGACATGACCGCACGTGACGCGGCGTCGGCGCGTGCCACGTCTGATGCCAACGCAGCGATGGCGCAGCCTTCGGTGCGCGCATCGCGGTGCGTTCGGCTGAGGTATCCCTTCACCCGGATCTCGTAGCTGCGCGCGCCATCACCGGGCTTCATGCTGGCAGTGGCCAGCTTGCCACCTTCCACCAGCGCGCGCTCCAGCGCCTGCGCCAGCAGGTCGGACCGAGACGTGAAGTGGTTGTAGAAGCCGCCATGCGTCAGGTCCACGCTGCGCATCAGCTTGCCGACGCTGACCGATTCGAGCCCGGTGTCGCGCACCGCATCGGCCGCCTTGCGCAGGATGCGCTCGCGGCTCTGTGCCTTGTCGGCTTGTGAATGTCCCATGGTGGTTTCCCTCGTGTTGACCAACTGAAGTGTAATCGTCATACTGAATCATGATGGACGTCATCTTGAAGCATGACGAGCATCATTCTTACTTCGCGACGAAACGCCACCGGCCTGCGCCGGCAGCGAAGCACCTGGAGACAACATGGCCCCCGAGCCCCAGCTGGCACTCACCCGCATCCACCAGTTGATGGCGCCGTGGGTGGCCAGCACGCCCGATGCACCGGCGGTGCGCGATGCCGACCTGGCACTGAACTACGCCCGGCTCGACGTCGCCGCACAGTCGGCGCAGGCGCAACTGGAAGGGTTGGGCCTGCGGCCGGGTGACCGGCTGCTGGTGGTGGGCGAGGACTGCGTGGCGCTGTGCGTGCTGGTGCTGGCCGCCAGCCGCATGGACATGTGGTCGGTGGTGGCCAACGCCCGGCTTTCCGATCGCGAGATCGACCTGTTCATCGACCACGCCCAGCCGCGCCGGGTGGTGTACACGCCGCATGTCTCGCCTGAGGCCGCCCGCCACGCCGAGCGCCACGGCGCGCGCAGCGAGACCTGGCCAGGCCTGGGCGACCTGCCGGTGGGTGCGCTGAACGCGACCACCGTGCCTGAGCCCTGCTTTGCCGACCCACGCGAGCAGGTGGGCTGCGTGCTCTACACCTCGGGCACTTCGGGCGCGCCCAAGGGCGTGATGCTGACCCATGCCAACATGCTGTTCACCGCCACCAGCGCGGCCCGCATGCGCGGCCTGCACCCTGGCGACCTGAGCTACGGCGTGCTGCCGATGGCCCACATCGTCGGCCTGACGGCGCAGTTCATGGGCAACCTTTGCGGCGGCGCGGCGCTGGCCCTGGCGCCGCGCTTCACGCCGGCCGAGACCGCCCGGATGCTGCGCGACGAGGGCGTCACCGTCTTCACCGGCGTGCCCGCGATGATGGCCAAGATGCTGGACTGGTCGCGCGCGAGCGGCACGCCGCTGACCGCACCGCGCCTGCGGCTGATGACGGTGGCCGGCTCGCCGATGACACCGTCGCTGAAGCACGAGGCCGAAGCCGCATTCGGCCTGCCGTTGGACAACGGGTATGGCCTGACCGAATGGTCACCGGCAACACCGCCTCGCGGAGCGGGCGGGCGAACTTCGCCGGCTTTGCGCCGACCAAGGCGGCCCAGCGCATCCTGGCCGAATCGATGGCGCGCGAACTGGGCCCGCAGGGGATCCACGTCGCCTACCTGCTGATCGACGCCGTGATCGACGTGCCCTGGGCCCGCAAGCGCTACCCCGAGCAGCCCGACGACTTCTTCATCCGGCCCGGGGACATCGCCGACGAGCTGTGGCACGTCGCCCACCAGCCACGATCGGCCTGGTCCTTTCTCACCGAACTGCGCCCGTTCAACGAGCGCTGGTGACCGGCATCGCTCGCGACGCCAACCCGACCGCACCCCACCTGGACACCCACGCCATGGACGCCACGACTTCCTCACAACCCACCTCACCAACCGCCGCACCAACCGCCGCACCAACCGCCGCACCATCCGCACCACCGCTGACCTGGCACAAGTCGGCCTGCAACCTCTGCTACATCAACTGCGGGGTCGAGCTCGGCGTCAGCGGCAGCGGCGCAGGCCAACGCATCGTCAAGGTGCGCGGTGATGGCGACAACCCGCGCTCGCAGGGCTACCTGTGCAACAAGGCGCAGGCCATCCCGAGCTATGTGCACCACCGTGACCGCCTGACCACGCCGCTGCGCCGCCGCCCCGACGGTAGCCACGAGCCGATCGGCTGGGACACCGCCATCCGCGAGATCGCCGAACGCCTGGGCCCGATCGTGGCCCACCACGGCGGCAAGACCATCGCGGCGGTCGGCGGCGGCGGCCAGGGCAACCACGCGGGCGGCAGCTACGCCTTCGGCTTCCTGCGGGCGCTGGGTTCGCGGACCATCTTCAACGCGCTGTCGCAAGAGAAGACCGGCGACTTCTGGCTCAACGGCCACCTCTTTGGCTCGCAGATGTGCCACACCGGCGAGGACATCCACCACTGCGACCTGCTGCTGGTGCTGGGCGCCAACCCGCGGCTGGCGCACGGCTTCACCAACGCACGCGACCAACTCAACGGCCTGCGCAAGGACCCAGGGCGCAAGCTGATCGTGGTCGACCCCCGGCGCACCGAGACCGCCGACAACGCCGACCTGCACATCGCCCTGCGCCCGGGCACCGATGCCTTCCTGCTGGGTGCGCTGCTGGCTGAACTGATGCGGCGCAACGCCTTCGACGAGGCCTTCCTGGCCGCACACGCGGTGGGCGTGGACGAGGTCAAGGCCGCACTGTCCGCGGTGCCGGTGGCCCAGTGGCTGGCGGCGGCCGACGTCGGCGCCGACGCCTTTGCGCAGCTGGTGCAGATGGTCATGGCCGCCAAGGCCATGGTGGTGCGGGTCGAACTGGGCATCCAGCAGGGGCTGAACTCGACGCTGAACTCCTACCTCGAGAAGCTGTTGTACCTGATGACCGGCCACTTCAGCCGCCCCGGTACGCATGGCCTGCACAGCTGGCTGGCGCCGCTGTGGGGCAACAGCCCGGGCGCCCGCCACTTCGCCACCCAGGCCGAAGTGATCGGCGGGCTGCTCTCGCCCAACGTGCTGCCTGACGCGGTGCTCAGCGACCACCCCGACCGCCTGCGTGTGCTGTGGGTGGACAGCGCCAACCCGGTCAACACCGCCGCCGACACCGCCCGCGTGTTGCAGGCCATGGCCGCGCTGGACCTGATGGTGGTGGTCGACGTGGCCTACACCGAGACTGCCGCCCTGGCCGACTATGTGCTGCCGGCGTCGTCCACCTTCGAGAAGTGCGAATTCACGCTCTTCAACTTCGAGCTGCCGACCAACTACTTCCACGTCCGGGCGCCGGTGCTGCCGCCGCTGCCGGGCACGCTGCCCGAGCCCGAGATCTACGGCCGGCTGGCACGCGCCATGGGCCTGATGCCCGACGAGGCGCTGCTCGACAGCTTGCGTGCAGCCGCCGTGGATCCCGTCCAATTCGGAAAGGCGTTCGCCGAGGCGGCTGGCGCCGACAAGAACGTCGGCAAGCTGGGCGGTCAGGTGCTGTACGAGACCTTGGGGCCCACCCTGCCCGACGGCACCGCGGCGGCTGCGCCGCTGTGGCAGGCCAGCCACCGCCTGGCCCGCATGCGGCCGCAGGCGGTGCGCCAGGCGCTGCTGGAAGGCGCTGAAGGGGTTGCTGCCGACAGCGTGCCAGAAGGTGGCCCGGCCCTGGGCGAACGGCTGTTCCGCACCGTCGTCGGCGCCAGGTCGGGCACCGCGTTCTCGGTGCACACCGATTCCTGGGACTTCATCGAGTACCCCGACCGCAAGGTTCATCTGGCCGTGCCGCAGATGCTCGACTGGCTGCGCACGCTCGACCCGGCAGCGGCCGGCCCGAGTGCCGACTGGCCGTTCGTGCTGTCGGCCGGCCAGCGGCGGCTGAACAACGCCAACCAGATCCTGCGTGACCCGGGCACCCGCGCCAACGACCCCGACGGCGCGCTCTACATCCACCCCGATGACCTGGCCGCGCTGGGCGTGGCCGACTGCGGCGCCGTGGTGGTGGAGACGCCGCGCGCCCGCATGGTGGTGCGCGTCAAGGCCACCGATTCGATGCGCCGCGGCCATGTGGCGCTGCCCCACGGCTACGGCCAGCGACACCCTGCGGCCGACGGCACGCGCCAAGTCGTGGGGCCGCCCATCAACTGGCTGACCGATGCAGCGTACCGCGACCCGATAGCCGACACGCCCTTCCACAAGCATGTGCCGGTGCGGCTGCATGCGGCGCCGGCCGATGCCGTGCTGAACACCCTGCTGCCGATGTCGGCCGCCGCGCAGTGAGCACCACCAACCAAGGAACACCGATGAGCACCACCGACACCGGCCGCGTCACGATGGACATCGGCGGCCACATCTGCACCATCACCGTCGACAACACCGCGAAGAAGAACGCCTACACCCCGGCCATGCTCGACCAGGTGGCCGAGTTCATGACCGCCTACGAGGACAACGACGACCTCTGGGTGGCCATCTTCTGCTCCGCCGGCGAGCACACCACCGCCGGGCTGGACATGCCGCGCTTCTTCGGCCCCACCGCCGAGCCCAGCCGCCGCCGGCCCGGCCTGGTCGACCCCTTCGGGCTGGAGCGGCGCTGCACCAAGCCGGTCATCGCCGTGGTGCAGGGCATCACCTACACCGTGGGCATCGAGATGGCGCTGGCGCAGGACATCGTGATCGCCGCCGACACCGCCCGCTTCCAGCAGTTGGAAGCGCGCCGCGGCATCGCCCCGCTGGGCGGCGCGCACTTCCGCTACCTGTCGCGCACCGGCTGGGGCAATGCCATGCATCTGCTGTTCACCTGCGAAGAGTTCAGCGCCGAGCGTGCGCTGCAACTGGGCTTCGTGCAGGAAGTGCACCCTTTCGGCCGCCACATGGAACGGGCACGCGAACTGGCCGCCACGATCTGCGAATGCGCACCCGTCGGTCTGCGCGCCACCAAGAAGGCCGCGATGGCCTACATCGAGGGCGGCGAGCAGGCCGCGGTCGCCTGCATCCCGGCGATCAAGGCGCAGGTCTTCGCCACCGAAGACTTCAAGGAAGGCATCCAGTCCTTCGTGGAGCGGCGCAAGGCCCGGTTCTCAGGCCGCTGAGGGCGGCGCTTCGGTGCGGCCCGGTTGACGGGGCCGCCGGGGCCAAGTCACCAGTTCTCGCTCCAAGGCCGAAGATCCATTTCGTGGGTCCAGGCCGAGCGCTTCTGGTGGTGCAGGCTGAGGTAGTTCAGGGCGATGTCATCGGGCTTGAGCACGCGGTCTTCGGCCAGGCGCTGGTCGAGATCGGGAATGTTTTCGCGTGAGAACACCCCGTCGATCGAGCCGTCGCAGACGACGTGCGCCACGTGGATGTTCTTCTTGCCCAGCTCGCGCGCCATGCTTTGCGCCACCGCGCGCAGGCCAGCCTTGGCCGATGCAAAGGCGGAGAAATTCTCCCTGCCGCGCATGCTGGCCGTGGCACCCGTGAAGAGGATGGTGCCCCGGCCCCGCGGCACCATGACCTTGGCCGCTTCACGGCCGGCCAGGAAGCCGGCAAAGCAGGCCATCTCCCAGACCTTGGTGAACACGCGGGCGGTGGTGGCTTCGATGGCAAATCGAACGTTGGCGCCGATGTTGAAGACCAGCACCTCGATCGGGCCGATTTCGCGCTCGATCTCCTGGAACAGCGCGATGGTCTCCTCCTCGGAGCGGGCGTCCACGCCGCGGGCATGCACCACGCCGCCCTGATCGCGGATCTTCTGGGCGATGGCTTCCAGATCGGGCAGGTTGCGTGCACGGCGGGTGATGACGGTCTCGAAGCCGTCCAGGGCAAAGGCCTTGGCAATGGCGGCGCCGACGCCGTCACCGACGCCGATGACGAGGCAGACTTTCTTCGTTGCTTGTTCTGACATGGTGGTCTCCTTGAAAAGTCAGGCCTTGGTGGCAGTGCCGCCGGCCTGCCGCAAAACCTCTTCCTCGACGTCGCGCAGGCGGTCCTTGCCGAAGAACAGCTCGGCGCCGACCAGGAACGACGGGCTGCCGAAGGCGCCAGCAGCCACCGCGGCTTCGGTGTTGACCATCAGGCCGCCCTTCACCGCATCGGTGGTGATGAGCTCCAACAGTTGGTCGGCCGGCAGTCCGGCATCGAGCAGTGCCTGGCGGAACACCGCCGGGTCGTCCATCTTGCGTTCCTGCTCCCACATGCAGGCATACATGGCCTCGACATAGGGCGCCAGGATGCCCAGCTGTTGGGCCGCCACGGCGCACCGCATCAGCTGCAGCGTGTTGACCGGAAAGTGCGGGTTCCACTTGTAGGCCGTGAGGCGATGCCGGGCGATGAAGCGCCGCATCTCCAGGCGCTCGTACTCGGGCTTGTTGCGGATGCCGGCGAAGGCGGTGCCGGGCGACTGGTTGCCGGTCAGCTTGAAGATGCCGCCGAGCAGCACCGGCACGTACTCGAACTTGGCGCCAGTGCGCGCCTCGATGTCGGGGATGACCTTGTGGCTGAGGTAGGCGTTGGGGCTGCCGAAGTCGAAGTAGAACTGGATCACGGACATGGGGTCTCCTTGCAGGGGGCGAAAGCGAGTGCCGATGTCGGCAACTCAGGGTGTGGTGGCAGGCAAGTAGTGAGGGGCAACGGTTCCGGCCATCACCTGGGCCATGTAGCGGCCGCGTTCAGCTTCCAGGCCCGCCCAGATGCTGCGGTCGCATAGCGTGGGCGTGGTGACCAGCTCACCAGCAGCCAGCCCGGCCAGGGCCGCATCCACCAACTGCTCGGCAGTGATGAAGCTCTGGTCGGGGAAGATGCCATCGCTGAGCCCCTGCGACGAGAAGAACTCGGTGCGAATCGGTCCCGGCATCACCACCTGGATGCGCAGCACGCTGTCGGCATACTCCAGCTGCAGCGAGCGGGTGAAGTTCAGCACATAGGCCTTGGAGCCGCTGTAGACCGCGCCGCCCTTGCTGGGCGCGAAGGCGATGATCGACCCGATGTTGACCAGCGTGCCGGCGCCGCGCGCCCGGAAGCCCACCAGCGCCGCGTGCGACAGCCGCGTCAACGCCACGATGTTCAGCCGGATCAGCGACTCCATCTTGTCGGCCGTGCTCTTGGAGGTGGGGCCCAGGCCGCCAGCGCCGGCGTTGTTGACCAGTACGGCGACCGGCTCGGAGGACAGGCGCTGCTCCAGCACGGCCAGGTCGGCGGGCTGTTCCAGATCGGCCACCAGGGTGTCGACGGGCACGCCGTGGCGGCTGGCCAAATCAGTGGCCACCTCGGTCAGGCGGTCTCGCCGGCGAGCCACCAACAGCAGCGCGTGGCCCTGCGCGGCAAGCCGATCGGCGTAGGCCTTGCCGATGCCGGAGGACGCACCGGTGACGACGGCCAACGATCGGGGTGTCGGGGTGCTCATGGCCGCGCCGTCAATCGTGGGTGCGTGGCGAAGGCCGGTTCTCGGCGATCCAGCGCTTCTCGTCGACCGTGTCCTGCTTCGGCGGGTAGTAGCCCTGCACGCTCCACAGATGGAAGGGCGTCTCGTCGATGTGGAATTCCCAGTCCATACCGCGGTCCTTGACCCAAGGGGCAATTACCTGGTTGATCATGTCGATGAAGCGACGACTTGATGCCTCGGACGGGAAGGCCCGCGCGATGTGATCCATCGTGATGCGCACGAAGTTGTTGCGGCGCACGCCGCCGATGTAGAAGCAATCCTCGGGCACGGGGTGGAACAGCACGTTCACGTAAAAACGCGGCATGACCCGGGCGTAGATGTCGGTGAGCTTCACCGCCATGGCGTCTTTGTCTTCGATGGAGAACGCGTTGACGGGGTGGTAGATGCTCAAGAGTGGCATGAGGCTTCCTTGGTTGGTTTGGAAAAGGTGGGGTTCAGAGCCGAATGACTTCGGGTCCAGGGTGGGCGCTATACAACTCATCGACCAGCGCGGCGCGGCCGGTCAGCACGCCGCGTTGGTTGACATAGCCCTTGTCGGTGGTCTCGCCGGCGCCGATGGACGCGGCGGCGTGCAGGATGCGGAAGGCCGCGATGCGGTGGGTGTTGCCGCCGGCGCCCAGGTTGTAGGTGCGCAGCAGGCCTGCCAGCCGGTCGGCCAGCGCGGCATAGGCCGCCGGCGGAATGGGGCCTTCGGCCACGGTGCCTGCGCGGGCCCCCTCGGCAGGATGCACCCAGACCATCAAACGGATGTCGTCGCGGTCGGGGGCGGCGATGACCAGGTCGGTGACCAGGGGCTGGCAAGCTTCCACCAGCGCCAGGCGCAGTTCACCGGTGGCCACCCAGGAGCCATTGCTCAGCTTGAAGTTCTCGCTCAGGCGGCCGGCAAAGCGCAGGCCGTCTTCGGGCTGCGCCGGGTTGGCGAACTGCACCAGGTCGCCGACGCGGTAGAACTGCTCCTCATCGAAGGCGGCCGCCGTGAGATCGGGCCGGCGCAGGTAGCCCGGCGTCACATTGGGCCCACGAACGCGCACTTCGTAGCGGTCTTCGAACGGCACCAGCTTGATGGTCAAACCTGGCATGGGCAAGCCGATCTCGCCACCACCCTGGCTGGCCCAGTGCGTGACGGAGATGCCGGGGCCCGTCTCCGTCGTGCCATAGCCCGAGCCGAACGCAATCTGCTGGCCCAGCGTGCGCACCGCCAGCGCCTGCATGCGCATCCACACCTCCTGCGGCAGGCTGGCGCCGGCATACGTCATGCGACGCAGGCGCGAGAAGAAGGCCACGCGCAGGGCGTCGTCGGCTTCCATCGCGTCGGCCAGCATCTGCAGCGCCGACGGCACGCTCAGCAGCGTGGTGGGCCGCAAGTCCCGGATATTCGCGATTGTCTTGGCGACTTCACTTGGCGTGGGCCGTCCGTCGTCGATGTAGAGCGTGCCGCCCTCGCGCAGGATGCCATGCAGCGTGGCATTGCCGCCCACGGTGTGGTGCCAGGGCAGCCAGTCCAGCCCGACCGGCAACTGGGGACTGGAGACCAGCAGGCCGCTGGCCTGAACCGCGCTGCACAGCATGCCGTGGGTGTTGATCACGCCCTTGGGCGCGCCGGTGGAGCCGGAGGTGAACAGGATCTTGGCCACGGTGGCCGATTGCACCGCGCGGCGGGCGGCCGCCACTTGCGGCCCGACCTGCGTGTCATACAGGCTGGCGATTGTGGCCACGCCGGCCGCGCCTGGCGCGGCGCTGAGCCAGGGCGCACCCGCCAGCAAGGGCACGCTGCGTGCACCCGCGTACTGGGCAGCGTCCTGTGCAAACACCAGGCCGGGCTGCAGCAGTTCGGCGATCTCGGCCAGACGGGGACGCGCTTGCGCCAGCAGCGTGTAGTTGGGTGACACCGGCGACACCGGCACACCCGCCAGCATGCCGGCAAATGCCAGTACCGCATGCTCCAGCGAGGCGCCCGACAGGATGGCGATCGGTGTCTGGTCGCTCAGCCCCTGGTGCAGCAGCCACTGCGCGACGGCCTGGACACGCTGCCACGCGTCGGCATAGATCAGCGTCTCCCAGGTGCCGTCAGCGGCCTTCTGGGCCAGGAAGATGCGCTCAGGCGCGGCCGCGGCCCAATGCTCCAGGTAGTCGACGATGTTGCCGACGCAACCCGTCAACGGGATGGGCGAACGCAGCAGGATGCTGCCGTCTGCGCGGCGATCGACCACCACGGCCTTGGGCGCAAACCGGATGGCCAGCGGATCACCCGCCTCCGATCCGCTGGCGGGCGCGGCGGCGTCACCCCGATGCGTAGGGTCTGGCGCGATGTCCATGGTGTCCCCTTGTTGGTTTCGAAATCGCACGGAATCCCGTCGACGGCACAGTTTGAATTCATGAAAGATTTATCCCATTCGTGAAATCTCGGTTGCGTCCGGCGCCATGTCGGTGTTAAAAAAGAACCAACACCGTCGAATGGCAGAGCTCTGCAAACTTGGTGCTGAAATAGAATCTTGATCTGGTCAAGACAAGGTGAGCGCGATGCAGTGGGATGAGTTGGACCAGCAGCCATGCTCGGTGGCCCGGACCCTGTCGGTGATCGGCGATCGCTGGACGTTGCTGATCCTGCGCGACTGCTTCATGAAGGTGCGCCGCTTCGACGACTTCCACGCCCGCCTGGGCATCGGCCGGCCGATCCTGGCCGACCGCTTGCAGAAGTTGGTCGACAACTTCGTGCTGACCAAGATGGCGTACCAGACCAACCCGCTGCGCTACGAATACCGGTTGACGCAGAAGGGCTTGGATCTGCACCCGGTGATCATGGCCATCGTGCACTGGGGCGATGTGCACATGGTCGGCAAGAAGGGGCGGCCGGTGCTGCACAAGCACACCACCTGCGGCCACCACTTCGACCCCGTGCAGGTGTGTTCGGTCTGCGCCGAGACCTTGAACCCGCGCGAGATCACCGTCGATCCCGGGCCAGGCGCTGGCGCTGCGCCAGTCGCAAACGAGGAAGCGTCCAGGGCCCCCCGGCGGCCCACTCCCCGGAAATCTGCGCAAACTCCCGTGGGCTGAGGCATAACCTGCGTGCCCTCTGCCTCAACAGGACCCCACCGTGACCACCACCGCTGATCGCCGCATCGACACCGGCACCGACGAATTGCTGTGCGAAGTGCGCGATCGGGTGGCGATCGTCACCTTGAACCGGCCTCAGGCACGCAATTCGCTGTCCGACCAGCTGACACCGGCCCTGCGTGAGGTGATTCGCCAGTGCAGTGGTGACGCGACGGTGGGTGCCCTGCTGATCACAGGCGCGGGCACGGCCTTCTGTGCCGGCGGCGATGTCAAGGGCATGGGTGCTTCCAGCAACCCGGCCAAGCGCGACTGGACGGTGGAGCAGCGCGTGGCCGATCTGCAGGATCGGCAGCGCCGACTCACGGGCGCCCTGTTCGGGCTGCGCAAACCCACGCTGGCTGCTCTGCCAGGACCAGCGGCGGGTGCGGGCTTGTCGATCGCGCTGGCCTGTGACCTGCGCATCGCGGCCGAATCGGCTTTCATCAGCACCGGCTATGTGCGCGTGGGCTTGAGCGGCGACTATGGCGTCGCCTGGTTGCTGAGCCAGCTGGTCGGCCGGGGCAGGGCCAGCGAGTTGATGCTGTTGTCGGAGAAGGTCAATGCCGCGCGCTGCCTGGGCATGGGCATCTTCAACCGGGTAGTGCCCGACATGGACTTGCAGGCCGAGGCCTTCACCCTGGCGCGCCAACTCGCCCATGGGCCCGCGCTGGCGCAAGCGCTGATCAAGGACAACCTGGACGACAGTTCCACCGTCGGGTTCGATGCCGCACTGGACAACGAGGCGGCGCGCCTCATCCAGTCGACGATGGACGCCGATCACGCAGAAGCTGTGCGTGCATTCGTCGAGAAGCGTGCGCCTCGCTTCAGGTCGGGCTGACGGGCATGCCGGCTCGGCCACCTGTGCTGGCCGAGCCGGCTGGGTTCAATGCAGTCTCTTGCCGCGCATCAAAGGTCCCGCTCTGCCACCAGCAGTGACAGCAGCCGCAGCTTCCATTGCAGCCACCAACCGCTGCCGGGCTCGGTGACGGTGGCGCTGGCCAGGCCATCCTCTTCGAGGTGGGCCCATTCGCTCGTCTGACCGTCGGGCGTCAGACGCACTTGATAAACACTGTTGAACCGGTCGCTCTCGATCCAGGTCGTGAAGGCCTGCGCCGGCGCCGGACTGTCGATGACCACACCCAACTCGGTGTTGCCCACCGCCGAGCGGCCGTCCAGATTGGCGCACCCGACCAACAGGCGTTGCCGGTCGACGATCGACACCTTGGCGTGCAGCTGCGGTGTCGACCGACCGAAATCGCCAAAGCGCCGTGCCCGCCGGGTTTGCGTGGGACTGCGCTCGTACAGCTCCACCCCCAGGCGCAGCATCTCCAGTCGGTAGGCCGAGTAGCGCTCGTGCACCAGCGGCTCGTCGGTGGATCCCAATGAGTTGGTGAAGACCATGAGCCGGGCGCCACTCGCGCGGGCTGCTCGGATCAGCGGCATGCCCACCTCGCCAGGCACGAAATAGGGCGAGACCATCACGACCTCCCGCTGCCCCGCAGTGAGGGCGGCGAGCAGCCCGCTCACCGCCTGCGTCGGCGCCATGGCGAGCGTTGTGTCGCTTGCTCTGCGCGCTGGCCGGATCAAGCCGGTCCGGCGCGGCGCCGCAACGGGGTTCAGTTCGGCGCCGATCGGATATATCATGTATCCGGACCATGGATGAACAGGTGGCGCGATGAATGCCCGTACCGAATCCCCCGATCAGCAGTTGCGAGCGCGCGCCCGGCGCGTCGTGCCCGGTGGCATGTACGGTCACATGCGCGCCGAAGGCCTGCCGCCCGATTACCCGCAGTTCTTTGATCGCGGCCAGGGCTGCCATCTGTGGGACGCCAACGGCCGGCGCTACATCGACTTCATGTGCAGCTGGGGTCCGATCGTGCTGGGCCACCAGCACCCCGGTGTCACCGAGGCGGTGAACCGGCAGATGGCCGCCGGCGACTGCCTGAACGGCCCGACCGAGCGCATGGTCGAGCTTGCCGAACGCCTGGTCGGCCTGGTGACCCACGCCGACTGGGCGATGTTTTCCAAGAACGGCAGCGACGCGACGACGACCTGCGTGACACTGGCGCGCGCGGCGACCGGCAAACGCAAGATCCTGGTCGCCAAGGGCGCCTACCACGGCGCGCTGCCCTGGTGCTCGCCGCATCCGCTGGGCGTCACCGCCGAGGACCGCGCCCACCTGATCACCTACCGCTACAACGACATCTCCAGCCTGGAAGCGGCGGTCGATGAGGCCGGCAGCGACCTCGCCGGCATCGTCGCGTCGGCTTTCCGCCACGACTACGGTCTGGACCAGGAACTGCCCGATGCAGCGTTCGCGCGCCGCGCCAGGGCACTGTGCGACGCAGCGGACGCGGCGCTGATCCTCGACGACGTGCGGGCCGGTTTCCGGTTGACGCTGCACGGCAGCTGGGACCTGGTGGGCGTACAGCCCGACCTCAGCGCCTGGAGCAAGGCGATCGCCAACGGCCACGCGCTCGCCGCGGTGACCGGCAACGGGCGCTACCGCGACGCCGCAGCCAAGCTGTTCGTCACCGGCTCGTTCTGGTGCGGCGCAGTGCCGATGGCCGCAGCGCTGGCGACGCTGGACGCGCTGGAACAAGGCGACGGCCCGGCGCGGATGCGGGCTGCCGGCCAGCGCCTGCGCGACGGCCTGGCCGCGCAGGCCGCAGTCTGGGGCCTGGCGATCCGCCAGAGCGGCCCGCCGCAGATGCCCACGCTGCTGTTCGACGACGACGCCGACTGCGCCAAGGGCTACCGCTTCTGCCAGGAAGCGCTCAAGCGCGGCGTCTACCTGCACCCGCGCCACAACATGTTCCTGTCGACGGCGCACAGCGACGCCGACATCGACGAGGCGCTGCAGGCTACTGCGCAGGCTTTCGAAGCGATGGCCAGCGGCGGCTAGCGTCGCAAGCCCTGCGGTGGGTTGATTTCTTCGACAACCGGCGCCAAGCCGGTGCTGTTTCAAGGAGACCGGGATGATCAGACAAGCATGGCGCGTTGGCGCAATCGGTGTGGTCGCCGCAGCGCTGTGGGCCGCTGGCCCCGCACAGGCCCAGCCCAAGAAGGGCGGCACGCTGGTCTATGCCTCGGTCTCAGGACCCGGCACGCTGGACCCGCATGTTTCGTCGAGCGCGGTCGAACTCGAAGTCATCCACAACGTCTTCGAGGGCTTGGTCGCGCTGGACAACCAGAACGCGACCAAGCCGATGCTCGCGAGCAAGGCCACGGCCTCGGCCGACGCCAAGACCTACTCGTTCACCCTGCGCCGCGGCGTGAAGTTCCACAACGGCGACGAGCTGACTTCAGCCGATGTGCGGGCATCGTTTGAGCGCTACCAGCGCGTCAGCCCGAATGCCAGCAACCTGTCCGGGGTCGAACGCTACGACACGCCCGACCCGCACACTTTCATCATCCGGCTCAAGGAGCCCAACGTCGTGCTGCTCGACGTGCTGAAGTCGCCAATCTTCCCGCTGATGATCCTGCCTGCGGCGCAGAAGGACAAACCCGCGCGCGGCATCGACGTGGTCGGTACCGGGCCTTACTCGCTGGGCGAATGGGTCAAGGACAGCCACCTGGTGATCAAGCGCTTCGACGGCTATGTCGCCGACACCAGCGCCGCCGGACGCGACGGTTACGCCGGGCGCAAGACCGTGCACGTGGACGCAGTCCGGTTCCGTTTCATGCCCGAAGCGACGACGCGCATCGCCGCGCTACAGACCGGTGAGGCCCAGCTCGCGGGCAGCATCCCGAGCGAACTGCGCGCACGCATCGAGGAGAAGAACACGCTGGCGATCCGCGAAGTGTTCCCGGTCGGCGGCAGCTATGTGATCGTCAATTCGCAGTTCGGCGCCACCGCCAACGTCGGCATCCGCCAGGCCATCGCCGCGGCGATCAACATCGGCGAGATCACCGAGGCCACCGGCGGCATCAACAAGCCCAACCCCTGGATGTCCTTCCCGAACACGCCGTACTACCTGGGCAACACCGCGCCCACGCCCTGGTACGACCAGAAGAACCCCGCCAAGGCCAAGGAGATCGCCAAGAAGGCGGGCTACAAGAACGAGAAGATCGTCATCGAGACCAACAGCAACTACCCGTGGATGCGCACCACGATGCTGGTGGTCGCCGAACAGCTCAAGGAGGCCGGCTTCAACATCGAGGTCAAGGTCGTGGACTGGACCACCAACGCGGCCCATATGCAGCAGGGCACGGGCGAGTGGAACCTGTCGACCACGCTGTTCGGCCCCGACCATATCCTGGGGCCGCAGCAGTGGCGCCCGCTGGTCTATGCCTTCCCCAGCATCAAGGGCAACGACGCGCTAGACGCCGCCTACAAGAGCTTCTTCGCCGAGCCCGAACTGGAAAAACGGCGCGGCGCCTGGCTCAAGATCCAGCAGCAGGTGCTGGGCAATGCCTACATGATCAAGATCGCCGACTCGGGCCGGTTGACGGGCTATGCCAAGCGGCTCAAGGGCCAGTCCGACTACGCCGGCATCCTGCAACTCTGGGACCTCCACCTCGAGTGAATGACCCGGCCGCAAACCCTGCCAAACGCATGACCAGGCTTGCGCTCCAGGCGACCTCGCCGTGAACCGCCTGATCGCCTACAAGATCGCGCAGGCGGTGCCGGTGGTGCTGCTGGTGTCGGTGCTGGCCTTCCTGCTGATGCTGCTGCTGCCGGGCGACCCGGCGGTCGTGATCGCCGGCGAGCAAGCCAGCCCCGAGGCGATCGCCGCAGTGCGCCGCAGTCTGGGTCTGGACCGGCCGGTGCTGACCCAGCTCGGGCTGTGGCTGGGCCACCTGGCGCAGGGCGATTTCGGCTCCTCGCTGGTGCTCAACCAGACCGTGCTGTCAGCGGTGGCCGAGCGGCTGCCAGTCACGCTGTCGCTCACCGGGCTGTCGCTGGCGATCACCTTGCCGATCGGCATCGCGATCGGTGCGATCGCCGCCTACCACCGCCAGACCTGGGTCGATTCGCTGGTGATGTCGGTCGCGCTGGTCGGCGTGTCGATCCCGGCGTTCTGGATCGCGATCCTGGCGGTGATCCTGTTTTGCGTGATCCTGGGCTGGTTCCCATCCAGCGGCTATGCGCCGCTGCTGCAGGACCCTGGGCTGTGGCTGCGATCGCTGGTGTTGCCGGCGGGCATCCTGTCGCTGTTCCAGATCGGTTTTCTGGCCCGTATGACGCGTTCGGCGATGCTCGACGTGCTGAGCCAGGACTTCATACGCACCGCCCGCGCCAAGGGGCTGAGCGAGTGGGTCACCGTCGGCAAGCACGCCTTCCGCAACGCGCTGATCCTGGTGATCACCGCCACCGGCATCCTGCTGTCGGCGGCGATCGGCGGTTCGGTGGTGATCGAGCAGGTCTTCGCGCTGCCCGGGATCGGCCGCCTCGTGGTGCAGGCGATCCTGGCGCGCGACTACCCGCTGGTCCAGGGCGTGATGCTGATCTACGGCTTCACCTTCGTCGCGATCAACCTGGCCGTCGACCTGGCCTACACCTGCGCCGACCCGCGGGTGCGCTATGACTGAGGTGCTGGTCGCGACACCGAGCAGCGGCACGCTCGCGCCGCGCCGACGCTTCATGCTGCTGCGCCGGTTGGCCACGCACCGCTCGTTCCAGATCGGCTTCGTGGTCGTGCTGCTGCTGGTGCTGGCCGCGGTCTTCGCGCCGCTGCTCAGCGGGCTCGACCCGTCGGCGATGAAGGTGCGGGCCCGCTTCAAGCCGCCGTCGCAAGCCTATCTGTTCGGCACCGACATGTTCGGCCGCGACATCTTCACCCGGGTGCTGTACGGCGCGCGCGTGTCGCTGTGGGTCGGGCTGGTGGTGGCCTGCGTCTCGGGGTTTCTGGGCGCAGTGATCGGCATCCTGGCGGCCCAGTTTCGCGCGCTCGACGCGCTGGTGATGCGGCTGATGGATGCGCTGATGTCCTTCCCGGCGATCCTGCTGGCCCTGGGCATCACCGCGGCGCTGGGGCCGCGCATGGACAGCGTGATCATCGCGCTGTCGGTGGCCTATGTGCCGGCGGGCGTGCGCATCGTTCGCGCCAGCGCGCTGGTGGTGCGCGAGCTCGACTACGTGCAGGCCGCGCGCATCGCCGGCGCGAGCCAGCTGCGGATCATGCTGCGCCACATCCTGCCCAACAGCGTCGGGCCGCTGCTGGTGCACATGAGCTTCGTCTTCGCCTACTCGATCCTGGCCGAGGCCGCGCTGAGCTTTCTCGGCGTCGGCGTGCAGCCGCCCACCGCGAGCTGGGGCAACATCATCGCCGAGGGGCGCGACTACGCCACCCAGGCCTGGTGGGTGATGCTGTTTCCGGGCCTGGGCATCAGCCTGGCCGCGCTCGGCCTGAACCTGCTGGGCGACGGCTTGCGCGACGTGCTCGACCCCAGGCTGAAAGGCGTCGGATGACGGCGCTGGTCTCGATCCAGGACCTGACGGTCCAGTTCCGAACCGACCGCGGCTGGATCACCGCGATCGAGGACGTCTCGTTCGACATCGCCGAGGGCGACTGCCTGGGCATGGTCGGCGAGTCGGGCAGCGGCAAGAGCGTGACCGCGCTGGCTATGCTGCGGCTGCACGCCAAGGGCAGCTCGCGCATCGCCAGCGGCCGCATCGTCCACGCCGGCCAGGACCTGCTGCAGGCCGACGAAGCCGAGCTGCGGCGCATCCGCGGCCGCGACATCGCGATGGTGTTCCAGGACCCGATGTCGTCGCTGAACCCGGTGCTGACGGTCTGCGACCAGATCTCGGAGACGCTGCGGCTGCACCAGGGGCTGTCGCGACCGCAGGCGCGCCAGCGCGCGATCGAGCTGCTCGACCTGGTGCGCATCCCCGACGCCCGACGCCGGGTCGACGACTACCCGCACCGGCTGTCGGGCGGGATGCGCCAGCGCGTGATGATCGCGATTGCGATCGCCTGCCGGCCGCGGCTGCTGATCGCCGACGAGCCGACCACCGCGCTCGACGTGACGATCCAGGCCCAGGTGCTCGAGCTGCTGCGCGAGCTGCGCGCCGAGCTCGGCATGGCGGTGCTGCTGATCTCGCACGACCTGGGCGTGATCGCCGAGTTCGCGCGCCGGGTCATCGTGATGTACGCCGGGCGCGTCGTCGAGGAGGCGCCGGTCGGCCCGCTGTTCCGCGCGCCGCGCCACCCCTATACCGAGGGTCTGATGGCGGCGATGCCGGCGCTGGACGCCGGGCCAGACGACGAGCCCTCGAGGCTGCAGGCGATCCCGGGCCGCATCCCCGACCCGAGCGAGCCGATCGCAGGCTGCCGCTTCGGCCCGCGCTGCGCCCATGCCCAGGCCAGTTGCCACGCCGCAGCGCCGGCGCTGGTGACCATCGCCGATGGCCACCGGCTGCGCTGCACACCGCGCAGTGGCGGGAACGCCTGATGGCCGAGACCCCGCTGGTCGAGGTGCGAGACCTGGACATGGCTTTCCCCGTTGGCAGAGCCGGGGGCCGGCCGGTGATGATGCAGGTGCTCAAGCGGCTGTCCTTCGACATCGCGCCGGGCGAGACCCTGGGCCTGGTCGGCGAATCCGGCTCCGGCAAGTCGACCGCTGGCCGCATCCTGGTCGGGCTGCTCGAGCCGACCGCCGGCAGCGTCAAGCTGTTCGGCCGCGACATCACCGGCGGCGCGCGCAAGGCCAACCTGGCCGCCGTTCGGGCCAGGCTGCAGTTCGTCTTCCAGGACCCGCAGGCCGCGCTGAACCCCCGCATGCGGGTCGGCGAGTCGATCGCCGAGCCGCTGGACATCGCAGGCGGCCGCAGCGATCGCCAGGTGCGTACCCGTGAGTTGCTCGAGATGGTCGGCCTGCCCAAGGACAGCGCCGAGCGCTTTCCCCACGAGTTCTCGGGCGGCCAACGCCAGCGCATCGTGATCGCACGTGCGCTGGCGCTCAAGCCCGACTTCGTGGTCTGCGATGAACCGGTCTCGGCGCTCGATGTGTCGATGCAGGCCCAGATCGTCAATCTGCTGCAGGACCTGCAGGCCAGGCTAGGGCTGGGCTATCTGTTCATCGCCCACGATCTGGCGGTGGTGCGCGCGGTGGCGCACCGGGTCGCGGTGATGTACGCGGGTTCGCTGGTCGAGGTCGCACCTCGCGCCGCGCTCTACCGCAGCCCGCAGCATCCCTACACCCAGGCCTTGCTCGACGCGGTGCCGCGGCCCGACCCCGACCGCATCCGGCGCCCGGTGATCGGCGGCGAAGTGCCCAGCCTGCTGGACCCGCCGCCGGGCTGCCGCTTCCACACCCGTTGTCCGCATGCCCTGCCACGCTGCCGGGTCGAGGTGCCGATGCTGCGCCAGACCGGGCCAGGCCACTTCACGGCCTGTCACCTCCACAACCCGCCTTGACCCGATCGGACGCCTGCCCATGTCGAACGAAGCGCTGACCCGCTTGACCGCCACCGAAGCCGCCGGATTGATCCGGCGCAGGCAGCTCTCGCCGGTGGACTATGTCGACGCGGTGCTGTCGCGGATCGCGGCGCTGCAGCCGACGCTCAACTGCTTCATCACCGTCGTCGCCGACCAGGCCCGCGCCGACGCCATTGCGGCCGAGGCCGCGGTGATGGCCGGCGGGCCGCTCGGGCCGCTGCACGGCGTGCCGGTCAGCATCAAGGACCTGATCCCGACCCAGGGCATACGCACCACCTTCGGGTCGGTCGCGTTTGCCGACCATGTGCCCGAGCAGGACGACATCCTGGTCACCCGGCTGCGCGCGGCGGGCGCGGTGGTGATCGGCAAGACCACCACGCCCGAATTCGGCATCAAGGGCCAGTGCGATGCGCCGATCTTCGGCACCACCCGCAACCCCTGGGACCTGGGCCGCAGCCCGGGTGGCTCGAGCGGTGGCGCGGCGGCGGCGGTGGCTGCCGGGCTGGGGCCGATCGCGCTTGGCAGCGACGGGGCGGGCTCGATCCGCATCCCGGCCGCCTGCTGCGGCCTGGTCGGGTTCAAGGGCACAACCGGCGCGCTGCCCTACGCCGAGGCCCGCGACGCCTTTGGCAACGTGGTGGCCGCCGGGCCGCTGACGCGCAGCATTGCCGACGCCGTGCTGATGCAGTCGGCGATGGCCGGCGCCGATGCGCGAGATCCCTGGACCGCCAACACCGCGCCGCTGGGCCGGCTGGCGACGGGCCGGGACCTGTCCGGGTTGAAGATAGGCTATCTGCGCCTGGCGGCCAACCGCGCGCTGGCCGCCGACGTCAGCGCCAACACCCTGGCCTCGATCGAGGTGCTGCGAAGTCTCGGCGCCGAGGTCGAGGAGGTCAGCCAACAGGTCGACTGGATCAGCGAGGACCAGCGCGTGCTCTACCTCAGCTCGATCGCCCACAACCTGGGATCGGTGGTCGATCGATTCGGCGACCGCACCGACCGCGTGCTGCGCGCCTATGTCGCCACCGGCAGGCAATACGAGATCGGCGCCTACATCCGCGCGATCTCGGCGCGCACACGCCTGTTCAGGGCGGTGCAGAGATTGTTCGAGAGCTATGACTTCCTGGTCTCGCCGACGCTGAGTTGCACCGCGTTGCCGGCCGGGTTCGACGGCGCCGCCGACAGCGTGGTGGTCGACGGCCAGGCGATGGGACCGGTGCAGCCCGAGTGGACCGGCTATGTCTACCCCTTCAACCTGACCGGCCACCCGGCTCTGAGCGTCCCCTCGGGATTTGCCAGCGACGGCCTGCCGACCGGCTTACAGATCGTCGGACCACGCCACGGCGACGCCGAGGTGCTGCGTCTGGGCGCGCTGATCGAGCAAGCCAGGCCCTGGGCCGATCGCTGGCCCTGCAGCCGGCAGCCCTGATCCCCGTCGGGCCTCGATCCTTGGCGCCAGAGCCTGGTCCGGTCAGGGTCCGCCAAGCCAGCTTCAACTCATGATGGGCCCATGACCGCCAGGTCGGGCAGGGGACTGCGCTCGAGCCGCTTGGCCCAGTCCAGCCGTATGGGCCGGCTCGGCCGCTTGCGGCGCCCGCATAGGATGTGCTTGCCGTTCAGGTCGAGGCAGGCACCAGAATGTCCCACCCCCTGTTGCCGTCGACCGTCTCGCCCGGACCAGGCTTTCGGGCATGGGCAACAGTCGGGTGACAAATGCCTGCAGCCAGTCGCCCTGTTCGGCGCCTGATCGAGAGTCGGCGGTCAGACCGGCAGTGATCCGTCGCCGGTCCCTGAGCGTGTCACCAGGATGCAGTCCATCGCGAGCTGGTCAGCTGCCGGCCTGTTTCCCTGGACGCGGCACCAGGTCCAGCGTCAGCGCCGTTCCCACGATGATGACCGCGCAGCCGGTGATCATTCGCAGCGTGAGCGCCTCACCCAGGTAGAGTGCGCCCAGGATCATCGTGACCACGGGCGTCAGGAAACTGACCGATGTCGCTCGCACTGGACCGATCTTGCGAATCAGGCCGAAGTAGAGCAGGAAGCCGAATCCTGAGGCGACGACGCCCATGAACGTCACCTCGGCCCAGGCGCGAAGGCCAGGGATCTGCTGCGGCCAGTTCGTCAGTGCCCCGGGGGCAAGCACCAGCGCGCCGATGCCGATGCTGCCGGTGGCCAGCACGATGGGGTCGACGTCGTGCAGCGTTCGCGCATAGTTCGACGACACGCCCCACATCACGGTGACCAGCAGCGTGACGATGATGGCCAGCCCAGCATCACTGCGCACGCTGATCTGGTCCCAGACCAGCAGCGCGACGCCAGCTAAGCCGATGACGAGCCCCGCAGCCCGCATCGGCGTGATCGGCTCCTTGGTCCACCAGCGGGCGATCAGGGCGGAAAACAGCGGCGCGGCCGACTGCAGGACGGCCAGCAGACCGGCTGAGATCGAGCGCGCCGACCAGCCCAGCCCGATGAACGGAATCGCGGTGAACATGGTGCCGTAGATCAGCAGCGGCTTCCAGTGCCGAATGAGCGGGCCCGGGCCGAATTTCCACAGGGTGAGTGGCAGCAACACCAGCAGGCTGCCCATGGCCAGGCGCAGGAACACCATGGGTGCCGCCCCGAACGATGGCACTGCCGCACGCATGAAGAGGTAGGCGCCGCCCCAGGCGCAGGCGAGCATCAGGAGTTGGAGAAGGTCGGCAGGACGCATGGAGTCGGTTGGTGGCCCCTTCAGGGACAAGGGTCGTGGCCTCTGACGGGTTTCTTTCTCCCGTGCGACGACTGCCCGGTGGGCACATCGTAGCGGAGGGTTCAGGATTTGCGCGCCCGCGCGCGCGTCTGTTGACGCTGATGCGGGTGTGAGCTGGCGGCCTGCCGTGGGCAGTCGCCTGCGCTGTGTGCAGCCTGCGAGGACGCTCGCCACGGCGGAGCCGGTCGACCGCGCGGTCTGTTCGCGGCGCGCCTTCAGGCGGCGATGTCCTTCCTGATCTGGAAGCCGAACCGGGGAAAATGGACGTGCACGGTGCCGGCGCGCGGGTCCTGCCGACGCAGGGTGACCGATTCAGTCGACAGCCCGACCAGCGTGCCAGCCACGGCGTCGCTGCCGTAGTCGGTGGCGGCGACGGTGATTGCCTGGCCGGCATCGAAACCCAGGCCCGGCAACACGCCGACCGGCGCATGGCCCGCGGCGCCGGCCGCCACGCCGATGGCGTCGGTGCTGCTCATCGCGTCGTGCTGGTGGTGGCCGATGGCCAGCAGACGGTCCAGCCAAGGCCCGATCGCCGGGTAGTCGTCGAGCAGATACGCGACCGGCTTGGCCAGGCGGACGAACCAAAGGCAATGGCCGACCGAAAAGTCTGCGATGCTGGGCAACGCGCCCAGCAGCCAAGGGCCGCCGGCGGCGAGCTGCGCGTCCAGCGCGGCCATGTGGGCCTTCAACTGCGCCGTGCCGTCAGCCAGGGTCAAGCGCGGCGCGCCGACGTTGCGCATGGCGGCTCGGTCGGCCGCAAAGCCTTTCAGCACCTCGGGCGAAGGATCGCCCATGATGGCCGCGACGCCGGCGGGTTGCATCGCCCAGCAGACCGCTGCGCCGAACAACATGCCGTCGGCCCATTGCGCCAGCAACGGGGCCAACGGCATGTCACGCGGGTACAGGCTGTGGCTGGGCTGTACGTGCTCCAGCACGCGGGCGATCAGTGCGGTGTCGCAATACACATCGGCACCGACTTGCAGCACCGGCGTCTTGCGGTAGCCGCCGGTCAGTGCCACCACGTCGGGCTTGGGCATCACCGGCGGGATGTGCACCGAGCGCCAGGCCAGCTGTTTGTAGCCCAGCATCAACCGCACCTTCTCGGCAAAGGGGGACATGTCGTAGTGGTGCAGGATCAGTTCAGTCATGGTTTTTTGTCTCCAGGGGAGGGGCTGTGCTCGGATTCGACCTCAATGCCGCTGGGCGCAGCGGACCATCGGCAGGCGGCTCTGAGCTGGGGGATGCGCTGGCCAAAGGATGAGCGGTCCTGTCAGCGCGGCGCAAACCCATGCCGCGCCAGTACCGCCTGGCCGGCCGGTGACAGCAGGAAGTCGACGAAGTCCTGGGCTTGGGGAGGCGCACCGGTGATCACCGTGACGCCGTAACTGGCGCTGACATCGATCGCCTCGGGCAAGGGCAGGCTGCGCTGGCCCGCTTGCTCACGCGCCGCGGCGCCGGTGTTGGTGCAGTAGGTCAGGAAGAGGTCGGCCGCACCCTGCGCCACCAGCAGGCCGTAGACATTGCGGTCGGCCGGCGCGGCGGGCGAGTTCGGTCCGCCGGTGAGTTGGAGCGCCTTGGCCGCAAGCGTCGCCGCCGCGCCGCGGACGCCACTTTGCTCGATGCGATCGAACACCTGCAGCGCGTAGTCGCCAGCCGGGTCGGCGCGCGGCGTCGACATGCCCAGCTTGAGCGTCGGGTCCAGCAGGCGCTGCACCAGATTGTCGGGCGTCAGGTCAAGTCCGGGGCGCGCCAGGGCGCAGATCGCGTTGCGGGCAAAACGCTGTACCGGGCCGGCGCGGCCAGTCTGGGCCAGGGCTTCGGGATGCGTCATGTTGGCCGACGCGAACACATCGCTGGCCTCGCCGGCGGCGATGCGGTCCTTCAGCAGGCCAGAGGCGCCGAAGGTCAGCCGCGACTGGGTGCCGGGATGGGCCGCTTCGAAGGCCGCGGCGCTGTCGGTGATGGCCGCGCGCAGGCTGCCCGCCGCATGGACGCGCAGTTCGGCGGCTGCCGGCTGCGCGGCCAGCAGCGTCGCGCAGGCCAGGCCCAGCAGCCAGGCCGAGGCTGTCAGGCGCTTCAGCTCGGCAGCCCAACCCGCGCTCGCCATGTCAGTGCTTGTGCTCGACCGCGGCCGCGCCCAGCGCACGGACCGGCGCCTTCACCAGCAGGGTTTCCTTCTTGCCGTCCTTGCCTTCGACGACCAGGGTCAGCTCCACGGTCTGGCCGGTGGCCATGGGTGCCTTCAGGTCCATCAGCATCACGTGGTAGCCCCCCGGCTTGAGCTCGACCGCCTTGCCGGCGGGCAGGTCCAGCCCGGCGACCGCGCCCATGCGCATCGTGCTGCCTTCCATCTTCATCTCGTGGATCTGCACCACGCCGGCCACCGGTGAAGCGGCCGACACCAGCTTGCCGCCCTGGGGCGAGGTGATGCTGAAGAAGGCGCCGGTGGCCTTCTGCTCGGCCACGGTGCCGCGCACCCAGGCGTCCTTGACGGTGGTCTGGGCCAGCGCGGGAAGGCTGTTCCAGACGGCCAGCGTGCAGGCGAGGGGGGCGATCAATCGGTAGGCGGTCATCGGTCGGTCCTGGGTTGGTCGGCGGGCGGGCTCCGGGTGGCCTGGTGCCGATACAGCCGCGCGCCGCTCTTTGCAGTTTACCCAGGCACAAGCGGCTTGGCATCCTGCCGCTTTGGCGTGGCCGCCTGGGCACCCGTCACCCGTTTACACTGCAGTCATCGCCTATGCACCGCCGCCCGCAGCCAGCGCCAGTCCTTGAAGGCTGGCGGGCTTCGCGGCTTCATTCCATGGACCTGGTCTACAGCTACGCCGCCTTCCTGATCGCCTACCTGATCGGTTCGCTGTCGTTTGCGGTGATCGTCAGCCGCGTGATGGGCTTGTCCGACCCGCGCAGCTACGGCTCGAGGAACCCGGGTGCGACCAACGTGCTGCGCTCGGGCAACAAGACGGCGGCGGTGGCCACGCTGCTGCTCGACGCGCTCAAGGGCTATGTGCCGGTGGCGCTGGTCCAGTACTACGGGTTCGAACTGGGCTTCGAGGACACCACGATCGCCTGCGTCGGCGTCGCGGCATTCCTGGGTCACCTGTTCCCGGTCTTCTTCCGCTTCGAGGGCGGCAAGGGCGTGGCCACCGCCGCCGGCGTGTTGCTGGCCTTCGAGCCGCTGCTGGGCCTGGCCACGCTGGTGACCTGGGGCGCGACGGCGGCCTTGTTCCGCTACTCATCGCTGGCTTCGGTGGTCGCTGCGCTGTTCGCGCCTTTCTTCACGTTGATGTTCTTCGACCGGCCCCGGGTGGCGATGGCTGTCGTCGTGATGAGCCTGCTGCTGCTGTGGCGCCACTGGCGCAACATCGTCAAACTGATCAGCGGCAAGGAATCCAAGCTCGGCGAGAAGGCCGCTGATTCGCAACATCGGCGGCGTCGCCGTATTCGCCGCCTGCATCACGACGGTGCTTCTTCCGCATCATCGACATTCCACCCTCCCAAAGAAAAGTGATCAACATGGTTCAGCGTTTTGATGTCGGTGCCCGCATGTCCGAGATGGCGGTGCACAACGGCGTGTGTTACCTGGCCGGTCAGGTGGCGGTGGACGGTGAGCATGACATCGCGGGCCAGACCCGCGAGGTGCTGGCCAGCATCGATGCGCTGCTGGCCCGCGCCGGCACCGACAAGTCCAGGATCCTGTTGGCGCAGATCTTTCTGGCCGACATCCGGGATTTTCCGGCGATGAATTCGGTCTGGGACACCTGGGTGGTGGCCAACCACACCCCGCCGCGTGCCACCGTGCAGGCCACGCTGGCCCGGCCCGATTGGAAGGTCGAGATCGTCGTCACCGCGGCCTTGTAGGCCAGGCGCCAACCTCCCTGGCTGGGTCGGCGCTGATCAGAGGCCGAGGCGTGCCAGACTGCCGCGGCCCTGGCGCATCAGCGCAGGCTGATCGCCAGTCAGGTCGATCACCGTGGTCGGGGCCATCGGGCAGGCGCCGGCGTCGACGACCGCGGCCACCAGTTTCTGGAAGCGTTCGCGTATCTCCTCAGGGTCGTTGAGCGGGTCTGTCTCGCCCGGCGCGATCAAGGTGGTGGCGAGCAGTGGCTGGCCCAATTCGGCCAGCAGCGCCTGCGTCACCCGGTGGTCGGGCACCCGCAGCCCGACGGTGCGGCGCGACGGGTGCGACAGCCGGCGCGGCACCTCCTTGGTGGCATTCAGGATGAAGGTGAAAGGCCCGGGCGTGCCGAGTTTGAGCAGGCGGTACTGGCGGTTGTCGACTTGGGCGTAACTGGCCAGTTCCGACAGGTCGCGGCACAGCAGGGTGAGGTGGTGTTTGTCGTCGACGCCACGGATTCGGCGCATCGCCTCGGCGGCCGGCTTGTCGTCGAGGTGGCAGACCAGCGCATAACTGGAATCCGTCGGCACCGCACAGACGTTGCCGCCATGCAGCAACTGCACGGTCTGCTTGATCAGCCGGGCTTGCGGATTGTCGGGATGGACTTCGAAATACTGCGACATGCGCGGCGGGTGGGTGCGTTGGCTGCGGTGGGTGCGGGCACTCTAGGGCCTGGGGTCGGCTTCCAGCCTGTCTCAGGTCAAGGAGGCAACCGCGGTGCGCTGGACCCGGTGGGCCAGCGCCTGCCAAACCGGTTGCAGCGTGCCGGCCAGGTCGGGCAGGCGCCCCAAGTCGATGCGGCTCTCGCCGGGCGAGTGGAAATCACTGCCACGCGAGGCCAGCAGGCCGAACTCCTGCGCCATCGCGCCGTACTTGAGGGTGTCGGCCGCACTGTGGCTGCCGGTCAGCACCTCGACGCCGCGCCCGCCATGGGCCTTGAATTCAGAGAACAGCGCGAACTCTTCGTTGACCGAAAACTTGTAGCGTCCTGGGTGGGCGATCACCGCCAAGCCGCCGGCCTGGGTGATCCAGCGCACTGCGTCGCCCAGCGCCGCCCAGCGGTGGGTCACATAACCGGGCTTGCCCTCGGTGAGGTAGCGGCGGAACACCGAGCCGGTGTCGGCGCAGACGCCGGTGTCCACCAGCCAGCGCGCAAAGTGGGTGCGCGACATCAGGTCGGGGTTGCTGACATAGCGCAGCGCGCCCTCGTAGGCGCCGGGCAGACCGACCCGGGCCAGTCCCTCGGCCATCTCGTGCGCCCGGGCGGTGCGCCCGCCGCGGGTGCGGGCCAGTCCCTGGGCCAGTTCGGCGTCGGCGGCATCGAAGCCCAGACCGACGATGTGCACGGTTTCCCCGGCAAAGGTGACCGAGATCTCGACGCCCGACAGAAACCCCATGCCCAGCGCCGTAGCGGCGGCAGCCGCTTCGGCCAGGCCGCGGGTCTCGTCGTGGTCGGTCAGCGCCCACAGCGCCACGCCATTGCGGCTGGCCCGCTCTGCCAGGGCGGTGGGCGTGAGCGTGCCGTCAGAGTAACGGGAATGGCAATGCAGGTCGGCGTTGAGAAGGTGCACGGTTGTAGTTTCGCTGCTGTCGCGCTCCCGCGCTGGCGTGGGGTCAGCCGCCCAGGCGCGGCCGATTGCTCGACGTCGCTCAGCCCGACACCACGCGCACCGCCGCGCGCTGGGGCTCGGGCTCCGAATCGAAGCGATCGAAGCCGGTGTAGCAGAGAAAGTGCCGGTTCGCGGCACGGCCGAACAGCGCCATGCCGAGTTGCTCGGCCAGGCCATGGCCCATCGCCGTGACACCGTTGCGCGAGACGATGATGGGCACGCCCATCTGCGCCGACTTCATCACCATCTCGCTGGTCAGCCGTCCCGTGGTGTAAAAGGTCTTGTCGGCCCCGGCCACGCTGTGCAGGCCCATCCAGCCGGCGATGGTGTCGATCGCGTTGTGCCGGCCCACGTCCTCGACGAACATCAGCAGTTCGGCGCCGTGGAACAAGGCGCAACCATGGACCGAGCCTGCCTTGCGGTGGATGCTGTTGCGCTGGCGCATCTGCTCGAGCAGCGCGTGCAGCGTGCGCTGGCTGATGCGTGCCGTGCCTCTGGCGGGCAACTGGACCGCGCCCAGCTGCGACATCATGTCGCCGAACACCGTGCCCTGGCCGCAGCCGGTGGTCACCACCCGGCGGGCAGTCTTGCTCTCGATGTCCTGGATGCCGGCATGGGTCTTGACGGCCGCTGCGCCCACCTCCCAGTCGACCGTGATCGATTCGACCTCGGCCACGCCGGCGACCAGGCGCTGGTTCAGCAGGTAGCCCAGTACCAGCAACTCGGGTGACGCGCCCAGCGTCATCAGCGTGACCAGTTCGCGCTTGTCGACGAAGACCGTCAGCGGGCGCTCGGCCGGGATGAAGATCGCCCGCCGCTCGCCGTATTCGTCGAGCACGGTGATCTCGCGCAGCAACTCACCCAGCGCGGCGGTGAGCCGGGGAGCACCCGCCGCCGGCTGCGGGCAGCAGGGCACGTCGAAGGCTTGCGGGGGCAGGGGGTCGGGCAGCATGTGGCGCGGATTCTGCCCGGGTTTGGCGAGCTCGATGCGGGGTTGAGCAGCCTACTTCTTGGCCGCGGGCGGTGCGGCTGCGGCCACCGGGACCACGGTGGCCGACGCCGCGCCGGACGCAGCCGCGGCGACGAAGGGTCCGGGGTCGGCGCAGGCGGGGGTCTCGGTCGGGGCCGATGCCGGCTTGCCGGTCTTCTTGGCGGCAGCCTGGTAGCCTGTTGCCACCCGGTCCATAGCCAGGCAGAGTTTGTAGCCGTCGACCTTGCCTGCATGGGCGGTCTTGGCCGCTGCCTCGGCGGCCTTGGCCTTGGCCTCGTCGCCGGGGGCGGGCAGCTTGGCGAATGCCGGCAAGGCGGCCAGGGTGGTGATGGCGCAGGCCAGGGCCAGCAGCGTGGGGGCGGCGATGCGCGTCATGCGGTCTCCAACAGAGGGTTTGGCGCCGGCTCAGGCGCGGGGGCCGGTGGCAGCCAAGGTGCCGGTCGGGGGCTCAGGGCTGCGCTGGGCGGGGATCTTGCCGGCCTGGATATCGTCATACCAGAGTTCGTGGTGCTCCTTGGCCCAGGCTTCGTCGACATAGCCGCTGCGCATGGCCTGGTAGGCGCCCTTCATGCCTATCGTGCCCATGTAGATGTGGCCCGCGAACATCGCCATCATCAGCATCGCGCCGGCCGCGTGGACCATCTGCGCGATCTGCATGTCCGGGCGCAGGTAGGCCAGGCCCGGGATCAGCTTGTCGAGCACCAGGCCCGAGGCGACCACCAGGCTTCCCAGCACCAGCATGCCACCCCAGAACACGACTTTCTCGCCGGCATTGAAGCGGTGCGACGCGACCTCCTGGCCGCCGAACATGCCGCCGGCGCGCAGCACCCAGGTCAGGTCTTCCCTGCTCGGCAGGTTGTCCTTGACGAAGGTGATCAGCATGGCCAGGAGCGTCACCGCGAACAGCGGACCGGCAAAGTTGTGCGCGGTCTTCAGCGCGTAGGTCAAGGCGCCGAACAGCGTGCCGCCCAGCACGGGCAGCAGGAAGAACTTTCCGAAAGCCATCACGCCGCCCGACAGTGCCAGCGTGACGAAGGCGATCGCGTTGCCCCAATGGGTGGCGCGCTCGAAGGGGGTGAAGCGTTCGATCACCCGCCCGGTGTCGGCCGAATGGCCGCCGAGCGGACCGCGCTTCCAGTAGAACAGCGCCAGCGTCAGCAGCGCTAGCAGGATCAGCGCGCCGCCGTAAGGGATGATCCACTGGTTGCGCACCTGGCGCCAGGACTCGCCGGCGGTGGCCAGGCGCGCGCCCGGGTACTGCACGAAGGGCTGGATCAGCACGCCTTTTTCGGCGCCCGGCAGGTTTGAAATCCCCGGCGTGTTGCCCGACTCGCGCACGGCCCGCCACATCGGCGCGTTG
Organism: Burkholderiales bacterium; assembly: GCA_947453625.1. GTDB lineage: Bacteria > Pseudomonadota > Gammaproteobacteria > Burkholderiales > Burkholderiaceae_C > Pseudaquabacterium. The sequence goes on from CANGHK010000019.1 coordinate 58,522, forward strand.
TTGCCGGGCTGGCTCTTGCCGCGCTGGGCGTTGCTGTCGTCGTGCTTGGGGTCGGCCGGCGCGACGAATCCGGGCGGCAGGCCTGGGTTTGCGGTGGCCGCGTTGGCGGGTTGCGCTGTCGCGGTCAGGCTGGTGGTCGCCAGTAGCGCTGCCAGCAAGGTTGCCGGCAACACCGCCCATGCGCGCGCCAACAGCGGCCGGCACAGCGTTTGCTGATTCAGGGGATTCATGCCCGCTCCTTGTCGTTGGCTGCGTCAGGGCCGGACCGGGGCGCGGGAATACTCGTTCTGCCCCTGCGAGCGCTTGAGCAGTTGCTGCTCCCAAGCGGTCTTGTCGCCCGCCGTCCAGCCCTGCACCACGAACGGGTTCTGGGCTCCCTGCCAGGGCGGCACGTCGGACTTGCGGGTCGCGGCAAGCTGCGGCTTCTCGCCGCAGGCCGACAGCAGCAGGGCGGCGGCGATTGCGCCCGAGGTGATCAGCGTTCTCATGACTTGGTGCCCTCCGTCTTCGGTGCGGCCGCGCCGCCGGGTTTGCCGTAGGCCGTGCCCCAGCCCCAGACCTCGCTGCCCTTGCCGCGCGTCAGCACCCGGGTGCGGAAGATGTCGGCCACCACGTCGCCGTCGCCGCCCAGCAGGGCCTTGGTCGAGCACATCTCGGCGCAGGCCGGCAGCTTGCCCTCGGCCAGCCGGTTGCGGCCGTATTTTTCGTACTCGGCCTCGCTGCCGTTGGCCTCCGGGCCGCCGGCGCAGAAGGTGCACTTGTCCATCTTGCCGCGCAGGCCGAAAGTGCCGTTGGTCGGGAACTGCGGCGCACCGAAGGGGCAGGCATAGCTGCAGTAGCCGCAGCCTATGCAGATGTCCTTGTCGTGCAGCACCACGCCCTCGTCGGTGCGGTAGAAGCAATCGACCGGGCAGACCGCCATGCAGGGTGCATCGCTGCAGTGCATGCAGGCCACCGAGATGCTTTTCTCGCCCGGCACGCCGTCGTTGAGCGTGACCACCCGGCGTCGGTTCACGCCCCAGGGCACGTCGTGCTCGGCCTTGCAGGCAGTGACGCAACCGTTGCACTCGATGCAGCGCTCCGAGTCGCAGATGAATTTCATGCGGGCCATTGCCAGATCTCCTGTCGCAATTTGTGGTTGATCAGCAAGCGGCAGCCGCGCATCCGGCTTTGCCGGGCCGCTGGCTGTGCCCCCTTGAGGGGGAGGCGCCGAAGGCGCTTCGGGGGTGGGTCATCACGCCCGCTCGATTTGGCAAACGGTGGTTTTTGTCTCTTGCATCATCGTCACGCTGTCGTAACCGTAGGTCGTCCCGGTGTTGACGGATTCGCCACGGATCACCGGCATCGCGCCGGCCGGGTAATAGGGCGCCATGTCGACGCCGCCCCAGCGGCCCGAGAAGTGGAAGGGCAGGAACACGGTCTCGGCATTGACGCGCTCGGTGACCTGGGCCTTGACCTTGATGCCCGGAAAACCCGCCACCGCCTGCATCGGCGGGGTCTTGACCCAGACATCGTCGCCGTTGCGGATGCCGCGGTCGTTGGCTGCCTTGGGGTTGATCTCGACGAACATCTCCTGCTGCAGTTCGGCCAGCCAGGGGTTGGATCGGGTCTCCTCGCCGCCGCCTTCGTACTCGACCAGCCGGCCGCTGGTCATGATCAGCGGGAAGGTCTTGCCTATGTCCTTGTTCTTGTCCTGCACGCTCTTGTAGAGCGTGGGCAGGCGCCAGAACGACTTCTTGTCGTCGTGGGTCGGGTACTTGGCCACCAGGTCGGGCCGGTTGCTGTAGAGCGGCTCGCGGTGCTGCGGGATCGGGTCGGGAAAGTTCCAGACCACGGCCCTGGCTTTGGCATTGCCGAACGGATGGCAGCCATGCAGCTTCATCACGACGCGGATGATGCCGCCGGACGAATCGGTCTTCCAGTTCTTGCCGTCGGCGGCTTTCTGCTCGGCTTCGGTCAGGTCGCCCCACCAGCCCAGTTTCTTCAGCAGCAGGTGGTCGAACTCGGGGTAGCCGGTGGTCAGGTCCGCGCCCAGCGAGTGCGAGCCGTCGGCCGCCAGCAAGGACACGCCGTCGCGCTCGACGCCGAAGTTGGCACGGAAGTTGCCGCCGCCCTCCATCACATGCTTGCTGGTGTCGTACAGGTTGGGCGAGCCCGGGTGCTTGAGCTCGGGCGTGCCCCAGCACGGCCAGGGCAGGCCGAAGTAGTCGCCGTCCAGGCTGTAGCCGGTAGTCTTGTCGATGCCGCCCTTGGCCTTCAGCGTCTTGACGTCGAAGACGTTCATGTTGCGCATATGGGCCTTCAGCCGTTCCGGGCTCTGGCCGGTGTAGCCTATGGTCCAGACGCAGCGGTTGATTTCGCGCAGGATGGACTCGGTCTCGGGCTCCATCATCCCGCCCTTGCCGGCGACCAGCTTGAAGTTCTTGACCAGTTCCTTGTCGAAGCCCAGCTTCTGCGCCAGCTGGTACATGATCATGTGGTCGGTGCGGCTCTCCCAGAGCGGCTCGATCACCTTCTCACGCCACTGGATCGAGCGGTTCGACGCGGTGACCGAGCCGGTGGTCTCGAACTGCGTGGCCGCAGGCAGCAGGTAGACGGCGCGGTTCGGGTTCTGGTCCTCGGCCTTGCCGGGCATCGCCGCCATCGCCGCGGTGGCCGACGGGAAGGGGTCGATCACGACCAGCAGGTCGAGCTTGTCCATCGCCTTCTTCATCTCGAGACCGCGGGTCTGCGAGTTGGGCGCATGGCCCCAGAAGAACAGGCCGCGCAGGTTGCTGTCCTGGTCGATCAGCTCGTTCTTCTCGAGCACGCCGTCTATCCAGCGCGACACCGTCATGCCGGGCTTGGTCATCATGCCGGGGGCGTACTGCTTCTTGATCCACTCGTAGTCGACGCCCCAGGCCTTGGCGAAATGCTTCCACGAGCCCTCGACCAGGCCGTAATAGCCGGGCAGGCTGTCGGGGTTCGGGCCGACGTCGGTCGCGCCCTGGACGTTGTCGTGGCCGCGGAAGATGTTGGTGCCACCGCCGCTCTTGCCCACGTTGCCCAGCGCCAGCTGCAGCAGGCAGGAGGCGCGCACGATGGCGTTGCCTATCGTGTGCTGGGTCTGGCCCATGCACCAGACCACCGTGCTGGGCCGGTTGTCGGCCAGCATCTTGGCCACCTTGTAACAGGTGGCCTCGTCGACGCCGCATGCCTCTTCCACCTTGTCCGGCGTCCACTTGCTCAGGCATTCCTCGCGCACCTTGTCCATGCCGTAGACGCGGTCGTCGATGTATTTCTTGTCTTCCCAGCCGTTCTTGAAGATGTGGTGCATCAGGCCAAAGACGAAGGGGATGTCCGAGCCCGAGCGTATGCGCACGTACTCGTCGGCCTTGGCCGCCGTGCGGGTGAAGCGCGGGTCGACCACGATCATCTTGCAGCCGTTCTCCTTGGCATGCAGCATGTGCAGCATCGACACCGGGTGCGCCTCGGCCGCGTTGCTGCCGATGTACATCGCAGCTTTCGAGTTCTGCATGTCGTTGTAGGAGTTGGTCATCGCGCCATACCCCCAGGTGTTGGCCACGCCGGCCACGGTGGTGGAGTGGCAGATGCGCGCCTGGTGGTCTGTGTTGTTGCTGCCCCAGAAGCTGATCCACTTGCGCAGCAGATAGGCTTGCTCGTTGTTGTGCTTGGACGAGCCGACGACGAAGATCGAATCCGGACCGCTCTGCTGGCGCAGTTCCAGCATCTTGGCGCTGATCTCGGTCAGCGCCTGGTCCCAGCCTATGCGCTGGTACTTGCCGCCCACCAACTTCATCGGGGTCTTGAGCCGGTACTCGCCGTGGCCATGTTCACGCAGCGCGGCGCCCTTGGCGCAATGCGCGCCCAGGTTGATCGGCGAGTCGAACACCGGCTCCTGGCGCACCCAGACACCGTTCTCGACCACCGCGTCGACCGCGCAGCCCACCGAGCAGTGGCCGCAGACGGTGCGCTTGACCTCCACCGTCTTGGCTGCGCCGGCGGCGGTCTTGGCCGCGTCGGCGGCCTGCACCTTCTTGACCAGCAGCAGTTGAGAAGCGGCGATGCCCGCGCCCACGCCCAGACCCGAGCGGCGCAGGAAGGCTCGCCGGTCCATCGTCGGGATGGTGCGGGCGATGCCGCGCGACAGACTGGCCACCAGGCCGGAGCGGGCCACGCCGGCGGGGGTCGAAGAGCTGGGTTTGCGGGTCAGCAGCATGGGGGTCTCCGTCCTCAGACCTTGGCGGTCTGGTAGTAGCGCTGCACATGGGCCGTCAGCTGGTAGCCGCCGCCCGCCTCGGGTGCCGGCTTGGGCAGGGCCTGCGCCGCCGGCGTGGCCGCGTGTTGCAGCGGCAGCACCACGGCCACGGTGGCGAGCGCACCGGCGGTGCCGGCACCGGCAAACAGGCGGCGTCGTGACAGGGGGGTGGATGCGGTCTTGCTCATCACGGACTCCAGGTGGGCAGGCCCATGCATGGGCTTGCATATTGACACACCTTATTTGAAGCGCGTGTTTACCCGGTGACTATCGGGGCTTGCCTGTGGTGGTCGCGACAAGTTGTCGCGTTTGTTGGGACAAGCTGTCGTCGGGGCCGGGACTTGGCCCCGCGCGCCGGTGATTTCCCAGGGCTTTCTACAATCTGGTGACCTCGCCATGCCCGCTTCCGCCCCCGCTCTCCCTGCAGCCCACCCGTCCGAGCATTGGCCCTGGGCCACGGTGCTGGTGGTCGACGACGAGCCCGGCATGCGCAATTTCCTCGACAAGACGCTGGGGCGTCGGGTCGGACAGGTGCACAGCGCCGGGTCGGCCGAAGAGGCCGACGTGCTGGTGCGCCGCCATCGCTTCGATCTGCTGGTGCTCGACATCTCGCTGCCGGGCATCAGCGGCATCGAATGGCTGCGCGCCTTGCGCGAGCGCGGTTTTGCCGGCGAGGTGGTGCTGATGACCGGCTTTGCCGACCTCGACACCGCGATCGAGGCCTTGCGCGCCGGGGCCAGCGACTTCCTGCTCAAGCCCTTCCGCGTCACCCAACTGCTCAACGCGGTGCGCCAGAGCCTGGAGAAGGCCTTGCTGCGGCGCGAGAACTGGGTCCTGCGCCGCACCCTGTCGCAGCGCACGCCGGCCGCCGACGGACTGGTCGGCGCTTCCCTGGCCATCAAGGGATTGCAGGCCGCGCTGCAGCGGGTGTCCGCAGTGGACAGCACGGTGCTGCTGAACGGCGAGTCGGGCACCGGCAAGGAACTCGCCGCGCTGGCGCTGCACCGCCAGAGCGCGCGCGCCGCCGCGCCCTTCGTGCCGGTCAACTGTGCCACCTTGCTGCCCGACCTGATCGACGGCGAGTTGTTCGGCCAGGCCGCCGGTGCGCTGCGCTCACGGGACAAGGACGGCCGCGAGGAGCGCCGCCAGGGCCGCGACGGCCTGTTCGTCTACGCCCAGGGCGGCACGCTGTTTCTCGACGAGATCGGCGAGTTGCCGCTGGCCCAGCAGGCCACCTTGCTGCGGGTGCTGGAAGAGCGCCGCATCCGTCCGGTGGGCAGCGAGCAGGAGATCCCGGTCGACGTGCGCATCGTCGCCGCCACGCACCGCCGCTTGAACGATGAGGTGGCGGCCGGGCGCTTTCGCAAGGATTTGTACTACCGGCTGCAGGTGGTCGAGATCAACCTGCCGCCCTTGCGTGCCCACAAGGAAGACATGGCCGAGTTGGTGGCGCACTTCATCGCGACGCTCGCACCCCAGCTCGGCGTGCCGCCTTTCGATATCAGCGCCGACGAGCTGGGCTACCTGCAGGCCTACGACTGGCCGGGCAATGTGCGCGAGTTGCGCAACCTGATCGAGCGCTCGCTGATCCTGGGCGCGCTCAACGTGTCGGCGCTCTACCAGGGCCTGGCACGCCAGGGCGCGTCGGCGGCCACCCGCCCGCGCAGCGCCAGCGCGGCCCCCGCGCTGACCACCGACCTGCACACGCTGGAAAAGCAACACATCCTGGCCGTGCTCGACAGCATGGCCGGGGACAAGACCCGGGCCGCGCAGCGGCTGGGGATCTCGCGCCGCACGCTCGAGCGCCGGGTAGCCGAGTGGGCCCAGCAGGCATGACGCTTCGCTGGCCCGGCCGCTTCGCCGCCTGGCCCATCCGCCGCAAGTTGCTGGCCATGGTGCTGCTGCCCCTGCTGGGCGTGCTGCCCTTGCTGGGCGGGGTGTTGGCGGTGTGGGGCAATGCGGCGCTGGACCGCCTGCTGATCGCCAAGGTGCGGTCCGACCTGGCGGTGGCTCATGGCTACTTCGAGCGCGTGCTGGGCGAGGTGGCGGCCAGCACCGGTTCGGTCGCCGATTCGCTGGCCCTGAATGCCGCGCTGACCGGTGCCGCGGCCGGCGACCGTGCCGTGCTGCGGGCGCTGCTGCTGCGATTCAAGGCCCGCGAGGGCCTGGACTTCATCAACCTGCGCAGGCCCGATGGCGGGCTGATGCTGGCCGATTTCGACGCCGCGGTCGACAGCCCGGCGCCCTGGGCCGTCGCCGCGGACCGCGCCGCCCTGCCGGCCCAGGGCGTGGCCGCGCGCACCGCCGCGGCCATCGCCGTGCTGGCGCCGGCCGAGCAGGGGCTGCTGTCGCCGACGCTGCGCGAGCGCGTGGCCTTGCCGCTGCTGGCCACGCGCCAGGCCCAGCCCACGGCACGCAGCCAGGAGGACCGGGCGATGGTGGTGCGCGCCACCGCGCCGGTGCGCGCCATCGACGGCCGGGTGCTGGCCTGGGTGCAGGCCGGGATGCTGCTGAACCGCAACCTGCCTTTCATCGACCACATCAACCAGATCGTCTATCCCGAGGCCGCGCTGCCCTTCGGCAGCAAGGGCACGGCCACGCTGTTCCTCGACGACGTGCGCATCTCCACCAACGTTCGGCTGTTCGACGCCAGGTCGGCCGGCGGCGGCGAGCAGCGCGCCATCGGCACCCGGGTATCGGTCGCGGTGCGCGAGGCGGTGCTGGGCCGCGGCGAGACCTGGCTGGGCCGCGCCTTCGTCGTCAACGACTGGTATGTCTCGGCCTACCAGCCGCTGCTCGACGCCGACGGTCAGCGCGTGGGCATGCTCTATGTCGGCTACCTGGAGTGGCCCTTCACCTGGCTGAAGTACGGCGTGCTCGCCGGCATAGGCGCGGTCTTCTTCGGCGTGATCCTGCTCGCCGCGCTGTGGTCGGCGAGCCGGGCGCGGGCGATCTTCCGGCCGCTCGAGCTGATGGCCCATACCATGGCCCAGGTCGAGTCCGGCCGGCTGGCGGCCAGAGTGGGTCCGGTGGCCAGCGGCGACGAGATCGGCGCCCTGGCAGGCCACCTCGACCACCTGCTCGACACCGTGGCCGACAAGACGGCCGAGCTGCAGCGCTGGAATGCCGAACTCGACGCCAAGGTGGCCGAGCGCACCCGCGCCCTGGCCGAACGCACCCAGGCCCTGGCCGACGCCCAGGCCCAGTTGCTGCGGACCGAAAAAATGGCCGCCGTGGGCCAGTTGACCGCCAGCATCGCCCATGAGGTGAACAACCCGATCGCGGTGATCCAGGGCAACCTGGACCTGATGCGCGAGCTGCTGGGCCCCGACGTCGCCCGGGTGCGCGCCGAGTTGCGGCTGGCTGACGAGCAGATCGAGCGCATGCGGCTGATCGTCACCCAGTTGCTGCAGTTTGCCCGGCCGACCGAATTTGCCGGCTACATCGAAGCGGTCGATCCGGCCCGGGCGCTGGACGATTGCCTGGTGCTCACCGGCCACCTGATGGCGCGAACCCGCATCGCTGTCGTGCGCCAGGTGTGCAGCGCCCGGCGGGCCCAGATCAACCGGCAGGAGTTGCTGCAGGTGCTGGTCAACCTGGTGGTCAACGCCATCCACGCGATGCCCGATGGCGGCACGCTGACGCTGGGCAGCGCCGATTGGGACCCGCCGGGCGGCCCGCCCGGCCTGCGCATCACGGTGGCCGACACCGGCCCCGGCCTCGACCCCGGTTTGCTGGGCGAGTTGTTCCAGCCCTTCGTCACCCGCAAGCGCGGCGGCACCGGCCTGGGGCTGTGGATCAGTCGCGGCATCGTCGAGCGCTACGGCGGCCACCTGCACGCGGCCAACCAGTCGGCGTCCGAGGGCCGCGGCGCGGTGCTGACGGTGTGCTTGCCGAGCGAGGCCGCAGCCGCTTGACGCCGGGCCTATCCTTCCGGCCCGCGCCGTACAAACCCCGGGTTTGGGTGGCGGCCGACGCGACAAGCTGTCGCGTCGGCCCCGGCTAGACTGAGAGTCTTATGCAGCATCGGCCCAGCTTTCAAGTCGCGGTGGTGATCGACCGCCGGCGCCAGCCCAATGCCTGGGAGGCCTGGGGCTTCCGCATTGCCGAGGTGGTGATCGACGAGGGCGGTTTTGGCGACTCGCCGCGCACGCTGCGCGACGATGGCGCGCTGGCCCAGCGGCTGCACCCCGGCTTGACCGTCACGCTGCACCGCGACGAGGCCGAGGGCTATTACCTCAACCTGACGTCGGGCGCGCCGGTCTGGTTCGTGATGTGGCGCATCGACGACGAAGACCCGTCGCTCGCCTGGCCCGAACTGGTGACGCTGTCGTACAACGAGGCCGGCCGCCTGCTCGACGCCCAGGAGCGGGTCGACAACCTGCCGCTGCCCGGAGAAGTCTGCGCGATGCTGCAGGCCTTTGTCGCCGCGCATTACCAGCCCGAGCCCAAGCGGCGCCGGCGGCCGGTGTCGTTCAAGGCGCCGGATCAGCGCTGATGGCACGGCCTCCTGTTTCCGCAACGCCCGACGACGACGGCGGCTTCCTGTCGCGCTGGTCGCGACGCAAGGCTCAGGTGCGGCAGGGCAGCGTGCCGGCGGAGCCGCCGCAGGCGGCTGGGGTGGCTGCAGGGGTGGCTGCGGCCAACCCGGCCCTGCCGGTGCCGGCCGTTCCCGCTGCCGCGGCCGGGGCGACGCGCACCGACTTGCCGTCGGCGCCGGCAGCCGACCCGGCCCCGACACTGGCCGACGTGGCGGCGCTGACCCGCGAATCGGACTACGCCCGATTCGTCGCACCGGGTGTCGACAGCGGGGTCAGGAATGCCGCGCTGAAGAAGCTCTTCACCGACCCGCATTTCAACGTGATGGACGGGCTGGACACCTATATCGACGACTACGGCCTGGCAGATCCTCTGCCCGCGGGCATGCTGCGGCAGATGGCTCAGTCGCAGGCCCTCGGCCTGTTCAGCGACGATGTCGGCGACCTGGCCGGTGGCGCCGGGCAAGCGCTGTCCGCTGCACCAGACTTGCCCGACCTGGCCGCCGCAGTCGGCCCCGAATCCCTTCCCGGCCCCCGCGCCGAACCCGAGACTGTCCGCGATGAAGACCCTGATCTGCGATTGCAACCGCACGCTGCCACTGGACCGCCAGGCACTGTTGCGTGCCCTGTCCCGGACGCCGGGCGCGAGCACTGAAGGCCTTGCCGAAGAGCACAGCCTGCTGTGCCGGCGCGAGGCGGCCCTGTTCCAGCGCGCCGCGGTCGCCACCGGCGTGCAGGCCGAGCCCTTGCTGGTCGGCTGTACCCAGGAAAGCCGGCTCTTCCTCGACCTGAACGCGCAGACCGAAGGCGCGGCCTCGACCGCGGTGCGGCCCATCCATTTCGTCAACCTGCGCGAGACCGGCGGCTGGTCGCGCGACGCGCTGCAAGCCACGCCCAAACTCGCCGCGCTGATCGCCGCCGCCCAGTTGCCCGACGCCGAGCCGGTGGGCACGGTGACTTACCGCTCGGCCGGGCGCTGCCTGGTGATAGGCGGCGCCGACGCGGCCCAGCGCGCGGCAGCCCTGCTGGCCGACAAGCTCGAGCTCAGCCTGCTGGTCGACCGGGCCGGCGGTGCGCTGGCCCAGGCCCACGCTTTTGCCGTGCACAGCGGCCAACTGACGCGGCTGGCCGGCTGGCTGGGGGCTTTCGAGGTCGAGTGGTCGTCGGTCAACCCCATAGACCTGGATCTGTGCACGCGCTGCAATGCCTGTATCGACGCCTGCCCCGAGGGGGCGATCGACTTCAGCTACCAGGTCGACCTGGCCGCCTGCAAAAGCCACCGCGACTGCGTGCGGGCCTGTGGCGCGGCCGGCGCGATCGACTTCCAGCGCGAGCCCCAGGTCCAGCAGGAGACCTTCGACCTGGTGCTCGACCTGCGCGCCCAGCCCGCCTTCAGCCAGCACCAGTTGCCCCAGGGCTACTTCCATGCCGCGGCCGACGAAGCCCGGCTGCTCAAGGCCGTGCTGGCGCTGCGCGAGCTGACCGGTGAATTCGAGAAGCCGCGCTTCTTCAACTACCGGCAGAACCTGTGCGCGCACAGCCGCAACCAGCAGATCGGCTGTACCGCCTGCATCGATGTCTGCTCGGCGCGCGCGATCCGCAGCGACGCCACGCTCAAGGGCAAGCTCACCGGCAAGCACCGCGGCGCGATGCCGGGCCAGACTGCGCCCGACAGACCGGCGGGGCAGGGCGGCGGCGTGGCGGTCGATCCGCACCTGTGCGTGGGCTGCGGCGCCTGCAGCACGGTCTGCCCCAGCGGTGCGATGAGTTTTGCCTACCCCGGCACGGTCGACCAGGGCAAGCGCATCCGCACGCTGCTGGCGGCCTACGCCCACGCCGGCGGCCGCGACGCCGCGCTGCTGCTGCACAGCCAGGGTGCGGGCAGCCGGCTGATCGACGAGCTGGGCCGCGCGGCCCAGGCCGAGCGCCGCGGCAACGGCCTGCACGGCGTGCCCGCGCGGGTGCTGCCGCTGGCAGTCTGGCACACCGCCAGCGTCGGACTCGACCTGTGGCTGGCGGCCATCGCCCAGGGCGCGAACCAGGTCTGGCTGTTGTTGACCGACGAGGAAGCGCCCGAATACCGTCAGGCGCTGACCGAGCAGATGGCGCTGGCCGAGGCCATGCTGCAGGGCCTGGGCTACGGCGGCGAGCATTTCAAGCTGATCACCGCTCGCGATGCGCGCGACCTGGCCCCGCTGGACGCCAGCCTGCTCGCCCCGGCCGCGCGTGGCGTGTCCCGGCCGGCCGCGTTTGCCGCCCAGGCCGACAAGCGCGGCACGCTGGAGCTCGCGCTCGACCATCTCTTGAACTGTGCGCCCGCCCCGGCTGAACTGGCCGAGGCGATCGCCTTGCCGGCGGCCGGCGCGCTGTTCGGCAGCCTGGTCGTCGACACCGGCCGCTGCACGATGTGCCTGAGCTGCGTCGGCGCCTGCCCCGAGGGCGCGCTGCTCGACAACCCCGAGCGGCCGCAGCTGCGCTTCATCGAGAAGAACTGCGTGCAGTGCGGGCTGTGCGCCAGCACCTGCCCCGAGACCGCCATCACGCTGGCGCCGCGGCTCTGGCTGGCCGACGAAGGCAAGTCGCGCAAGGCTGCGCGGGTGCTGCACGAGGTGGCGCCCTTCGCCTGCATCCGCTGCGCCAAGCCATTCGGCACGCTGCGCGCGATCGAGTCCATGATGACCAAGCTGGCCGGCCATGCCGCCTTCCAGGGCGCGGCGGCCGACAGGCTCAAGATGTGTGGCGATTGCCGGGTCATCGCGCTGCACACCGATTCGCATGAAATCCGCATCACCGACCTCTGAAGGGGCGCCGACATGAGCGACCGCGACGCGCAAACCCTGGGTTTCTTGCCCGCCGACAACAGCGACGAGCTGGCCCGCGCCGAGCTCTACGGCCTGCTGGCCGGGCTGTGGCTGGCGCCGCCCGACGCGCCGCTGCTGCAGCAGTTCAAGGTGGCCGTCACCGAGGCGCCGCAGCCCGGCGGCCACCTCGAGGCGCCCTGGGGCGACCTGGTGGGCGCGATGCGCGCCACCACGGTGGACGCCGCCGCCGCCGAGCATGAGGCGCTGTTCCACGGCGTCGGACGCGCCGAGGTGATGGCCTATGCCTCCTACTACCTGACCGGCTTTCTCAACGAGCGGCCGCTGGCGCTGCTGCGCGCCGATCTGGCCGCGCTCGGGCTGACGCGCGACGCCCAGGGGCTAGAGACCGAGGACCACATCGCCTTCGTGCTCGAGGTGATGCGCTGGCTGATCGCCGGTGACGATGTCGCGCTGTGCAATCTGGAGCAGCAGCGCCGATTCTTCCGCGCCCATCTGCAGCCCTGGGCAGGCAAGCTCTGCGACGCGGTGGCCGCACACCCGCGGGCCGATACCTGGCGCGCGGTCGCGGCGATGACGCGGGCCTTCGTCGAGGTCGAGGCCCAGGGCTTCGACCTGCTGGAGGCCTGAGCATGCAGGAGATTCGTCCCGAAGAGATCACCGGCCTGGTGTTGGCCGGCGGCCGTGGCAGCCGCATGGGCGGCGTCGACAAGGGCTTGCAAAACCATCTCGGCCTGCCGCTGGCGCTGCACGCGGTGTTGCGGCTGGCACCCCAGGTCGGGCAGATGATGGTCAACGCCAACCGCAACCTCGGCGCCTACGAGTCCATGGGCGTGCCGGTGTGGCCAGACTCGATGGCCGGTGGGTCGGATGCCGGTGGGGCCGACTACGCCGGCCCGCTGGCCGGATTCCTGGCCGGTCTGGAGCATTGCGAGACGCCTTACCTCGTCACCGTGCCCTGCGACACGCCCAACTTCCCCGCCGACCTGGTGGCCAGGCTGGCCCTGGCCCTGGTGGCCGAGGACGCCGAGATCGCGGTCGCCGCCACCCGCGAGGACGGCGTGGTGCAACTGCAGCCGGTGTTCTGCCTGATGGCCGCGTCGCTGCTCGAGAGCCTGGTGGATTTCACCCGGGGGGGCCAGCGCAAGATAGCCCGCTGGACCGGATCGCTGCGCTGCGTCACCGTGGTGTTCGACGATGCGCAGGCCTTTTTCAACGCCAACACGCTGGACGACCTGCAGCGGCTGCAGCCGCGCTGATACTCGGCCGCGCCGCGCCATGGCCGACCCTCCGTGGCTGCGCCTGAACCACTGGCCTGGCGGTGCGCTGGCGCCAGCCAAGCTTTTCCGTCCGTCACCACACCGGCGGTGCGCCAGGTCGGTTGCCGCTGGCATCGGTCAGCCACTGTCCAGCCAGGTGCGCGACGACCTCGAGCGTCCCGGTCTCTTCGAACAAGTGGGTCGCGCCGGGCACCACCTCCAGCCGCTTGGCGCAGCGCAGCGTTCGCAGGGCATCGCGGTTGATCCGCAATACCTCGGTGTCCAGTCCACCGACGATCAGCAGCGTCGGTGCCTGAACACCGGTCAACTCGGCGCCGGTCAGATCAGGCCTGCCGCCGCGCGACACCACCGCCGACACCTGCCCGGGGTGGCGCGCCGCGACGCGCAACGCCGCCGCGGCGCCGGTGCTGGCGCCGAACAGCCCGACCGGCAACGCCTCGTTCTCGGCTTCGGCCTGCAGCCAGGACAAGGCCTGTTCCAGGCGTCGCGCCAGCAGGTCGATGGCAAAGACATTGGGCCGCGTGGCGGCCTCCTCATCGGTCAGCAGGTCGAACAGCAAGGTATCCTGCCGATAGCCGTGCAGGATTTCGGCGACGAAGCGGTTGCGCGGGCTGCGGTGGCTGCTGCCGCTGCCATGCACGAATACCGTGATACCCCGCGCTTCGGGCACCCGCACGAGCTGTCCGGGCAGTCGTGACGGTCCGATCTGCACCTCCCGGCCTGGTGGTCCCGGCCGGATCTCGATGGGACGGTCCATGGTCATGCAAGCCCCTTCTCGCGTGCCGCCGCCGTTGCTGCGCGGCCAATCGTTCAGCAGGTCGATCAAGCCGCGAGTCTGGTCTGGTCATGGCTAGGGCGCGTTGCGCCCACGCAATCGAGGGTGGACTTGATGCGCCGACGGGCGGGCCTGCCCGCGGCAGCACTTGCCAAGCCTGCCCCGCAAGCGGCCCGCCTCGCGCGAGGCCTGCGGACGCCGAGGGTCGGCGCGGGGCTGATATGCAGCAGGGCGCTCAGTCCAAGGCCAGCACCCGGTCGCCCGGCGCCGGCCGGCAGCCCTCGGCCAGCGGCTGCCAACCCTGCCGGATCACCACCTGGTGCTCGTCGTGGCACAGCTCGATGTGCTGCGCGGTGGGCAGTCGTCCATGCACGAAGGCCTCGATCGACGCCGGCATGCTGACGACGAAGCGCAGTGCGAAGCGGTCGCTCTCGGGGTGGTCGTCGAACTTGATCCAGGGGATGAAGCCGCCGGCGAACATCAGCAGGTGCGAGCCCACCTCGACCGCGGGCGGCGCGTAGCCTTGGTCGACCAGCCAGGCTTGGGCGCTGGCACGCGGCTCGGCGACATCGGTGTTGGCGCCCCAGGCGCTGGCCAGCAACTCCATCACCCACTGGTTGCAGTTCTGGTAGCGCAGGCTGAACGGGTAGGCGTTGGCGCTGTAGCGGGCGCCCACCAGTGCCAGCGCGCCCGCGTTGTCGAGGGCAACGCGTTCGACCGCGTCGGCAGCCTCGCGCGGCATCAGCACGATGGCGACATGGCCGAATGACGGGTCATCGGTGCCGAACAGAAAGCCCGCCAGGCCCTGGTCGAACAGCCGCGGCTGCTGCTCGTCGCAGGCGTAGTAGAGCTGGCGCACCGACCAGGGGCTGTTGTCGCTGGCCCGCAGGCTGACCCCCGCATGCGAGTAGCGCAGCCCGAAGCGCTGCAAGTCCGTCCCCGAGCGCGCGATCAGCGCCACCGCCTGGCCCGAAGCGTCGAGCTCGCCTTGCACGATTGCGGCAAACCGCAGCAAGCGGTCCTGTTGCTGGGCCGTCAGCGGCGATGCGCGGTCGCAGAAGCGCATCGAGGCGGGTGCTGCCTGGGCCGCGGCCGCTGTGGCGCACAGGGCTGCGCCCAGCACCAGCGCCATTCCGCGCACCGCGCTCAAAGCGTCACGCGGTGCGGATCGAGTTCGCGCGCCCAGCCGCCGGCCAGCAGCAGGAAAAAGGCCTGCCGCGGCTGGTCGCGCGCGAACTCGACGCCATAGGGGCGCTGGCGTGCGCTGACGACATCGCCAGCCACAAGCGCCCGCTGCGCCAGCGCCTGTTGCGGCAGTGTCAGCCAGAGCGCGCCTTCCGCGCCAGCTCGGGCGGTTGCTTGCAGCTTGACTTGCAGCATGCCGGGACGGTCGGCCAACTCGGCGACCTCGATCACGTGGTAGTCGCCATCGGCCACCTTGGTTTGGCCCGACGAGCTCTTGCTCGAGCCCTTGACCGAATCGGACAGGCTTCCTATCGAGGCCGACCCGGCGCTCGAGGCGGAAGACGCCAGGCTGTCGGCCAGGCAGGGGGTCGCGGTGGCGATGGCCAGCAGGACGATACAGGCCAGGCGCTTGGGGGTGAACGTCATCGGATTGTCCAGTGGAGAGCGGCAAGGCGCCATGTCCCAGAGGATAGCGCCTGCCGTCCGCACAGCGCCCATAGCCTGTCCGCAGGGCGCGAGGGCCGGCTCAGCAGAACATCATGGCCATGATCGCCGCATCGTCGATCAAGTACAGCATCGCGAAGCCCGCCAGGCGGTGGGCCAGCAAGGCAAGGCGATCCATCAGCGGAGCCATGGGCATCGGTTCATCGGCAAAAGCAGCGATTATGTCGGCCGGTTCCGGCTTCGTATTTCGGCTTGCGGTGCGTGCGCCAAGAGGGCCGGCGTTTCCGATCTGCGGCTTCAATTCTCCGCCGGCAGGACAACTGTTGACGCCTGTCGTCCTCATCGGCGCCGAATCTGACGCAGATCGATCTGTCCATCCGCAGCGCCTGCTAGGCTGGGCGGCGTGCCCAAGGCCTTGCCCCGACCACGCCAACCCGCCCCCGCTGTTGAAACGCCTGCGGTGGCCGACGGCCTGAGCGACGCGGTGGCCAGGCAGCGCCTGGCCAGGGACGGCTCCAACGAGTTGCCGGTGTCCAAGCCGCGCAGCGTGTTGCGCTTGGCGCGCGAGGTGGCCTCCGAGCCGATGTTCCTGCTGCTGGTGGCCTGCGGTGCCCTCTACCTCGTGCTGGGCGACCGCCAGGAAGCGCTGATGCTGCTGGGTTTCGTCGTTGTCGTGATGGCCATCAGCTTCGTCCAGCAGCGGCGCAGCGAGCGCTCGCTCGATGCCTTGCGCGACCTGTCCAGCCCGCGCGCGCTGGCCTGGCGCGACGGCCAAGCGGTGCGCATCGCGGCGCGTGAACTGGTGGTGGGCGACACCGTGCTGCTGGCCGAGGGCGACCGCGTACCGGCCGATACGCGCCTGATCGAGGTCTCGAATTTCGCCGTCGACGAGTCGCTGCTGACCGGCGAGTCGGCGCCGGTCGTCAAGCAGGCGTCGGCCGGGGCTGCGGGTGGCGCTCAGGATGCGGCAGCGGCCGCGGGCACGGACCTGTGCCAGGCCTACGCCGGCACCCTGGTCACGCGCGGCACGGCGCGTGGTGTCGTCGTGGCCACCGGCCCACGCAGTGCGCTGGGCCGCATCGGCCAGTCGCTGGCCGCGATCGTGGTCGAGACCACGCCTATCCAGCAGGAGACGCGCCGCATCGTCAAGCGCGTGGCCCTGGTCGGCTTGTCGCTGGCTGCGGCGCTGGCCATCGCCTACTGGGTCGCGCTGGGCGATGGGTTGCACGGCTTGCTGGCCGGATTGACGCTGGCCATGGCCATCCTGCCGGAAGAGTTGCCGGTGGTGCTGACGCTGTTCCTCGGGCTGGGCGCCTGGCGGCTGGCACGCGAGCGGGTGCTGGCGCGCAGCATCCCGGCGGTGGAGTTGCTGGGTGCGGCCACGGTGCTCTGTGTCGACAAGACCGGCACGCTGACCGCCAACCGCATGGCGCTGCGCTGCCTCTGGTCGGACCAGGGGCAGTACGACGCGGTGCAGGCCGGCGCGGGCCTGTTGCAGGAGGAACTCCATTCCATCCTGGAGTACGCGGTGCTGGCCAGCCACCGCCGCGCCTTCGACCCGATGGAGGCGGCCATAGCCGACGCCGGCCAGCGCCTGCTGGCCGATACCGAGCACCTGCATGGCGACTGGACGCTGGTCGACGACTACGCGCTGTCGCCCGAGATGCTGGCGATGTCGCGGGTCTGGCAGTCGCCTGACCTGGCCGACCGCCTGATCGCCGCCAAGGGCGCGCCGGAGGCCATCGCCGACCTCTGTCACCTGGGCCCGGCCGAATGCGCCCGGATCATGGTGCAGGTCCATGCGATGGCGGCCGACGGCCTGCGCGTGCTCGGGGTGGCGCAGGCCAGCTTCAGCGCGACGCCGCTGCCCGAGCAGCAGCATGATTTCGCCTTCCAGTTCCTCGGCCTGCTGGCGCTGGAGGATCCGGTTCGACCCGACGTGCCGCAAGCCCTTGCCGAGTGCCGGGCCGCGGGCATCCGCGTCGTGATGATGACCGGCGACCATCCGGCCACGGCGGTCTCGGTGGCGCGGCAGGCCGGGCTGATCACCGACGCGCCGGTGATCAGCGGGACCGAGCTGGCGGCGCTCAGCGATGACGCGCTGGCCGAGCGGCTGGCCTCGACCCACATCTTCTGCCGCGTCCAGCCCGACCAGAAGCTGCGCCTGGTGCGGGCCTTCCAGGCGCGTGGCGACGTGGTGGCGATGACCGGCGACGGGGTCAACGACGCCCCGGCCCTGAAGGCGGCGGACATCGGCGTGGCCATGGGTGCGCGCGGCACCGAGGTGGCACGCGAGGCCGCGGCCCTCGTGCTGCTGAACGACGACTTCTCGTCGCTGGTGACGGCGGTGCGCTACGGCCGCCGGGTCTTCGCCAACCTGCGCAAGGCCATCGTGTTCGTCGTCGCCGTGCATGTGCCCATCGTCGGCCTGTCCATCGTGCCGGTGCTGTTCGGCTGGCCTATGCTGCTGATGCCGGTGCACATCCTGTTCCTGCAACTCATCATCGACCCGGCCTGCTCGGTGGTCTTCGAGGCCGAGCCGCTCGAGCCCGACGCAATGAAGTCCCCGCCGCGCCGTCCGGACCAGAAGCTGTTCGACGCCGCCGTGATGGCGCGCGGCCTGTGGCAAGGCCTGGGCCTGCTGACGCTGTTGCTGGCGGTCTATGCGGGCTCGCGCGCCTGGCTGCCCCAGGACGCCCAGCGCGACGACGCCGCCCGCGCGCTGACCTTTGTCGTGCTCGTGCTGTCCAACCTGGGCCTGATCCACGCCAACCGGTCCTGGGGCCGCACCGCCTGGCGGGGCCAGGCCGAATCGAACCGGCAGTTCGGCGTGATTGCCGCCGCCACCGTCGCCGTGCTGGGCGCCGTGCTGGGCCTGCCCGCGGTCAGCCGGCTGTTCTCCTTCGCCCCGCCACCGTCGGCCATGCTGCTCGCGGCGCTGGGGGCCGCGATGCTCGGCATGGTCTGGTTCGAGGTCGTCAAGCAAGCGCAGAGCGGTCGAAACCCGTCCGGTGCCTGAGCGCCGACGGTCAGCCGGTGGACTCATCGACATGGCAAGTGCTGCGCTTCATGCCGTCGCGCAGCGCGCGTGGGCGCTTGATGGCGCCGCTGCGCTCGTCGAATTCCGCCACCATCAGGTCGAGTGCATCCCGGCGCGCGTGCTCCTCCACCGCCAGCCAGGGCGCGCCGAGCGCGGCCCATTGCCCGTCTGTGAGCGGCAACTCGCCGGCCAGGAAGATCTGATGGCAGTGCTCGCCGGCGTCGAAGGACGCCGCCACCGCCTGCCCGTGGTCGGCCGGTCGGCACAGCCCATGCGCCATCGTCTGGTCGAACACCAGCAGGTCGCCGGGTGCCAAGCCCAGGCGCAAGCCGGCGTGCGGCATCACGAACTCGATATCGGCGAGGTCCAGCGCGAGCAGCCAGAACAGGCAGCGCGACCAATGGCGGCTGACGTCGTTGTGAAAACCCGCGCCGCACGACGCGAGGTAGTCGATCCGGGTGGCGACGCTGCGGCGGTAGCCCAAGGGGTCGTCCCCCAGCACGCCCGTCAGCTGCAAGGCTTCGGCGATGCCGCCAATCAGGTCGTCCACGGCGGGCGCGGCGCTGGCAAGATCCTCCAGCGTCGTGGTGGCGTAGTCGATGTCCGAGAAGGCCTCGAGCTGAACCCGCGAATAGCCTTCGGCCGCGAGGCTGGCCAGCGAGCCGGCATCGGCAAACGCGGTTTGCACCACATGCACCAGACCATAGGGCGTACGGGCGTCCGATGCATGTCGGGCTTCGTCGCTGCGAACAGCGAACGACCGGAAGGGCTTGGGCACCTGGTGCCGGTCGGCGGCGAGGGTCCGGTGCACTGGGTGGGCGGTCATCCTGGCATTGTCGGGGCCAGCCCGCACCCACTGGCCGACACGACGGCCGACGCGATGGCCGGATAAAGCACCGATTAGAGTCTTCCCCTCCGCAACCCGCCCTATCCTGGATCACGCCATGAACAGACTGCAATCGGAGGTGTGCCGCCTCTACCTGCCGCGGGCCCGAGCGGGCCAGGACGGGGCTTGCGACGAACCCGGCTTGATCGACGCCGATGGGAAGGTGCGGGCGATGGTGCTGGAGCTTTCCCGGCCTGCCGATTGGGAGTCGATCTCGAAAGTCTGGCAGGGCGTTCAGGTCGATCTGGACCTGCCCGCGCCCGCCATTGCGGTCTCCGGCGTTGACGGCTACCAACTCTGGTTCTCGTTGTCGGCGCCGGTGCCCGCGGCGCAGGCCATCGCATTCCTCGACGCCTTGCGCCTGCGCTACCTCGGCGAGGTCAAGCCCCAATGCATCGGCCTGATGCCGACGGTGGACGCCGCGTCGCCGCTGCAAGTACTGCATGCCAGGCGGGTGCCGGCCCCGCAGGCCCACAGTGGCCATTGGTCGGCCTTCGTGGCGCCCGACCTCGCGCCGGTGTTCGCCGAGGAACCCTGGCTAGACATCCCCCCGAACCCCGACGGCCAAGCCAACCTGCTGGCGCGCCTGGTCAGCATCCCGCCCGCCGATTTCGACCTGGCGCTGGAGCGGCTCAGGCCCGCGGCAGCAGCGGTCCAGTCCGTGACGGCCTCGAGCGCCGCGCAGGCGGCAGTGGCCGGTATGGGCGCGATGCCCGCGCGCCCGGCCCTCCAGGGCGAGTGGCTGGATCCGAAACGTTTCCTGCTCGACGTCATGAACAGTGATGCCGTGGACCTGCACCTGCGCATCGAAGCGGCGAAGGCGCTGTTGCCCCACATCGGGTAGGCGCCGCGTCGATGGCTTGGGTTGCCGGGCTGGCCGGGCTGGCGAACGACCGGACGCCCGCCACCGAGCCCGTGATCTTCCACCTCTGCCGCAACGCCGCGATCAAGAGCTTCGAACTGTCGCTCGAGACGATCGGCAAGCTATCGCGCAAGGCGCTCGAGGCCTGTGTCGGCAATCCACGCAGCGTGGATGCGCTGGCTGGCCCACCGTGCCAACCGCAACAGCAAGGCGCATGACGACGGCGAGGGCTTTGCCAACGACACCCTCAAACTGCTGCACGACTGCCTGTATGACCTGCGGGCGCTGGTCGGTCCACTGCAAAGCGTCCTCGATGCCGTGGCTTGACACCGTTGCGGCCTGCGCCGCACTGCAACTGGAACTGGCGCCAGGCCAGTTGGCCGAGTTGCGCCAACTGCTGGACCGCCATCTGCCCGAAGCCGAGATCTGGGCCTATCGCAGCCGCGTCAACGGTCGCGCCCACGAAGGCTGCGTTCTGGTGCAGCGAAAGCCGCGAGACCCGGCCCAGCCGGTGGCCGGACGGGCGGCCTTGGTCGATGCGCCGCAGGACAGCGCATTGCCGATCTTGGTGGAGGTTCACGGCTGGGCCAGGCTGCCGGCGGGCATCCATGCGGCTACCGCGTGGCGCCATCGGTTGATTCAGGTGGGCACAGCCGGGGCCTGTGGGTAAGGGCAGCGTCCACTGGTCGGGCTGGTGCCAGCACCCAACGGTAGCGGCATTGCGCGGTAGCCGTTGCTGCTGATTTTGCTTGCCACTTGTTAAAGAAAGTACGTAAAATTTGTAAAAAATAAACATTGGTTATTATGTGCCTGACGCCACGCATTGGCGGCCTGAGGCAAAGAAAGACAATCCGCACGGAAGTGCGACAGGAATTGAACGACATGAATGCGTTGACGGAAGAGGACGCGGTTTTTGCATTTTCCAAAGCATGGAACCGTTTGCAGCCCGACGAATTTTTGGCCTTGCTTGCACCCGATGCCCGGTACGCATCACAATGGGTTTTCGATGAATTGGTCGGGGCGCCCGCTATTGCGGACTACTTGACGGGAAAGATGCGGGCAGTGCGCGAGCATGGTGTCAATGATCCGAATTTGCGTGTTCGGGTGGAGGTTGGTCGCGCCGCTTATGGCGGCGATGGCAGGCCCTGCGCTTGCATCAGCCAAGGACAAGGCGACGAAGTGCAGGCCGCCGTACTTTTTGAGATCCGTGATGATCGGGTTTCCCGCTACGACCTATGCAACCCGCAGATCGTTGGTGCGATGCGGACCGACGTCTTTCCAATTTAGGGCGTTGTACGAAGTGATTTCCACCATCGACAGAAATCAGCGAGTGAACATCAAAGCCTTGATGCAAGGCTTGCCAGTTTCAGGGCTTGCGCCGCAACGGCTGGCGTCTATCACAGGCCTGACCGAGGTATCCAGGGATCGCCGTTGGCAGGACGGTATTTGGCTTCTCGAGCCACCAGCCGGCCAACGCGACCCCTACATCGAACCCGTGAAGGCGTTGGAAATACTGCTGCGTCGCCAGGGCGCCGCTCTGAATGATGCGCAAGCACGGGCGCGCCAAGTTGTCGCCCGTATGAGACGGGACGTGGCGGATTAACGCTGGGTCAATTTCCTGGACTTCTTTGACCCGGAATCACCCGAATGCTTGCCCGTGCCTGCCCTCGTCGCCTGGTTGCGCGACGAGCACCGACGGGCGGAAACTGGCACCCCGAGCCTCGACGCGCAAGGCACTCATGCACTGCGGGTGCCGTCCGAGATCGTCGACTTCTTTGAGCAGGCAGCAGATGTGGCCGCCACCACGCCGATGTTTCATGGACCGGAAAACCGGACCGAACAGTGGTCGCTGGAAGATCTGCCCATGTCGCCGCCGCCAAAGGCGATGATCGAGTTCGTACCCGGCGCGCCGTGGGCTGACTTCGAAGCTTGGGGCGAATGGAAAGAGACTGACAACGAATTTTTGCGCTGGCGAGAGCGTATCCGTCCCGTTGCGATCGAACTCGAAAGGGCACTGGGCGAGCCTGTCTATCGCTTCGCAGACCTGACCAGTGACATCGACGATGATGACGTGCATCGTTTTCTCGTCCTGCACTGGTGCTGCAGTTGGAAGCCGGATTCGGCTTTCGTGCGTTACTTGCTGAAGATCAGTGGCGCCAGGGACGTCGGGGAACTCAAGGCGGCGTTGATCGACCCCGTCCACTATGCGCAGCCGTTCAAGATGAACTGCTCGTTTGTCGGACTGGAGGCAGTGACTTGCCGCATCGACTACCTGCCGCCGGAAGCGCACAAGACGGTCACCGTGGTGTTCTCCACCCCGCAGGCCCGCGAGGTGGCGCAGGCCTTGCTGGCGCAGAAGATCGACGCTCACGCCGTCATTGTCGCGCCCAAGGAATTGGCCACTGATGACTGGGTCAGGCACGCGACGCGCCGTTGCCGATATTGGACCGCCCATTACTTGCATGACCGCAGGTTGGACAATCCCATTGAAATCCTGGCCCTGACCGATGAACTGTGCGTGATCGCCGACGCGCAGAGGCCGACGTCCGGCTTCGACCTGAAACTGTCCGACCCGGTTGAAGACTTGCTGTGGCTGGCGATCGACCTTGGTGTCGAGGCGACCTACTTCCATGTCGATCGGACGCGTCTATGGAATCCGGGGGACTGCCTGCGCAAGCGTGGCGTGCCCGATCGCGTCGCCGCTAGGCAGTCACGGCGAGCAGCATTCACTCGGGAACTCACGGCAATCGGTCTCGACAATGATTTCGGCAGCAGCGGTTTGTGGGACGATCAAGGACGGAATCTTCGTTACGACCTGCTGGATTTGCCGTTTCCGCTGGTCAGTCGCGTCGCCGCGTGGCAGCGGAACTACGACGAATCGATGGGTCCGCCTGACTTGGGAAACGATGACTGGTGGGCGCGCCACGAGCAAGAGAAGCAAGAAATCGCGAGGGCGCTGCAAACTGCCTTGGGCAAGGGCCTCGCCGTCAAGTTGTACCGCCGACAGGGTTGGCTGACCATCGATGAAATCGACCTTTTGGAAGGAGGTCAGTCATGAAACTGGCTTGGAGCAAGAGCGAAGAAACTGACCCGCCGCAGGCACGCGAGATCGTGCGCAACTGCGGGCAAGTGCTCGGGCTACTGGAAGAAGTGCTGCCATTTCGATCTCGCGCCGACCGAGGCCGAGGGGTTCGCCAATTAACTGAAGGCATGGTGTGCGAAGCCGGAGTATGCGTTCTTGTGGAAGGGCGACTGATCAAACCATGAGCAACGTCGGAAACGTCAGGCTCGTTCGCGTCCTCACAGTAATGGTGGACTATGGCAACGCACCCTTCCTGTGGCTGTCCGACAGCCCAGACGAAGAAGGCATTGGGCTGAATCTCTGCGACGCTACCTGCTGGGATCAGTCATTTCCGATGTCGGAAGGACTCTGGCAAAATTTCGCGGACTGGGCCATCGAATTTGACAGGACGGCCTTCTATTCGGACAACTTCGACGCCGACGGCTGGGATTGGATCGCATTCCATGCACGAGGGAGGCAACTGGCGCGTTGGCTCAAGAAAGAGGTTGGCGATGCGTATGGCGTTGTTTACTACAAGCCTTGCGAAGACCCCAACCACCGCATCGAAGAGCGCACGGAAATCATCGGCGATGGCGAACCGATTCCGTTGCCAGTGCTTCGCGGCATACATCCCGAACCGGTTCGCTTTTGCCAGCACATCGTATCCGGCGGCCAGACCGGCGCGGATCGTGGCGCGCTGGACTTCGCCATCAAGCACGGCTACACGCACGGTGGATGGGCACCGCTTGGGCGCGCGGCGGATGATGGCACGATTCCGTTGAAATACCAGCTCACCGAACTGACAGTGGGCGGCTATCGCCAGCGCACCCGCCGCAACGTGATGGACAGCGACGGTACTTTGATCATCAATCTGGGACCGTTGGATGGCGGGACGCTGGCAACCGGCGCGTGTCAAGCTACTTGTCGCCTCACCTATGCAGCCAACGGCTGCTTATTTGTCGTGCTCAGGTGGGCGGCCACGACCGAGTCGCGCTCGGGGTTGAGGGTCACCGGCCCGGCGGGTGACCAGTCGCGCGTAGGGCCGGACCA
>CANGHK010000020.1 GCA_947453625.1 Burkholderiales bacterium
GCTGCTGGGTTGCGGCGCGGCGGCCTATGCGCCAGCCAAGTACGGCCTGGCCACCGAACTGGTGCCGGCGCGCCAGCTGGTGGCGGCCAACGGCTGGATCGAGGTCTCGGTGGTCGGCGCGGTGTTGCTGGGCACGGTGCTGGGCGGCTTGCTGGTCAGCGACGCGGCGCAGGCGGCGGCCGCGCTGGCCCTGGCGTCGCTGTCGGGCTGGACCGCGCCGCACGCGCTGTGGCCGGCGCTGGCCGCGCTGCTGGTGGTTTATGGCGCGGCCTCGGCGCTCAACCTCGGTCTGCCCGACAGCGGCGCGCGCTATGCCGCCACGGGCTGGCATCCGGCGCTGCTGGCACGCCAGTTCAGGGCTGCCAACCGGGTGTTGTGGGCCGACAGTCGCGGCGGTCTGTCGCTGGCCGTGACGACGCTGTTCTGGGGCGTGGGCGCCACGCTGCAGTTCGCGGTGCTGCGCTGGGCGGTGGATGCGCTGGGGATGTCGCTGGCGCGCGCGGCCACGCTGCAGGCGGCGGTGGCCGTCGGCGTGGTGCTGGGCGCCGGCGTGGCCGGGCGCTGCATCGCCCTGCGCCAGGCGCACCGGGTGTTGCCGGTGGGCGTGGTGCTGGGCCTGGTGATCGCGTTGGCGGCCTTGACGGCCGGCCGGGCGGCCGCGCTGCCGATGCTGGTGTTGATCGGTGCCATAGGCGGCTTGCTGGTGGTGCCGATGAACGCCTTGCTGCAGCACCGCGGCCAGCAACTGCTGACGGCCGGGCGCTCGATCGCGGTGCAGAACTTCAACGAGAACGCCAGCATCCTGGTGATGCTGGCGGCCTATGCCGGCCTGCTGGCGCTGGGCTTGGCCATCGTGCCGCTGATGGCCTTGCTGGGGCTGGCCACCGCCGCGCTGGTGGGCTTGCTGATCTGGCGCGAGCGCGGCGCGACCCGCGTCGATGGGCGCTCGGCTGGGGCGGTTGGCGTCGAGAGCGCAGCCCAGGCCTGAGGCTGGGGGCTGCCCTGTGGGGTGACCTCTCTCGGCGGCCCCGCTCAGCGCGCCCGCGGCAGCGCGTGCAACAGCGTGTGGCCGTTGACCGGCGCACCCTGCACGCTGGCCGCCTGGCGCAGCAGGGTCTCGACCTGGCCGACGATGCGCTCCCAGCCCTGCGATTGCATCGCCGCGCAGGCCTGGGCGCCCAGGCGCCGCGCCAACACCGGGTCGCCCGCCAGCCGGACCGCCTGGGCGATGAAGGCCGTGGCCTGGTCTCTTGGCGCCAGCAGGCCGTTCTCGTCGTTGCGGATCAGGCGGCCCGCGGCCGCGTAGTCATAGGCCAGCACCGCCAGGCCGCTGGCCATGGCCTCGGGCGTGACGTTGCCGAAGGTCTCGGTCAGGCTGGGAAACAGGAACAGGTCGGCCGAGGCGTAATGCGCCGCCAGATCGGCGCCGCCGCGCATGCCGGCGAACACCGCGTCGGGGCAGCGCGATTGCAGCTCGGCCCGCATCGGGCCGTCGCCCACCAGCAGCAGCCGGCTGTCGCGCCGGACCTGGCGCATCGCCGCATAGGCCTGCAGCAGCAGCCCCAGGTTCTTTTCGGGTGCCAGGCGACCGACGCAGGCCACCACCTGGGTGGCCGGCCCCACGCCCCAGTTGTCGCGCAGCGCCTGGCTGCGGTGGGCGGGCGAGAACCGGGTGTTGTCGACGCCGCGCGCCACCACCTGCACGCCCTGGAAGCCGTTGCCTACCAGGTCGTCGCGCAGTTGCTCGGTCGGCACCATCGTGGCCAGGGTGCGGTTATGGAACTTGCGCAGGTAGGCCATGATCGGCTTGCGCAGCCAGCCCACGCCGTAATGTCGGCTGTAGGCATCGAAGTGGGTGCGGAAGTCGGAGGTCACCGGCAGGCGCAAACGTTGCGCGGCCTGCAGCGCCGACCAGCCCAGCGGACCTTCGGTGGCGATATGCACCACGTCCGGGCGGCGCTTGGCCCACAGTTCGACCAGCTTGGACTTCGCGGGCAAGCCCATCTTGAGGTGCGGGTAGCGCGGGATGGGCAGGCCGCGCAGCAGCAGCTCGTGGAAGCGCTCGCCTTGGCCAGCCGCCTCGCCCGAGACCTGGCGTGGCCGGATCAACTGCAGGTCGTGGCCGCGCTCGCGCAGGCCTTCGACCAGCCTGGCGATGGTCAGGGCCACGCCATTGACTTCGGGCGGGTAGGTTTCGGTGACGACGGCGATGCGCATCGACGGCCGGGCCGGTCTCAGTTCATCGACGACGAGATCGGCGTGCAGCGGGTTGGACAGCATGGTCGCGGATTCCGGAGTTTCATGGCGTGGATGGCCCATCGTCGCCGCCGTTTGCAACAGCTTGATGACGGTCGCGTTGTCGTCAAACCGACATCAAAACGTCACCCGAACGTCATCGCTGCCCAGCACCATGCTGTGTTTCTCCTCAAACCAAGTTGCAAGGAAACCGACGTGAAAGAATTTCTGCGGGCCCTCGCGGTCCAGCGCTGGGACGACCACCGCTACTACCACCACAGCCGCATCAACCAGGCGCTGCACCTGCTGTCGGCGCTGAGCTTCATCGTCGCCTACGCGATGCTGTTCATAGACCCGGCCGTGGCCGGCCTGCTGGCCTGGCTGGTGTCGATGACCAGCCGCCAGATCGGTCACTTCTTCTTCGAACCCGATGGCTATGACCAGGTCAACCAGGCCAGCCACGAACACAAGGAGGCCATCAAGGTGGGCTACAACCTGCGCCGCAAGGTGGTGTTGCTGTCGATCTGGGCGGCCTCGCCGGTGCTGGTGGCGCTGCAGCCCGACCTGTGGGGCTGGGTCGAGCCGCACACCTCGTTCGCGGGCTATGCGCACCGGGTCGGCTGGTTGTGGCTGGGTCTGGGTGCGGGCGGCCTGCTGTTTCGCACCGTGCACCTGTTCTTCCTGTTCAACGTGCAGACCGGCCTGGTCTGGGCGACCAAGATCCTGACCGACCCCTTCCACGATGTCTGGCTCTACCACAAGGCGCCGGGCGCCCTGCTGCGCGGTGAGCTGATCGACCCGATGGGGCATGTGGCGCACGAGTCGCCGCAAGCCTGAGTGCGACGCCCCGGTCTGATGCGCGGCACGGCCGTGGCCGCCGCGCCGCGCGCGCCGTCAGAACCGGTGTGCCAGCAACTCGCGCAGGATGCCGCGCTTGATCGACTTGTCGGTCAGTGTGGCGTCCTGCCACCACCAGCCGTCGGCCTTCATCGCGCAGCCGGCGTCGACGAAGCGCTGCAGCGCGGTCTCGAAATCGGCATCGCTGTAGTTCAGGCTGAAGATCAGCCGGCCCGTGCCTATCCAACTCAGCGCCAGGCCCTGGGCCCGCAGGTAGTACTGCAGCAGCCAGTGGTAGCGCCCGGGCTGGGTGTAGCAGACCGTCCACACCGACTGCAGGTGCGCCACCCGCAGCGGCAGGCCGGCGGCGGCCAGGCGCTGGTTGAACTGCGCGGCGCGGGCGTCCCAGCGCGCATCCTGGCCGTCGTAGATCGCGCGCACTTCGGCGCTGTCCAGACGCTCGAGAAAGACCTGCATCGCCGCCATCACATAGGGGTGGGCGTTGAAGGTGCCGCGGGCAAAGCAGAGGTCGGCCGGACGGTCTTCGCGGAAGCGCTTCATCAAGTCCTTGCGGCCGCAGACCACGCCCACCGGCAGGCCGCCACCCAGCGTCTTGCCATAGGTCACCAGGTCGGCCTTGACGCCGAAGAATTCCTGCGCGCCGCCCGGGGCCAGCCGGAAGCCCATGAACACCTCGTCGAAGATCAGCACGATGCCGCGCTCGGTGCAGACCTGGCGCAGCTGCTGCAGCCAGGCGGTGTAGGCCGCGCGGTCGAAGCCCGCGCCCTGGCGGCTGGCCATCAGCGACGAATCACCCGGCGCGCCCTGGTTGGGGTGCAGCGACTGCAGCGGGTTGACCAGCACGCAGGCGATGTCCTTGCGGCTGCGCAGCACGCGCAGCGTGGCCTCGTCCATCTCTTTCAGCGTGTAGGTGGCTTCTGGCCGGGCCGGATTGCCCGGGCCGGGCTGCACGTCGTCCCACCAGCCGTGGTAGGCGCCGCAGAAGCGCACCAGGTGGCTGCGCCGGGTGTGGTAGCGCGACAGCCGCACCGCCTGCATCACGGCCTCGGTGCCGCTCATGTGGAAGGAGACCTCGTCCAGCCCGGAGATCGCGCGCAGGCGCTTGACGTTGTCGGCCACGCAGGGCAGGTAGGCGCCCAGCACCGGGCCGAGCGCGGCGGCACGCGCGCTGCCCTCGGCGATGCACTGCTTGTAGAAGTCGACGCCGAACACGTTGACGCCGTAGGAGCCGGTCAGGTCGAGGAAGTCGTTGCCGTCGAGGTCGGTCATCTGCACGCCGCTGGACCCGGCGACGAAGGCCGGCATCCGGATCTGTTCGCGCAGGTAGCGGCTGTACTGGAAGGGCACGCGGTAGCTGGCGGTGAACTGCAGGTCCGACAGGCCGTCTGCGGTCTCCTTGGTGAGCGCGGTCGAGCGCGGAAAGCGCGCGCGGAACAGCTCCGCCAGGCGCTGCAGTGCCGCGCGACGCTGCGCCACGACATCGGCCGGCGCGCCGTCCGAGCCGAAGAAGCGGGCCTCGTCGTAGCTGTAGCCCGGCACCTGCGCGGCCACGCGCTTGGCCATCCTCGAATGGCCGGTCAGCGAGGGGTGCTTGGCGGCAGAGAGTTGCAGCCGGCTTCTGGCGGCCGGCAGGACCACGGCCAACGCGGCCAGCGCCAGGGCAGACAGGGCAAATATGGGGTTCATCACATCGCGCGCTGCGCGCTTCAAGTTTCGGTTCCACAGGTTTATCAGAGCACTTTGACAACACCATGAACATCACCTCTTCGTTGCGCCATTTCCGGGATCTGCTGCTGCAGCAGGAGGACCTGAACTTCCTGCTGACCAACCGGCTGCCGCGCGCGGCCGTCACCCGCTTCATGGGCTGGTTCAGCCAGATACGCCAGCCGCTGGTGCGCCGGGCCTCGATCGCGGCCTGGAAGCTGTTCGCCGACCTCGATCTGTCAGACGCCAAAAAGCAACAGTTCGACAGCCTGCATGACTGCTTCATCCGCGAGTTGAAGCCCGGTGCCCGACCGATAGACACCGACCCGACGCGATTGACCAGCCCCAGCGATGCGATCGTCGGCGCCTGCGGCGCAGTCGACGGCGACCAGGTGTTCCAGGCCAAGGGCTTCCCGTACACGCTGACCGACCTGTTCGGCGCGCGGGCGAGCGAGGCCGCCGAGGTCTACCGCGACGGCTGTTACGCCACGCTGCGGCTGACCTCGAGCATGTACCACCGCTTCCACGCGCCGCAGGACTGCAGCGTGCAGCATGTCACTTACCACTCGGGCGACACCTGGAACGTCAACCCGATCGCGCTGGCCCGCGTCGAACGGCTGTTCTGCAAGAACGAGCGCGCGGTGATCCACACCACGCTGGAGCGCGGTGGCCACCCGGTTGCGCTGGTGCCGGTGGCGGCGATCCTGGTGGCCTGCATCCGGCTGCACTGGCTAGACACCTTGCTGCACCTGCGTTACCGCGGGCCGCATGAACTGCCTGGCGGCGCCCGTTTCGCCAAGGGCCAGGAGATGGGCTGGTTCCAACATGGCTCGACCATCCTGGTGTTCGCGCCTCGCGGTTTCGAGCTGGCCGCCGGCATCGCCCCGGGGGCGGCGATCCGCATGGGGCAGGCCTTGATGACGCTGCCCGAAGCGGGCTGAGCCGCTGATGCGCCTGACTGCTGGCAGGTGCCGCGCCGACGGCGCTGCCGTCACAGTCGGCATCAACAATCGGGGCATCGCAGAAACAGGCGGCCGCCGCGGCGCCGCATCCAGGAATCCCATGAAGGTCCACCGTCCAATCGCCGCGCCCACCATCGGCGCGCTCACCCTCTGTTTGCTGCTGGCCTGGCCCGCTTGTGCCGTGGAGCCGCCCACCGCAGCGGCCACCCTGTTGCCCTCGGGCCAGTACATCACCCCGGGTGCGCTGCGGGGTGCCGTGCAGCAGGAGCTCAATCCCGGGCTGGCGGCCTACCCGAGCTTCGTCGCCGGCCAGGCCGTGAAGTCGCAGCTCAGCCCGGACGGCCGCACGCTGGCGATCCTGTGCGCCGGGCAGAACTCGCTGTTCAAGCCGGATGGCACGGTCGACAAGGCGAACTCCACCCAGTTCATCTTCCTGTACGACGTGGCCGGACCCAACAAGACCCGGCCGGTGCTGCAACAGGTGATACAGCAGCCCAACGCCCATGTCGGCCTGGTCTTCTCGCCCGACGGGGCGACGCTGTATGCGGCCGGCGGCAGCGACGACGCGGTCTACGCCTACGCCCAGCATGACGGCCGCTGGGCGCTGGCCGACAAAATCGATCTCGGCCATGGCAGCACGGTCCGGCAGGGTCTGGGTCTCAAAGTGCAGCCCAACGCCGGCGGACTGGCCGTCTCGGCCGATGGCGCGACGCTGGTCGTGGCCAACAACTACAACGACTCGATCAGCGTGATCGACACCGCCACCCGCAAGGTCCGCTACGAGCATGACTTGCGGCCCTACTTCGCCGGCAACGAGGAGCGGCCAGGGGGCGCCGGCGGCAGCTATCCCTTCGCCGTCGTACTGCAGGGCAAGGGCACGGCCTATGTGTCGTCGGCACGCGACCGCGAGGTGGTGGTGGTCGACGTCTCGTCGCCGGCCGCTGGCCGATTGCTGGCGCGCGTGCGCCTGGACGGCAATGCGCTGGGCATGACGCTGGACGCCGCCGGGGCCCGCTTGTACGTGGCGCAGGACAACGCCGACCAGGTCGCGGTGATCGACACGGGCACGAACCGGGTCGTCGCGAAGATAGACGCCCGGGCGCCGCCGGGCCTGCTGGCGGGCTACCCGCACACCGGGGCGGCGACCTTCGCGGTCACGCTCGCGCGCGACGGCAAGAC
This sequence comes from Burkholderiales bacterium, assembly GCA_947453625.1. Classification (GTDB taxonomy): domain Bacteria; phylum Pseudomonadota; class Gammaproteobacteria; order Burkholderiales; family Burkholderiaceae_C; genus Pseudaquabacterium. Next base: position 6,939 of record CANGHK010000020.1, read on the forward strand.
GCTCTACGCCGTCAACAGCGGCGCCAACGCGGTGGCGGTGATTCCGCTCGAAGGGCAGAACGCGTTGTCGGTGGCCGGTCTGATCCCGACCGCCTACGAACCGCACGACCTCACCTTCAGCGCCGACGGCAGCTGGATGTACCTGATCAACGGCAAGAGCCTGACCGGGCCCAACTCCGGTAACCTGAGCGGGCAGACCGCCAGGCTGACCGGACAGAACACCCCCGCCGCCAACGCCGCCGCCGCCGCGCAGGCCAAGGCCAGCAACCAATACACGTTTCAGCTGGAAAAGGCCTCGCTGGTCAGCGCGCCGGTGCCGACCCCGGCCGAACTGCGCGCGCTCAATGCCCGCGTCGCGCAGAACAACTTCTACGGCGCCCCCCCGGTGGGCAACGATGTCGCGGTGATGGATTTCCTGCGCCAGCGCATCCGGCATGTGATCTACGTGATCAAGGAGAACCGCACGTTCGACCAGGTGCTGGGTGACCTCAAGAACGGCGCCAATGGCGATCCCCGGCTGACGCAGTTCGGCGCCAGCATCACGCCGAACTTTCACCGCCTGGCCACCCAGTTCGTCACGCTCGACAACTTCATGGACCCCGGCGACGGCAGCATGGATGGCTGGTCCTGGGCGCTGCAGGGCCGGGTGACCAACACCGAGGCGATCACCCAGCAGATCGCCTACGGGGCGGTCAACCGCGGCCTGTCCTACGAGTCCGAAGGCATGAACCGCAACCTGCCGGTGAACCTGGCCACGGTCGCGCAGCGCGACGCCGCGTTGGGCCCCGCCGGCACGACGAACTTCAGCACCGCCTCGGCCGGCCTGCCGGGTGGCACGGCCAACCTGCTGGCGGGCACCCTGAACCACGCATCGTCCGACGCGCCCTTCGGCATCCAGAAGGGCTATATCTTCGATGCGGTGCTGCAGGCCGGCAAGACGGTTCGCAACTACGGCTTCCTGGTCAACAACGTGGGCAGCATCGGCACCAAGGCCAAGCCCATCTCGGATCCGCATGCCGAGGGCGTCGTGCAGGTGGCGTCGCTCGAGCCCGGACTGACGCCGTTTACCGACCTGTACTACCGCGGCTACGACCTGAACGTCCCGGACCTGTGGCGCTACCACGAGTGGAAGCGCGAATTCGACCAGTTCGTCGCCAAGGGCGAGTTGCCCAACCTGTCGCTGGTCCGCCTGAGCAACGACCACATGGGCAGCTTCGGCAGCGCCCTGGCGGGCGTGAACACCCCGGAGACCCAGCAGGCCGACAACGACCTGGCCGTGGGGCGGCTGGTCGAGGCCGTAGCGCACAGCCGGTTCGCGTCTGACACGCTGATCGTGGTCATCGAGGACGACTGCCAGGACGGCCCCGACCATGTCGACTCGCACCGCGCCACCGCCTATGTGGTCGGTCCCTATGTGAAGCAGGGCAAGGTGGTCAGCACCCGCTACAGCCAGGTCAACGCGCTGCGCACGATAGAGGACATCCTGGGCACCCAGCACATCAACCTGAACACGGCGTTCCAGCGCCCCATGGCCGACTTGTTCGACATCGGCAGTTCGGGCCAGTGGACTTACGAGGCCGTCGCCTCCACCGTGCTGAAGACGACCCAGCTCAACCTTGCAGCGGGGGCGGCGTCAGTGAAGTTTGCGCAAGGGCGCAACGTCAAGCCCAGCCGCAGCGCGGCCTACTGGGACAAGGCCACTGCCGGCATGGACTTCAGCGAGGCCGACCAGGTGCCCACAGCGCAGTTCAACAAGGTGTTGTGGACCGGCCTGAAACCGGGGCGGCGTTTCCCGGCCTTGATCAATAGCTCAGCGGGAGCGGCGAAGGACGCCGACTGATACGCTGGGGGATGGTGTCGGGTGGGCGAGGCTGTCCACTGGACTGCCCGGCACCCACCCCATCTTGCTGTTGCTGGCGAGCCGCTTGCTGCCCGCCTTGAAACCCGGGCGCCTACGGGTCCAGCGGATCGAGGCCGTCCTGGTGCAGGCTGATCAACAGCGGCTTGAACTCGAGGTCGAAGGCCGACCGTCGCTGGCCCAGCGTCATGGGCAGATAGCCCAATTCGGCGTGCAGGCGCTGGATGAACTTGTCGCTCTCGCAGTACTGGCTGTGGGCGCTGGAACTCGTGACCAGAGCGGCCTGGTCCATAGCAAATCCATAGCGGAACATCAGCCTGACGGCGTTGCGGAAGTTGGTCGTGGTGTGCCGGGCATGCGGCTCCATGATGATCGCCCGTTCCGGAATCCCGTAGCGGCTCATCAACTCCGACTTCATCGATTCGGCCTCATTCAGCGGCGTGCGGGCCGGGTGGACGTTGCCGCCCGAGACGATCAAGAACGGCGCCTTGCCTTCTGCGTAGAGCCTGGCCGCGTGCATCAGCCTGAGCTTGCCGAAATGGCCGATCTTCTGCCCGGCCACCGACGGCCCCTCGCCCAGCACCAGGATCGCCGAGTAGGGATGGCGGGCCCAGTCGACCGTCTTGGCGAACTGGACCGCCGCGGCGTTTTGCTGGGCGTCCAGCTTTGGATAGAAGGCCGCGTTCTCCCGGTCATCGAGTTGCAGCAAGGTCAACGCGAAATTCAGCGCCAGGTCGTGGAAGACCGCACTGTTGCCCCCTTCGCGCAACACGGCCAGCGTCTCGGTCACCAGCGCCTTGAACGCCTCGCCCTGGGTGGCCAGCCCGGTGGCGTCTATCGCCGGGTAGAGGGACGGCTCGCCCAGCGCATAAACCCTGAGGATCCGGTTCATCGCCTTCGCGCCATCGGTCCAGGACTGGCCCAGCAGCTCGCCGTCGGACAGCGCGCCGTGGCGCAAGAACCTGCCCGAGGGCCTGAGGTGTTTGGCCACCAGGACGCGAAAGCTCTCGGTGGCCGACAGGCGGACGAATTCCTCCGCCGCCGCCCCGATCTCGACGTCGGTCCAGAGCAAGGCCTCGGTCAGGCAGGCCGGTTGCGGCGCGCAATCCTTGACTGCGGCGTCCAGCCGCGCCTGCCGGCTTGCGGCCATCCCCTTCAGCACCACCGACTGGGTCAGTTGCTCGCGCACGCCGCTCGAGGCGGCAAGCGCGGTGAAGAGGTAGAAGTTCCGGTCCTTGACCAGCGATCCGCTGGACAGGGCCCGGTAGTGGCGGTCGGGCATCGTGGCCACCGACCCTGTCGCGGCGCTGGCGCCGGTCGGGCTGGCGGCCGGCACCGGCGCTTGAGCTGGTGTAAGCGCCGGTGTCAGCGCTGGTGCTTGCGTCGGGGCTTGCGGCGCCGTCTGAGCCGCCGCATGGCTGATGGCCCAGACCGTCAGCGCGGCCAGTCCCGACGCCCTGATCACCACTCCTTGCTCAGCATCAGGCGAATATTGCGGCCGTACAGCGGCCGGCCGTAGATCGCATCGGCAGCGCCCTGTCCAGCGACCGCGTCGGCGCGAGGGTTGCCCTCGGTCAAGCCCTTGGCGTTGGTGGCGTTGTCGACCGCCAATTGGACGGTGTAGTCGTCCTTGGAGGCGCTGAGGCCGAGTGCCAGCGTCTGGTAGGCCGGCAGCGCGGTCAGGTTCTGCAGGTCGACGAAGCGCTTGCCCGTGAAGTTGTAGCGGGCATAGGCGCTGGCCTGCCAGTCAGCCAACGCGAAGTAGACCGTCGGACGGATATTGCCCCAGACCTTGGGCTGGCGTATGGGCATCTTGCCTTCGGTCGTGAGCGACTGGTTGCCCACCGAATTGACCATGTTGCCCAGCTTGGGGTCGTTGTAGGTGGTCGAGCCGTCCAGCGAGAAGCGGCTGTTCGGACGCCATGAGAATTCCAGCTCGACGCCGGGGCTCCTGACATTGCCCACGAAGGTTTGGGTCGTGACCAGTCCGGTGGCCGGGTCGATCTCGGGCACCGAGGTCGCGAACGGCTTGAACTCGCTGAGGAAGGCGGTGGCGAAGGCGGAGAACTCCTTGGTGGCGAACTTCATCCCGGCCTCGTACTGTCTGGCCTTGGTGGTCACCGGCGCAGAGGTCGTGTAGATATTGCCCTCGCCAGGCAGGCGGTAGGACACCGAACTGCGCGCGTAGAGGCCGAGGTTCTTGGTGATGTCGTAATTCAGGCCCAGCGTCCAGGAGGTGTTCTGGCCGTCGATGGACCGGGCGGTGTTGACCCCGGTGAAGCCCAGCGTCGAATCGTCGGCCAGGGTGGTGGCGTCGCCCAGGTTGTAGCGCGCGGTGTTCTTGGAGAATCCGTCGCCCTTGTAGGCGCTGCGGCGGGCACCGATATCGACTGCCCACTGCTCGCCCAACTTCCAGGTATCGGCCAGGTAGATCGAGGTCTGGTTGACCGCCGACTCGCCGCCCGTCAGGGTCGACGCGTAGCGCAGCACGCCGTTGTCGGTGACCCGACCCAGTGCCTTGCCGCTGGCGTCATAGGCCACCAGGTCCAGCGGCTTGGGCTGGCTGGCGAGTTGGAGCAGGTAGTCCTGGTAGCGCGCATTGATGGCCGCGGTGTAGTGCGACAGCAGCAAGCCGCCGGTGAACCGGTGCTTGCCGACCAAGTCGAATTCGCGGGTCAGTCGCATGTCGTTGGCCACCGATGCGAAATCGTCCTGGACCGAGCGATAGCCGGCCTGTACGACCAGGCCCGACGCGGCATTGGGGTCGTAGGCAGTGCTTCGGCCGGCGTAGGTGTAGCCCAGGCTGGCCACCGTCGGTCCAAAGGCCTTCTGCGCCGCGGCAAGGTAGCCGGCGGCGAACTTGTTGCCGTCAGCCGGGTTCACGGTGGAGTACAGCGCGTCGAAGTCCAGCTTGCCCTTGGTCAGGCGCAGCTTGTCGCTGAACTGCCACGCGCCCAGCTTCAGGTCGACGTCCGCGCCGGTGTTGAAGTAGCGCAGGCTGCGGCCATTGGACAGGTCGCGGGACTCTGTCGTGCTGCCGACGCCGCCCACGTTCGGGTAGACGAACTGGGCGTTGCGCAGGGAGGGCGAGTTCAGCGTGCCCTTGAAGTAGTCGATGTAGGGGTTGAGTGACTTTTGCGGATCGCGCGGATCGGCAATCGGGATAGGCAACAGGAAGACGTTGTGATCGGCAAAGGTCTTGGCGAAGAGCTTGACCTCACCGTTGTCGAGCTTGTGCCGGATGTTCAGCCGCAGCTGCCCGCCGGTATCGCTGGGGAAGCCGCTGTCGCGGTAACCGTCGCTCTGGCGGTAGAAGCCGCCGAAGGCGTAATAGGTCTTGTCGGCCAGCTTGCCCGAGACGAAGCCGTCGACGCGACGCAGACCATGGTCGCCCAGCGTCAGCCGTCCGCCATGCTCCGAGGTCTCGCCACCCTGGCGCGTGATCAGGTTGAAGATCGCCGCGGCATTGTCGGCAAAGATCGGGGCCGGCCCGCCGCGGACGACTTCGACGCCTTCGGTCATCATGTCGGGCCGGATCATCACGTCGCCCTTGAAGAAGTAGCCCTCGTTCTCGCCGTAGACGAGCATGCCGTCTTCCTGGAACGCGAAGAAATTGCCCTCGTTCGGTATGCCCCGCACCCGGTAGACGTTCTGTGCCTCGCCGCCGGTGGCCTCGGCCTGAACCCCGGGCATCTGCCCGATCAGATCGGCGGTGTTGAGCGGCGCAATCTTCTGGATGTCGGACGCCGACAGGTTGGAGATCGCATACGAGGTATCGAACTTGCGCCGCGCCACGCCGGTGCCGGTGACGACCACCGTGTCGAAGCCCAGCCGGTTGCCAGCGTCGGGGCTGTTCGAGTCCTTGGCAGGCTTGGCGACCTGGGTCGATTTTCCATCCGCCTGCTCGGCCTTGACGGCTGGCACGGGCGTTTCGGTCTGCGCCTGAACCGGCATCGCCGCCGCGACGATCAGCGCCAGTCCTGCGGGCTGGCTCAATTCGATGATGGCGCGCTGAATGGCGGTCGGGAAACGGGTGAATCTGCAAAATGCGCTGCGCATGGAACGTCCGGATCAGGAAAAACGAGTTAAATGGATAAAGTTTTCTAACTCCTGCATCCTGATCGAAAGTGTTGACGGGGCAGTGACAAAGCAGAAACAATTTTTGACCTTGGGCGGTCATCGCCTGGTCACATGCCCGCCTTGGAGCGAAGCGCCACTGACGGCGTCCCCAGCGGTCCTACTTCACCCCGCCCAGCAGCACCTGCCCGATCTTGAAGAACACGTCGGTGTTGTCGTAGAGGCCGGTGAACAGCATCGCGCCGCGGCCGAAAGCCGACAGCGGCACATCGGTGGCCGTGTGCACCGCTTGCGAGCCGGGCACCTGGCCGGTGACCAGGTAGCCCGTGGCGTTGTTGCGTTGGGCCGGGCTGGCCGGGTAGGTGTTGAGCGGCGCCTGGTCGGCGAAGGGCTGCTGTTCATCGCGGGTGGGCAGGGGATTGGATACCCAGGCCTCGTAGCGGTCGGCATTGGCGCCGTAGCCGATCAGCATCTTGCGGTCGATGTCGGTGCTGGCCGGGTAACCGTCGGCCAGGATCGTGTACTCGGGGAAGCGCGCGGCTTCGTAGACGCCGACCACCTTGTCGCGCATCTCGGCGGGGGTGGCGGCGCGGCTGCGCAGCACCGCCTCGGACACCGTGGCCGCGCCGATGATCGCAGCACCCGCGCATTCATGGTCGGCGGTGACGATCACCAGCGTGTCGGGGTGGGTCGTCGCGAAGTCTCTGGCCAGTTCCACCGCGCGATCGAATTCCAGCGTTTCGAGCAGCCAGCGGTCGGTGTCCATCAGGTGCGACTGCTTGTCTATCGAGGCGCCTTCGACCATCAGCACGAAGCCCTTGGCGTTGTCCTTGGCCAACACCTTCAGCGCCGACGCGGTCATCTCGTCGAGCATGGGCTGGTCGGGGAAGCCGTAGTCGGCCACCACGCTGGACTTGCCGCGCCGGCCGTTGATCTTGTCGAAGGCCACGTTCATGTTGGAGTAGGCGAACAGGCCCAGCAGCTTGTCGGGCGCATCGAGGCGCTCGAGCACGGCGCGGTCGCTGGCGTAGGCAAAACCGGCGGCCTGGAAGTCGGCGATCAGGTCGCGCCCGCTGTCGAGCTTGCCGGGGCTGGCCTTCCAGCCCGCCACCAGATCGGGCGGCAGGATGTAGTCGCTGGCGTCGCGCCGCTGCGAACCGTTGACCGCCTGGCGCTTGTCGGCGCTGCCCGGGTTGGGCAGGAACCACTTGCGCCCGCCGCCCATCAGCACCTTCAGCCCGGTGAGGTGGCGGTCGTCCAGGTACTGGTCGACGATGCCGGTGCCCATGCCGCGCGACGCGGTGTGCACCGCGTTGGCGGCCGGGGTGGCGTCAAACACGTCGGCCGTGGTCACCAGGCCCAGCGCGCTGCCGCGCAGGCGGTGCAGGTACTCGGACAGGTACTCGATGCGCGGGTTGTCGAAAGCCGAGACGGTGTCGTCCGGGAACACGCCTTCCTGGTTGTTGGCGGCCTTGTTGCCGTTGACATAGTTGGCCATGCCGGGGGCCGAATCCGTGACGATGGAATTCAGCGAGGAGGTCATCACCATGCCGGTGACCGGAAACTTGTCCATCGCCAGCCGGTCCTGCGCCATGCCTTGCAGATAGCCCTTGGCCATGATGCGCGCGGCGGTGCGGTGCGATGCGCCCATGCCGTCGCCCAGCAGGATGATGATGTTCTTGGCGACCTGGCCCTGGCCGGTCTGAATCGGCACCACCTCGAAGCTGCCCTGGCGGGTGCTGGTGTCACCGCGGCTGTCGGTGGCCGTGACGCTGAGCCAGTGCAGCCCGGGCTGGCTGTTGGCATAGGCCCGCAACGAGGCCACGACCGTGCCCTCGGCCAGGTCCTTGACCAGGCCGTTCTTGACCAGGCTGGTCTCGCCGCCGAACTGATCGGCGGCGCTGCCATCGTGCTGCAGATCGGCCACCGGCTGGTCGTCGACGGCGAAGCGCACGCGGGTGATGCGGGTGCCCGCGCTCGGCTGCACCGTGGCCTGCAGGTCGAACTTCTGCCCCGGCAGGAAGCGCGCCAGCGTGGTGGCGCTGGCCAGTCGCGGGTTGGACGGCGGCGTCAGGCGCGAGACCGTGGGGGCGGACTGGGCCGCCGTGGCGGCGCCCAGGGCCAGCGCGAGCAGCAGTGACTTTGCAGCCAGCGCTGACTTTTTTGGGTGGCATTCAAACAAGGGGAACATCGGATTCTCCAACGGGGGATGGACAGGCAGGGCGTACCGGGTCGATGCGGGCACGCTCAAGGCAAGCGACGCGGGGCCGCCGGCCCGGGCAGCAGCAACTGCTGAGAAGCGCGTTCATCGAGCAGCAGGCGCACCGACGACAGGTGGCCGTCGGGCTCGTCGCGGGCGCCGACCGACAGCCGCCCTTGCAACTGGATCAGGCCGCTGTAATTGGGCACCGCGTGCAGGGCGGCCGGACCGCTCAGGTGGACAAAAACGGCTTGCGCGGGCAGGTCGTCGGCCAGCGGCTCGTCCTCGTCGCCCAAGGCGGTGGGCAGCGGCGACAGGATCAGCCGGCCCACCATCGGCAGTTCGGTGCTGGCCATGTAACCGACCAGGCGCACCGCCAGGCCGTCCAGCGCCAGCAAGCGCGCGCTGGGCTCCAGCCCCTTGGGGCCGACCGGGCGCTGGAACATCTCGCTGAAGCGCAGTTCGGCCACCCCCGCCGGCGGCGGTGGCAGCACGCCGGCCACCGCCAGCGCGGGCGGTGCACCCAGCGTGGCCTGGCCGCCATGCGCCAGCACGGGCGGCCAGGCCACGAGTGTCGTGACGGCCATCACGGCCAGCGCGGCGAACCGCCAGTCAGCGGCGGTTCGGGATCTGGAGGGTCTTGAGTAAGGCCATGGTGCGGTCATGTCTGCGGTCTGGGCTGGGAAGGACAAGGGGGTGGCGATGCTGAGGCCCGTCCATGACCGCCGCGTGACGTCCGGCTGCCAAGGGCAGCCGGCACCGACCGCTGCCGGCCAGCCTCAAGCGTAGCTGATCGCGCCCGAAGCCAAGACGGTGACCGACTTGCCCACGGCCGTGGTGTAAGTGGTCGACTTGACCGTGCTGACGAAGACGAAGTCGCCCTTGACGGCGGCCGCGGTGACCGTCATCAGCAGGTAGCCGCGGCGGATGCTGTCGCTGTAGTTCAGGTCGTCGATCAGGCCCAGGCCCGAGCCCGACACCTTGGCGACCGCGCTGCCGTCCATCGAACTGGCCAGGCCGCCCAGGCCGGCGCTCTCGAAGCCCGGCGCGGTGACCGATGAGCCGGCGAATTCAACGCCGACCTTGTCGCCCGCCAGCGTGGTCAGGTTGGAGAACCAGGCGTTGTGTGAATCGCCCGACAGCGCCACCAGTTTCTTGCCCTGGGCCTTGACGGTTTGCAGCACCGCTTCGCGGTTGCTGGGGTAACCGTCCCAGGAATCCAGGTTGTAAGGCAGTCGGGGGTTGACCGCCGGGTTCAGCAGCGCCGTCTGGGTGGGCGTCAGCGCGCCCGGGCCGGCGGCGGCCCGGGTGGCCTTGGCCGTCAGGTAATCGGTGACGGCCTGGGTTGGGTCGCCGCCAGTGGCTGCGACCTGCAGCACCGAGGCCGGGAACCACATCTTTGCCATGATGTCCTGGTTGCCCAGGAACTGCCAGACCGCGCCCGACTTCGACAGGCCGTCGGTCAGCCAGGTCTGTTGCGCGCTGCTGATCATCCGGTGGCTGGCATCGGTGCCCGAGGCCAGCGCCGTGCCGTAGCGCGTCAGGCCGCCGTCCTTGTCGCCATAGCTGTCGTACTGGCGGTCGCGGCCCTCGATTCGGGTGTCTAGCATGTGCAGGCTGAACAGGCTGCCGAAGTCGAAGCTGCGGTAGATCTTGAGCAGGTTGGCCGCATCCGGCGTGCGGATGGGCATCCACTCGTGGTAGACCCGGGCGGCGATGTTCTTGCGCGTGATCCAGTCGCCCTGGGTCGCCGGGTTGTGGTTCTCGGCCCCGCCGACCCAGGCGTTGTTGGCGAATTCATGATCGTCCCAGACGGTGATCCAGGGCATCTTGGCGTGCAGCGCCTGCAGACTCGGGTCGGACCGGTAGAGCGCATAGCGCGTGCGGTAGTCGCTCAGGCTGACCATGTCATTGGCCGGCACGATGACGCGCCCCAGCTTGACCGCGTCGGTGTTGCCGAACTGCTTGGGATCGGCACCGTATTCGTAGAGGTAGTCGCCCAGGTGGACGGCGAACTGCGCGTCGGACTTCGAGGCCGCGTCGTAGGTGTTGAAGAAGCCTTCCGAGTACAGGCTGCAGGAGAACACCGCGAAACTCACCGAGGCGGCATTGACCGCCGGCAGCGTGCGGGTGGTGCCTGTGGTCGATGCCACGCCGGCGTCGTCGACGAAGCGGTAGAAGTAGGTCGTGCCCGCGCTCAGGCCGAAGGCGTCGACCTTGGCCGTGAAGGCGGTGGCTTCGGTCGCATCGACCCGGCCCGAACAGACGACGCTGGAAAACGCGCTGTCGCTGGCCACTTGCCAGGTCAGGCCCACCGGGTCGGTGCTGTCGGCGATCTTGGCATGGGTCCAGAGAATCACCCGGTTGCTCAGCGGGTCGCCGCTGGCCACGCCGTACTTGAATTCGGCCGGGCGGGCGCTGGCGTCGCCGCAGCCCGCCAGCGTGCTGCCCAGGATTGCCGCGCCGGTGGTCGCGGTGACCATGAAATTGCGGCGATTGATTGATTTCGACATGTCGTGACCACTCCGTTGGATCGTCGGATTTCACGGCGGCGATGTGACATGCGTGTTAAAGGCCGCCGGCCCGACAGGGCTGCTGTTGGCCAAGGCGCCACGGCCTACGCCGGTGCGCGAGCCTGCACTGCGTCGGCGACGCTCCAGAACAACCGATCCGCTGAGCCTATGCCCTGCGGGTCGCAGCGTTGCAGCAACTCGCGCACAGGATCCTTGACCCGCGACAGCACCAGCGCCATGTGTTGCTGGCGCAGGCGCTGGTCGAGCTCGAGCAGGCATTCCAGCGCCGTGCTGTCGATGTCGGCGCTTTCTTCCAGGCTCAGGATCACCGTACGCAGGCCAGGGCGGGCGGCCACATGGCCCATCACGTCAGCCATGACCTGCTCCGCGCTGGCGAAAAACAGCGGCTCCTCGGGCCGCAGGATCAGCAAGCCGGGAACCGCCGCCACATCCGGGTGGGTGTTGAGGGCGACGAAGTTGCGCGACGACCCGAGCTCGCCCAGTTCGTGCACGACCGGCTGGCTGAAGCGCCGCAACGCCGCCACCAGCGACAGCGCGATCGCCGCCAGCATGCCGTGCAGCACGCCCAGGCTCAGCACCGCCAGCACCGCGCCGACCAGCAGCACGCGGTCGCGGTCGGTGCGCCAGACCTCGATCAGCGGGCGCGGGTTCAGCGCATGCCACAGCGCGGCGGTCACGGCCACCGCCAGCACGGGGCGCGGCAGCCATTGCAGCGCCGGCAGCGCGAAGGCCAGCGCCAGCGCGATCACGGCCAGTGCGGTCGCGCCCGCCCAGCGGCTGTTGGCGCCCGCGGCGGCGTTGGCCGAAGTGGCCGAGAACCCGGCCCCCACCGGCATGCCCTGCAGCAGGCCGGCCGCCAGATTGCAGCTGCCCAGCACCAGCAGTTCCCGGTTGGCGTCCAGCCGGTCGCCGTTTGCCAGGGCCAGGCTGCGCACGCTGCCCCAGGATTCGGCGAATACCAGCACCACCAGGCCGAAGGCGAGCTCGCCGAGTTGCAGCCAGTCGGCCAAGGGCAGTCTGGGGAAATGCAGGCTGAAGGTCGGACCCTCGATGGCGCCCACCGCCGCAACGCCCATCGCGCGCAGGCCGAACTGTTGCGCCGCCACGCTGGCCAGCACGATGACGACCATGGCTGCCGGCACCCTGGGCCAGCGCTTCAGCCCGACGATGCCGCACGCCGCCAGCAGAGCGACGGCGATGCTGGGCCCATGCCAGGCGCCGGCATGGGTCATCACCCAGGCCAGCAGGTGCCACGGGTCGGCACCCGCCTCAAGCGGCAGCGCCAGGCCCAGTGCGTCGGGCAACTGCTTGATCACGATGCTGATGGCCAGCGCGAAGGCGAAGCCGCGCAGCACCGGGCGCGACACGAAGGCGGACAACTGGCCCTGCCGTGCCCAGGCCAGCAGCACCAGCACGGCGCCAGCCAGCATGGCCAGCGCCATCAGCGATTGCGCGTAGGCCATCGGGTCTGGTGGCGCCGCGCCCCCGGGCAGCGACAGCACCGCGGCCGCCGCCAAAGTGGCCGTCGACGAGGTGGGCGTGACGATCGCGAAGCGGCTGCCGCCCAACAGCGCGTACAGCGCCAGGCCCACCACGCTGGCTGTCAGCGCATGCGCTACCGGCAGCCTGGCCAGCCCGGCGTAGGCCACCGCCTCGGGCAGCAGCAGGCCGGCCACGCACAGGCCGGCGCCCAGGTCGCGCCCGGCATGGAAGCCTTGAACGTCTCGCCCCTCCTTCATGCGCAAACTCCGGCGGGCAACCCGCCCGGCGCGCATTGTCAGCCGGGCAGCCCTGACCGACTCGGTGATGGCGCAAGCCCCGCGCTCGCGCACAATCGCCGCCGCATGCAGCCCGCCTCTCCTGACGACCGCCATTCGCTTGCCGCGCTGCGCGCGCGCTGGGGACCGCAACACCGCTGGTGGGTGCTGCTGACGGTGATGATCGGCAACATGGCCGCGCTGATGGCCGCGACCACCATCAACGTCGCGGTGCCGGCGATCAGCCGCCAGTTCGCGCTCGGCCAGCAGGATGCGCAGTGGCTGGCCACCACCTTCATGGGCGCGATGACGGTGTCTATGCTGACCACACCCTGGCTGCTGCAGCGCCTGGGCTATCGGCGCTGCTACCTGGTGATGCTGGGCCTGCTGGGCACCGGCGGGCTGGTGGGCGGTTTGGCGCCCAACCTGGGCCTGGTGCTGGCGATGCGCATGGTCGAGGGCCTGGCCGGCGGCGTGCTGCAGACCATTCCCGGCGTGATCATCATGCATGCCTTCGCCAAGAACGAGCAGGGCCGGGCGATGGGCTTGTTCGGCTTCGGCACGGTGCTGGCGCCGGCGCTGGGGCCGAGCGTGGGCGGCTTGCTGGTCGACGGCTTCGGCTGGCGCGCGATCTTCTTCTTCGTGCTGCCGTTTTGCGTGGCCGCGGCGCTGCTGGCGCGGCGCTGCCTGCCCCATGTCGCGCCGGGTGGCGTGGCGGTCAACCCGCGGGCCCGCCCACCGGACGCCTGGAGCCTGCTGATGCTGACTGCCTTGCTGGCCGCGCTGCTCAACGGCCTGGTCTCGCTGCAGCGCGGCCACACCGCCTGGGGCGGGGCGCAACTGGCGCTGGCGGCGGCGCTGGTGGTCGGCTTCGTCGCCCGCCAGCGCCGGGTGGCCACGCCGCTGATGCAGTTGTCGCTCTACGGCCACCCGGTGTTCCGCCGCGCCGCGGTGGTGGCGGTGATCTACGGCGCCGGGCTGTTCGGCTCGACCTACCTGCTGCCGGTGTTCATGCTGGTGGCGCTGGGCTTGCCGGCGTCCACCGTCGGCACGGTGCTGCTGCCGGCCGGGCTGGCGCTGGCCTGCACCATCCCGCTGGCCGGCCGGTTGGCCGACCGGGCGCCGCTCTACCGCACGCTGACGATAGGGCTGCTGGTGATGACGGCGTCCTTCGGGGTGATGACCGGCGTGGGCAGCGCCACCGCGCTGGGCTGGCTCACCTTGTGGGCGGTGCTGGGCCGGATCGGGCTGGGCTGCGTCATCCCCTCGCTCAGCCTGTCGGCGATGCGCGTGCTCGACCTGCCGCGCATTGCCGCCGGCGCCAGCACGATGAACTTCCTGCGCCAGCTGGGCGGCGCGGTGGGGGTCAACGGCGTCGGCATATTGCTTGAATCCCGGCTCCAGACCCATGCCGCCGACATCCACCTGGCCGGCCGGGCCGGCACCCTGCGCGCCTTCCACGAGGTCTTCGTGGTGATGGCGCTGCTGACCGGGGCGGCGGCGCTGGCGGCCTGGCAGATGCGGCCTGCCGCTGCTGGCCGTCCGCCGCCCACCGACCCGCCGCCGGCGTCCCCGGCATGACAAAGCGCCGGGCGGCGCTGGGGCACACTTTGCCTCCATCACAGAACCAGGAGGCACCCCATGGGACCCTTGACCGGATTGCGCGTCGTTGAACTGGCCAGCATCGGCCCCGGCCCGTTGTGCGCCATGTTGCTGGCTGACCTGGGCGCCGAGGTGGTGCGCATCGACCGCACCGAACCCAGCGGCCTGGGCGTGCCGATGGACACCAAGTTCGACGTTTCCGGGCGCAACCGCCGCTCGGTGGCGCTCGACATCAAGCAGCCCGCCGGCCGCGACGCCGCGCTGCGCCTGATCGACCGCGCCGACGTGCTGATCGAAGGCTGGCGCCCGGGCGTGGCCGAGCGCCTGGGCCTGGGCCCCGAGACCTGCCTGGCGCGCAACCCCGGCCTGGTGTTCGGCCGCATGACCGGCTTCGGCCAGACCGGACCGCTGGCCCAGGCCGCCGGCCATGACCTGAACTACATCGCGCTGACCGGCGCGCTGCACGCGATCGGCGGCAAGGACAAGCCGGTGCCGCCGCTCAACCTGGTTGGCGACTACGGCGGCGGCGCGCTCTACCTCGCCTTCGGCCTGCTGGCGGCGATCTTCGAGCGCAGCCGCTCGGGCCAGGGCCAGGTGGTGGACGCGGCGATGGTCGACGGCGCGTCGTCGCTGATGAGCATCTTCCACGGCCTGGCCGCCGCCGGCACCTGGGACACCCATGCGCGCGCCGCCAACCTGCTCGACGGCGGATCGCCGTTCTACGACACCTACGCCACCTCCGACGCCCAATGGGTCTCGATAGGTGCGCTCGAGCCCAAGTTCTTTGCCGAACTGGTGCAGCGCATCGGGCTGGATGCGTCCTACATCAAGCGCCAGTACGACCGCCGCTGCTGGCCGGAGATGCGCGTGGCGATCACCGCGTTGATCGCGGCCAAGACGCGCGACGACTGGAGCGCGCTGCTCGAAGGCACCGATGTCTGCTTTGCGCCGGTGCTGCGGCTTGACGAGGTGGCCCAGCACCGCCACGCCCAGGCGCGCGGCGGCTACATCGAGGTGGCCGGCGTGACCCAGCCCGCGCCGGCGCCGCGTTTCTCGCGCAGCCAGCCGGCCCAGCCGACGCCGGCGGTCAAGGCCGGCACCCACACCGACGCGATCCTGGCCGAGGCCGGTTTCGACGCCGACGAGATCGCCGCGCTGCGCGCCGCTGGCGCGGCGGTGGGGGCTTGAGATGAGCGACATGCCCTTGCCTGTCGCCTCACCTGCACCCGCCATCCCCCGCGCCGCCGCGTCGCTGATCGTGTTGCGCGACGCCCCGCGCGGCCTGGAGGTGTTGATGCTGCGCCGCGCCGACCGGCCTGGCGACCAGAACAGCGGCGCCGCGGTCTTCCCCGGCGGGCTGCTCGACAAGAGCGACCGCGGCCATTACGAGCGCTGCCAGGGCCAGGACGACGCCAGCGCCAGCGCCCGCATGGGCCTGCCGTCCGACGGCCTGCACTACTGGGTGGCGGCGGTGCGTGAATGCTTCGAGGAGGCCGGCCTGCTGTTCGCCACCGACGCCAGCGGCGGCCTGGTCGACCTGCACGCGTTGCCGGCCGACGAGGTGCTGGCGATGCGCCATGCGCTGCACGCCAACGAGACCGGCATGGCCGAGATCTGCGAGCGCTTTGGCGCGCGCCTGGACGTCAAGCTGGCGATGGACCGCTTGGCCTATTACAGCCACTGGATCACGCCCCTGGGCATGCCCAAGATCTTCGACACCCGCTTCTTCATCACCCAGGCGCCGGTCGACCAGACCGCCGTCCACGACGCCAAGGAGACGGTCGAACTGCTGTGGCTGACGCCCGCCGAAGCCGTGGATGCCAAGCTCGGCCTCAAGCTGATGAACGTCACCGAACTGACGCTCAAGCACCTGGCCGGTTTTGCCAAGGCCGCCGACGCGGTGGCCTGGGCCCGGGCCCAGACTTCGGTGGCCATGATCCGGCCGCGCGTCGGCCAGTCGGCCAAGGGCCGCAAGCCGCTCAACCCGGGCGACTGGGCTTATGCCGAACTCGGCCGCATCGACCCCGAGGGCCGCGCCCAGGCCAGCGTCGAGCTGGTGCCGGGCCGGCCGGTGTGGTTGTCGCCGCGGGTGCTGCGCGTGACCGCCGACAACGGCAGCATGATGACCGGCCCGGGCACCAACGCCTACTTCATCGGCGCGCCCGGCAGCGACGACTGGGCTTTGCTCGACCCGGGTCCGGGCGACGCCGCCCATGTCCAGGCCTTGCTGGCGGCCGCGCCCGGGCGCATCACCCGCATCCTGGTCACCCACACCCACAAAGACCATTCCCCGGCGGCCGCGGCGATCCGCGCGGCCACCGGCGCGCCGACGCTGGGCCGGGTGGCCGACCATCCCGAATGGCAGGATACCGACTTCCTGCCGCAGCAGGTGCTGGCCGACGGCGACCGGCTGGCGCTGGGCGAGGGCGTGACGCTGCGCGTGATCCACACCCCCGGCCATGCCAGCAACCACCTGTGCTATCTGCTGGAGGAGGAGCGTCTGCTGTTCACCGGCGACCACCTGATGCAGGGCAGCACGGTGGTGATCAACCCGCCCGACGGCGACATGGCGGTCTACATCGCCTCGCTGCGCCGCCTGCTCGATGAAGACCTGGAGTGGCTGGCGCCTGGCCATGGCTTCCTGATCGACGAGCCGCATGCGGTGGTCAACAAGACCATCGCCCACCGGCTCGGCCGCGAGGCCAAGGTGCTGGCCGCGCTGCGGGCCTTGTCGGCCGACGCGCCGGCCGCCGAGGCCGCGCTGGTGGCGGCGGTGTATGCCGACACCCCGGTCCATCTGCACGCGATGGCGCTGCGCTCGCTGCGTGCCCACCTGCTCAAGCTGCAGGGCGACGGGCTGGCTGACCCGGTGACCGATGGCGCTTGGCGTTCGACGGGCTCCGCGCGATGAGCCGCACCGCGATGGATTTCAGCGCCGCCCACGCGGTGCTGCAGCGCGAGATCGACGCGCAGCGCCTGCCCGGCGTGTCGGCGGCGCTGATGCGCAACGGCGAGCTGATCGACAGCTTCTGCGGCGGCCAGGCCGACCTGCAGAGCGGCCAGGCGCTGCGGCCCGACCATATCCACCGTGCCTTCTCCAACACCAAGCTGATCGCCTCGGTGCTGGTGCTGCTGCTGGCCGACCAGGGACAGTTCTCGCTCGACGACCCGGTCAAGACCTGGTTGCCGGCTTTTGGCCGGCTGCGCGTGCTGCGCGCCGGGGCGACGCGCATCGACGACACCGAGCCGCTGCAGCGCGACATCACGCTGCGCCACCTGCTCAGCCACCAGGCCGGGCTGAGCCACGGCGTGTTCGACCCCGGCACGCTGATCTACAACGCCTATGCCGCCTCGGGCGTGCGCCGGCCCGACACCACGCTGGCCGAAGAGATGGATTTGCTGGCCGGCCTGCCGCTGATCTACCAGCCGGGTGAGGGCTGGGAATACGCCACCGGTGCCGACGTGCTGGCCCGCATCGTCGAGATCGTCACCGGCCAGCGTTTCGGCGATGCACTGCAGTCGCGGCTGTTCGGCCCGCTCGGCATGGTCGACACCGGCTATGTGCTGCGGCCCGACCAGGTGCCGCGGCTGGCCGCGCTCTACCGCGGCGACCTGGTCGACGTGATGAAACCCGGCCTGCAGCGCTTGGACGACACGCCCTGGCCCGGCGCCTACCGCGCGCCGGTGCCGCGCCAGTCGGCCGCCGGCGGGCTGTTCACGACCCAGGCCGACATGCTGGCGCTGTTGCGCCAACTGATGCCGGGCCAGCCCTCGCTGCTGCGGCCGGCCACGCTGGCTGCGCTGTTCACCGACCAGGTGCCCGAGCCGCGCTGCGTCCAGTTCTTCGGCAGCGGTGCGGTGCCCAGCCTGGGCTACGGCCTGGGCGGTGCGCTGACGCGGCGCGCCTCGACGATCTCACCCGCCGCCGCGGTGGGCGAGCTGCAGTGGGGCGGCCTGGCCGGCACCCATTGGTTCATCTCTCCCGCCACCGGCCTGGCCGGGGTGGTGATGACCCAGCGCTTCATGGGCTTCTGGCACCCGTTCTGGTTCGAGTACAAGGCGCGGGTGTACGGGGCGGTGGGCTGAGCGCGGCGGCCGGGCGGCGGCCGGTCACCGTGCCTGGGGAACAGGCGCTTTCCGAGGTACCTATTCACGGGGTCGACTCCGTGAATAGGTACCCAGGGGCTGGACTGGCCGTCTCGCTGCGGGGCTCCCAATTGCCCTGCGTGGTGTTGAAAACGTCGGTGTGGCGACACACCTGGATCAGGCAACGCATTGGCCACCACTCGTCGCCCAGACACTGCTCAGGCAGATGCCAGACCGATGTTTGGCGCGCTTCGATACGGATGCGCAGGCCGCGCTGGTGGTTCTTATGGGTGTCGACAGGGGGCTCTTGCTTGGCCAAGTCCTCGATCGTTTTGAGCAAAGTAGGCTGGTTGGCCTTGACCTGCACGAGCAGGTCACAGTCGCTATCGACGACGAATTCCAGGGTTTTCTTCTGGCAATGGAGCGCATCCAGCGTAAACAGAACGCCTTCCATTCCCAACTCCTCAATGAGGCGCTGGACGGCGTTGATCTCGTAGCCCTTTTCGCCGCTGCCCCAGGCGACTTGTCCGAGCACCAAGCGCTGCCCACTGGTGGTGAAGCCCGCCAACCATTGCGGCGCCGACACGCCTTTGGCGCGGTCCAGGCTGTCGCGCAGCGTCTTGCCGTCGAGCGCGACGGTGACGATCTGACCGGCCTCCTGGGCTGCCAGCGCGCGCCGGGACTGCGCCGGAGCGCCTGCTCGACTGCAGCCTGGTCCGGGCCGAGCAAGATCTTGCGCAACCCGGTGTGGCTCGGCGCCTTGGCCCAAGTCATTGCACTGTTGGCGCGCAGCCACGGCCGGCGCGCATCCATGAAACGCACGATCGCCCGGTACGAGTCTGCCCCCGCAGCGGCCAGGATGGAGCACAACAGCACATGCGGCAGGTCGTACACCCTGCATTGCTCACGCCGTGCATCGACGATTTCGTTGGGGTCAGACAGTTTCAGCAGCGCTCAGCACTCGTCACAAAGCGCCTGATTGTCCGCAATCAGCAGCGCCGGGGCCTCAGTGAACAGCCCTGGGTCGTGCCGCCAGCAGTTCTGCTGCGGCCAGAGCGAACTACTCCCACGCTGCGCGCGTCGGACTAGAACGGAATCTCACCATCTTCATCGTCGTCCAGGGGCGGCGGTGGCGCAGCCTTTGCCGCGCTGCCCCTGCCAGAAGTCGGCACGGTCTTCGCCGATGTCTTGTCCGGCTTGGCTGCGATGTCACGCTCAGCGGTGGCGAGTGCTTGCTCCAGCGCCTTCTCCACGGCATCGATGCGATGACTGCAGACCTTGAAAGCCTGAACCGACTCGGTGACGATCTTCAGCAGATCGTCGATACCGGGTTCGGTCTGCTCGCGCAGCGTCTGCGCATGGCGACTCAGCACCTCGTACGCCTGTTTGAAACTCTGCTCACTCATTCCTTGCCCTCGTGTTGTACCGTGGTCGGCACGACCCCGTCCTTGAACTGCACCTGAAGCGTCCGCTCCCGAGCGGTGAGTGTGATCACCCAATTTGATGGGCCGCTGATCGAGTTTGATGATGGACTGCGACGCCATCGCTGAACTTGATCGGCGGTGGCATTGCGGTGAGCGGCAGCATCACGATCAAGATCGACGGTGTCCATCAAGACCATGACCAGGAGTGCCTGCGGCGCCGGCAGGGTTGAAGCTGGCGGCGCCCGGCGTTGAACGGTGACGGGTTCAGAACGGTGGGTCGTCGATGCTGTGCGTCGGTTCAGGGCTGATCATGTTGCGCGCTGAGCGGTCGTCGTAGTAGCGGTGGATCTGATCGCCGTAGCGCGCTTCGAACAGGTCGAGGAAGTGCCCGATGAAGTCATGAATCTGGACGACGGCGTCGTCGCTGAGTTGGGGCATCGGAATTGCGGCGGTGGCGGGATCCTCAGGGTCTGCGGCCATGGCGGTCACCGGCGTGCGGCCGTTCGGCGCGGCGCGGGGGTCTCGGGCTGGGCGAAGACCTCGAGGTAGAGCTTCTCGTCGAGCTGGGGCAACTCACGCTGCGCGGCGGCAGCCAGCAGTTCGGCGGCCATGGTGGTGAGGATGCGGTAGTTGCCGGCGGCGTGATCGCATAGCGTCTGACGCAGCGCTGGCGTCATCAGGCTGGCATTGCCGGCGCCGGCCAGCAGATGGTTCAGGCCGGCGAGCAGTTCCTCTGGGCTGGCATGCTCGGTGGCCAGCCGGGTGCGGATGCGGCTGCCCAGCGGGATCAACTCTTCGCGCTTGAGCTTGTCGATCAAGCGGGCGTCCCCGACGAGCACGATGCACAGCAGCGGCTGCGAGTCGAAGCGGGCGCTGGCCATCAGGCGCAACTCGCACAGCGCGGCCGGGCTCATCTCCTGGGCCTCGTCGATGAGGAGCACCGCGCGCCGACGCGTGGTCTCCAGGTGCGCCAGCCAGCGCTCTCGCAAGCTCTTGAAGCCGCCCCAGCGGTTGTGCGGGCGCAGCGGCACGGTGAAGATGTCGCCGAGCTCGCGGTACAGGTCGGCCAGGCTGCTCTGCGGGTGGTTGATGACGCCCACGTGGACGTCGGGCAGCCGGGCCAGGCGATCAGCGAGCAGGCGCAGCGCCACGCTTTTGCCGGTGCCCGGGTCGCCGTGGATCATCGCGAAGCCGCCCTCGCGGATCTGCGCGTGCTCGATACGCCAGCAGAAGTTCTCCAGCTTCGGGTGCACGTAGATCGCCTCGGTGGGCAATTCCGGCGAGAAGGGGTTCCACTTCAGCCCGTACAGGGCCAGGAGTCGTTGGTTCATGCGGAGTCTGCCTCGGGTGGGTTGATGGGCTTGGGCTCGACGCCCGGCAGGTAGGCCGGCGGCATGCCGGTGGCGGAGTACTCGGCGAGCAACTCGCGCAGCAACGGGGCCATGCCCGTGGGCGCCAGCGGCGACAAGTCCTGTCCCACGGGATCGAGCCGTCGGCGCTGGCCGTTGGCGTTGGCGGCCTTGTCCAGCGGCTTGATCGGGCACAGCACGACGCCCGTGCGCGCGTCGACCAGGTCGACCCGGCTGAAGTCCCAGCGGGCATAGCGAACATGCACCACGCTGAGGTGGCGCAGCCGGGACGGGATCTCGAAGCGGGTGCCGCCCAGGCTGAGCGTGCCGTCGGCACGGCGCGCACGGCGCTGCACCTCGATGCGGAAGGCGTCCGTCAGCACCGCCGAGTCGGGGCATTTGCGCGCCACCGACGGCCCGGCCAGGTAGCGTGCCAGCGGCGTGGCCTTGAGTTCGGTGTGCACCGTGCGGTGGTATTCCTGCTCGACCCAGGCCTGGGTCGACTCGTTCAGGAGATCGAGCGTCAAGGTCTGCTCGCCCTCGAGCATGGCCATCAGCCGACCCTCGACGCGGCCCCAGAACGACTCCTGCTTGGCGTTCTGGTACGGGCTGTAGGGCAGCGTCGTCTGGTGCACGACACCCAGCTTGGCCAGCCCGGTGGTGACCTCCTCGCTGAGCATGGCCGCGCCGTTGTCGGTCATCAGCGCGCGCGGCAGGCCGCGCTTCATGAACGCCTGGCCCAGCCCATGCACCAGGCTCTGTGCCGTCTCGTCGAGATACCACTGCAGGTGGCAGACCAGGCGCGAACGGTCGTCGATGACACCCAGCAACATCGGCTTGACCCAGGCACCGGCGCGGGTGAGCACCTTGCGTGAGGCGTGGTGGAAGTCCAGGTGCCAGAGGGCGCTGACATGCTCGACCTCGAAGCTGCGAACCTCCAGTTGTTCCAGGCGATCGCGGGCCGCCACGGCGCCCTCGGTCGCTCGCTTCGGGCGTGCCTGACGATGCATGCCCTGGGCCTGCAGATAGCGCCGCACCGTGGAGTACGAGGCCACGGGCATGAATGTGCCGTCTGGTTGACCGGTCTGGCAAGCCACGCGCAGGTTGTCCAGGTGAAGCTGGGCGGTCCAGCCGGGATGTTCGCGGTACTGCAGCGTGAGCGCGGTGATGGCCACCGGCGTCAGGCTGGGGAAGCCGCCCTCGTCGCCACGCAGGCCGTCCTTGAGCGCGGCCACCGGATCGGCCGCGCGCCGGGCACGGTAGTACCAGCGCTCGATGGTCGACGCGCCGAAGCGCACGTCCAGTCCCGAGACGGGGTGGCGCCATGTCTTGGCCGCCAGGGCAAGGAAGGCGGCGCCCAACTGCCGGGGCTCGGGCGGGGCGGCCATCAGCGGGCCGATGATTGAGAAGCGCAGGCGCGCCCATCGATCACGTTCAGGGGGATCGGCAATCGTCTTCAATGCAGGCTCCAGATGCGGTCACACCGGCGGTGCGACTCGACTGGTGCCAAGGCTATGGAGCCTCGTCGTGCCTGGCTACGTGCATCCTCTGCGGATGATCAGCCAGCCTCGTGCAGCGTGATCGCCGCGGGCTGCCCACGCCCGACCGTGACCGGGCTGAGCCAGACCAGCAGCCTCATCAGCGCCTCATGTGCCGGGCCGGAAAAACGCGTGATCAACTCGCCCGGAAGCTGCGCTTCAGGCACCG
This sequence comes from Burkholderiales bacterium, assembly GCA_947453625.1. Lineage (GTDB taxonomy): Bacteria > Pseudomonadota > Gammaproteobacteria > Burkholderiales > Burkholderiaceae_C > Pseudaquabacterium. The sequence goes on from CANGHK010000020.1 coordinate 29,533, forward strand.
GCGGCATGAAGCGCGCGCCCGCCGCCCGCCACAGCGGGGTCTGCGGGAATTGCTCTTGCCACCAGCCCCGCCAACGCGCCAGCGTGCGCCGACCAACGCCCAGCGCTGTCCCCAGCCGTGCCGCCGCTGATGTCGGCCCGGCCGGCCGGGCCGACATCAGCACCACGGCCAGCGCGAAATAGACACGGCGCGCGAGGAAGCGCACCGACATCGACGTCGCACGCCGGCGGCATACCGAACAACAAAAGCTCAGGCGCGAAGAATGGTCGCCTCGAACCTCGATGGGGCAGCCCCGCGGCTTGCGCGGGTAGTCGGCACGGTGCAGTGCGCCCCCGCACGGGCAGCCATCGGCGCGCGTCTGCGCAGCCAAGTCATGGTCGATGCGCAGCAGTAGCGCGAGGAAATGCGGGTCGTACAGGAGGGCATGGCACACCGTGATGGTCTCTGATCTTGGTCGAAAAGAGACTCTCCCACAGCGGCCGTTCGTTCAAGGTCGCTGAGGGAGACCTTCTACCGTCCCTCGCACAGCTTGATCAAATCGCGCGCCAGCGGCATCAGCATCCGTGCTCGTGCTCAGCCGGCCGCCTTGGCGCTGGTGATCGGCTGCCCCTGGCTTGTCCGCACCACCGCGAAACCCCGGCCCAGCGTCTTCTCCGGTCCCTGGCCCGCCACCTCGCGCACAAGGGCCTCGATGCCAGTTCGACCGGTGCGGATGTGTTGTCGGGCCTGGGAAGAGACTTCGGCGAGTGCCGCATCCACCGAGGCCTGTTCGCGTCGGGTGGCGGCCACGCCTGTCGTCACCGTGGTGCGCAAAGCCTCGGCAGAGCGGGTACGGGCGTCCTTCAGGGTACGCTGCGTCGACTGCAGCACCTCGGTCAGCACCGCCGGCACCTGTTGCTGGGCGGTGGCGACCTGCCGGGTCGCCTGCTCGCGCAGGCCGGCTATCGCGACGTCGGTGCGAGTCCGTGCGCGCCGCAGTGTGTCCCGTGCCGAGGCTTCAATGCCATTCATCAACCTGTCGCTGCCGCCGCGCGCCAGGGCGAGTTGCCGCTGGGCCCCGGTCAGGACCGAGGCTTGCGCCCTCTCGGCAGCGCCTTGCCACCCCGCGCTCAGTTGTCGTGCCGCCGCGACCACGTCGTCGAAAGACCGCCGGGCCTCGCGCACGCGCGAGACTATGGTCTGCTCAATGCCAGCGATAACCTTGGACGGGGTGTCGAAGCGCGTGTGCGCTACCTCGTCCAGGATGGTGTCGTCGCGTTCGTGGCCGATACCGGTGAATACCGGCACCGCCATTTCGCAGACGGTCCGTGCCAGTTGGTAGTCGTTGAGCCAGGCCAGATCGTTGACCGCGCCGCCGCCCCGGATGATGACCACCGCGTCGGGCAATCCGTCGTGGGCCTGGCCCCAATGCTGAATGCCGGAGTTCAGCGCGGCGCACATCTCGGCGGCCGCGCCTTCGCCCTGAAACCGGCTGCTCAGGTAGGTGAATCGGCAAACCCCGGCCTGATCGAGGCGCTGGGCCTCCGCCTGAAAGTCCCCGAGTCCGGCGGCCTGCGCCGGTGCCAAGACCAGCACCGCGGTGAAATCCCACGGTGTGCCGAGGAGACGGTTGCGCTCGAACAAGCCCTGTTGCTGCAGCCGAAGGCGAATCTCGCGACGGCGTGCCGCCATCTCGCCAAGCGTGTACTCCGGGTCTATGGCGTCTATGACCAGGGCCAAGCCGTACTGCGCATGCAGGGTCGGCCGGGCTCGCACCAACAGCTTGATCCCTGGGCCGAGTACGACGCCGGTGGCCTTCTCGAAGACCGGCACGATCTGCTGGGCGGTGGAGTTCCAGATCACCCCCCTGGCCTGCGCCACTGCGGTGCCGCCGGGGCCGACCTCGGTAAGTTCCAACGAGACCGTGCCGCGGCTGGCCCGGACCTGGGTGACCTCCACGCGGACCCACACTGCCGAGCTGTAGGCTCTTGCCACAGCGTCGGCCAGCCCGGACATCAGTTCTGCCAGTCCGATGCCCTTGGCCTGGACGAGTTCGTCGGACACAACCAAGGTCACGGCGAGCGCCGTGGCACTGCTTCCCGGCAGCCAGCGCATGAAGGGTGTGAGGTCGCGGCCTTCCGGGACGTACCACCTCTTGTGGTCCGGGTCCCACTGTGCGCCAAGCACCTTGACGCTCTGGCGTTCGGCGTAAGTGGTCGTCAGGTAGGTGTTGGGACCATGGGCACTCAAGGGCGCGGCTTTCGCAGGTATGTAAGCGAGGGTAACCGCGATTGCAGGGCCGTGCCTTCTCCAACATCAAGCTGATCGCCTCGGTGCTGCTGCTGGCCGACCCGGGGCAGTTCTCGCTCGACGACCCGGTCAAGGCCTGGTTGCCGGAATTTGGCCGGCTGCGCGTGCTGCGCGCCGGGGCGACGCGGATCGACGACACCGAGCCGCTGCAGCGCGACATCACACTGCGCCACCTGCTCAGCCACCAGGCCGAGCTGAGCCACGGCGTGTTCGACACCGGCACGCTGATCCTGGCCCGCCACCGGCCTGGCCGGCGTGGTGATGACCCGGCGCTTCATGGGCTTCTGGCACCCGTTCTGGTTCGAGTACAAGGCGCGGGTGTACGGCGCGGTGGGCTGAACGCTGGGGCCGGGCGTTCACGGCGACTTCCATAAGCGCCTTGGATCCTCGCCATTTCCAGCCCATTTGCAGCCCATTTGTAGCTGTCAGGGCGTGCCGCGCAGCACAATCGGCTTGATCTTCAGGCGCTGTGCATTGCGGCGCAGGACGTCGTCCAGGGTTGCCATGTGTTTCGCACCCGCAGCCTCGGCACAGGCCAGGTGCAGGGCGTCGCCGGCGCGCAACGCGCTCGCTGCGCCCAGCACCAACTCGGCTGCCCGATGAAAGTGGGCGGGCGCTACCGAAAGCAATCGAAGGTCGGCAGCCACCATGCGTTCGAAGCGAGTCCATGCAGCCTGGGCCTGCTGCGCGTCGATAGCGCCGGTGCGCTGCTTGCGGTCGCGCCCACCGGTCAGGCGCGCTCCGAGGGTCGCAGCGGACGGCTGCCGGCTCGTTGGACTTCCCGATAGCTGACGCCGGCGAACGGCAGGCGATGGCCAACTTCAGCTCGCGCCACCCCATTCACGGCGTTGATCGGCCAGGAACGGCCGGTCAATCTGGTGCGCCAGCGACTCGATGTCAGCTGCCCGTACGCCCACCGAAGCAAAGTGTTCTTTCCAACCCGCCGCCACGGCGACCACTTGGCGGACTTGCGCTTCGGCTTCCTCGCGCTTGAGCCCGAACTGCGCGTGCTCGGAAAGGGCGTTGCTGATCGTGGAATCCGCCATGTCGGCACCGACGCGCAGTTGCTGATAGCCCAGCGCCTGGCCCGAGGGCAGCACGTCGAACGCGGGCGACAGTTCGTATTCGCCGCGGTCGTTCATCAGCAGGACATGGTTCTTCTCGTGGTCGTCGGTGTTGTCGATCACGATGTTGAACACCATGCGCCGGAACAACTCCGCCATCTGGACCCTGCCCAGCGATGACTTGGCCACGCCGCGCCGGCGCAGCACCTGCGCCAGTTCTGGGTAGCCCAGGTCTTGGCCAGCCGCCTTGAGTGCCACGTTGGCAGAAATTGCGTGCAGACGCCTGCGGTCGGTGCCGACAGGGGTGCGGTCGAAACGCTTGACGGCGACCGCATGCCCGCGCGCCAGGGCAATTGGCTGCGTCAGGGCCACGCAGATCCTGGATCTCGAAGCGAGCGTCATCGTTGCATGTTCGATGAGCGGCGTGTCGACGTAATCGCCGGGCTCCGAGAATTTCAGCACCCACTGTTCGCCACCGATGTCGAGTAGCGCTTTGGGCCTGGCGCCGCCCATCGTCACGCCGGGTGCGATCAGGCGACGCTGCTCCGCCGGGACCGGTTCGCCGGCGCTCACCCGCCTCACCAACTCGTCTATCTGGGCCACATCGGCGATCTCGGGCAGTGGACCCAGGCAGTGTGGCAGGTACTGGTCGCTCGATACCGAGACACCCAGCGCACCGAAGCGCTCGTCACCGGCGAAGTACAGGTATTCCATCAGGGACAAGCGCGGTGGCTTGTCCAGGACGCGGATGACGCGTTCGCCCCAGCGGTCCGGCCGTGCGTCGTCGACGGCGCCGGCAGCCCTCTCCTTGCCCGACGGTAGGAACTCGGTGTCGATCAGGGGCAGATCTTCGCTGAGCGGGAATCCAGCCGCTAGCCAGTTGGCGGCGTAGCGAAGCGAGACCCCTCTGGAGGCGCGCACCATACCGAGCGCGCCGATCAGCATCGGCCTCGCCGTATCCCCCGTCCACCAGAGGTAGAGGGTGTCGGCAGGCTGGTAGCCCTTGCCTAGCTCCGCCATCAAGGCGAACCCGGCAACTTGGCGGCACCAGATCCGGTCGTGAGATCTGCTGTGACCGAACCCGAGGACTTGATTCGCGCTTCAAGCGCGATGGGCGAGCGGACCGATCGCTGCCGCGCCACCCGCACTTCGCTCTCCAGTGCACCGAGGTCGAGTTGTGGTGCGGCCAGTTCGGGAATGGCCTGCGCACGGCCGATCATCCACAGCGCGGTGGCATAGGTGCCGAAAGCCACGCCGGGATCCCCCCGCTCCATGCGCGACAGTGTCGGCTCGGACACGCCGATGCGCCCTGCCCATGCCTTCAACGACTCCTTGCGGCGCTTTCGGGCGATGGACAGGTTGGCACCCAGTTCCCGCAGCAGAGACTGCACAGCGGGTGGCAACTCGACCATGGCTTGAGAACGCTTGGGCATCACATAGATATTATCAAAAACAATCCATTCGATACATTTTTGTCTTTCCAAATCCTAGTAGGCCTGGTGTTGCACGGTCTCGGCCCGGCCTGGGTTCCACGCCCTTCCTGATCCACGGCTTGTCCATGTCACCCGAAAGTTCTGCACGAATTGATGACGCAAGGGGGCTGCGCTCTACCGGTGACCTGTGGACTTGATGAAACACGGTCTGTAGCCGATCGACGACATGTCCTGGCCCGGCGCTTGCCGTGCGTCGCTGCCGCGCCAGTTGGCCGCGCTGTTCACCGACCAGGTGCCCGAGCCGCGCTGCGTCCAGTTCTTTGGCAGCGGTGCGGTGCCCAGCCTGGGCCAGGGCCTGGCCGGTGTGGTGATGACCCAGCGCTTCATGGGCTTCTGGCACCCGTTCTGGTTCGAGTACAAGGCGCGGGTGTACGGCGCGGGGGGCTGAGCGCAGCGGCTGTTGCCTGCGCCGGGAAACAAGCTCAGGGTGACTTGCTGGGTTCACCGAAGTGGTCTGCCCACAGCTTGCTGACCATGAAACGTCCGCCCCGGTAACACTGATCAAAGGTTTTCTGCAAACTGAAGCCGCCGCCCCGCTTCAGTTCTCTGTCCAGCGCAGTGAGTTGAGCTTGGTTCAAGGTGGTGGCAATGACCGCCCAAAGCGCATCCAGGTTGTAGGCGGCCTGCCCGGCTTGAAGCGCCAAGGGAATGCCGGGGGCATCGTCAAAGGCCAGGGTCTGCGCAACCTGCTGCAAGGCCTGTCGGATATTTCTCGCCTTTGGCGAGGTGGCAGCCGTCATGTCATAGGGCGGCGACCATTCCCTGACCGGGCTGATCTTGTCGATATGCGTCATCGCCAGCGCCATCGGCGGGGGCTTGATCCCAGGCTTGGACTTGAACCAGGCGCGAAGTTCGGACAGCGCCACCACATCGATCGCTCGCGCCGGATTGTTCGCCTGCGCCACCCAGATGATGAGATCCGCCTTTTCACAGGCCTCCATCAGCGTCTGCTGGTTGCCGCCGATCGCCGTCAGCCCCGGTGTATCCATCACAACCAGATCCAGTTCGCGATTTGATGCGATGCGGAACTCACGGACGCCACCGGGTGTCGGCAGTTCAGAGACGGGCGATTTGATCGAACCCAGCAAGGCGTTGGTCAAGGAAGACTTGCCGGCATTGACTTGGCCGGCGATGAGAACCCTGATGGGCACCGGCCCCGTGGGGGTCGGCGCGTCCTCGATCAAGGCTTTGCTGGCTTCGAGCGCCGTCCAGCGATAGCGCCCTGCATAGAGGTTGATCGCGGACCGGCCCAACTCTTCGGTGAGCAGGCGCGCCATCCAGCCTTGCGCCGTGGCCAAACCAGAACTCAATGCCGTTCCCGTGGCGTAACCCTGCAGTTCCTGCGCCACGGCCACCTGAGGTGCCAGAACAAGCCGCAAGACGCGTCGAAGAAACAAAGCCGCTTTCAGCTTTCTTTCGTGCCTGGCGTAGAAGCGGTGAAGGATCATGATGTCGGCCGCCGTGATCGATTCCGATCCCGGCACCCTGGTGCGCACAGCTTCCCTCAGGTTGGCACAGGCCTGCTGCACGGCCTGGAGGATTTCGGGCAAAGTGAAGCGTGCCCATGCAAAGTCAGTCTCGCCATTGGCGTTTTGTGAAACCGCTTGAACCACTTGATCCGCCAGCGCGTGGATCTCGTCCAGATTCTTGGGCGGGCTGGATTGGGCCGCATTGGCGATGACTTGAATGTGCTGCCACGCTTGTACCTCGAGCGGTGCCCATGAAGAATCCGCGGCCACCGCCATTGCGCCTTGCTTGCAATTCATGGCACGAATCGACCGTCCCAACAGGGCGGCGCCGAAACCCGCAAGCGACATCGCAATCAGCGCCGGATAGACCCACGCCGAATGGAGCAGCCAGCCCAAGCCCATGACCATCAGCGCGATCATGGGTGCCGCAATCAGCAACACCATGGCAAGTTGCCGCCAATACAGCCGCAATACCGCGCTCACGCTGCAGTTTCCTTGCCGCTGGCTGAGAAGGCTTTTTTCAGACCCGCCACAAAGGCTGCCTTCACTTGTTCAGCATCCGCTTCGGTGTTGTCCTGTCGCGCCTGCAGGTACACGCAAGCCGCCCGTCCCAATCCATAGGTCACGGCATAGTCCTGGGCCGCGGCAATCGGGATGACCCAAGGGCCAATTTTTGCGAGTTGGCGAAACAGCATCAACGCCCCCTGATTGACGACGATGGCCGCTCCCAGCATGCCGGCCAGTGCGCCAATCTCCTTGACGCCCCAGTCAACGCCATAGGCGGTGGCCAACTGCGTCAGCATCGCCGCCTGCGTGGCCGGCACCGTCACCAGGCCAACGACTGGCGCCACCCCCACGGCGGCCGCGCCCGCGGCCCAATAGATGATCCTCATGTTGAGCGCCTGCATCCGGCGGTCAGCCAGCCCCGCCTCCTCTTGTTCGAGCTTCATCCGAACCAGAACTTTGACGCTTTCCGGCGCGACCTCGAGAATGGCGTCGGTGAGGGCGGACTTGCCGTAATCATCGGGCTCGAAGCCATCTTCGATTTGAGTGAAATCGACCGGAACGAATGGCGATGGTTTGCCCTTGATTTTCGAGAACAAGCCGCGCTGATGGCGAAGGGCATTGATCAACTCGCGTGGCACCCCCGCGCTGCTGCTGGCCTCACCCTCCGCGTCAAACGGGTAGGCCGCCGGGTGATCGTTGCTGTCGCGCGGGTACAGGTCATGCAGGCCGGTTTGAATCACCAGCATCGGCCATTCGGGTCGGCTTTGGCGTATCGCAGCCACGGCCTGAATGAGCTCTTCCTGAGACGGATCACAGGCCTTCATCACCACCAGCACCAGATGGGCTTGGGCCTGACTCCACGCGATGTCTTCGGTCGGGTCGTAGCCCGGCTCGCCCAGCCCCCGTGTGTCCAGAAAGCGCAGCAAGGGCGCGCCCGCTGGGAAATCGAAGAGTTGCGCGGTACGGGTGCAGGAAACGAAGCCGTTGCCGACTTCGACATGGCTTGCGCCCGTCAGTTTGGAAATGACCGATGACTTGCCCGCGCCCGTCTTGCCCAGCAACCAGATGACAGGGGCCGCGTCGCGGGCCAACTGTTCAGCATCCCGGCTGGCCTGACCGGGGGCCTGGCTTGGCGGGTTGACTTCAGCAGGTTTCTTCTGGCGCCAGCCGGCAAACTGATTCTTCAACTTGCCCGTGGCGTCACCCACCGCCGAAGCCGCATTCGATGCCGCAGCCGCCACGGACGAGACGCCGGGCTCGACTTTTGCGATCCATTCCGAGCCGGTCTCTGCAACCGATTTCCTGATTTTTGACAGCCTGTCGGCAAACCCTGATCGTGGATTCGAGCTCGCGTTGTCGTTTTCGCCCATGCCGGACTCCTGAAAGAAGATTCGAGGTTGCTGCCTGGCTTCAGGATTTTGATATGCCGGGAAATTGAAATGAACGGGACTTTTTCTTGGAGGCAGCCTCTTCAAGCAAACTGCTGATCATTGAAAACGCCTGCGAAATGGGCAGGCGCCCACTTTCCACTTGCTCGATGAAACGAAATGCCATATCGGGGGCGATCAGATCGTTGGCAATCAGTTCGCGCAGCGCCACGATGAAGCGGGTTCGGTCGCTGACTGTAATGTTGCCCGCTTCCTCCTTGGCCGCGACAAGTCGCGCCTCCTCGCGGTACCTGTTCAGCAATTCCGCTTTGCTGCCCTCCGCCTTGCTCCCATTGCGGATCAGCCGCGACACCGTGTAGGCCGCCACGCCCGCTGTGGCTGCAGCGCCGATCACCCAACCGACAGGTGTTGCCGCCACAACAGTCAACCCAAGCCAGCCGGCCGCCGAGGTGACACCAAAGATGGAGGTCGCGCCAACGGCGGCGGCCACGCTGCCTGCGGCGGCGGCGCCCAAGCCAGCGCCGACAGCGGTGATGCCGATGTCGCCGAGGATCCGCACTTTGTCCATCGGTTTTTTCTCCAGGTCCTCTATCAACTTGAGCAGTTGTTTCTTGGTGACTTTTGTCGGGGGCAGCATTTTCAGATCCGTTCGCAGTGACAGGATTTTTATTGACTGCAGTTCAACTCACAGCCCGCGCAGTACCTGGGCATTCAGCGTCATATTGAAAATGTCCACCAGCAGTTTGAAAAACGCCTTGGCAATCTCGATGAGGTCTTGCCCGACGGCGATGAGGCCGGTATTCCTGGGGGCTCCCGCAGCGGCCTTGTCCATGCGATGGCCGGCCAGAGCAAAAAACGTCACGCCAATCAGGGTGACGATGGGCGAGAGAAGCGGTCCTATCCAGGGAATCGCATTGACCAGGGCGCCGATGGCGGCGCCGATGGCGATGCCTATGGACAGGTTGGCGTGAGCCCGCACGAACGCCATGATCCGGATGATGATCATCTTGCCCACCTGGATGATGCGTTGACCGATTTCCGCCGTGATCTCGGCAACTGCCTTCAGCCGAATCGCCGCCTCATCGGGCAAGCCGCGGTCCCTCAGCCAGGCATAGAAGTCGCTGCTCGACAGGGTTTCTGCTTCTGAACTCAAGAGGGCCAGTTCAAGATTGGCTTGCGCCGGCGTCAATGCTTTTGCGGACATCAAATTCTCCTGGGCGTGGTTGGGGGAACGGGTCGAAAACCCGCATCGGAATCACAGGTCTTTCTTCTGCCGCGGGCGGCGCATGAGCAGTGCGATCGCCATGGCGACGATCAATCCGACGGCCAGCATCAAGGCGAACTTGAACAAGGTCAGCCAGACGGATATTTTTCCCAAGGCGACGGCAAAAGCCATCAGTCCGGCGAAAGTCGTAAAAATCCAGAACATGTATCTTCCCTTTCATGGCAACGGCGCCATGCGGGGAAGATAGCCTTGTGGGGCGACAGGTCATGTCGTTTTCGGCGGGGCTTTGGCCTGCAACGCCGATTCAGCGCGGACGCGGCGCCTGCTGCAGATAGTCTGTCAAGCCCCGTTCCAGCAGTTGCTGGTAGGGCAAGGGCTCGACGATGCGCACATGCGGAATCCAGTAACGAATGATCGGCAGGACCTCGTCGCTGTGCGCAACCGTGGTTGAAATGAGGATGTCACCCCCCTCGATTTCCTGCTCTATCACCTGGTTCGGCAGCAGGTTGCGCCGCCTGAAGAAGCCACCGACCTGACGGCTGACCTGAATCAGCACGCGTTGCCGCACCGTGCCCAGCCAGATGCCATCGCTGTCGGCCAATTCCTTTTCAATGTTCGTCCTGGCAACGAATGATTTTTCATCCCTCATCAGCGCCGTCATTCGGGAGACGGCGAAAGACTTCAGCTTGCCATCATCCCAGGCCGCCAGATACCAGATGCCTTTCTGATTGACCAGTTTGTAGGGTTCCACCGCACTGCGCACGCTGGCATCGCCGTTGGCTTTGCTGTAGCGGAATTGCACGGTATGCTGGTCGACAATCGCTTGTTCCAGGGTGGAGAAAATCGCCCGATGCTCGCGCAAGTCTTCGTAATGGTGGCCCTTCACCAACCACGCCTCCTTTGCGTTGGACGAAAGAACTTCTTTCAGAAACTGCCCACCCATCTCGGGAAACAAGCCGCTGACGCCCGCGAAAGCGGCAAACCTTTCAATGTCGCGGACCGTGAGTTTGCCCAGATATGCTTCAGCCATCTTGTAGCGGCCGTTGGCCTTGATCAATGGCAGCCCAGCGAAACGCACGTTGAGGTCACGCTGAATGGTTCTAAGATTCACCCCGAACTCATCCGCAAGTTCCTGGGCCGCCACCGACTCGCCCTGGTTGAATTTGGTGAGCAGTTCAGCGAGGCGATAGACAAGCGTATCGTGGGCCCTGGCGGGCCGTTTCGAGGAACTCATGGGTGGATTCCGACGCGGCAGAACAGTCATCATAGTGGCTGGGATCCACGCGGTCTTTGCCAATGGCTGTCGGCCAGTGTTTTCAGCGCCGGGCGGTTCGCTGAGGCCGTGGTGCTGCGCATTGCGGCTGATCAGGGCGTTTGTGACGGGTGCTGAAACTGCCTGACAAGGGTGAAATCGTCGAGTCCAGAAAAAAGGCACCAAACATGGCACGTCAGACCGGTGTTTGATTTGAAAATAACAACTCATGTTGATTGTAAAATGATGGCGGCGATCTCGGTGAACCGCCCTGGTTTTCAGGGCAGTCGACCGGCCCACCTCGAAGCTTGACGTACGCCGCCGTCCTCAGCCCCTTGATGGCCAAGTCGAGCGGATGCCCTCTGCGAACCGGACTGGAGCCCGTGCTGGGCCTTGCGGATGCCGTTTGAAACGCCTATCGCCTCCCTTGCCCGTCGAGCAGGGCTTGCCGTCGGGCGGGGGCTTTCATCGGCGCACTGTCCGCTGCCATCCCGGGCGGGCGCACGCTTGACCTCAGCGCTCGGGCGTGAAATCGCCCCGCTGGTGTTCCCCGCGCGGGCTCAGCGCAGCAGGTGCGTGGGCATTGGCGTGGGGTGCGCGCCGTTCAGCCCCATGGCCATCAGCGCCAGCCACAGCAGGCCGTAGGCCAGCGTGGCGGCATTCAGCAGGCGGCGGGCGCGGGCGACCGGCCATTCGGCCAGCGCCAGGCCCAGCAGCGGCAGGAACTGCTGCGCGTGCATGCCCAGGAAGTGCGCCGGCCGCAGGTCGGCCGCGCCGTGCCAGCCGGTGACGGGCAGGCCGTGTCCGGCCGGCGCCTGCATGCCGCCCAGCACCGCGCCGGCACCGGCGCCCAGCGCCAGGGTCAGCCACAGACCGCGCACCACCGCCAGGCGCCAGGCCGGGTCGACATCGCTGCGGCCGTGGCGGCTGATCTGCACCGCCAGCACGCCCTGGGTGGCACACAGCAGCAGCGCCCCGGCGCCCATCAACTGGTACAGGAGCAGGTGTGCCATGTCGCTGAAGTTGTAGTGCGACGCCTGCCCCAGCGCTGCCTGCACCGTGATGTAGCCGACTTCGAACACCCCCGCGCCGACGATGCTGGCGACGATGAAGCGGACGGCCCACCCCCGTCGCCGCGCTTGCGGCAGCAGGCCGATGAACCAGGCCGTGGAAAGCGAGAACAGGGCCAGGGCCGCCATGAATTTCAGCGGCTTGACCCACACGTTGACGCCGCGGATCAGGCGCTCGTCCAGGCCCAGGGCCAGCGCGGTGGGCAGCATGGCGGCCAGCATCAGCAGGGCCAGCCAGGTGAGCGTGCGCTGGCGCTGCCAGGCTTCGTGCAACAAGGCGCCAGGGCGGGGCCAAGGGCGGTTCAGGGTGATGGTGTTCATGCGGAGATCTCGGGTGAAGTCGCGGTCTGCCAGCGAAGCGATTGCGGCCGGCGCAGCGCGCGCAAGCCCATGAAGGCGGCATAGCCCAGCGGACCGAACAGGAATGTCAGGGCCAGCACCGGCAACACCTGCCAGTGCGGCAGTCGCAGCGTCGCCGCGCGCTGGGCGATCCAGGTGCCGACGAACAGGTCGAAGGCCAGGTAGTGCACCCAGCCGGCGGTCAGTGCGTGCGGCGAGCTGAAGAGTTTCTGCACGCCGGCCAGCGAGTTGAAGTTGCCGCCGATGGGTTCGGCGGCCAGCAGCAAGGCGGCGTAGACGGCGGCGAAAACCAGCGGTATCGCCCGGCCGGTGATGCGCCACACCGCAGCAGCCCAGCGCACCGAAGGCGGCGAAACCACCAGGGCCAGCCAGCCCAGCAGCGCGACGCCGTTGGCGGCACTGAAGACGAATTCGGGATTCAGGATCATGGTTGCTGCTTCGGGCTGAGGTCGACTAGACAGTGTCTAGTCATGGCGGGACCATAATCAGAAAAATAGACACTGTCAAGTACTTGCACTTGTAGCGCTGCGAACCATGGTCACCACACGCCGCCGCACCAGCCGCACCACCGTCGATGAGCCGGTGGCGCTGCGCCAGCGCATCCTGGAAACGGCCGAAGCGCTGCTGGAAGCCGAAGGCCCGCAGGCGCTGAGCCTGCGCGAAGTGGCGCGCCGTGCCGGCGTCACCCACCAGGCGCCGTACCACCACTTTGCCGACCGCGAAAGCATCCTGGCCGAACTGGTGACGCAGGGCTTCGACGCCCTGGCGCAGCGACTGGCCAAGGCCAACGACTCGGCCGCCAGCGCCGGCCAGCGCAAGGCCCTGATGCAGTCCGGCACGGCCTATGTGGGCTACGCCCTCGAGCACCCGGGTGTCTTTCGCATCATGTTCCGCCGCGAGGTCTGCGACGCCAGCCGCTTCCCGGCCGCGCTGGCCGCTTCAGAGCGGGCGCACCGGGAACTGTTGCGCCTGGTGGCGCTGCTGCACGCCGGCGCGCAGGACGAGGCCCTGACCAGCACCTACTGGTCGCTGGTGCACGGGCTGGCCGGTTTGATCATCGACGGTCCGCTGGCCGAACAACTGCCCACATTGGCAGCGCGGCGCAGCCACATGCGGGCGACGCTGAAGCAGTTCGCTGACCTCGTGCTGGGGCCTGAAGCGGTCTGAAGCAGCACGCCGCTGCCGCGCCCGCGCCCCGATGCCGGCGCGGCCCGAACGCCGTGCCGGCTCACCGCCAGCCGTCAGCCCGCCAGCCGTGGTGGGGCAGGCGGTACGCCAATCTCGTGAAGTGGATGACTCCTGGCGCCTTCATCCGCCTGGCTCAGCGAGGCGCTGGGCACAGTCTGCTCCATCCGCTCGACATGCGGTCGCCCCATGTGAGCTTGCCAAGCCGGCCGCTGCCAGAAGAAGCGCTGCGCTCAAGTCCTGTGTGCTTGAGCGGCAGGATGTGGTCTGGGTCGATGGCAAGCCGCAGGCTGCCGGCGAGATACGCGACCTGCACAACTCGCCGCCACCCTGTGGCCAGTCGGTCTCAGCCCCCGACCGATTTGAGCAGGTCGGTCACCTCGGCCTGCTGGGCAAAGGCCGGGCCCAGTCTGGCCAGGGCACCGAGCTCGGTGCGCGCTGCGCGCTTGTTGCCCGTCTGCAGCAGCAGCTTGGCCAGTTGAAGCCTGAACGGCGCGGACTGGGGCGCGGCGGCGACGACCTGGGTCTGGACTTCGACCGCCTTGGGCAACTGGTTCTCGGCCGCCAGGCAGAAGGCCAGCGTGTCCATCAGCGCGGGCGTGTCGGGTGCGATCAGCTGCGCACGCTGGGCCAGCGCCAGGGCGCCGGGCTGTTTCTGCAGCGCCATCGTGTAGGCCAGGTTGTTCAGCGCCAGCACGTTGTCGGGCTGGCGGTCCAGCACCTGCTGGTAGCGCTGACCGGCCTCGGCCAACTGCTTGCCCGCCAGCGCAATGTCGCCCAGGTAGAGCAAGAAGGCCAGATCGTCGGGCCGGTCCTTGCGCCAGTCGGCGGCCAGTTGGTCGGCCTGGGCTGACTGCTTGGTGGCCAGCAGGATGGCGTGCAGCCGTTCAATGCTGTCTCCGGGCTGCTGGCGGGTCAGCGCCTTGCGGTAGGCCGCCGCGGCCTTGTCCCAGTGCTGCTGGCGCTGCTCGATCTCGCCTTCGAGGCGGTAGCCCAGCGCGTCGTCGGGCTGCGCGGCCTGCAGACTGCGGGCGATCGCCAGCGCTTGCGCGGGCTGGTTCTCGGTCATCGCCAGGCTGGCCATCGCCTGCTGTACCGCCAGCGACTGGGGGGCGATCTCGTGGGCCCGGCGCACCGCGGCGGCCGCCGCAACAGGCTTGCTGGCGGCGGTCTGCGCGTCGGCCAGGCGCAGTTGGGGCAGCGGCGACTTGGGGTTGAGCGCGGCCAGCTTGGTGAACGTGTTGACGGCTTGCTGGCTGTCGCCGCTGAGCAACTGGGCGCGTCCCAGTCGATCGAGCAACTCGGCGTTGTCGGGCAGGGCGACCAGCGCGGACTGCGCGGCGCCCAGCGCGGGCCGGGTCTGCTGGCGGTTGAGGTGGTGATCGATCAGCAGCAGGCGCGCGGCCGGGTCGTTCGGGTCGGCCTGGACGGCCTGCTCCAGCCAGCGCGCGGACTCCGCCGGCCTGCCGCCCGAGCGGGTGTTGATCTCGGCCAGCGCCAGCATCGCGCCGGCATTCTTGGGCTTGCGCTCGAGCGCGGCCTCGAAGCGTGCCCTGGCCGCGGCGGGCTGCTTGGCCGCCAGGTCCAGCGCGGCCAGGCCGGCCAGCGCCGGCAGGTAGTCGGCGTTCTTGGCCAGCGCCTGCTCGAAGCCCTGGCGGGCCCCGGCGATGTCTCTGCGCTGCAGCGCGATGCGGCCGCGCAGGTGGTCGGGTAGGGGCTGGTCGGGCATCTTGGCCGCCAGCCCGTCGACGGCCTTCAACGCGCCGGCCAGGTCGCTGCGCCGCAGCATCGCGCTGATCAAGGCCAGGTCGGCCGAGCTGCCCTGGTCCGACGCGGCGATGGACTGCAGCTCAGCCAGCGCCGGCCCCTCCTGCCCCTTGGTCAGTTGGGACAAGGCCATCGAGGTGCGCAGCCGCTGGTCGTCGGGCTGAAGCTTGGCGGCGCGGGCAAAGCTGGCGTCGGCACCGGCGGTGTCGCCGCCCATCAGCTGGGCCTGGGCGCTCAGCGTGACCGCCTGAGCGTCGGGCGGGTCGGCATCGACCAGCGGGCGCAGCGTGGCCAGGGCCTTGTCGGGCTGGCCGGCGCGCAACTGCACCTGGGCCAGTTGGCGGCGTGGCGTGGCCGCGCTGGGCGCCAGTTGCACCGCCTTGGCCAGCAGCGCCTCAGCCTGGCCCAGGGCGTTGAGCTTGAACTCGGTCTGGCCGGCCAGCACCAGCACGGTCAGGTTGTTCGGCGCTGCACGCAACAGCAGCTGGCTGATCTCCCTCGCCCGTGGGTAGTCTCCGCGCTGCTCGGCCAGCAAGGCGTCCAGGTACAGGGTCTGGGGATGCCTGGGCGCGGCCTTGCGCATCAGCGCGAGCTGGTGGTTGGCCGCCGCCACATCGGGCTTGGCCAACTGCAGCATCACCAGGCCGTGGTGCGCTGCCAGCAGGTCGGGCTTGACCTCAAGGGCCTGCCGGTAGGCGGCCTCGGCCGCCGCGCGGTCTTGCGGGGTGTTGCGCAGCAGCAGTTCGGCCCTGATCATCCAGGCCTCGGCGTGGCCGGGCTTGCGCGCCAGCAAGGCGTCCAGTTGCGCCAGCGCCCCGGCGTTGTCGTCGCGCGCCGCGCTCAGGCGGGCTTGCAGCAGCCGCGCCGACGGGTCATCGGCTGCCTGCTGCAGCGCCCGGTCCAGCAGGGCCTGGGCGGCTTCGAGATCGTTGTTTGTCGCGTGGGCAATGGCGAGCTGGGTCTTGAGCTGGGCGTCGGCCAGCGGCACGGGAAGCTGGGTGTGACCGTGACGCTGCAGCAAGGCCTGGCCTTTCTGCTGGCCGACCAGGGCGCGGGCCAGCAGCGGCAGCACGGCGGTCTCGGACTGGCCCAGTTCCAGCGCCCGGTCCAGTTCGGCCTCGGCACCGGCCAGGTCGCCGCTGTCGAGCATCAACTGGCCCAGCAGCAGGCGTGCCTGGCCCGACTGCGGATTCTTCTGCAGAACGTTCTTGACCTGCAGTCGGGCCGCCGCGGTATCGTTCCTGGCCAGCAGCTCGCGCGCAGAGCGCAGCAGATCGGCCTCCTTGGTGCCGCCGCAGGCTGCCAGCAAGGTGGACAGCAGGCCGGCCAGAACGGCGCTCCGAAAGACGCCCGGACGGGAGAATTTTTTCAACGGCGACCCCCTGGATTCAGCGTGCCGCGGTGCCGGCTTGGGTTGCGGTCCGCGGCGACGGCCGGCCAGTATCGCGCAGGCCCAACCCCGAAAATGAGGGGTCTGGGCCGCGATGTCGTGACTTCAGACCGGGCTTGGCGCACCGGCCAGCAAGGCCGCGTTGCCGCCGGCGGCGGTGTTGACGGTCAGCGTCTGTTCGGTGCAAAAGCACCAGAGGGTAATGCTGTCCTCCGGCCTTGGGCCCGGTGCCCGACAGGCCGCCGTGACCGAACAAGATCCGGCGCTGACCTTGGGCGGCTAGGCGCCTTCGTTGACCGTGCCGTAGTCGGCCGGCAGGATGATTTCCAGCAACTCGCAGTCGTCGGACCAGCCCACCACCCGGTGGCTTAGGCCCGGCGGCTGGGTCCAGCAACTGCCCACGGTCATCAGCTGCGTGCCCTGGCCCTCGAAGTCGGTCTTGAACCAGCCCTTCAACACATAGACCAGCTGGAACTGCACATCGTGGTGATGGCGCTGGCTGTACTGCGCGCCGAAGGGCGCGGTCATCCGGATCACCTGGGCGGTGGCGAGCCCGCCGGTGGCCGCGGCAACGCCGAGGTCGCGGTAGGCCGAGTAGTCGCGCAGGCCGCCGGTCTTGAAATCGGCCTCGTCGAGGTGGCTGACGTTGAAACGCTGTTCGGCGGGGGCAGGGGTGGGCGGCATCGTGGGCTCCGGAGTGGGGCAGGGTGGATTCAGGGCTGGTTCCGGCGGACGACCCGCGGCAGCGTGGCCGCCTGCTCGCCCACCGCCCACAACAGCGCCGCGCTCATGCCCAGGCCCTGGCGCATCAGCGGCGCGAGCACATGCTCGTTGGGCGCATGCTGAGAGCAGGCCGGGTAGCTGTGCGGCACCCACACCGTGGGCAGACCCAGGATGTCGGCGAACACGTCGTTGGGCAGGCTGCCGCCCAGGTTGGGCAGCAGCGCCGGCGCCACGCCGGTGCTCTCGGCCAGGCTGGCCAGCGTCAGCCGCACCCAGGCGTTGTCGGGGTCGAGCCGGGTGGCGGCCATCACCACCGGCTCGCTGACGCTGATCCCGGTGTAGCCGCCGGCCTGCAAGTGCGCCAGCAGGTGCTCGCGGATGCGGGTCGCGTCGGTGCCGACGACGAAGCGCAGTTGCAGCGTGGCGCGGGTGGCGGGCGGGATCGCGTTGACCGGCTGTGCCGGGTTGCCGCAGCCCATCGCCAGCACCTCCAGCGTGTTCCAGCCGAACACCCGTTCGGCCGGGCTCAGGCCGGGCTCGCCCCAGCCGGCATCGATGGCCGGGTCGCCGGGGCCGCCGCCCACCGTGATGTCGAACAGCGCGGCGCGCACCGCGGCCGGAATGGCCGGCGGGCGCAGGCCCTGGACCCGGATCACGCCGCGGCCGTCGACCAGGCTGGCGATGGCGTTGGCCAGCACCGTGCCGGGGTTGCTCAGCAACCCGCCCCAGTTGCCCGAGTGGTGGCCGCCCTCGCGGGCCTGCAGCACCAGGTCGACGTTGGCCACGCCGCGCGAGCCCAGGAACACCGTCGGCCGGTCGGCGCGCAGACGCGGGCCGTCGCTGGCGATCAGCACATCGGCGGCCAGGCGGTCGCGCTGCTGCAAGCAGAATTCGGCCAGCCCGGGCGAGCCGGTCTCCTCGCCCATCTCGAGCAGCCATTTGGCGTTGAAACCCAGGCGGCCACCGCGCGCGTCAATCACCGCGGCGATCGCCGCCAGGTTGATGCTGTGCTGGGCCTTGTTGTCGGCGCTGCCGCGGCCGTACCAGCGCTCGCCGGACTGGCCGGGCGCGGCGGTCAGCGTCCAGGGGTCGCGGCCCTCGGCCCACTGGCCCTCATGGCCGCGCACCACGTCGCCATGGCCGTAGAACAGCACCGTGGGCAGCGTCGGGTCTTCCAGCCGTTCGGCGCTCAGCAGCGGCGGGGCGCCGGCCACCGGGTTGGCGTGCAGCGTGGTCGCAAACCCCAGGGCCTGCAGCGCCGGGGCGATCTCGTCGGCGAGGTAGGCCTGCAGTTCGGCGCCGCGCGCCGGGTTCTGGCTCTCGGTGCGGCAGGCGACGCGACGCGCCAGCACGCGGAAGAAGTCGCCCGAATCGAAGCCGGCCTCGGCCTGTTGGCGCGCAGCGTTGGCGGACATCGCGCTCAGCTCGACTGGGCCACCAGCGCGTAGTGTTCCACCTGCGGCGGCTGGGCGAAGAACGGCCCGATCAGCGCGCGCCAGGCGGGGAACAGCGGGCCCTGGCGGAAGCCCACGGTGTGGTCTTCCAGCGTGGCCCAGCGGATCTGCAGCATGTAGCGCTCCGGGCTCTCGACCCCCTTGTTGACGCTCCAGCCCAGCATGCCCTGGGCCTGGCTGGCCACGGTGTCGAGCGCGCGCTGCAGCGCGTTTTCGAAGGCCGCCTGCTGGCCGGGGGTGATGCGGATGTCGGCAATCTCGAGAATCATGGGGGCTCCGGGTGGGGTGAATAGCCAGTTTATGCGCGCCCGCCCGCGGCTGCCGCTGCCGGGCGCTGGGCCCGAACTCTGGGCTACAGTGGCCGCGACAGGCCACCGCACCACCGCCGCACCACCACCCAAGCCCGCCGCCCCATGACCCACCGCACCGAACTGCTGATCATCGACGCGCAGAACGATTTCTGCGACCTGCCCGAGGACTACCGTCCGGTCGACCCGCTGGCCGGCGCGCGCCAGGCGCCCGCGCTGCCGGTGCCCGGCGCGCATGCCGACATGCTGCGCCTGGCGGCCTTGCTGCGCGCCGCCGGCCCGCGGCTGGACGCCGTCACCGTCACGCTCGATGCCCACCACCGCTTCGACATCGCCCACCCGTCGTTCTGGCGCCAGGCCGACGGCAGCGCGGTGCCGCCGTTCACCGCCATCAGCGCCGGGGCGCTGCGGTCGGGCGCTTTCCAGCCCCGCGACGCCGCCCACGCGCCGCGTGCGCAGGCCTACCTGGACGCGCTGCAGGCCAGCGGCCGCTACACGCTGGTGGTGTGGCCGGTGCATTGCCAGATCGGCACTTGGGGCCAGGGCCTGCACGCCGACCTGCTGGCCGCCTGCGACGACTGGCAAGAGTCGCGCGGCCGGCCACTGCAGGCGGTGTTCAAGGGCAGCAACCCCTGGACCGAGCATTACAGCGCGCTGCAGGCCGAGGTGCCCGATGCCGCTGATGCCGATACCTTGCTCAACCGCACGCTGCTGGCGCGGCTGGACGGCGCCGACACGCTGCTGATCGCCGGCCAGGCCAGCAGCCATTGCGTCAAGGCCACGGTCGAGCATCTGCTGGCGCACCTGCCGTCGGGCCGGCCGGACCGCCTGCTGCTGCTGACCGACTGCATGAGCCCGGTGGCCGGTTTCGAGGCCCAGGCCCGGGACTTCCTGGCCGCGGCGCAGGCCCAGGGCGTGCGGGCGATGCGCCAGGCCGACGCGCTGGCCTGGCTGGGCTGAGTGTCGGGCTGACGGTCTGGCTGAACCCAGGGGCTGAGCGCCGGCCCGCGCCCGGTCAAACCCGCGCTCGCCGGCGGGGGGCGACCACTACACTCGACCGCGATGACAGACGCCGACCCGGAACCCCGCTATGCCTGGGTCGCCGTCTGGGCCTGCTTCGTCGCGCTGGCGGTGATCTTCGGCGTCTCCTACTCGTTCGCCGCTTTCTTTGCCGCGCTGGCCGAGGCCTTCAGCGCCCAGCGCGCCGATGTCTCGCTGGTCTTCGGCATCTCGGGTCTGGTGTATTTCGTGCTGGGCGCGGGCGGTGGTCTGCTGGCCGACCGCTTCGGCCCGCGCCGGGTCTGCAGCGTGGGCATGCTGTTCATCGCCGGCGGCCTGCTCGCCAGCAGCCTGGCGCAGTCTATGCTGGCCATCTATGCCGCCTACGGTGTGGGCATAGGCATAGGCATCGCGCTGGTCTACACGCCGGCGATCGCCTGCGTCCAGCCCTGGTTCACGCGCCGCCGCGGCCTGGCCGCGGGCATCGCCAGCGCTGGCATAGGCGCCGGCACGGTGGCCGTGCCGCTGGCCGCCAGCGCGCTGATCGCCGGCCTGCAGTGGCGTGGCGCGATGCAGGTGCTGGCCGCGGGCGTGCTGCTGCTGGGACTGGGCGCCACGCTCTTGCTCAAGCGCGCGCCCGCGGCCACCGCGCGCGCCGGCGCGGCCGTGGCCGGCCACAGCTTGCGCCAGGCCATGGCGAGCCGCGAGTTCCGCTGGCTCTATGCGATGGCGGTGCTGGCCAGCCCCAGCATGTTCATCCCCTTCGCCCATGTCTCGGCCGCCGCGCGTGACCTGGGCGTGACCGACGCGCGGGCGGTAGGCCTGGTTGGGTTGATCGGCATCGGCAGCCTGATCGGCCGCTTCGCCATCGGCGCGCTGGCCGACCGGGTGGGCCGGCCGCTGACACTCGCGCTGGCGCAGCTCTCGATGGGCTTGTCCTACGCGCTGTGGTTCGGCGCCGGCGGCTACCCGGCGATGGCGGTGTTCGCGCTCTGGCTGGGCCTGAGCTATGGCGGCATCGTCTCGCTGATGCCCGCGCTGTGCATGGACTTGTTCGGCGCGCGCGCAGTCTCGGCCATCATCGGCACGCTCTACACCGGCGCGGCGCTGGGCAACCTGCTCGGTCCCTGGGTGGCCGGGGCGGTGTTCGACGCCCAGCACAGCTACGCCCCGGTGATCTGGGGCTGCGCCTTGCTGTCGGCGCTGGCCACGCTGGCGGCCTGGCGTCTGGTGGGCCGGCCGGTAGCCCTGCGATGAAGAGCCTGTCCTGCGGCATCCTGGTGCTGAACCCGCAAGCCGAACTGCTGCTGTGCCATGTCACCGGCGCCTGGCATTGGGACATCCCCAAGGGCAGCGCCGAGCCGGGCGAGGCGCCGCTGGCTGCCGCGCTGCGCGAGACGCGCGAGGAATCCGGCCTCGATTTCTCGGGCCTGGCGCTGACCGATCTGGGCCGCATGGCCTACCGGCCGCGCAAGGATCTGCACCTGTTTGCCTTGCTGACCGGGCGCTTCGATACCTCGGCCTGCCACTGCGCCAGCCACTACCTCGACAACTGGGGCAACAGCCGGCCCGAGATGGACGGCTGGGAGTGGACGCCTTTTGCCCGCGTGCACCGGCGCTGCGCGCGCCACATGATCACGGTGCTGAACCAGACCCTGTCGCTGACTGCCTTGTTGGCGCGCTTGCAGGCCGATGCGGCGCCGCCGGCCTAGACTCGCGTTCCCGCGCATCAAGCCGCTTCCCGAACGCACCATGAACCTCTACCGCTGGCTGTCTGTCTGGCGCCTTGTTTGGCTGATCTCCGGTCTGGCCTTGCTGGCCGGCACCCCGGCCTGGGCCCAGGCGGTCCTGAGTCCGGTCAGCGAAGTCGAGGGCATCACCGAGTACCGCCTGCCCAACGGCCTGCAGCTGCTGCTGGTGCCCGACGCCACCAAGCCCAGCACCACGGTCAACGTCACCTACCGCGTCGGCTCGCGCCACGAGAACTACGGCGAGACCGGCATGGCGCACCTGCTTGAGCACCTGATCTTCAAGGGCACGCCGACCACCCGCAACGTGATGGCCGAGATGGGCCGGCGCGGTCTGCGCTACAACGGTAGCACCTCGTTCGACCGCACCAACTACTTCGCCAGCTTCTCGGCCAACGACGACACGCTGCGCTGGTACCTGGGCTGGCAGGCCGACGCGATGGTCAACAGCCTGATCGCCCGTGCCGACCTCGACACCGAGATGACGGTGGTGCGCAACGAGATGGAGTCGGGCGAGAACAACCCGGTGCGCGCGACGATGCAGCAGACCCTGGCCGCGATGTACCAGTGGCACAACTACGGCAAGGCGACGATAGGCGCGCGCGCCGACGTCGAGAACGTCGACATCGCCCGGCTGCAGGCCTTCTACCGCCAGTACTACCAGCCCGACAACGCGACCCTGGTGGTGGCCGGCAAGTTCGACCCGGCGCAGGTGCTGGCCTGGGTGGTGCAGTCCTTCGGGCCGATCGCCCGGCCGCAGCGCACGCTGAGCGCCAGCTATACCGTCGACCCGGCGCAGGACGGTGAGCGCAGCGTCACGGTGCGGCGCAAGGGCGGTGCGCCCTTTTTGCTGGCGGCCTGGCCCATCGTCCCGGCCGGCCACCCCGACTTCATGGCCTTCGAGGCGCTGTCGGGCGTGCTGGGGCCGGCGCCCTCGGGCCGCTTGCACAAACGGCTGGTCGACAAGCAACTGGCGGCCTCGACCTTCGGCTTCGCCTGGAGCCTGGCCGAACCCGGGCCGCTGATGCTGGGCGTGCAACTCGCCCCGGGCCAGGATGTCGGCCGGGCGCGCAGCGAATTGCTCGCCACGGTGGACGCGCTGGCCACCGAGCCGGTTACCGCAGACGAACTGGAGCGGGTGCGGCGCCAGTGGCTCAACGACTGGGACGAGGGTTTCGCCAACCCAGAGCGGGTGGGCGTGGCGCTGTCCGAGGCCATAGGTAACGGTGACTGGCGCCTGTTTTTTCTCGAGCGTGACCGGATGCGCGCGCTCAAGCTGGCCGATGTGCAGCGGGTGGCGCTGGCCTACCTGAAGCCCGACAGCCGCACCCTGGGCAGCTACCTGCCCACCGACGATCCGCAGCGCGCCCCCGCGCCGGCGCTGGTCGACGTGGCGCCCATGGTGCTGGGATACCGCGGCGACAGTGCGGTGGCGCAAGCCGAAAGCTTCGACGCCACCCCGGCCAACCTGGACGCGCGCAGCCAGATCGGCAGCCTTCCCACCGGGCTGAAAGTCGCGCTGCTGCCCAAGGGCACGCGCGGCAACCTGGTTCAGGCCAGGCTGACGCTGCGCTTCGGCGACGAAGCCAGCCTGCGCGGCCAGGGCCTGGCGGTCTCGGCGATGGGCGGGCTGATCGACAAGGGCGGCGCCGGGCTGAGCCGCGAGCAGATCTCTGACGCCTTCGACAAGCTGCGGGCGCAAGTGGGCTTCGGCGGCGGTGGCCAGGGTCTGTCGGTCAGCGTCACCACGGTCCGCGAGCATTTGCCGGCGGTGCTGACGCTGGTGGGCAAACTGCTGCGCGACCCGGCCTTCCCGCCCGAGGCGCTGGAGGAGCGCCGGCGCCAGACCCTGGCCGCCATCGCCGCCCAGCGCAGCGAGCCCGGCGCGGTGGCGTCCAACGCGCTGCAGCGCCATGGCAACCCCTATCCGCGCGGTGACCTGCGCTATGCCGCCACCTTCGACGAGACAGTGCAGGACGTGCAGGCCTTGACCATCGCCGACGTGCGCGCTGTGCACCGCCGCTTCGTCAGCGCGGCCACCGGAGAGTTCAGCGCGGTCGGCGACATGGACGTCGCGGCGGTGCGCAGCGCGCTGGCCGCTGCCTTGGGCGACTGGCGCGCGCCGGCCGACGGCCCGGCGGCCTTCGTGCGGGTGCCTCAGCCGCTGCTGGCGGTGCCGCCGGTGCGCCAGTTGCTGGCCACGCCCGACAAGCCCAACGCCACCGGTCTGGTCGAGCAGGCGCTGCCACTCAACGACAGCCATGCCGATTACCCGGCGTTGCTGGTGGCTAACCACCTGCTGGGCGGCGATGCGATGTCGCGGCTGTGGTCGCGCATCCGCGAGAAGGACGGCCTGAGCTACGACGTGCGCTCGCGCATCGCCTGGAGCAACTTCGAGCTCAATTCGAGCTGGCAGGCCTCGGCCATCTTCGCGCCGCAGAACCGCGGCAAGGTCGAGGCCGCGTTGCAGGAGGAGGTGGCGCGCGCGCTGAAGGACGGCTTCAGCCAGACCGAACTGGACGCCGGCCGCAACGGCTTGCTCAACCAGCGCCGGCTGGGCCGGGCGCAGGACGCTGTGGTGGCCGGCGCGCTGGGCGGCAACCTCTACCTGCAGCGCAGTTTTGCGCTGCAGCAGAAGACCGACGACGCGATCGCTGCGCTGACGGTCGCGCAGGTCAACGCCGCACTGCGGGCCTATATCCTGCCCGCCCAGTGGGTGCTGGTGTGGGCCGGGGATTTCAAGCCCTGAGCCGGGTGTCGGGCCCGGCCGCCGCGGGTTTGTTCGCCGTGGCAGGCTGGGCGCCGGCTGGCTAACATCCGCTTCCATCCCCCTGATGGAGTGCCACGATGACCAATCCCACGCCCGCCCTGCTGGCCGAATGCAGCGCCACCGAATTGCTGGCGCTCTACCGCGCGCGAGCCGCCTCGCCGGTCGAGGCCACGCGCGAGGTGCTGGCCCGCATAGACCGGCTGAACCCGCAGCTCAAGGCCTACTGCCTGGTCGACGCCGAATCGGCGCTGCGCTCGGCGGCCCAGAGCGAAGCGCGCTGGCAGCGCGGCGCGCCCATCGGCCTGCTCGACGGCGTGCCGACCTCGATCAAGGACCTGATCCTGACCGCCGGCTGGCCGACGCGGCGCGGCTCGCGCAGCGTCGACCCGGACCAGCCCTGGGAGGTCGACGCGCCGGCCACCGCCCGCCTGCGCGAGGCCGGCGCGGTGTTGCTGGGCAAGACCGCGACGCCCGAGTTCGGCTGCAAGGGCGAGACCAACTCGCCGCTGAACGGCATCACCCGCAACCCCTGGAATTTGAGCCGCACGCCCGGCGGCTCGTCGGGCGGCACGGCCGCTGCGGTGGCTGCCGGCCTGGGGCCGCTCAGCGTGGGCACCGACGGCGCGGGCTCGGTGCGCATCCCGGCGGCGTTCTGCGGCAATTTCGGCTTGAAGCCCAGTTTCGGCCGGGTGCCGGCCTACCCGCTGTCGCCCTTCGGCAGCGTGGCCCACCTCGGACCGCACACGATGAGCGTGGTCGACGCCGCGCTGATGATGACCGTGCTGAGCCAGCCCGACGCCCGCGACTGGACCTCGCTGCCACCCGACGCCCGCGACTACCGGGTCGGCCTGGACGACGGCGTGCGCGGCCTGCGCATCGCCTATTCACCGACGCTGGGTTATGCCAAGAACATCCACCCCGAGGTGGCCGCCGCGGTCGAGCGCGCGGTGCGCGAGCTCGAGGCGCTGGGCGCGGTGGTCGAGCAGGTCGACCCGGGCATCGCCGACCCGCTCGACATCTGCACCGGGCTGTGGTTCCTGGGTGCGGCCACGGTCTGGAGCGGGCTGACTGCGGCGCAGCAGGCGGTCTGCGACCCCGATTTCCGGGCCGAAGTCGAGCTCGGGGCGGCGCTGACCGCGCTGCAGGTGCAGCAACTCCACCTGCGGCGCGGCGCGCTGGGCTCGCATCTGCGTCAGTTCATGCAGGGCTACGACCTGATCGCGACGCCGGCGGTGTCGGTGCCGGCCTTCGAGGCCAGGCCGGCCGGGCATTCACCGATGAACCCGGAGGCGATGCTGGGCTGGACGCCGTTCTCCTACCCCTTCAACCTGAGCCAGCAACCGGCCGCCACCATCCCCTGTGGCTTGACCGGTGACGGCCTGCCGGTAGGGCTGCAGCTGGTGGGGCCGATGTTCGGCGACGCGCTGGTGCTGCGCGCCTGCCGCGCCTACGAGAGCGTGCGGCCGATCGCCCGGCCGGCGCTGGACTGGGCGCGCTGACCCGCCCCAACGCGCCCCTGTAGCGAGGGGCGCGTACCGGTGGTTACCACGCCGATCCAGAAGGCGCTCAATCGCCGCGTCGCGGTGCCGATGTTGTGGACAGGGCAGCGCTTCCCGGCTGTCAGCGCAACAACTCCCGGTACCCCACCCATGAAGCGATCCACGGGGTCAATGGCCCGCCAGTTCACCCACCGCGTGGCGCGAGCGGCGCTGGCGCTGCTGCCACGTGGCTTGCGCTTTGCCGTCTACCGTGGCTTGGTCGACTGCGATCCGCGTCCCGATCCCCGGCTGGTGTTGAAGATCGCCGACACGAGGGAGGAACTCGAAGCCTGCTTTTGCATCCTGCACGATGCCTATGTCGCGGCCGGCTTCATGACACCCGACCCGTCCGGCTTGCGCGTGACCGTCTACCACGCGCTGCCGACCACGACCACGCTGTGCGCCAAGTGGGATGGCCAGGTGGTGGGCACGATCTCGATGATCCGGGACGGCGCTTTCGGCTTTCCGATGCAGTCCGCGTTCAACCTGAACCCGGTGCGCGCAGGCGCCGGCAATATCGCCGAGATATCGGCCCTGGCCGTGGCGCCCGCATTCCGCAAGACCGGCGGCAGGATCCTGTTCCCGCTGATGAAGTTCATGTACGAGTACTGCCTGGCCTATTTCGACACCCGGCACATCGTGATCGCCGTCAATCCGAACAAGATCGAGATGTACGAGTCGCTGCTGTTCTTCGAGCGGCTGCCGACCCGGGTGGTCGACAGCTACGGTTTCGCCAATGGCGCGCCGGCCGTGGGTGCCAGCCTGGATCTGGTTCGGGCCGACGCCTTGCTCGAGCAGGCCTACGGCGCCAAGCGCGACCGCAAGAATCTGCACCGGTATTTCACTGCGAACCGGCTGCCCAACATCCAGTGGCCGCAACGCCGCTTCCACACCACCAACGATCCGGTGCTGACGCCGGTCTTGATGGACTACTTCTTCAACCAGCGCACCCAGGTGTTCGCCACGCTGGACGACCGCAAACGCCTGTTGCTGCAACAGATCTACGATGACCCGGGTTATGCCAAGGTGCTGCCCTCGCCCTCCGCCAGCGTCCACGCCCTGGTCGGGGTGCGTCAGCACCAACGCTTCTCCATCCGTTGTCCGGCCCGGCTCGAGGTGGCTTCCTACGGTGCCGGCCTGAGATTTCCGCTCCAGGTGATCGAACTCTCGCTGCACGGCTTCAGCGCCGATTGCGCGCTGCCCCTGCCCGAGGGCAGTCGGGGTTGGGTCGAGATCGACCTGGGCCAGCATGAAACCGCCTGCGTCGAGGCCACCGCAGTGCGCCGACAGGAGTCGGCTGGGGTCGTCAGTTACGGATTCGAGGTGCCCGAACCCGACGCGGCCTGGCAGGGCTGCGTCGCCGCCTTGCAGGCCGGGCGCACCCACGCCGACCTGTCCACGCCCGGCGCCTTGCCCGCCTGGGCCGGCGCTTCGGTCCTGCCTGCTTTGGCCTGAGCACCGCCCGGCCGGGTTGCATGCCTGGCGCCAAAGCCTTGAATCGCCGCCCGGCGTGACATCGGTCGCGCCAGCCTGGTCTAGCGGGGATTGCCCAAGCGGTGCCTCACTGCCTACATTGAGGTCGTCCTGCATGGCGGACGGCGTGCTGCGCGCCCCGTCGGGCGGGTTTTTCGACACATCGGCCATCCGCCAGCGGGCGCTGTCGGATCGGTGTCGCCAGCCTGAGGGTCAGCACGAACATGGCCGACCCAGGGGCTTGGGCTTTGGGATTCCACAAATGATCAGGCTGTTCAATCACTACTTCCAAGCGTGGGCGTTGCGTCGGATTTTCTTCGACTTCCTGCTGTCGCTGCTGGCGCTGGGCTGTGTGGTTTTGGCGCAGGCCGAGAGCCTGCGTCTGGCCATGCCGATGGCCGGCGCGCAGGTCTTCGCCCTGGCGGCCGGACTGTTCGTGATCAACAGCGCATCGGGGCTGTACCAGCGCGCCGCCGACTGCTCGCTGGCCAAGTCGGGCTGGCGCGCCGCGCTGGCCCTGGCGATGGGCGTGGCGTTGACCCACCAGATCTTCAGCCTGCTGCCTGTGGGTTTCGGCAACCTCGAGGTCCTCCGCACCTCGGCCATGTTGGTCATCGCCGCGCTGATCCTGCGCCGCGTGGTGATGGGTTACTGGGCGACCCAGGCACGTGTCGGGTCGCGGGTGCTGGTTTTCGGCGCGGGTCCGGCGGCCCAGATGGTGGGCGCCACGCTGCGCTCGGCCGACCCGCTGGCCACCGTGGTGGGCTATTTCCCCGGCCCCAACGAGAAACAATCCACCGTGCCCGAGACCGAGCGCCTGTCGGCCGAGTGGTCGCTGACGCAGACCGCCCGGCGCCTGGGCGCCGACGAGATCATCGTCGCGCTGACCGAGCGCCGGTCGGGCAGCATGCCGCTGCGCGAACTGCTCGACTGCAAGCTCGCCGGGGTCAGGGTGTTCGACATCACGACGTACTTCGAGCGCATGCTGGGCCAGATCCGCATCGATTTCGTCAACGCTGGCTGGCTGATCTTCGGCGATGGTTTCAACCAGGGTTTCTACCGGACCGCTGTCAAGCGCCTCTTCGACATCCTGTGCTCGCTGCTGTTGATCGTGCTGGCAGCCCCGGTGATGTTGGCCACGGCCATCGCCATCAAGCTCGAGAGCGTCGGCCCGGTGTTCTACCGCCAGGAGAGGGTGGGCGCCAACAACAAGACCTTCAAGGTCAGCAAGTTCCGCAGCATGCGAGCCGATGCCGAGCAGGACGGCAAGCCGCGCTGGGCGGCGGCCCGGGACGACCGTGTCACGCGGGTGGGTCAGGTCATACGGCGCCTGCGCATCGATGAGTTGCCGCAGTTGTTCAACGTGCTCGCCGGCAGCATGAGCCTGGTCGGGCCGCGACCCGAGCGGCCGTTCTTCGTCGAGCAGTTGACCCAGGAGATTCCCTACTACGCGGTGCGCCACAGCATCAAGCCCGGCGTCACCGGCTGGGCCCAGGTGCGCTACCAGTACGGCTCGACGATAGAGGATTCGCAGGAGAAACTGCAGTACGACCTGTACTACGTCAAGAATCACAGCTTGTTTCTCGATGTCTTGATCCTGTTCGAGACCGTGGGGGTGGTCTTGACCGGCAAGGGCGCGCGTTGAGTGTGGTCAGCCTGGCGGCGGTGATGGCAGGCTGATGTCGGGCAAGGACAGCCTGCTCGCCCTGCCCGCCGGCCTGGGCTGGGGCCTGCCGCAGTCGGGGTTCGCGCTGGCCGTGCTGGCCTTCTCGGCCTATGCCGCAACCCTGCTGCGCAGCGGACTGCTTTCCCCCCCCGTCGAGCGCTCGGCACGGCCCTACCTGCTGGCCGTGCTGGCCACCGTGGCCTGGGCTTTGGCCGGGCTTGCGGACCTGGGATCGCGCAAGGTGGTGTTCTGGCATCTGGCCGCCGCCTTGGACCTGTTGCGTTATGGGGCCTGCGCGGTCTTTTTGCTGCTGCTGTTGCGGCCGCTGGCCGACAGCCTGGCGCCGGGGCGCTTTCGCCTGGCCCTGGCCGCGCTGGCGGGCTTGGCCCTGCTCAGCCTGGGCGCCAACCTGTGCATCGGCCTGCTGCCGTCGCTGAGTGAGCCGGCGCAGCGGCTGCTGGTCGCCAGCCAGTTGGCCTGGGCCGTGCTGGGGCTGCTGCTGGTCGAACAGGTGTTTCGCAACCAGGCCGAGCAGTCGCGCTGGAGCGCCAAGCCGCTGTGCCTGGGGCTGGGCGGGCTGTTCCTGTTCGATGTCTACCTGTACTCGCAGGCGCTGATGTTCGGCCACCTCGACGCCGACGTGCTCGCTGCCCGCGGCCTGGCCCAAGCCGTCACCGTGCCGCTGCTGCTGCTGGCGACGCGCCGCCATGCCCGGTGGCTGGCGCGTATCCAGGTGTCCAACACAGCGGCTTTCTACTCGGCCTCGCTGCTGCTGATCGGTCTGTACCTGCTGTTCCTCGCCGCCGCGGGCTATTACGTGCGCTTCTTCGGTGGCAGTTGGGGCGGTGCGCTGCAGGTTGCCTTGCTCTTCCTCGCGCTGGTGCTGCTGACGCTGCTGATTTTCTCGGGCGCGCTGCGCGCCAGGCTGCGCGTGTTCCTGGCCAAGCACTTCTTCAGCTACCGCTACGACTACCGGTTGGAGTGGTTGCGTTTCACCGCCATGCTGTCGTCGCGCAGCGCGCCGCAGGCGGTGAGTGCCCTGGTGGTGCGTGGCCTGGCCGATCTGGTGGACTGCCCCGGGGGCGGTCTTTGGTTCAAGGCCCTGGGTGACGACCGGTATGTCCAGACGGCTGCCTGGAACATGCCCCCGCAGGCCGGCCGCGAGCCCACCGACTCGCCTTTTTGCCGTTTCATGCGCGAGCGCGGGTGGATCGTCGACCTGAACGCGGCGCGTCGCCACGCTGGGCTTCAGGCCGATCTCGTCCCGGCCTGGCTGGCGGCGGTCAGCGACGCCTGGTGGGTGGTGCCGCTGTTGGTGGCCGACGAGATGCTGGGTTTCGTGGTGCTGGCCAAGCCGCGCGCGCCCATCGAACTGGATTGGGAGGTGCGCGACCTGCTCAAGACCGCTGCCCGACAGGCGGCGGGATTCCTGGCCCAGATCCACGCCACCGAGGCCTTGCTGGAAGCGCGCAAGTTCGACGCCTTCAACCGCATGTCGGCGTTCGTCGTGCATGACTTGAAGAACATCATCACCCAGCTCGCGCTGATGATGAAGAACGCCGAGCGCCACCGCGACAAGCCCGAGTTCCAGCAGGACATGCTGGCCACGGTGGAGAACTCGCTCGACAAGATGCGACAGATGATGCTGCAGCTGCGCGAGGGCGAGCGTCCCGCCGGCGTGGCCTCGGGGGTGGAGTTGGCGCCCATTCTTCAGCGCATCGCCGGCGCAGCGCTGCAGCGTGGCAGGCCGCTCGACGTCGAGATCATCGACCGCATCGCCACCCGGGGCCACGAACAGCGCCTGGAACGGGTGATCGGCCATGTCGTGCAGAATGCCCTCGACGCCACAGCTAATTCAGGTAATGTGCGGGTTGCATTGCAGCAGTCAGCGGGCCGGGCGATGCTGAGGGTGGAAGATACGGGTGTGGGCATGAGCACGGACTTCATCCAGAACCACCTGTTCAGGCCTTTCAATTCCACCAAGCGCAGCGGCATGGGCATAGGCGCCTACGAGAGCTTTCAATATGTCAGGGAATTGGGCGGGAGTATCGAGGTGAAGAGTGAAATCGGCCAAGGCTCGGTGGTGACGCTGCTGCTGCCGCTGTTCGACCTGCGCACCGGCTCCGATCTGCGCCAGGCCGACGCGGTGTGAGTACCGCATGAGCACGGCACAACCACCACCGCTGTTGATCGTCGAGGACGATCTCGCGCTGCAGAAGCAGATCAAGTGGTCGCTCGATCGCTTCGACTGCGTCACCGCCAGCGACCGCGAATCCGCGCTGGTCCAGTTTCGCCGCCACCAGCCGGCGGTAGTGACGATGGACCTCGGTTTGCCGCCCGATCCCGACGCGGTGGGCGAGGGCTTTCGCCTGCTCGAGCAACTGCTGGCAGTGGGCCCCGACGTCAAGGTCATCGTGTTGACCGGGCAGAACGACCAGGCCAATGCACTGCGGGCGATCGCGCTCGGGGCCTATGATTTTTTCGCCAAGCCCTTCGAACCGGAACTGCTGGGCTTGACCATAGACCGGGCCTTGCGGCTGGCCGAGTTGCAGGCCGAGAACCGGCGCCTGCTGGCGATGCACCAACCCGATGCGTTGACCGGTCTGGTCACCCGCGACCCCGGGATGCTGCAGGTTTGCCGGCTGGTCGAGCGCGTGGCCAGCAGCGACGCCACGGTGATGCTGCTGGGTGAAAGCGGCACTGGCAAGGAAGTGCTGGCACAGGGTCTGCACCAAGCGTCCCGGCGCAGCGGCAGGTTTGTTGCGATCAACTGCGCCGCCATTCCCGAAGCCTTGCTGGAGAGCGAACTCTTCGGCCATGAAAAAGGCGCTTTTACCGGAGCGACCAAGACCACCGTGGGCAAGATCGAGACCGCCAACGGCGGGACCTTGATGCTCGACGAGATCGGCGACCTGCCGCATCCCCTGCAGGCCAAGCTGCTGCGCTTTCTGCAGGAGCGCAAGATCGAGCGCATTGGCGGCCGGGGGGAGATCGCGGTCGACGTCCGGGTGGTCTGCGCCACGCACCAGAACCTGCAGGGACTGATCGCCGAACAGCGCTTTCGCGAGGACTTGTACTACCGACTGGCTGAGATCGTGATCGAGATCCCGCCGCTGCGGGCCAGGCAGGGCGATGCGGTGTTGCTGGCGCAGGCCTTCTTGCGGCGCTTTGCCCACGACCAGCGCCGCAGCCTCTCGTTCACCGATGATGCCGTCCTGAACATCGAGTCCTACCCCTGGCCAGGCAACGTGCGCCAGATGCTCAACGCGATCAAGCGCGCCGCCATCACCGCCGACGGCAGCCGGATCACCGTCGCCGACCTGGGCCTGCCCGCACGGCCTGGCGCCGAAGGTGGCGTCACCGAGCTGCCGCTCGACCTGCGCCAGGCGCGCGAGGCCGCCGAGCGCCAGGTGGTGCTGGCCGCGCTCGCAAGATCGGGTGGGAATATCGTCAAGGCTTCCGAACTGCTTGGCGTCAGCCGGCCGACGCTCTATGACCTGATGCAAAGGCTGGCGATACGTCAGCAAGTCGGCGATTGACCGGGGATTTCGGTGCGTGTCGCCGTGGCACCTCATTCGCCATCGGTCGAAACAGGGGCGACATGTCGGGTCCGATCGAGTGATGTGAATCTATTTTTGCAATACCTGGCACACACGCAACTGGCTGGACAAGCAGACATCCGACGATTGCCACTTCGCGCCAATGCTGGCTGTCAAGCGGTCGGGATGGGCACTGGGCTTGATGCGCCCACCGCTTCGGCCGTGCGGTCCTCGGCCGCGATGCAGGCTCGCTGTCGATGACCATCCTGGCCACGGTGTCGAACCTGCGGGACTTGACGTGAATTCACAGTGTCGGGACTGCATCTCGCTCAGGTTCATGTCGGGCGATGAGGGGCATCGCCAAACGCCGTACGAACAGCCCCACGCCACCCCACATGGTGATGAACCATAGTGGCACGCCCCCCGCAGGATCGCCGGGATAGCGCCACAGCCCACTGTGGACGCCGGTGTACTCGACTGCAGCGCCAAGCACGATCATGTAGCCGACGAAGGCCAGATCATGGGCTTGGTGGAAGAACGCCAGCGCGAGCACCAGCAATGCCGAGGTCACGGCGAGCAACAGCATTGCGTCTGCCAAGGTTGCAAATGCAGCTGCGAAAAGCAGCGCCAATACCCAGGCAACTGCACGGCGGTCTTTTGGTGTCGGCCCGCCAATCAGGCGCATCGTGTGCAGGGTGTAGAAACCCCACATGGCGAGTTCCCACATCGGCATGCGAAGCAAGTCAGGATCATTGAAGAAGAATATTCCTTGCGCGAGAGCCGCGGCGTTCATGATCGTGAAGAATGCGCTGATGGCTATAAAAAAGAGCAACTCGGAGTGGCTCGGGCGAGGGAAGGTAAACGCCCAAAGCATGAGGAGCGTGATCAGCTTTCCTGGGTTCGGGTGAACCCAGACCAATATCCCCAGGGTTGCTGGTACCTGAAGCAGCAGCACGAGGCATTGGAGCCTTGGAGCGAGTTTTTCGATGTATGCGGTCATTCCCCACCCCTGCCCGGGGGCGCGCGATCCCCGAGTTGGCAAAGCAATGGATCAACGATCCTGGCTCCGGCTTCGAAAAAAAGCAGCGCCGCAGCGCCGCTCATGGAGGGTTGCGCAGCCTGGATTCAGACTTTGCGAGTTCTGCGAATTGCCGCGAGGCCAACCAAGGCCAGTCCTGCAAGCGCCAAGCTTCCCGGCTCAGGAACTGCGAGACCGCGAGCCGGGTCGTTGCTGCGAAGTCCGATGGTATCCGTCCCGGCAATATCCCATGCGGTTGCACCGCTGCGCGTAAAATTATTATCCAACCGCACGTCCTGAGCCGCAGTCATTGAAACACCGCCTGGACCTCCGACTGGGAGGCCAGTCACCGGGCAAATATCACCCGGACTGTAGGATTTCCCGACGGGATTGTTGCACGGATCCAGCGTGAAGTAGTTCCCGTCCAAGGTCGTCGTCCAGGCGCCAAGCTTGGACGTATCAACACTCAGGTAGCTTTTCGACGTCCCGTCCAGGGATTGTGGATCGGTAGGTGTAAAGACAGTCGCCGCCGGGTAACCGGGCTCGACCCCTGGCTCGAATGTCAATTCGCCCAGGAATGTGCAGTTCGCGGTGTTGCCACTCGCGCATGTGAAGCCGGTATACTCGTTCTGTGCCGTGCGCTTGGCAAGGTTTGCACCGCTGCTCAATTCAGTCCCGACGTTTTGCGCCGCGACGCCTTGCCACCAATAAAGATCGATTTTCCCGCCGTGCGATCTGGTGCCTGTCGTGCCCACGGCATCATGTCGAATGTCATAGAACATTCCAAGTATCTGGGCGCCCCCGATCGGAAATAGCTGATCGACAAAGAACGGGGTCCCGCCCCCTTGAATGTCCGAGCCCGTCGGAGGAAGTGCTGTACCCTTCACGATATTGGAGACTTGCATGATCCCCCAGTTGCCCTCCTTGCCGCCGCTCATGTTATTGATATCATTGGTTGCGCTGAACTGCTCTGCGTTGTAGTACTGAAGAGAATAGGGTCCTGCCGGGAGAGCGATCGGCCCGGCCAGCGCGCCAGTTGCTGAAAGCGCAGCGGCGGCTGCGATAGTCCAGTTTGCAATTTTCATGTAAAGCTCCATGGGTTTCTTGACATCCGCGTCATGTAACGACCACCGCTCTTGTGTCTGAGGTCGCGACTGGGTAAAGCAAACGCTATGCCAACTCCTCTGGATCATCGTAAGTTGTTGATTGAGTTAATAAAAATATCGCTCGGAATGAGCGCTGACCGATTCCAGCAGCCACATGTAAAGAATTCCGACAATTCTCCGTCCGGTGCGCTTCTGTCGTGCCCTACGACCGATAGCGCCCAGGTGCCAGAAGGTCTTGCGGGTCGAGGTCTTTGCGCAGGCGATCGTGAAAGGCCTTCGCCTCGGTCTGAAGCGAACTGATCTTGTCCATCGTGTCGATTCCTACCCGGTAAGGGAACCAGCCTTGAAGTCGCCCGGCTTCCAGCAGTTCGGCGTAGCACGCTCTGGCAGACAGCAATGCGGCCTCATCGTCACGTTCGAAGATCAAGGGCACCGTGCTGTCGAACAGCCGGTCGTTCAGTGATGTGAATGTGATCAGCGGCTCGATGCCATGTCTGGGTGTGAGCTGCCTCACCATGCCTACATAGGCACGAACACCGGCCGGGCGCATTGGCACCAGTGGGGAGTACCACATCAGGCCACAGCCATCGCGCGAAGGGTCTCGTGGTCCCGCTGGGAGTTTCCGCGGGTTTTGCCAGTAGGCCAATGGCATCGCAGTTTCATTGGGGCGCCCGGCAACCAGTTCCAGCGATTTCGCCAAGGTTGAGGCCGCGCTGCCCAGCCGTCTGCCCATGGCACCAGGAAGCCATTGCGCAAGCCTGGCCAGACCAACAGCCCCGGCAGGTGAAATGAACAGCACCCGGCTGGCTACACCGCGCAACGCCGCCCTCATCTCTTTCTGCGCTGCAGCCACCATTCGATGGGTGCCATAGAGGGTGGCAAAGCCGGTCCAGGGTTGGATCTGATATTGCTTCCCCAATTCATCGATGACGGACGCAGGAATCATGCCGTCGGCGTCAAGTCTGTTGGCGGGGAACGGCGCGGTCATGCTCAGGACACGATGCCGGTTCATCAGGTTGATCGCTCCGACGGTTCCTGGCAACTGCACAAGAATGTTGCGAATGCGTTCTACTGCTGCCTCGAGCAAGTCATCGCTTCGCAAACCGAAGAGGCAGACCTTGACGCATTCGGGCCGGCGCGCCAGCACAATGCTTGCACGCGTCACAATACCAAAGCCACCTTGGGTGAACAGGCCGGCTGAATAGGGACCGATGCCCCACTTGAAGAGGCGGGATAGATCCCGACCGCCGACCTCATGCATCGCGGTGCGGTACCACGTGCCGTCTGCAAGAACGGCCTCGATGTCTGTGAGCGCCGAGAAGTGGTCAACGAGCGGGGTCACGCCGTAGCCGCGCTCCAATGCATTCGCGAGCACACTGCAACTGGGCCCTGCCCCGGTGACCGGTACCAGATAAGGATGCTTCCCCGCCTCCAGAAAGTCCGCCAGCATGCCCTGCGTGACGCCTGGCTCGACGGTCACGACCCCAAGCTCCGCATCGAAGTGGATAACGCGCTGCAGGCGAGAGAGATCGATGATGACGCTTCCGCCGCGCGCGGGCAACGCGGTGCCATAGCCCCAGTTCTTGCCCGTGCTGATCGGGTAGACGGGAACACTGTACCTGGACGCAATATGCATCACTGCCGGCAAGTCGTCGGCCTGGGTGATCAGCAGTGCCGCCGGAATAGTCCTCTCGATTCCGCTGGCGTCTAACCCATAAGTTCGTTGTGCTGCAGGGCCAGGCAAGACCGCTGACTGCCCTAGCAGCGCTTGCCAATCCAGAATGGCAGATGACAGATCCCTCATGGTGTCCTTAAACTATTGCTTCTGTTTTGGTCTCAGGTCTTTGCGACCCTGCATCAAATCCGTGGGCCAGGTTTTTGAAGTGATCGAATCGAGCCCATCAAGAAACCGATCGCTGGGGAAGCGAACTGCCAAAGCAGACGAAGAGTCAGGAGAACATCGGTCCTCTGAATGGAAACGCTTGCCAAGCATGACGTGGCTCTTTTCGCAACCGATCGGCGATGCCGGGGTCTTCACGCGCTGTCCTCGCAAAGGGCTACCGGAACTGCTCTATTTCTGAAAGCGTGGGGGCGCTGCCGAATCTGATGAGTTGCTCTTTGGCGTGTCAGCGATCCACTACCAACAAGACCGCCGGGGCTTTGACGGAACTATGGATCCTCGCGGGATCCATCCGCTTCTGATCTGGCTTGACCTCGCAGTAACGCATGGGGCGCAGTTCAGCGCGATCGACAGACTGTCTCAACCTCTGATCAGAGGCTCTTCAGCAAGGCAGCCACCGCCGTCTGGCCAGCGAACTTTCCGCCCAGTTTGGTCAGCGTTTCAAGCTCGGCCTTCGCCTCGCCCTTGTCACCGGCTCTGGCGAGGATTCTCGCAAGATTGAGCCTGAGTCCGGCGTTCTCCGGCTGTAATTCGAGTGCCTTCTTCTGCAAGGCGATGGCCTTGGCGTATTCCTTCTTCTCTGCCAGCAGCATGGCCAGAGTGTCCATGAATACCGGCTGGCCGGGTGCGAGCTTGGTCGCCTTTTCCGCGTACGCGATCGCGCCTTCCTTGCCCAGCTGGGCTGTCACCCAAGCCAGGTTGTTCAGTGCGACTGCGCTGTTTGGCTGAATCCGCAGCACGGCCAGATAATTCTTCTCGGCGGCAATGAAATCCTTGCCCGCAAGTGCTGCGTCGCCAAGGTGGAAGAGGAATGCCAGATCCTCGGGATGACTCTTGAGCCAGGTGGCGGTGAACTTTTCTGATTCGGCGGCCTTGCCCGAGGCAATCAACGCCGTGCGCAACTTGAGCGCCAGGTCCGTGCTGGCCTGGCGCTGCAGTCCGGCTCGATAAGCGGCCGCCGCGCCATCCCAATTCATTTGCGCCGCGCCCAAGTCGCCCTCCAGCAAGAAGCCCACCGAGGCCTTCGGGCGTTGTTCCTGCACCGCCCTGGCGATCTTGACGGCATCCTGATAGCGCTTTGCCTCGAGGGCCAGAAGGATCAACCCGCGCTGGGCTTCCAACAAGTCGGGCCTGATCTCCAAGGCCTTGCGCAGGCTTTGCTCAGCAGTCTGATTATTTTTGCTGGCTACCTGAACCTCGGCCAGGAGAATATGGGACTGCGCCGACAGCGGCTGCATCGCCACCAGTTTTCCGTAGGTGGTGATGGCTTGGTTCAGGTCGCCCGAAGCTTGCTGCACACGGCCCAATGCGGCCAGTGCTTCCGGGCTCTGCGGCAGCGCCGCCACCGCGCTCTGGGCTGCGGCGGTGGCTTGCTTGGGATCATTGGTCCTGAGGTAAAGCTCAACCAAGAGAAGACGCGGCTGGAACTCGGCAGGGTTGGCTTCGACCGCCTGGCTCAACAGACCCGCCACCTCTTCCTTGCCTGCTCCCCGGAAGGCGGCGAGTTCGGCGAGAGCCACGAGTGCCCTGCTGTCCTTTGGGTTCTTCACCAGCAAACCCTCGAAGCGCGCCTTCGCGTCGTCAGGCTTCTTGTCGGCCATGTCCATCGCCGCCAAGCTGACTGCGGCGGCGAAGAAATTCGGAGCTATCGCCAGTGCCCGCTCGAAGCTCTTGCGGGCCGCCACCTTGTCTCTCTGCGCCAGCAGGATCCGCCCACGCAGGTTGGCCGCGGTCGGCTTTTCGGGCTGCTTGGCCTCGAGCTTGTCGATCGCAGCGAGGGCATTGTTGAACTCCCTGCGTCTGAGGTGAGCGCTGATCAGCGCCAGGTCGGCCGTGACGCCGCTGTCGGACAAGGCGATGTCCTGAAGCTCATCGATGGCCGCCCCAGTCTGTCCGCCCGCCAGATGAGTGACCGCCAGCGCTGTGCGTCTGCCGGCATTTTCGGGGTCGAGCTTCAAGGCTTTGCCGAAGTACTCCTCGGCCTTAGGCGCATCGCCATTCTGCAGATGGACCTCGCCGGCGAGCGCGAACATTTTCGGGTCGAGGCCGTGCTTGCCCATGCCTGCATTCAGTGCCTCAAGCGCCTTCGTGGGTTGGCCGGATCGAAGGTAGGTCATGACCAGCAAGCTGCGGGCATACGCAAGTTGTGGCGCCACTTGGATCGCCCGCGTCAGATAGATTTCGGCCTGCGCCAGCGAATTCATCTGGAGCTCTGCCGCTCCTGCCAATTCCAAAATCAGCGGACTGCCTGGAGAAGACGCCACCAGCTGTTGGGACAGCGCCCTGGTCAGCTTGAATTCTTTCTTCTGGTAGGACAACAGTGCTTCACAGTATTTCACCTGCGGGTTGTTCGGGGCCAGCGGCTTCAGCCGTTCAAGCTGCTTTGAGGCCTCATCGACATTGCCTTGCCGCATCTGCAACGTCAGCAAGGCCAGATGCCCTTGCCAGAATTTGGGGTCGACTTCAATTGATTTCTTGTAGGCAACGAACGCGCCGTTGCTGTCGTTTCTGGCAGTCAGAAGGACGTCGCCCTTCAGATTCCAGGCTTCCGAATTGCTGGCATCCCTGGATGTCACGCTCTCTACCGCCGAGAGCGCGCCGTCGAAATCCCGGGCCGAGGCCTTTTGACGCGCCGCAGCAAGAATGGCCGGCGAGTAGCCTGGGTCGGCTGCCAGCGCAGCGCTCAACGCAGCCTGTGCCTGTTCGGACTTGCCCAAGACTGCGTAGGCCGCTGCCAGCGTGGTTTGCAGGCTTGCGTTGGCGGCCGGCTTGTCGAACTGGGTGGCAGCGAATTCGTCCACCACCTTCTTGGCCTGGTCCGTCATCAGCAGGGCGCGCGACAGCTCGGGCACGACGAAGCTGTCCGGGTGCTTGGCCGAGAGCGCTTTCCGCAGCTCGATCTCCGCGGCGCTGGCGTTGCCCTCTTTCAGCAGAACAGTCCCCAGGAGGAAGCGCGCCTCCGCCAGGCTCGGGTTTGACTCCAGGGCGTTCTTGATTTGAAGCTTTGCCGCCAGGGTGTCGTTCTTCTGCAGGTAGTCCTTGGCGGAGGCGAGCTGCTGCTCAGGGGACTCGCTGCCACAGCCAGCGGCCAGAAGCATGGCCAGGATAATGAGGACTGCGGTTCCGCTATGGCGTTGCTTCATGTGGTTTCAGATTCCGAGAGTGACGAAGTCCCTGTGCCACGCAGCGCAAATGGTGAGCGCCTCGCGCCGCCTTCATTGTCTCGCAGTATGTCGTTCGTCCCCGCCCCTTGATCACGTAGTCGCAAGGTCGCTTGCCCATCTGCTGCGCAGACTTCGTGATTTTTACCCTTGAACTCTGAACATCGTCATGCAGGAAATCGCCTCGGATTGGACTGGCCTGCTGAGGTCGCGGCGAACTCGCCACATGTGCCACTGTCGTCGGCATCCAACTGCCCACCAAGCATCCTTTCGATGCCAGCGATCGCAATGCTTCTGCAGCACAGGTCCTCTTGCTATCGGGCCGCAAGCCGGGCCGGGACTGGCGAGCACCGTCTTGTAGGAAAACAGGCGAGATATGGCCCTCACCCCAACGGGAGCACGACGACGGGGCTCGGAGATAGCCCCGATGGAGCCGGCGTCGGTCACCCCGGGCTGGAACGGCCAAAGCGGCGCTCTCCATTGACAGTCCGCATGTGGAATGAGCCTGACCCGAATGGACGCAGCGACAGTCGTGAACAATGTTGCCTTCTGGGGGTGTCGGAATTGAGAGGCGGCCGCAGCTTTGAAAACCTATGCCATGATTGCTGCGGCTGTCTTCCATGGCGCTACGGCTGTCGCTGGGCGGGGCGGGGCGGGGCGGGGCGGGATTTTCGGATCCTGGCGGCGGCCGTCTCGGCGCAAATGCGCCTTGTATGAATATTGCATTTCGGGGTAAGCAACATGAACCTGTCGTCCTTCACCTTTGGCCTTGGCGCGCCTGGCGCGCTGCTGGCTTGTGCCTGCGCGATGATGTTGGGTTGCGCGAACACGACAGCCTTTCCGCCAGCGCCCGCGAGCGCCAAGGTTGACGACTACACCTATGTCATAGGCTCAGGCGACAGCCTGAACATCGTGGTCTGGCGCAACCCGGAGTTGTCGATGTCGGTGCCGGTACGCCCCGACGGCAAGGTGGCCGCACCACTGGTCGAGGAGATCCTGGCCCAAGGCAAGACGTCGACCGAGTTGGCACGGGATATCGAGAAGCAACTTAGCAAATACGTTCGAGACCCGGTCGTAACGGTGCTGGTGACGGGATTCGTCGGACCTTACAGCGAGCAGATTCGGGTCGTGGGCGAAGCTGCCAGGCCGCAGTTCCTCAACTACAAGAAGGACATGACCTTGCTCGATGTGATGATCGCCGTGGGCGGTCTGACGGACTTTGCCGCCGGCAACAATGCCAGCATCCTGCGCACCGGCGAAGGCGGAAAACAGTACGCTGTGCGTCTCAAGGACTTGATCAAGCGTGGTGACGTGTCGGCCAATGTCGAGATGCGGCCTGGCGACATCCTGGTGATTCCGCAGAGTCTGTTCTAAGCAGCGGCAACCTCGTTCGCATTCCAATCGACTACCGGCAGAGCCCAAAAAGATGGAAGAATTGATCAGCCGGGTCACCCCGGTGCTGAGAGGGATGTGGAAATTCCGATGGGTCGGGCTGATCGTGGCCTGGATCGTGGGCATGGCCGGCGCTGCCGTGGCCCTCCGGATGCCCGATCGATACGAAGCCATGGCCCGTATCTTTGTCGACACCCAGTCGATCCTGAAACCGCTGATGTCCGGGTTGGCCGTTCAACCCAATGTCGACCAACAGGTCTCCATGCTCAGCAGGACGCTGATCAGTCGCCCCAACCTTGAAAAGCTGGTTCGCATGGCTGACCTCGACCTGAAGACGGAGTCCAGGAGCCAGCAGGATGCGTTGGTCGAGGGTTTGATGCGCACGATAGAGATCAAGAGCACCGGTCGCGACAATCTTTACTCCCTGGTCTATGTAGATGCGGACAAGGACAAGGCCAAGCGGGTGATCCAGTCTCTGGTGTCTATCTTTGTCGAGTCGAGTCTTGGCGCCAGTCGCAAGGACACCGACTCGGCCAAGGTGTTTCTCGACGAACAGATAAAAATCTATGAAGGCAAGCTGGAAGAGGCCGAGGCGAAAGTCAAGGAATTCCGGCTTCGAAACATCGACCTCCAGGTCAGTGAAGGCCGTGATTCCACGTCTCGGCTGGGTGAGATCGGCAGCCAGTTGGAAGCGGCGAAGCTCGAGTTGCGAGAGGCTGAGATGTCACTGGATGCCGCAAGAAAGCAGGTCCAGGCGGAACGTTCGGCGTCTGCCAATTCCCTTCTGGCGGGTTCATCGGCGGCTTCGGCTGCCGCGGACCTGGTGATCCCGGTGTCAACACCGGAAATCGATGCCCGGATCGACGCGCAGAAGCGTACTTTGGATGGCTTGCTTCAGCGTTTCACCGAGATGCACCCGGACATCGTGGGTACCCGGCGACTGATCAAGGACCTGGAGGAGCAGA
Organism: Burkholderiales bacterium; assembly: GCA_947453625.1. Lineage (GTDB taxonomy): Bacteria > Pseudomonadota > Gammaproteobacteria > Burkholderiales > Burkholderiaceae_C > Pseudaquabacterium. The sequence continues at coordinate 71,752 of CANGHK010000020.1, forward strand.
GGCGCCGGGAGGTGGCTGAATTGCGCAAGGCGGCGCTGGCGGCGCCGGCCGCCGTGACGGGCGGCGCTGGCGGGTCGAGCCTGATGGCCCAGGAGATGGGTCGGATGCTGGCGGCAGCAGAACTGCAGGTTGCAGGTTTGAAGGCGCGGGTTGGCGAGTATCAGGCGCGCCTTGCCACTGCCAAGGAGCAGTTGAAGACAGCGCCTCGCCTCGAGGCAGAAGCGGCGCAACTCAACCGGGACTACGGCATCATCAAGAGCAGCTACGAAAGCCTGGTGTCGCGCCGGCAATCTGCGGTGATGTCGGGCGACCTCGACATGGCGTCGGGCATGGTGGATTTTCGCCTGATCGATCCGCCTCGCGTGTCGCCCAAGCCGGTGTCGCCGAACCGCTTGATGCTGTTGGGCGCAGCCCTTGGTGGCGCATTGGCGGCGGGCGTCTTGACGATGTTTGCTGCCAGCCAGTTGAGGCCGGTCTACCACGACGGGCAAGAGTTGCGCGGCAAGACAGGGTTGCCTCTGCTGGGTGTCGTGTCGATGATATTGACCGATGACGACCGCAAGCGGGAGCGGTCCGGCCGTCTGCGCTTCTTCTTGGGGACGGGCAGCTTGCTGGTCACCTTCATGGTGGCCATGGTCACTCTCTCGATTCTTGCATCACGGCAGCAAGGTTGACGACGATGAGCAGTTTGATAGAGCAGGCCGCCGAGCGGCTGGCCCAGATCCGCGAGGCTGGCATCACCGTTCCCGATCTTCGCGATGGGAGCGCCAGCGCCCCAGTGGATGGCCCGACATGGTCTGCGGCGGGTGCAATCCATGAACGCCCATCGCCAGCGCAAGATGTGGCGCCGAGTCTTTCCAGACAGATTGAACTGGATATTTCAGCATTGGCCACAGCGGGCTACCTGGTGCCGTCTGCGCCGCGCAGCCACACCGCGGACCAGTTCCGGGTCATCAAACGCCCGTTGATCGCCAATGCCATCGGCAAGGGGGTTGCCAGGGTTCACCATGGCAACCTGATCATGGTGACCAGTGCGCTGCCCGGCGAAGGCAAGAGCTTCACGTCCATCAATCTGGCGATGAGCATTGCCTCTGAGTTGGACCACAGCGTCATGCTGGTGGATGCGGACGTTGCGAGGCCGTCGCTGCTGAAGAAACTGGGGCTGGGTGAAGAGCCTGGCTTGCTGGATCTGCTGGAGGGGAAAGCCCAGATGAGCGATGTGCTGATGCGGACCAACATCGACAAGCTGACCCTATTGCCGAGCGGCCGGCCGAATCCGAAGTCGACCGAACTGCTGGCCAGCGACACCATGCGCCAGTTGCTCAATGACATGGCGTCCCGGTATTCGGACCGCATCATCATCTTCGACTCGCCGCCATTGTTGCTGACCACGGAGGCGCGGGTGCTGGCATCCCAGATGGGCCAGGTGGTCTTGGTGGTGCAGGCCGGCAAGACCTTGCAGGCCGACGTCCAAAATGCGCTTTCGACCATCGAGTCCTGTCCCATCCGGTTGATGGTTTTGAACAAGGCCCGCACCGATTCGCAAGGGGCCTACGGGTACGGCTATGGCTACGGGTATGGTTACGGCTACGGGGAAGAGCACGCTGCCGCGGCGAAGGATGCTGAGCTCCAATCGGCTGCGGCACGCTAAGCCTCTTGCCGTGGACACCGAATCGCTGAATTCATCGCGCGTCATGCCGAACCCATTGACTGGGTTGGCTATTGCGTTGGCTTCGACCTGTTTCCCGATGACCTCGACCTGCGCGCAGACGGCGGCCGGATTCACGCTGGTGCCCAGTCTGCAACTCGGTGAGACCGTAACCAACAACGTCGACTTGGCGGCCACTGGCCAGCGATCTGAATCGATCACGCAAGTCACAGCAAGCCTGGCCGTAGGCAGCCGTTCAGGAAGAGTCCAGGGTTTCCTGAACTACGGGTTGACCGGCAATTTTTATGCCCGTGACGTCAGCCGCAGCTCGATCAATCGCCAGAATTCGCTGGCGGCAAACTTCGACACCGAACTCATCGAGGGTCGCGCATCGGTCGGGGTCAGTGCCTCGATAGGTCAGACTGCCGTGTCAGCCTTTGGCGCGCAGCCTGGCCTCGGTGGTCTGCCCTCATCCAATGTCACCGAATACCGAACCTTGAGCGTCACGCCAAGGTTGAAGGGGCACTTGGGGCCCGCGGTCGAGTACGCCGCCGGTCTGGGCCATACGCTCAACAGCGCAAGCCGCACCAGCGCCGGCGATTCGACCAGCACCAGCGCTTTCATTCGCCTGGGGCCGTCGTCGCCTGGCGTCGTCGGCTGGTCGGTCGACTTCAGCGCCCAGCAGTCGGACTACGCCGCCGGTCGCGGTGCGACGGTCGACAGCCGACTGATAGGGACGATCAGCCGCAGGATCGACGCGCTCGACCTGTTGGTCAATGCGTCGGCCGGCGCAGAAGACACCGATCTGGCCGGTTTCCAGCGTGCCGGCTACTGGAACTATGGCCTGGGGTTGACCTGGGCCCCTTCGCCCCGAACAATGCTGGCGGCCCAACTCGACGAGCGTTTTTTTGGCCATTCGCATTCGCTGCGTCTAGAACACCGCACGGCGCTGACGACCTGGACCCTCAGCGACGCGAGCAGCTTGAACAGTTCCGGCAACGGCATCACCGCGGCCGGCCGTGGCACCACTTTCGATCTGTATTTCACGCAGTTTGCAGCCATCGAGCCCGATCCGGCCAAGCGGACCGATCTGGTCAACAGCTACCTTAAGGCGAACGGGCTTGCGGCGTCGTCTGGGGCAGCAACCGGCTTCCTGCGGACGGGTCAGACGGTGGTGCGGGGTCAGAGCGCCTCGGTGGCCTACCGCGGTCTGCGTGCCGCCGCGGTGCTGGCGATCAACCGCAGCGTGACCCTGCCGATCACCGGTGCGCCGCTTCCAGGCGCTGATTTCGTCGGCACCGCCAGCATCGTCTCCGACAACATCTCGATGAACCTGTCGCACCGGTTGACGCCGGCCTCTTCGCTCAACCTGACCCTCAGTTACCAGCATGGCTACGGTGACCGGCCCGAGCAGGACAGCGACCAGCGCGAGTTCAGGCTGCAGTACGCGCTTGGCTTGACCGATCGCAGCAACCTGACTTGCGGGGCTAGGCGGGCGGTCTACAAGCGCTACCGGGCCTCCTACAACGAGAGTGCGGCTTTTGCCACCTACGGCTACCGGTTCTGAACCATGTACGAATCCTTTTATGGGCTCAGCAACAAGCCCTTCCAGCTCAACCCGGACCCGAGCTTCTATTTCGGCAGCAAGCAGCACCGGCGCGCCAAGGCCTATCTGGACTATGGTGTTTCGCGCAACGAGGGCTTCATCGTCATCACCGGCGAGGTCGGTGCCGGCAAGACCACGCTGCTGCGCACGCTGATCGACGGGCTGCATGGCAGCAACGTGGTGGTGGGCCACCTGGTCACGACCCAACTCGGTGCGGAAGACACGCTGCGCATGGTGGGCGCGTCGTTCGGCTTCAAGGTCAAAGACGTGCCCAAGTCCGAGTTGCTGATCACTCTGGAAGCTTTTCTGATCAACCAGACCAGCAAGGGCAAGCGCTGCCTGCTGATCGTCGACGAAGCGCAGAACCTGACGCCGCGGGCGGTCGAGGAACTGCGCATGCTGTCGAACTTCCAGTTCGGCAACCAGGCCTTGATGCAGAGTTTTCTGGTCGGGCAACCCGAGTTCCGCGAGATCCTTCAGCGGCACGAGATGGAGCAGTTCCGCCAGCGCGTGGCCGCGACCTGCCACATCGGCCCGCTCGACCTCGATGAAACCCGGCACTACATCGAGCACCGCCTGAAATGCGCCGGATCCACCGGCAAGCCCAGTTTCGAGCCCGCCGTCTTCGAGGCCATCTTCAAGACCAGCGGCGGCATCCCGCGACGCATCAATTCGGTCTGCGACCGGCTGCTGCTGGCCGGGTTCCTGGCCAACAAGGTCCACCTCGAGATGATCGACGTCAACGAAGTGGTGCGGGAGTTTGCCCAGGAGGCCGAGGTGCCGGCGCGGCGCCCTGCCGTGTCCGAGAGCCCGCTGCTTGACCCGTCGACGGGTGGGACCAGCACGGCTGCGCCGGTGCTCGATGTCGACCTTAACAAGCTGCAGGTCGATCCGGCGGCCGCCGACACGATGTCGCGCCAGTTGAACCGTCTGGCGTCCGAACAGCGCGGCGACCAGTTGCAGCGCGTCGAGCGCGGCTTGCTGCGGCTCGAGCGAACCAATCTCCAGTTGCTGGCGATGCTGCAGCAACTGGTCAGCGCGGTGAAGAAGCCGGTCGATGAGAGTCTCAAATGAGTGGCACCACCACTGAAGCGAATGCCTTCGACAGGTCACCGGCCGGCAACGCACGCCTTCGGGGCCCGGTGATGTGTGTGGTTGGGGCGCGACCCAATTTCATGAAGATGGCCCCCATCCTGCGGGCCCTGGCGGCGCACCAACCGCCGCTGCCCGCGCTGCTGGTCCACACCGGTCAGCACTACGACCAAGGCATGAGCCATCAGTTGTTCGAGGACCTCGGCCTGCAGCGGCCCGACCTCGACCTCGAGGTGGGATCGGCCAGCCACGCGGTGCAGACTGCCGACGTGATGCGGCGTTTCGAGCCCGCGCTCGACGCGCACCTGCCGGCCTGCGTGCTGGTGGTGGGCGACGTCAACTCGACCCTGGCCTGCACGCTGGTGGCGGTGAAGAAGGGCGTGCCGGTGGTCCATGTCGAAGCCGGTCTGCGCAGCTACGACCGCAAGATGCCCGAGGAGATCAACCGCGTGCTGACTGACCAGATAGCCGATCGCCTGTACACCACGGAGCGCAGCGCGCTGGCCAACCTGCTGCGCGAGGGCGTGGCTGCCGAGCGGGTAGTTTTTGCGGGCAACGTGATGATCGATTCTCTGGTGGCGCACCGCCCGAATGCCCGGCCTGCCGCTGACACCTTGCGTGCCCACGGCGTGGATCCGGCCTGGCTTGACGCTGCAAAAGGCTACGGCGTGGTGACCTTGCACCGGCCATCCAACGTCGATGATGCCGCTGCGCTGCGCAGTCTCCTGAACGTGCTGCGTGAGGTGGCGTCCAGCCTGCCGCTGGTCTTCGCGCTGCACCCACGCACCCGCAACAACATCGAGCGTTTCGGGCTGTCCAGCCTGATCGACCCCCGGCGCATGGCGCTGCTGCCACCGCAGGGCTACCTGGAAATGCTTGGGCTGATGCGCGATGCCACGCTGGTGCTGACCGATTCGGGCGGCCTGCAGGAAGAAACCACTGCGCTGGGCGTTCCCTGCCTGACGTTGCGCGAAAACACCGAGCGCCCGATCACCGCCGAACAAGGCACCAACACGCTGGTGGGCCGCGACCCGCAAGCGATCCTGGCGGGCGTTGCCGAGATTCTGGGCGGCGCGGGCAAACGCGGCCGCGTGCCTGAATTCTGGGACGGCCGGGCCGCCGACCGCATCGCGGCCGACCTGTGGCAATGGTTGGGCCCGGGCGCGCCTTGAGCCTGCGCCGCAACCCTCCGGCAGCCTATCCCAGCCCCGGCATGACGGCGTCGGCCATCACCAACGCGATGACGATCGACGTCGAGGACTATTTCCAGGTCTCGGCGATGGCGCCCTATATCCGGCGCAACGAATGGGACACCCGCGAGTGCCGGGTCGAGCGCAATGTCGAGCGCATCCTTATGCTGCTGGGCCGGCATGGCACCCGCGCGACTTTTTTTACGCTGGGCTGGGTGGCCCGGCGCTACCCGCAATTGGTGCGCGGCATCGTGGCCCAGGGTCATGAACTGGCCAGCCACGGCTATGGGCATCAGCGTGCCAGCGACCTCGGGCGCGAGGATTTCACCGAGGACATCGTGCGCGCCAAGAAGTTGCTCGAGGACATCGGCGGCGTGGCGGTGCAGGGCTACCGCGCGCCCAGTTTCTCGATAGGCAAAGGCAACCTGTGGGCTTTCGATTGCCTGCAGGCCACCGGCCACCGCTACAGCTCCAGCCTCTACCCGATCCAGCACGACCACTATGGCATGCCCGACGCGCCGCGCTTTGCGCATGCGGTGGGCGAGGGTCTTGTGGAGATCCCCATCACCACGCTGCGCCTGGGCGGGCGCAACTGGCCGTCCAGTGGTGGCGGCTATTTTCGCCTGCTTCCCTATGCGCTGTCGCGCTGGATGATTGGCCGAGTCAATGCCGTCGATCGCCAATCGGCCATCTTCTACTTCCACCCCTGGGAGATCGACCCCGCGCAGCCGCGGGTGGCCGGCATCGACCTGAAGACTCGGTTCCGGCACCATGTCAACATCGATCGCATGGAGCGCCGCCTCGACCCGCTGTTGCGCGATTTCCGCTGGGGACGCATGGACGAGATCTTTCTCGGATCGCCTGATCCGATTCGGTCCCGGCTCGCAGCCCGCGGTGTCCCGGTCCTGAGTGCGCCCTAGCCCGTGGTCGAAATCAAGCGACTGGCCGTCCAAGATACAGCCGCCGCGGCGCGCTGGGATGCGTTCGTGCTGGCCTGCCCCCAGGCCACTTTCTTCCACCGTGCCGGCTGGCAGAAGGTGCTGGGCCAGGTTTTTCGCCACTCGACCTACTTTCTCTACGCGCAGCGCGGTGGGCGGATCGAGGGTGTGCTGCCGCTGGCGCAGGTCAAGAGCCTGCTGTTCGGGCATTCGCTGGTGGGTCTGCCGTTCACGGTCTATGGCGGCGTGGCTGCCAGCAACGACCTGGCGGCCGAAGCCCTGGAAGTCGAGGCACAGAAGATCGCCCAAGACCTGGGTGTCGAACACCTCGAATTGCGCAACGTGCGGCGCCGCCACCCCGACTGGCCGCTGCAGGACCTGTACGTCGCCTTTCGCAAGCCCATCCTGCCCGAGGTCGAGGCCAACATGCTGGCTATCCCGCGCAAGCAGCGCGCGATGGTGCGCAAGGGCATCAAGAAAGGGCTGCGCAGTGAGATCGATCCCGGTGTTGACCGTTTCTTCGCCCTGTTCGCCGACAACGTGCATCGCCACGGCACGCCGGCGATGCCCAAGCGCTGGTTCCAGGCCTTGCGCGACGAGTTCGGCGCCGACTGCGAGGTGCTCACGGTGGTTTCGGCCGAGGGCAGGCCGCTGTCCAGCGTGATGAGTTTTTATTTCCGCGATGAAGTGCTGCCGTATTACGCGGGTGATGACGAGGCCGCGCGCGACCTGGCGGCCAACGACTTCAAATACTGGGAGTTGATGCGTCTGGCCTGCGCGCGCGGCCTCAAGGTGTTCGACTACGGCCGCAGCAAGGTGGGCACCGGGCCCTATGCCTTCAAGAAGAACTGGGGCTTCGAGCCCACACCGCTGCACTACGAGTACTGCCTCTACAAGCGCGACGCCGTGCCGCAGAACAACCCGAACAACGCCAAGTACCAGTTGCTGATCAAGACCTGGCAGCACCTGCCGATCGGTATGGCCAATTGGCTGGGCCCCCTCGTCGTTCGCAACCTGGGGTGAGCTGGGCGTGGCCAATATCCTTTACCTGGTGCACCGTATGCCCTACCCCCCCGACAAGGGCGACAAGGTGCGGTCTCACCACTTGCTCAAGCATCTGGCCGCGCGCCATCGGGTATTTCTGGGCACGTTCATCGACGATCCCGACGACGAGGTTCACCTGCCGGCGCTGCGCAGCCTGTGCGCCGACCTGTGCGCCGTGAGGCTTCAGCCCCGCGCAGCCAGCCTGCGCAGCCTGGCCGGACTGGCCCAGGGCATGCCACTGACCCTGTGTTATTACGACAGCCGGCGTCTGCATGACTGGGTGCGCGCGACGCTGGCCACGCAGCGCATAGCCACCGTCATTGTCTTTTCGTCCGCCATGGCTCAATTCTGCGAAGCGGCGGATGCCGTACCCATGCTGGTCGACCTGGTGGACGTCGATTCGGCCAAATGGGCCGCATACGCCACGGCCCATGTCTGGCCGATGTCATGGCTCTACCGCCGCGAGGGTGAGCGCCTGCTGGCCTACGAACGCGCGGTGGTGGCGCGATCGCACCAGTCCTTCCTGGTCACCGACAAGGAGGTGGCGCTGTTCCGCCAACTGGCGCCCGAATGTGCTGCCAAGGTGCGGGCCTTGTGCAACGGTGTCGATGCCGATCACTTTGCGCCGCAACACGAGCGGATGTCGCCCTTTTCCGACGATGAACTGCCACTGGTCTTCACCGGCGCGATGGACTACTGGCCCAACATCGATGCCGTCACCTGGTTCGCTCGCGAGGCCTTGCCCGCGCTGGTGCAGCGCTGGCCGGCATTGCGATTCCACATCGTCGGCCGCAATCCGGCGCCCGCGGTGCGTGCCCTGGCCAGCCAGGGCGTGCGGGTCACCGGCACTGTGCCCGATGTTCGGCCCTATCTGCAGCACGCCGCGGTGGTGGTCGCACCGCTGCGCCTCGCTCGCGGTGTTCAGAACAAGGTGCTGGAGGCGATGGCGATGGGCCGTCCGGTGGTCTGCGCCAGTGCCTGCATCGAGGCACTGGATGCCCCGGCCGGGCAGTGCATCCTGGCCGCTGACGGGGCGGACGCTTATCTGTCGCAGATCAGCCGGCTGCTGTCACAGCCTCGATGGGCCGCGGGCAAAGGCCATGCGGGACGGCGCCTGGTGCAGGACCAGTTCAGTTGGCCCGCGCGGTGCGCCGGGCTGGACAGCGTGATCGACGGGGCAATAGATGCCCGCCACAACATGGAAGTCAGCGTGCCATGAGCGCCATCACCTGGCACCCAGGCGCCATCACGCCTGCCTGGCGGGTGCCTGCCATCGCCATGCTGTTGCTGATCGGCTTGCTGCTGCTGTGCTTCCGTGTCACGGCGCTGGGCATGGTAGAGATCTGGTCCCGGTCCGAGACCTTCGCCCACGCCTTTGTCGTGCCGCCGATCGTTGTCTGGCTGGTGTGGCGGCAGCGTGCCTTGCTCAGCCAACTGAAGCCAAGGCCCGTACCCTGGATGGTGGTTCCCATGGGCTTGCTGGCGGCCGTCTGGTGGCTGGGCAAGCTGGTGTCGGTGAACGCCGTCACGCAGCTGACCCTGACCGCCATGGTGATTGCCGCGGTGCCCACGGTGCTGGGCTGGCAGGTGGCCCGCGCCGTGATGTTTCCGCTGGGTTTTCTGTTTTTCGCCGTGCCTATCGGTGAATTCATGACCCCGACGCTGATGCGCTTCACCGCCGATTTCACGGTGCTGGCCTTGCGCCTGTCGGGCGTGCCAGTCTTCCGCGAAGGCATGCAGTTCGTCATCCCGTCGGGTCAATGGTCGGTCATCGAAGAATGCAGCGGCATCCGCTACCTGATGGCCACGGTGATGGTGGGCAGCCTTTTCGCCTACCTGAACTACCGCAGTTACCGCCGGCGGCTGGTCTTCATCGCCATCTCCCTGGTCGTGCCTGTCGTCGCCAACTGGCTGCGGGCCTACATGGTCGTGATGCTGGCCCACCTGTCAGGCAACAAGCTGGCCACCGGTGTCGACCACATCATCTACGGCTGGGTCTTCTTCGGCATCGTGATCATGGCGCTGTTCTTCATCGGCGCGCGCTGGGCTGAAGACGATTCGCTCGTGCCGGCGTCGCTGCGGGACTGGGCGCTGGCGCCGGGATTCAGCGAGCAGCGGCTGGCTTGGCGAGCCACGGGCGTGGCCGCCGTGGCGCTGGCGGCCACGCAACTGCCGCTGTTGCTGCTGCAGGCCGAGCCGGCGCACACCGGCCGCGCGCCGGTGCTGACCTTGCCAGACCAGCTCGCGCCGCGCTGGCTTGCCGATGCCCAGGACCTGAGCACCTGGCGCCCGGTGTATGTCGGCGCGTCCAGCCAGGCCAACCGGACCTACACCTCACCCGAGGGCAGGGTGGGCGTTCACCTGGCCTATTACCGCAACCAGACCGACAGCAACAAGTTGGTGAGTTCGGTCAATGTGCTGGTTCCTATGCGCCACAGCCCGTGGAATCAACTGACGACCGGCGTGCAGGCTATGCCGCTCGGAGGGGGGGGGCATGTAGACGGGCAGACGGCCAGGCTGCTTGCTGCTGAAACGGCCGCTCCAGCCGGGCGCCAGTGCCTGACCGTGTGGCGGGTTTATTGGATCGGTGGTCATGTCACCGGAAGCGAGGTTATGGCCAAGGTTTGGCAGGCTTGGCTGCGTGTGCAGGGCGAGCCTGACGATGCGGCGGCGGTGATCCTTTATGGCGATGCGTCGACCGATGAGTTGGGTGATCGCTTGCTGCAGCGCTTTATCGGCACCAATTTCGAGCTGCTGCAGTCCGTGTTGGCCGATGCGCGGGCGGGTCATTGAAGGCTGTGCAGGGCAAGATGTCCAGAAATTCAAGAGAAATGAAATGCCAGTGGTCGCCTTGTTCTTGCCTGTGGCGCCACCAAGTGCGCTCGCCGAGCAGGCTCTGGAGGGTCAACTGTCTGCCTGACTAGGCACAAAGCTCAGCAAGGCTCACCTGGTGAGCCACTGGCTCCCTAAGCTGACTCTGTTCATTGACGGAGCCAGGCCATGCCAACCAACCAGATCCAGTTCCAACGCGGGATGCCGATGCATGAATTCTTCGGTCGCTAC